>NZ_JAXBQL020000008.1:0-224188 GCF_047520565.2 Stenotrophomonas sp. FR012
CTCGCGCCTGCCGCAGTGGATGAAGCTGGCCCGCAACCGGGCGCTGCTGCAGCGTGCGGTGGAGCGGTTGCAGCGTCGCTTGCTGCAACGGTAGTGCCGGCCGCTGGCCGGCACCCCCCCGCAAACCGGAGGCGGCACCACGCCGCCCCCGGTGCCCGGCCTCAGTACGCGATCCAGGCATCACGCCAGGCAAAGCCGGTGCCCGGGCGATAGGCATCGGCGTTGATGTTGCACCACGCACCTTCCGGGAACGGACGGCAGGCGTACAGCTTGCCGTCGGTGCCCTTCACCACGGTCTCGCCAGGCTTGTAGCTGCCGAGGCCGGCCGGATACACGAAGTCGAAATCGCCACCCGGCGGATCGACCGGATCAACCGGGCCCGGAATCTGGGTTTCCAGTTCAAAGCGGTTGCCTGGCTTCAGGTAGACGCGGTTCTCGGTGGCGGACGCCACCGGCGTGATCACGCCGTTCTTCATCACGCCGACGCGGGCGTGCTGGGCACTGCCGTTGACCTTGCGGGCCAGCGCCATCGGCCACTGTGCCGGAGCGGTCTGGCCAGCAGCCAGGGTGATTTCCGGGCGCTCCAGATCGTTGCCGTTGGCATTGAACACGCGCAGGGTCAGCGTGGTGCCTGCCTCCAGCGCACCGCGGGCGGTGACCGGGCCGGCATCCTGCCACTGCGGCGGCGGAATCACGCCATTGCCGCCTTCGAATCGCACGTCCATGCAGGTGTAGAACGCTTCACCCGAATCCGAACGCTGCCAGGTGTTGTAGATGATGTGCTGGCCACTGCGCTTGGGCAGCGGGCAATCCAGCTTGTAGGTCTTGCCATCCACCGGCACGTTGCCCAGGGTGCAGAACTCCTGCAGGTCGGCCCAGCGCAGCGGGCTGCCCGGCTGCCAGCCCTCACGGGTGACATAGAACTTCCACTCGCGGGTGGCATGCGGGGCCGGGGCATAGAATTCGAAGGTGTAGCGGCCACGCGCGTCGGCGCGGATCGGCGTGGTCGGCCAGTCCGTGCGGTTCAGGTCGAGCCCGCGGTACTTGGGAATGCTGGCACTGCACAGCTCGCCGTCGCGCACCAGTTCACGATGGTTGCCATTGGCATTGCCGTGCGCAATCGCGCTCCAGTCGTAGAACGGCTGCGCGCCGCCAATGGCCTTGGCGGCGGCGCAGGCCGGGTTGGTCGGGTTTTCCGGATTGCCCTCGTGGCACTGCTTCACGCGGCTGAGCGGCTTGGTCATGGTGCCGTGGGCGAAGGCGCTGCCAGACAGGGCGAGGCCGGCAACGACGGACAGTGCGAGGACTGCCCGGTGGGACAGGTGCATGCAGAGACTCCTTTGCGAGGTGTGGGAAACCTCATGGAGTCTTCACATGCAGACGCGCCGTCAACATCGGACAAGTTTGAATTTGATGGCTGTCGTGCCTGATCTGCAGCGCCCTGCTCAAAACACTGCGGCCCAGGCAGAAGGCGGCGCGATGCGCACCGCCTTCTACAACGGGTCAGTAGGGCACCCAAGCATCGCGCCATGCACTGCCCACACCGGGGCGATATGCCTCGGCATTGACGTTGCACCACGCCCCTTCCGGGAACGGGCGGCAGGCGTACAGCTTGCCGTCGGGGCCCTTTACCACGGTCTGGCCCGGGACGTAACTGCCAATGCCTGCGGGGTACACGTGGTCGAAATCACCGCCCGGCGACGGCGTGCCCGCGTCGGGCACCCGGGTGTCGAGCTGGAAGCGGTTGCCGTCCTTCAGGTACACACGGTTGTCGGTGGCCGAGGCCGCCGGTGTGATCACGCCGTTGCTGAGCACGCCCACGCGTGCGTGCTGCGCACTGGCATTGACCGTGCGTGCCAGCACCAGCGGCCACTGTGCGGCGGCAGTCTGGCCGCTGGCCAGCGTGGCTTCCACGCGTTCGACATCATTGCCGTTGGCATTGAACACGCGCAGCGCCAACGTGGTGCCGACCGGCAGCTCGCCGCGCGCGGTGACCGGGCCGGCATCCTGCCACTGCGTTGCCGGTGCCGTTACGCCGCCGCCCTGGAAACGCACATCCATGCAGGTATAGAACGCCTCGGTCGAATCCGAGCGCTGCCAAGTGTTGTAGATCACATGCTGGCCGGTGCGCTGCGGCAACGTGCATTGCAGCTTGTAGGTGCCATCGGCCGACAGCGGTGTATTGCCCAGGGTGCAGAACTCCTGCAGGTCGGCCCAGCGCAGCGGGCTGCCCGGCTGCCAGCCTTCGCGGGTGACGAAGAAGCGCCAGTCACGGGTGGCGTGCGGCGCGGTCGCCTTGAACACGAAGGTGAACCTGCCATTGGCATCGGGCTGGATCGGCGTGGTCTGCCAGTCACTGCGGTTCACGTCCAGGCCGCGGAAGGTCGGGTTGTTGCCGCTGCACAGCTTGCCGTCGGGCACCACGGCCTGGTGGTTGCCGTTGGCATTGGCCTGGTTGATGCCGTTCCAGTCGTAGAACGCCTGCGAACCGCCGATGGCCTTGGCGGCGGCACAGGCCGGGTTGGTCGGGTTCTCGGGGTTGCCCTGGAAACAGGCGTAGACGCGGCTGACCGGCGTGGTCATGGTGCCGTGGGCGAACGCGTTGCCGGCCAGGGACAGGCCCGCAGCCACGAACGAGGTAGCCAGCAGCAGCGGTGTGGATCGGAATGACATGGCGCATCCTTGTGGTCGTCGAAAGGGAACGGTGACCGCAGGCGCTGCGCTGCGCAGTGGACTTCCGGCGGCACCACGGCGAGTATCGAGTCGCGATGCAGGCGACGGAACCATCGCAGTGTCGATCCGTGACTGCGCATGTGAAGCCCTTCCCGCAGGCTTCACGCAGGGCTGAACGGATGCGCTGGACGTCACGTGACCGGCGTGGCATCGATCACGTCATGGGGATCACGCTACGCAGTCACGGTACCCACCCGATCTGCCTGGCACGAGAAACAGCCATGCGCCGCGTTGTGCAGCTGGACGAACGCCACCGACGGGTCGGCAAACAGTGCATCCAGGTGGTCGGCCACCTCGGTGCCCGCACAGACCTGGGCACCGCACATCAGCGCGGCGTGGTCATAGGCACGCATCGATATCATCCGGCGCTGCACATACGGGGGCACCTCGCCTGGCGGCAGGACGCAACGGGTCACGCCGCGCTGCACGAAGATCGGGCCGGCGGCGCGATACGGTGAATGCAGCGGCAGGTGGACGTGGGACAGCAGGAGCAGCTCGCTGCCAGGCGCGGGATCGCTCAGGCTGATCCGGCAGGGATGGCCGCCGTTGGCGCCGGCCCAGCGACGCTGGATGCCGAGCGCGGCGAGCGCGCTGTCACTCATCTCGAACAGGTGCAGGAAGGGGCGATGGTCGATGCCACTGAGGTACCACGTGTGCATGAGCGTCTCCTGGGTCTGCGGCGGATTCTGCGCGTGCGCCGGCGGCCGTGCTCGCCGTTTTCAGACCCCGCATCGCCGCCGGGCCGGTGCACTGGCCCACGGGGCGCTGCGGGCCGCCGCCGATGCCGCCCTGTGCCGGCCAAGGCCGAGAGGCGGGACCGCCTGGTCTGCGCGCCGTTGGCTGCGGATTCGTCATTGCCCATCGCCGTCGGCGCGCTGCCCGTGTAAGTTGGGTCACATCTTCCGCGGCAGCCCGTCGTGGTCGACAGGAACGTCCTCCAGGGGAAACGAGCACGATGCAAAGACACCACCTCGCGCTGGCCGGGATGCTGGCCAGCCTGATGCTTGCCGGGTGCAGCCAGCCGCCGCCGGCCGACGCCGGAAGCGCCAGCGATGCACCCAGCCGCCGCTTCGGCACGATCGACTTCCAGCCCTGCACACTGTCCACCGAAGGTGCCAGCGCCAACGTGGAGGCGCAGTGCGCCACCCTGCAGGTGCCGGAGGACCGGGCCCAGCCTGACGGTCGCTGGATCGGCCTGCGTGTCGCCTGGCTGGAATCGGGCAGCAGCGGCGCCAGCCAGCCCGACCCGGTGTTCTTCCTGGCCGGCGGCCCTGGCCAAGCGGCCAGCGAGGTGGCGGTCATCGTCGATACTGCACTGCGCCAGGTGCGCAAGCAGCGCGACGTGTTCCTGATCGACCAGCGCGGCACCGGCGGCTCCAACCCGCTCAGCTGCCTGGGCGCGGACGGCAAGCCGCTGCAGGTGGACGAGGATGCCGCGCCTTCCGAGGCATCGCTGCGCGATTACGCCCAGCGCTGCGCCGCATCGCTGCAGGGGCGTGCCGATGCGCGCTTCTACACCACCACCGAGGCGATCGCCGATCTGGATGCGGTGCGTGCGGCGCTCGGTGTGGACCAGCTCAACCTGGTTGGCGGCTCCTACGGTACCCGCGTGGCCCAGCGCTATGCCGGGGCCTATCGGCAGCACACCCGCAGCATCGTCATCGATGGCGTGGTACCGAACGAGCTGGTGGTCGGTGGCGACTTCGCGACCACCTTCGAGGATGCGATCGCCCTGCAGTCGGCGCAGTGCCGCAAGGATGCTGCGTGCAGCAAGCGTTTCCCGACCGATACCCGCGCGCAGCTGCGCAGCGTGGTCGACACCCTGCGCCGTGCACCGGTCTCGGTCGAGTATCGCGACCCGGGTACCAACGCACCCCGGCAGGATGTCCTGACCCCGGACAGCGTGGTCGGCCTTGCCTTCGCCTTCTCCTACGTGCCGCAGTATTCCTCGCTGCTGCCACTGGTGCTGGATGAAGCCGCACACGGGCGCTATGCCCCGTTGGCATCGCTGGCGCGCGGCGCGAACCGCAGCATGGATTTCCAGATCAACCGCGGCATGCAGTGGTCGGTGATCTGCAGCGAGGATGCGCCGCGCTACCACGCGCCGGCCGAGGATCCCGAGCGGCTGTTCGGCAACGAAGTGGCCAGTGCGTTCTTCGCGGCCTGCCCGGTGTGGCCGCACCGTCCGGCGCCGGCAACCGATGCCGTGCCGCTGCGCAGCGACGTGCCGGCACTGCTGCTGTCTGGTGAGCTGGACCCGGTGACGCCGCCGCGTTACGCCGCACAGGTGCTCAAGGGCCTGCCCAACGGCCGTGCGCTGGTCGCCCGTGGCCAGGGCCATGGCACGTTGACCGCCGGCTGCATGCCGCGGCTGCTCGGCCAGTTCATCGACAAGACCGATGCCAAGGCGCTGGATGCCGGCTGCCTGGATACGCTGAGCTACGTGCCGGCGTTCACCTCGTTCAACGGATGGGAACCATGATCGTCGCCGACAACCTGCACAAGGCCTTCGATACCCGCACGGGCCGCATCCAGGCGGTCGCCAACGTCGGCTTCCGCGCCGGGGATGGGCAGATCACCGGCCTGCTCGGCCCCAATGGTGCCGGCAAGACCACCACCATGCGCATGCTGTACACACTGATGACGCCCGACCAGGGCAGCATCACTGTCGACGGCATCGATGCGGCGCGCAATCCGGTGGAGGTACGTCGCCACCTCGGCGTGCTGCCCGATGCGCGTGGCGTCTACAAGCGCCTGACCGCGCGCGAGAACATCGCCTACTTCGGCGAACTGCATGGCCTGTCTGCCGAGCGCATCCGCGAACGCATCGAGGTGCTGTCGCACGCGCTGGACATGGGGGACATCCTCGACCGGCAGACCGATGGTTTCTCGCAGGGCCAGCGCACCAAGACCGCGATTGCCCGCGCGCTGGTGCACGACCCGCGCAACGTCATCCTCGACGAACCGACCAACGGCCTGGATGTGATGACCACGCGCGCGCTGCGCCGCTTCCTGCTGGGCCTGCGCGAAGAGGGGCGCTGCGTGATCCTGTCCAGCCACATCATGCAGGAGGTGGGCGCGTTGTGTGACCACATCGTGATCATCGCCAAGGGCACGGTGATGGCTGCCGGCAGCGCCGACGAGCTGCGTGCGCAGGCCGGCGAAGCCAATCTTGAGGACGCGTTCGTGAAACTGATCGGCAGCGAAGAGGGCCTGCACGCATGAGCATGATGTCGACCCTGATGACGGTGATGCGCAAGGAACTGCGCGACCTGTCGCGTGACCGCCGCACGCTGCTGCTGACCCTGCTGTTCGGGCCGCTGCTGTACCCGGTGCTGCTGCTGGGCATGGGCAAGCTGGCCGAGAGCCGGGTACGCACCCAGATCGAAGAGCCGTTGCAGATCCCGACCATCGGCGCCGGGAACGCGCCGAACCTGGTGCGCTTCCTCGCCGCACAGGGCCTCAATGCCGCACCGGCACCGAAGGACCTGGCCGAGGCCATCCGCACCCAGGACATCGATGTGGCGCTGCGCATCAGCGATGATTTCGGCAAGGACTGGGCCGAGGGCAAGCCGGCGCTGGTGGAGGTGATCAAGGACAGCACGCGGCGCGCGGCTGAAGTACCCAGTGCGCGCCTGGAGGCGGCGCTGGCCACCTACAACGGCCAGGTCGGTGCACTGCGCCTGATGGCGCGCGGCATCGATGCACAGGTGGCCCGCCCGCTGGACGTGGCACGCCAGGACCTGGCCAGTGCCGAGGCCAAGCGCGGCATTATCCTGTCGATGCTGCTGCCGGTACTGCTGACGCTGACCTCGTTCATCGGTGGCGCCTACCTGGTGATGGACGCCACCGCCGGCGAGCGCGAGCGGCAGTCGCTGGAGCCGCTGCTGGCCACGCCGGGCTCGCGCAGCGCGATCGTCAGCGGCAAGATCGCCGCCGCCTGCGTGGTCGGTTTCGTGTCGCTGCTGCTGACCCTGGTCGCGTTCAAGGTGAGCGCGCAGATCGCACCCGGCAACATTGGCCGCCAGTTCAACATGAACGTCGGCTCGATGCTGCAGATGCTGCTGGTGATGTTGCCGATGCTGCTGATCGGCACCTCGCTGCTGACCTTCCTGTCGGCCGCAGCCAAGAGCATGAAGGAAGCGCAAAGCCACATGACCTGGCTGATGCTGCTGCCGATGCTGCCTGGCTATGCACTGGTAGCCTATCCACTGAAGAGCGAGCTGTGGCAGTACGCCGTGCCGTTCCTGTCGCAGAACCAGATGCTGCTGAAGGTGATCCGCCACGAGATCATCACCCCGGCGGTCTGGGCGATCTACCTCGGTGCCAGCCTCGGCCTCGCCGCCGTGCTGTGGTTCGCCGCCGTGCGCCGCTACCACAACGAGCGCCTGGCGATCTCTGGCTGACCAAAAAGGGGACGGAGGGGATTAAGTCGTTTCTGCCTCTCCCGTCCCCTCCTAGCGCGGACGTCCTCGTCCGCGCATCTCCACCGGGCACCCCAGCGTCTGCTCCACCATCCGCAGGAACGCATCGTTCCCCATCGGGCGTTGTCTGGCGCTGTGGTTGCGGATCGCGGGTACGTCGGCGGACGCATTCACATCGCGCAGGAATTCGGCATACAACGTCGCCCTTCCCAGAGCGGTCGCTGCCAGCGCCTCGAACGCGGGATGTTGCGTCAACATCGGATCATCGCGTCGTTGAAGGTTGCCATGCACGCTGGACCACGGGTGATCTTCAGCACTGACAGCAATTCCTGCACGAACGGGATTGCGTTCGATATAGCGGTATACGCTGAGAAGATACGCATCGCTGTCGATCATTGAGGAATGGAAGCGGCCCTGCCACAGAGGTCCACTGCGCCCGTGCCGCTGGTTGAAGGCCTGTACGTAGTTGTTGCCCTGCATGCGCATTGCACCAGCCAGACCCGGCTGTGTGGAGGGCGTGGCCAACAGGTGAACGTGGTTTCCCATCAGGACATAGGCATGCAGCGCGACGTGGTGCTTGAGGAATGCGCTGTGCAACAGATGCAGGACCAGTTGGCGGTCGATGTCGTCGACGAAGATCGCGCCCTTGTTCACACCGCGCTGGATCACGTGATAGGCCTGGCCTGCCAGCATCAGGCGCGCTTGTCGGGGCATCGGATCTGGAGACTGGACGGGGTTTCAGCCTGTCATTGCGGCCGCGAAGCCGGACATCAGGCAACGCCGCGATGCCGTGTCGGAAGAGTCAAAAGCGACTTAATTCCCTCCGTCCCCTTTTGCGTACTGCGCAGGCGTCACCCCCATCTCGCGCTTGAACACGGTGATGAACGCGCTTGGGGTGTCGTATCCCATCGACAGCGCAACGCTGATCACCGGCTCGCCCGCCAGCAGGCGTGGCAGCGACAGCAGCACGCGCAGGCGCTGCCGCCACTGGCCCAGGGTCATGCCTGTTTCGGCCTGCCAATGGCGGGCGAGGCTGCGGCTGGACAGTCCGCTGGTGGCTGCCCACGCTTCGACGCTGCGAAGGTCGTCCGGCGACCGTGCCAGCGCCGCCGCGATCCGCCGCAACCGTCGATCCTGCGGTTGTGGCAGGGCAAGTGGCAAGGGAGTGCTGGCACGGATCTCGTCGGCGATGACGCCGGCCAAGCGTGCCTGCGCAGCGTCCAGTGCCTGATGCGGCCAGCGCAGTGCCCGCGTCACCGCCGCCTGCAACAGCACATCGGGTTGGAAAATGCGGGGCAGCGGCGGCAGATCCAGGCCGGCATCGGCGCGGACGTACAGGCTCCAGCCATCGAATGCGTCTGCCCCTACCAGGGCGTGGGGCAGCAAGGGCGGTATCCAGGCAACATGCCCCGCCGGCAGCAGCCAGTGCAGGTCGCCGGCCTCGATCCGCAGCAGGCCGTGGTGGGCACCCAGCAACTGGCCGCGCACGTGCTGGTGGCGCGCGGTGCGCCGCCTTCCGGGCACGCGCAGCTGGCCGGCCAGCACGATGGGGCCGTCGTCGGCGTCCGCCAATGCCGGATCAATCAAGCCGGTCGGTGTCTGATCTGCCATATCCATTGGCAGTTATACGGCAGAAGTGCCAATGGCTGGGTGGCACACTGGGCTCCCGATCCCACAGGAGCATCACCCATGCAGCCGCAGGACATCCTTCCCGACCATCAGAACGAGGTGCAGGTGAACGGCCTCACCGTGCGCAAGGGCAGCGTCGGCGCCTTCCTCGCCAGCGTCCGTGACTGGCAGGACTCCGCCGGCGATGACGCCACCCGCGCCACCGCCGAAGCCGACCTGCGTGCGCTGCTGCCGGGCCTGCATGCGCTGGGCCTGTTCCAGGTGCTGGACGCGCGCGATCCGGCACTGCAGCGCCTGATCGACAGCCTCGCCTGAAACGAACACGGCCCGGACATGCCGGGCCGTGTCGTCATTGCGGGTCGGAAACGACTTAATCCCATCCGTCCCCTTTTCGTGGTCAGCTGCCGCCCGGGGCGAACACCAGGGTGCGGCGGGTGGTGACCGGTGCGCTGACCGGCTCGAAGCGCCAACGCTTGACCGCGTTCATGGCCTCGCGATCGAAGACGCGCGATGGCGTTGCGCGCAGCACACGGGCGTTGGTCACCGAACCGTCGGTGCCGACGGTGATTTCCACCAGCACTTCGCCGGAGGTGCCTGCGCGCAGCGCCTCGGACGGATAGCGCGGCGCCGGGGTGCTGACCGGGCGCAGGTTCGGCGCCGCAGCGGCCGCCGGAGCTGCAGCCTGGCGTGCGGCGCTGGCCTGCTGGGCGGCAGCCTGCTGCTGCTTCTGCTCGGCTTCGCGGCGGGCCGCAGCTTGGCGCTCGGCTTCCTGGCGCTCATTGTCGCGGCGGGCGGCGTCCTGCTGGGCAGCGATCTGCTTGGCCGCGTCGGCTTCCCTGGCACGCTGCTCGGCCAGGCGCTGCTGTTCGGTCTGCTGCTTGCTGCGGTCCTCGGCGTCCTTCTTCGCCTTCTCGGCTTCGGCCTCGGTGCGCTTGGCCGCGTTCTGCACGCCCTTGGCCAGGCCGTCCTTCAGGCGTGGCAGGGCCGGCGCGGACGCATCCACCTTCTCGATCAGCGCCACCAGGCGCTGCGCTTCGGTGTAGTCCTCGCGGCCCAGGTGCTGTTCGGCGGCGATCAGGGTGTAGGGCAGCAGGTCGGTCAGCGCGCTCTTCACCGAGGCGTCGTCCGGCGTCTTGTCGCGCAGGGCGAGGTAGTACTCGATGGCGTTGTCGCCAGCCGGCGCGTACATGCGGTTCTCGCGCAGGGCCTGGCTGGCCGACTCACGCAGCTGCTCGGTGCCCATCGACTGCACCTTGGCGGCGACCACCGGTGCGGCCGGTGCAGCGGCGGTGGGTGCGGCGGCCGGGGCCGGTGCGGCGGTTTCCTCCTTGCCCGAGCAGGCAGCCAGTGCCAGTGCCAGGGCAACCGGCAGCCACCGGCGCGCGGCGGTGATCGTTGAGACGTGCGACATCCTGCTCCCCTCTAGAAGACGACGTGACGTAAATCATTGATATGCATGGCCGGGACCTGCGGTCCGGGCGCGGCAGGGTGACGTTTCCCGACGCCACCGCCGGCAACGGCGAGGGTGCAATCTAGCATCCCGGCCGCCGCCGCGTACAAGAGCAGTGGCCGGGATGGGCAACGGCGGCCGTGCCGTTGCCGGCGCCGACCTCAGTGGTCGTGCGCCTTGTCGTGCGACTTGCTGTGGCCGTTGGACATCAGCTTGTCGGTCCAGGCGATGCCGATCGCCGACAGGATGAACACGCAGTGGATGATGGTCTGCCACAGCACGCCTTCCTGAGTCAGCATCGAGCAGCGGGCGACACCGATGTTGGCGGCGGCCACGCTCATCTGCTCCGGCGTGCACAGCGGGATGCCATTCAGTGCGCCACTGGCGATGAAGGTCTTCAGCAGGTGGATCGAGGAGATGCCGATGATCGCCATCGCCAGCTTCACCTTCAGCACGCTGGCATTGACGTGGCTCAGCCATTCCGGCTGGTCCGGGTGGCCTTCCAGGCGCAGGCGCGAGACGAAGGTCTCATAGCCGCCGACGATCACCATCACCAGCAGGTTGGAGATCATCACCACGTCGATCAGGCCCAGCACGATCAGCATGATCTGCTGCTCGCCCATCGACACCGAATGCGAGATCAGGTGCCACAGTTCCTTGCCGAACAGGAACACGTAGACGCACTGCGCCACGATCAGGCCCAGGTACAGCGGCAGCTGCAGCCAGCGCGAGGCGAAGATCAGCGTGGACAACGGAGAGAGCGGCGGGCGGTTTGCACTCATGCGGGGGATGCTGCGTTTCGGGGGAGAGGCGAGGTTACCGGCCCGCCATGACGGTGCCAACCCAACTCACGCACTAGACTTCAGGTTCCTTTCCGCACCCCGAGCCGACGCCATGATCGACCTGTATTACTGGCCCACCCCGAACGGCCATAAAGTGACCCTGCTGCTGGAGGAAGCCGGCCTGGAGTACCGCATCCACCCGGTCAACATCGGCTCGGGTGACCAGTTCAAGCCAGAGTTCCTGGCCATTTCGCCCAACAACAAGATGCCGGCCATCGTCGACCACGCCCCGGTCGATGGCGGCGCCCCGCAGAGCGTGTTCGAGTCCGGCGCGATCCTGCTGTACCTGGCCGAGAAGACCGGCCGCTTCCTGCCCAGCGACCCGCGCGGCCGCATCACCACCCTGGAGTGGCTGTTCTGGCAGATGGCGGGCCTGGGTCCGATGAGTGGCCAGATGGGGCATTTCAATGTGTATGCCCCGGAAAAGATCCCGTATGCGATCGAGCGCTATGACAACGAGGTGCGCCGCCTGCACGGGGTGATGGACAAGCGCCTGGCCCAGCACGCCTTCCTGGCCGGCGACGCGTACACCATCGCCGACATGGCCAGCTACCCGTGGATCGGCGCCTACGACAAGCTGCCGGTGGACTTCGCCGCGTTCCCGAACCTCAAGCGCTGGCACGAGACCATCGCCGCGCGCCCGGCCACCCAGCGCGCCTATGCGCTGCGCCAGCAGGTGAACCCGAACGCCGGCAAGCCGCTCAGCGACGAAGAGCGCAAGCATCTGTTCGGCCAGCGCTGACCCCGGCATCTGAAGGTGGGTGCCGACCGTTGGTCGGCACTCGTCCGCACTGCTTATGGGCAGAAGGTCATGCTGCCTTCCCGCACGGGCTTGGTTAGGATGGGGGCACGACCGTCCCGCGCCCCGCGTGGAGGCGGACCTGCCGTTTGCCGGGATCCTTCATGCGCCACCTGTTCGCTTCGCTTGCCCTCATGCTCGCCACCAGTACCGCCGCCCACGCCGAAAAGCTGACCCTGGAAGCCATCACCGGCCCCCTGCCGTTGTCCGGCCCGACCCTGATGAAGCCCAAGGTGGCGCCGGACGGTTCGCAGGTCAGCTTCCTGCGCGGCAAGGACAGCGACCGCAACCAGCTGGACCTGTGGACCTACGACATCGGCAGCGGCCAGACCCGCCTGCTGGTTGATTCCAAGGTCGTGCTGCCCGGCACCGAGACCCTCAGCGATGAGGAAAAGGCCCGACGCGAGCGCCAGCGCATCGCCGCGATGACCGGCATCGTCGATTACCAGTGGTCGCCGGACGCGCAGCGCCTGCTGTTCCCGTTGGGCGGCGAACTCTACCTGTACGACCTCAAGCAGCATGGCCAGGCGGCCGTGCGCCAGCTGACCCACGGTGAAGGCTTCGCCACCGACGCCAAGCTGTCGCCCCAGGGCGGCTTCGTCAGCTTCATCCGCGGCCGCAACCTGTGGGTGATCGACCTGGCCAGTGGCAAGCAGCTGCAGCTGACCCGCGACGGCAGCACCACCATCGGCAACGGCGTGGCCGAGTTCGTCGCCGATGAGGAAATGGATCGCCACACCGGTTACTGGTGGGCGCCGGATGATTCGGCCATCGCCTTCGCCCGCATCGACGAGGCGCCGGTGCCGGTGCAGAAGCGCTACG
Source organism: Stenotrophomonas sp. FR012 (assembly GCF_047520565.2). Taxonomy (NCBI): domain Bacteria; kingdom Pseudomonadati; phylum Pseudomonadota; class Gammaproteobacteria; order Lysobacterales; family Lysobacteraceae; genus Stenotrophomonas; species Stenotrophomonas sp. FR012. The sequence continues at coordinate 12,700 of NZ_JAXBQL020000008.1, forward strand.
AGGTCTATGCCGACCGCACCGACGTGATCGAACAGCGTTACCCGGCCGCCGGCGACGCCAACGTGCGCGTGCAGCTGGGCGTGATCGCACCGGCCGCCGATGCGCAGCCGCGCTGGATCGACCTGGGCAAGGAACAGGACATCTACCTGGCCCGCGTCGATTGGCGCGATGCGCAGCACCTGAGTTTCCAGCGCCAGTCGCGTGACCAGAAGCAGCTGGACCTGGTCGAAGTGGCGCTCGACTCCAACCGCCAGCGCGTGCTCGCCCACGAGACCAGCCCGACCTGGGTGCCGCTGCACAACAGCCTGCGCTTCCTTGAAGATGGCAGCGTGCTGTGGTCGTCCGAGCGCACCGGCTTCCAGCACCTGTACCGCATCGATGACAAGGGCAAGGCCACTGCGCTGACCCATGGCAACTGGCCGGTGGACGAACTGCTGGCGGTCGATGAGAAGGCCGGCAAGGCCTACTTCCGTGCTGGCATCGAGACCTCGCGCGAAAGCCAGATCTATGCGGTGTCGCTGCAGGGCGGTGAGCCGCAGCGCCTGTCGAAGGCGCCGGGCATGCACAGCGCCAGCTTCGCCCGCAATGCCAGCGTCTACGTGGACAGCTGGTCCAACAGCACCACGCCGCCGCAGATCGAACTGTTCCGCGCCAACGGCGAGAAGATCGCCACGCTGGTCGAGAACGACCTGACCGATCCCAAGCACCCGTATGCGCGCTACCGCGATGCGCAGCGCCCGGTCGAGTTCGGCACGTTGATGGCTGCCGACGGCAAGACCCCGTTGAACTACAGCCTGATCAAGCCGGCCGGCTTCGATCCGTCCAAGCGCTACCCGGTGGCGGTGTACGTCTACGGCGGCCCGGCCAGCCAGACCGTCACCGACAGCTGGCCCGGCCGCGGCGACCATCTGTTCAACCAGTACCTGGCCCAACAGGGCTACGTGGTGTTCTCGCTGGACAACCGCGGTACTCCGCGCCGTGGCCGCGACTTCGGTGGTGCGCTGTACGGGAAGCAGGGCACGGTGGAAGTGACCGACCAGCTGCGCGGCGTGGCCTGGCTGAAGCAGCAGCCGTGGGCGGACCCGGCGCGCATCGGCGTGCAGGGCTGGTCCAACGGCGGTTACATGACTCTGATGCTGCTGGCCAAGGCATCGAACCAGTACGCCTGTGGCGTGGCCGGCGCACCGGTCACCGATTGGGGCCTGTATGACAGCCACTACACCGAACGCTACATGGACCTGCCGGCGCGCAACGAAGCGGGGTACCGCGAAGCGCGCGTGCTGACCCATATCGAAGGCCTGCGTTCGCCGTTGCTGCTGATCCACGGCATGGCCGATGACAACGTGCTGTTCACCAACTCGACCAGCCTGATGAGCGCGCTGCAGAAGCGCGGCCAGCCGTTCGAGCTGATGACCTATCCGGGTGCCAAGCATGGCCTGTCCGGCGCCGATGCCCTGCATCGCTACCGTGTGGCCGAAGCCTTCCTGGGACGCTGCCTGAAGCCCTGATGCACAAACGGGAAGGAGCCCGCCGATGACACTGCCGCCGCCGATTCCCACCCATGGCCCGAAGCCTGCCGGCTGGTGGTCCCGTCACTGGCGCTGGGCGATGCCGCTGGCCGTGCTGCTGGTGTTGGCCGGTGCCGGTGGCGTGGTGGCCTGGAGCGTGCTGCGCTGGAGCGAGGCCGCACGCGAGAGCCCGCCGATGCGCGAGGCGATGCGCCGCGCTGGATGCAGCATCGAACTGGTGGAAGCCTTCGGCGAGCCGCTGCGTGCCGAGTCGATGCCGCTGGGCAGCATGCAGACCGCGATCAACGGCCAGCGCGACGTCGGCCTGACCGTGGCCCTGGAAGGCCCGCGCGCGCACGGCCGGCTGTTCGTGAAGGGCACCCGCAGCGACGACGTCTGGGACTATCCGGTGATGTATGTGCTGGGCGAGAACAAGCAGACGTTCGACCTGACCGCGCTGGATGATGACGAGGCCGCGCAGGAATGCGAGCTGCAGGCCTGCCGCGAACGCGGCGAATGCCCGCTGGCCGGGGCGTTGTGACCTCCGGCCGATTGTCGCCACAGCGCTGAGCGCGTAGGGTGCGGGCAACCCTGTCCTGGAGTGCACCATGAAGCCGATCGCGTTGGCCGTTGCCCTGGCCCTGACTGCCGCCCCGCTGATGTCCGCACCGCCGGCGCTGGCGGCACCCGCCGCCAAGGCCGCTACTCCGGCCAGCCCGGCCTGGGTGGCCCGCAGCAACGCACTGGCGCAGATCCTGCTTGATGCGCAGGGCCCGTTCCAGCCGGAAGAAACCGGCTTCTTCGGCGTGCCCGGCTATGACGACAAGGTGGCCGACCTCGGTGCGGACAATGGCAAGCGCTACCGCGCCGCGATGGCCAAGGCCCGCGATGAACTGAAAGCCAAGCTGGCCACCGAGCAGGATCCCAACGTCCGCCAGGACCTGGAGATCATGATCCACGCCGCCAACCAGAACATCGAAGGCAGCGAGCTCAACGAGAAGTACCTGCTGCCATGGAGTGACGCGCCGCAGACCATCTTCAGCGGCCTCAACCTGCTGCTGTCCGACCAGGTGCCGGCCGAGCGCCGGGCCAAGGCGATCGACCGCCTCAAGGCCTACGCCGGGCTGCAGCCGGGTGGCACCGCGTTTACCACGCTGGCCCGCCAGCGTTACGAAGAGCGCTTGAAGGACGGCAGCCTGCTGCAGCCGACGAAGATCGAAGTGCAGCAATCGCTGGACAATGTCGAGACGTACATCACCGGCATCGAGTCGCTGCTGAAGAAGTACCAGATCGCCGGCGCCGATGAGGCGATGAAGGCCCTGGCCGGGCAGATGAAGGACTACGCCGCCTGGACCCGCAAGGACGTGCTGCCGAAGGCACGCACCGACGCGCGCCTGCCGGCGCCGCTGTACGCCTACCAGCTCAAGCAGGTCGGCATCGATATCGACCCGAAGCTGCTGATGCAGCGCGCGCAGCTGGAGTTCATGGAAACCCGCTCGGCGATGCAGCAGCTGGCGCCGCTGGTGGTGAAGGACAAGGGCCTGAAGGTGGCCGACCCGAGCGACCCGGTGGCGGTGATCCGCGCGCTGAAGGCCGACAAGATCGCCGACGACCAGCTGGAAGGCCACTACCGCAAGGTGATCGATGCGATCGATCCGCTGATCCGCGAGCATGCCATCGTCGACGTGCCCAAGCGCGCCATGCAGATGCGCCTGGGTTCGGCCGCCGAGAGCGCGGCCAGCCCGGCCCCGCATTTCCTGCCGGCGCCGCTGGTCAACAACACCGGGCAGCAGGGCACCTTCGTGCTGCCGCTGGGCAACCCGGCGGCGGGCCCGGGCGCACAATACGACGATTTCAACTTCGGTGCGGCGGCGTGGACGCTGAGCGCGCATGAAGGCCGCCCCGGCCACGAGCTGCAGTTCACCGCGATGGTCGAGCGTGGTGTCTCGCTGGCGCGCACCATGTTCGCGTTCAATTCGGTGAACGTTGAAGGCTGGGCGCTGTATGCCGAGGCCGAGATGGTGCCGTACGAGCCGCTGGACGGGCAGATGATCGCCCTGCAGTTCCGCCTGCTGCGGGCCGCACGCGCAATGCTTGACCCGATGCTCAATCTCGGCCTGACCGACCGCGCCAACGGCGAACGTGTGCTGATGGAGCAGGTCGGCCTGTCCAAGGCGATGGCCACCCAGGAACTGGACCGTTACATGGTGCGCATGCCGGGCCAGGCGGGCAGCTACTTCTATGGCTACACCCGCATCCTCGAACTGCGCATGCAGACCGAGCTGGCACTGGGCGCGAAGTTCGACCGCCTGGCGTTCAACAACTTCCTGCTCGACCAGGGCCTGCTGCCGCCGGACCAGCTGGCCGACGCGGTGAACAAAGTGTTCGTGCCGAAGTACAAGTGATGCCCGCGCCGGGGTCGGATCCCTTTCCGCAGGAAAGGGCTCTGACCCCGTGCGTCAATGTCCATCCACGCATGGCGTGGATCTACTGCGTCACCGCTGCGGTTGCGGCGTGATCACCTGGGTCGGCAACCGTGCCGGCGGTTCCGGATTGGGTACCCAGATCGCCACGCCGGCGGCGCGCTTCTGCGTGGTCGGAATACCGATGCCGACGCCACCCCCCACATGCGAGCCGAAGGTGCCGGCGCCCACCGACATGCCCACCGGTGAGCCGCTGCTGCCCACGCCCATCAGCACCACGCCATTGGCGCCCAGTGACGCCGCTTCACGCTTCAGGCGTGCCACCGCGGCATCGGTCTGGCCCTGCGTGCCGAAGCCCACGGCAGATGCCGATTCCAGCTGCGCGATTTCCTGCGAGCCGGCCGGTGGCGTGGAATAGATCTGCACCAGTGCCGGATCGATCGGCGCGCGGGCGCGCCCCAGCATGACCTTGGAGGTGCTGGCACAACCGGCGGCGACCAGCAGGATGGCCGCCAGCGCGGCCCAACGGATGTTCATGGCACGACCCCTGTAGGACTGGTTGCGATCTTCGGTGGGCCACTCTGAATCGGCGCCAACACCCGGGCCCGGGCACCCACGGCAGCACGCTAGCACGCGTCGGGTGACAGCCCCGCCAACGGCAGTAGGCGGCGACCGCGTGAACGACTATGGTGGACAGACAGGAACCAACTGCGGGAGAGCGGAATGGGCGTGATCAGTCTGTTGTGGGGCGTACTGGCGCTGTTGTGGATGATCCTGGCGCTGATTCCGCTGCTTGGCTGGGGCAACTGGTTCCTGATCCCGTTCGCCGCCGTCGGCGCGGTGATCGCCGCGCTGGGCATCCTGTTTACCCACCCGACCAAGCGCGGTCGGGCCTGGGCCGGGCTGGTGCTGAACGGCATCGTGGTGGTGGTCGGCATCCTGCGCCTGGGCCTGGGCGGCGGCGTGATCTGAATCCCGGCACCCGGTGCGACCGGGCGTCGCAGGTACACGGCTGCTGGCCGGGCAGGGGCGTACAATGAGCGGCTGCGCGAGCCCCCCGCGTGCCTGTGATTCCGCGCCTGGCGCGGCTGCCCGATGATCATCCGACCCCGTCCCCACGGCTGGCAACTGCTGTACATCCTGCGCGGCTCGATCGTCAAAGCGATCGCGCCGAAGGTGCTGGCCATCCTGATCCTGTCCATTGCCGTGGCGGCCGTGGTGGAACTGGCCCCGCCGACCGGCATCGAACGCGTGTCGGTCACGCCGTTCACCCTGCTCGGCCTGGTCCTGTCGATCTTCCTCAGCTTCCGCAACAGCGCCTGCTATGACCGCTGGTGGGAAGGCCGCAAGCTGTGGGGCCAGCTGGTCTACGAATCACGTTCGCTGGCCCGCCAGGTGCACCTGCTGCTGGCCGATGACAGCGGCCGCCGCCGCCGCATCGCGTACCTCACCACCGCGTTCGCCCATGCGCTGGCCGCGCGCCTGCGTGGACGCATCGTGGCCCTGGCCGCCTTGCCATGGCTGGACAAGCCGCAACGCGAGCAGCTGGGCCAGCGCGAGAACGTGCCGGATGCATTGCTGTCGATGATCGCTGCCGAGCTGGCCCAGGCGCTGCGCGCCGGCGAGCTCGATCCGATTCTCTACACCCAGCTGGAGGAGCGCCTGCACGCGATGTCGTCGATCCAGGCCGGCTGCGAGCGCATCCTCACCACGCCGCTGCCGTTCGCCTACACCCTGCTGCTGCATCGCTGCGCATGGATGTTCTGCGTGCTGCTGCCGTTCGGCCTGGCCAGTTCGCTGGGCTGGGGCACGCCGGTGCTGTCGGCGGTGCTGGCCTATGCCTTCTTCGGCCTGGACCAGCTGGGCGAAGAAATGGAAGACCCGTTCGGCCTGGAGCCGAACGACCTGCCGCTGGACGCGCTGGTGCGCACGATCGAGATCGACCAGCTCGACGCGCTCGGCGAACGCCCCTTGCCCGAACCCCTGCTGCCGCAGGGTTACCTGTTGCAATAGCCACTCCTCGGAGCCTGCCATGTCCCATCCGCTTTACCGCCCGCGCCGCATGCGCCACGACGAGTTTTCGCGCCGCCTGATGCGCGAGAACACGCTGACCACCGACGACCTGATCTACCCGGTGTTCGTGCACGAACTGGCGGGCCGCACCGCAGTGCCGTCGATGCCGGGCGTGGAGCGGCTGTCGATCGAAGAGCTGCTGAAGGTGGCCGAAGAAGCGCTGGAACTTGGCATTCCGGTGATCGACCTGTTCCCGGTGATCCACCCGTCGCTGAAGTCGCTGGACGCGTCGGCGGCGTGGGCCGAGGACGGCCTGGCGCAGCGTGCGATCCGCGCGCTGAAGTCGCGCTTCCCGGAACTGGGCGTGATGACCGACGTGGCGCTGGACCCGTACACCACCCACGGCCAGGACGGCATCATCGACGACAAGGGCTATGTGCTGAACGACATCACGGTCGAAGCGCTGGTCAAGCAGTCGGTGTCGCACGCCGAGGCCGGTGTGGACATCGTCTCGCCGTCGGACATGATGGACGGCCGCATCGGCGCGATCCGCCGTGCGCTGGATGCCGACAACCACATCAACGTGCGCATCATGGCCTACTCGGCCAAGTACGCCTCGGCGTTCTACGGCCCGTTCCGTGATGCGGTGGGCAGCGCGGCCAGCCTCGGCAAGGCCGACAAGAAGACCTACCAGATGGACCCGGCCAACGGCGACGAGGCCCTGCGCGAGATCGCGCTGGACCTGGAAGAGGGCGCCGACATGGTGATGGTCAAGCCGGGCATGCCGTACCTGGACCTGGTGCGCCGGGTGAAGGAGACGTTCGGCGTGCCGACCTTCGCCTACCAGGTCAGTGGCGAGTACGCGATGATGAAGGCCGCCTTCGCCAACGGCTGGCTGGACGAGCGCGCCTGCGTGCTGGAGTCGCTGCTGGGCTTCAAGCGGGCCGGTGCCGATGGCGTGCTGACCTATTTCGCGCCGCAGGTGGCGCGATGGCTGCGCGAGCGCTGACAATAGCGCCACGATAGACGGAGGACTGCGCGATGGGACCCGAACTGGGATGGATGCAATGGCTGATCTGGGGTACCGGTGTCCTGGTGTTCGGTGCCATCATCGTCGGTGTCTTCATCGCCGCATGGCGCGCGGGCAAGCGCCCACCGGAGCAGCTCTCCGCCGCCCGCCACGTGGCCCGTGAGCAGGCCCTTCCGGACAGCGTGCAGGCCGAGCTGGCTGCGTTGAACCAGCGCAAGGACAACGGCCAGCTGAGCGAGATGGAGTACGAGCAGTTGCGCGCCAAGGTGCTGTCGCGCTGACGGGCAATGCCCGGGGTCGGATCCCTTTCCGCAGGAAAGGGCTCTGACCCCTTCGCGGGCGCCATCCACGCGCGGCGTGGATCTACCGCACGCACCCGGCCACCGCCGCCACCTTCGGCACCGCCAACCGGTACACGTCCACGCCACCGGCGCGCGGCGCCTTTGCCGCGCTGCTGGCCACCATCATCTCGCCGGGCCTGGCGTTGTCGATCACCGGCGTGCCGGTCCAGCCGCCGGCCTGGTTGAACGATAGTCCCAGCGGCTGCAGCGCCACACCGCTCCACGCACAGCCGCTGCTCCAGACCTGCGCGGTACTGCCGTGGCCGCGGCTGAACACCACGGCGCCGTCATGGCCCAGCCAGTCGCCGTCGGTCTCGTCGTCGGCGCTGTTCAGCGCGCTCAGTGCGGTGGCCGGGCCACGCAGGCCCTGCGCATCCAGCGTCGCTACGAACAGGTCCCAGCCGGCGCCATGGCCCTGCTGGCGGGCAAACAACAGCTGCTTGCCATCCGCGCTCAGGGCCGGTCCGCGCTCTTCCCGGCGCCCGCCGTCACCGCCCAGCGGCTGCGCTGGGCCCAGCCGGCCATCGGTGGCCAGCGCAGCGCGGTACAGCGCCAGCGCGCCCTCGCGGCCGGCCGCGAACAGCAGCCAGCGGCCATCACGGCTGAAGTAGGGATCACGGGCTTCACCGGCCACGCCGACCGGCAGTGCCTGTGCCTGCTGCCAACGACCGTCGACCACGCGTGCCTCCCAGAGGCCCCAGCCGGCTTCGTCGCGGCGGGCGAAAACGATGCGCTGGCCATCGGCGCTGATCGTGGCGCGACCCTCGTCTGCGCGGGTCGAGACCACGCCCATGCCTTCGATGCCGTACTCGTTCAACGCCATCGCCACGGGGGCAGAGAGTAGACTGGCGGCAAGCACCAGCAGGGGCGGGGTGATGCGCATCATCCGGTTCCATGCACGAACAGAGCATCAGTCTAGCCAGCTTGAGGATTCCATGACCGACCGTTACGCCGTCTTCGGACACCCCGTCGCCCATTCGAAGTCGCCGCAGATCCATGCGTCGTTCGGTCGCCAGGAAGGCATCGCCATCGACTATCGCGCGATCGACCTGGCCCCGGAGGCGTTCCTGGCCGGCCTGGAGGCCTTCGCTGCCGAGGGCGGTGTCGGTGCGAACGTCACCCTGCCGCACAAGGAAACCGCGTTCTCGGTGTGCACCACGCTGACCGCAAGGGCGCGCCGCGCCGGATCGGTCAACACGCTGCTGCGCAAGGGCGACCGTTGGCACGGCGACACCACCGATGGCATCGGCCTGGTGCGCGACCTGACCGACCGCCACGGCCTGGACCTGCGCGGCCGTCGCGTGCTGATGATCGGTGCCGGTGGCTCGGCGCGCAGCGTCGCCCCGGCGCTGCTCGATGCCGGCATCACCGAACTGGTGGTGGTCAACCGCACGCCGGAACGTGCCGACGAGCTGATCGATGCCATGGGCGAACCGGGCCGCGCGATCAGCCGCTACTGGGAGGACCTGCGCGACCTGGGCGACTTTGAACTGATCGTCAACGCCACCTCGGCGGGCCGCGACCGCGATGTCGAGTTCAAGCTGCCGCTGTCGCTGGTCAACTCGATGACCACCGCCGTCGACCTGAACTACGGCGAGGCGGCGATCGCCTTCCTGGCATGGGCACGCGCGGCGAACTGCCGCAACACCGTGGATGGCCTGGGCATGCTGGTCGAACAGGCCGCCGAGAGCTTCCTGCAGTGGCACGGCGTACGCCCGCAGACCGACGAGGTCTACCAGGCGCTGCGCCAGGGCCCGGCTGTGTTGGCCGGCGAGGACTGATCGATGGACGGCACGACCTTGATGGTGACCGTGCTGAGCATGGTCGGTGTGCGCCTGCCGGTGCTGATCGCGCTGTGCGTCGGCCTGGTCTGGGTGGTCGGTGCGCCGCGCGATGCGACCCGCACCGGCGCCCTGGTCGGCCTGCTGCTGTTGCTGTTGACCAGCCTCGGTGGGATGGCGGCGGGCATCCTGCCGATGTGGATGGTCCGCAGTGGTGATTTCAGTGCCGTGTCGAGCCTGAGCGCCATCCTCGGCGTGCTGCATTTCGCGCTGGCAATGGTCGAGGCCATCGGCGTGGTGCTGCTGGTGTGGGCGCTGGTGCGCCTGCTGCGGCTGCGCGGCAACGCGGTGCAGTGACACCGCGGTGACGGCCCAGGGCCGTCGCCAGCAGCGTCCGGCGTGTTCATCCAGCCGCCGGGCGTCGCCGCTGCCCCGTTCAGGTAGCCAGCGGCGGCGGACATGGCCGGCCATGCGACAATGACCGGCCCGATCCAGCCACGGTAATTCCCGGCGTGACCGAAACCGTCGCCGCTCCGCGCACGCTCGATGACCCCTTGAAGGACGCGATCCGCAAGGCGTACACGACGCTGCAGGCCAATACTCCCGGCTTCTCCACCCGCCGCTCGCAGAGCCAGATGATCGGCGTGGTGTCACGCGCGCTGTCGAAGAGCGGCGGCGTTGGCGTGGTCGAGGCGCCGACCGGCGTCGGCAAGAGCCTGGGTTACCTCACTGCGGGCGTACCGATTGCGCTGGCCAGCAAGAAGAAGCTGGTGATCAGCACCGGCACCGTGGCGCTGCAGTCGCAGCTGGTCGAGCGCGATATCCCGAATTTCCTCAAGGCCACCGGCCTGGAAGCAACCGTGGCGCTGGCCAAGGGCCGTACCCGCTACCTGTGCACGCGTAACGCCGCCGAAGCACAGGGCGAGGGCTCGCAGGGCGGCATGTTCGAGGATGATGCACCACTGTTCGACCGGCCGCTGGCGCCGATCGAGATGGACATCGCCAAGCGCCTGACCGATGCCTTCACCGGCGGCAGCTGGGACGGCGATATCGACAATGCGCCGGAGACCATCAGTCCCGGCCTGCGCAGCCGCATCACCACGCCGGCCTCGGGCTGCGCCGGGCGCCGTTGTGCGTATTCGGCGCAGTGCGCGGTGCTGCGTTCACGCAACACCGTGCGCGATGCGCAGATCGTGGTCACCAACCACGCGCTGCTGCTGTCGGCGCTGTCGATCGGCGACAGCGACAACGGCCAGCCGTTGATCGCGCCGCCGTCGGACATGCTGCTGGTGCTGGACGAAGGCCATCACATCGGCAACGTGGCGATCGACCAGGGCGCGGCCAGCCTGGCGCTGGATGAAATGGCCAAGCGCACCGGGCGCCTGCAGATCCTGATTGCCGGTGCCTACCGCGCGGTTGACAAGGACCGCCTCGGCAACCTGCTGCCGACCGAAGCGATCGAGGTCGCCAGCAACGTCGCCAAGCAGCTGCGCGCGTTCCGCGATCACATCGAGCGGGTGTGGATGCCGGCGCCAGCGGATGAGGAGCCGATGTGGCGCGCGGCCAACGGCCGTTTGCCGGAGGCCTGGCGCGAGCCGATCGAGGCACTGGCCGACGAGACCCGCAGCCTCTACAACTGGGCGCATGCCGCTACCGCGCAGGTGGCCAAGGGCAAGCCGGACGACGCCGCGCGCGAGCGCCTGCAGCGCAACCTGGGCATGGCGCTGGAAATGATCGAGCAACAGTACAACCTGTGGCAGGCCTGGCGCCGCGAGGACAAGGACGGCGCGCCGCCGATGGCGCGCTGGGTCACCGCCACCCGCGACGGCGACCTGGTGCTGCACGGCTCGCCGGTATCGGCCGCGCACGTGCTGCGCAAGCTGCTGTGGGATGAGGTGGACTCGGTGGTGATGACCTCGGCGACGCTGACCGGCGGTGGCGATTTCCAGTCGCTGGCGATCGACAACGGCATTCCGGAAGAGGCCGAGATGGTCTCGCTGTCGTCGCCGTTCGACCTGCCCAACCAGGCCGAGCTGATCGTGCCCAGGTTCCCGGTCACCCCCGACGACCGCGAAGGCCATCCCCGCGAAGTGGCGCGCTACCTCGACACCGAGTTGGATTGGGCCAAGGGCTCGATGGTGCTGTTCACCTCGCGCTGGAAGATGGAAAAGGTGGCCGGGCTGATGCCGGCCGCGCGGCGCAAGCAGGTGCTGGTACAGGGCGAGATGTCCAAGACCCGGCTGATCGAAGAGCACCTGCGCCGCGTCGCTGCCGGCGAAGGCTCGGTACTGTTCGGCCTGAACTCGTTCGGCGAAGGCCTCGACCTGCCCGGCGAAGCCTGCACCACGGTGGTGATCACCCAGGTGCCGTTCGCGGTGCCGACCGATCCGCAGACCGCCACCCTCAGCGAATGGTTCGAAGGCCGCGGGCTCAATGCGTTCAACCTGATCGCCATTCCGCACGCGCTGCGCACGTTGACCCAGTTCGCCGGCCGCCTGATCCGCACCTCCACCGACACCGGCCGCGTGATCATCCTCGATTCGCGGCTGCTGACCCGCCGCTACGGCAAGCGCATCATCGACGCGCTGCCGCCGTTCAAGCGCGTGATCGGCTGAGACGGGGTCGGATCCCTTCCGAAGGAAGGGCTCTGACCCGACCACGCCCTCTGTCGCTCAATCGCCCTCCGGATTCCGGCAGGCCTGGTTGCCCATCGCATTGTGGTAATCGCGATCAAAGCAGCGCAGGAAGCCATCGAGCACGTCCAGGTTGGGCGGCCACGGCACATCCACCTTCTGCCCGCCGGCGGTCGTGAAATGATAACGCCCATCCTTCAGCGCCTTGGCAATCTGCTCCGGCGCAGGAATCGCAATCAACCTTGCTCGCGCTTTCTCCAGCGCCGCACGATCACGCTGCAGGAAGGCGATCGTGCCGTCCACGTAGGCGTTCCAGTAACCGGGGTCGGTGGCGGTGGGCTTGTAGGTGCGCTGCATCAGCGCCACCGCCTCCGGGTACTGGCCCGCCTCCGCACGCATCTGGCTTTCATGCCACAGAATCATGGTGTTGCCCGCAGCCTTGGGCAGCACAGCATAGGCGGCGAGCAGATCAGCGGCTTCACGGTGGCAGCCACGGTCGGCCAGCGTGCGCCAGCCACCTTCCAGGTCCTGATCGAACGCATCCGGTTCCATCGCCAGCATCGCTGCACGGTCGTAGCTGCAGTCGGGTGCTTTGGGTGGTTCTGCTGACGTGCCCATGGCAGCGGCCAGTGCAAAGAAAAGCAACATCCTCTCAACCTCCGTGTTGATGACCTCCTGGCCACCATAACGGATCACGACGGGTAGTGCCGGCCGCTGGCCGGCAACCTCAATGATGTGGGACGCGGCGTGCAGATGCCGGCCAGCGGCCGGCACTACCGCGCAGGGATCAATCGCCGAGCAGGGCGGTGTTGCGTACGGCGCCCTTGTCGGCGCTGGTGGCGAGCAGAGCGTAGGCCTTCAACGCGCTGGTGACCTTGCGCGGGCGCGGCGCACGCGGTTTCCAGCCGCGTGCATCGGCCTCGCTGCGGCGCTGGACCAGCGTGGCCTCATCCAGCAACAGGTCGATGCGGCGGGCCGGGATGTCGATGCGGATGCGGTCACCGTCTTCCACAAGCCCGATCGCGCCGCCACTGGCCGCTTCCGGCGAAACGTGGCCGATCGACAACCCCGAGGTGCCACCGGAGAAGCGGCCATCGGTGAGCAGCGCGCACTGCTTGCCCAGTCCCTTCGACTTCAGGTAGCTGGTCGGGTACAGCATCTCCTGCATGCCCGGGCCGCCCTTCGGCCCTTCGTAGCGGATCACCACCACCTCGCCCGGCTGCACCTCGTCGGCGAGGATGCCGGCGACGGCGGCGTCCTGGCTTTCGTAGACGCGTGCGGGGCCTTCGAACACATGGATCGATTCGTCCACGCCGGCGGTTTTCACCACGCAGCCATCGACGGCCAGATTGCCGCGCAGCACAGCCAGGCCACCTTCCAGCGAATACGCATGCTGCAGCGAGCGGATGCAGCCCTCGGCGCGGTCCAGGTCCAGCGCGGGCCAGCGCGTGGCCTGGCTGAAGGCCTCCTGGGTGGGGATGCCGGCCGGGCCGGCCTTGAAGAAGGTATGCAGGGTGTCGTTGTCGCTGCGCGCCACGTCCCAGCGTTCCAGCGCTTCGGCCAGGCTGGCGCTGTGCACGGTCGGCACTGTGGTATCGAGCAGGCCGGCGCGATCCAGTTCACCGAGGATGCCGAACACGCCGCCGGCGCGGTGCACGTCCTCGATGTGGTACTTCGGTGTGTTCGGCGCCACCTTGCACAGCTGCGGGACGCGTCGCGACAGCGCGTCGATGTGGGTCAGGTCGAAGTCGACCTCCGCTTCCTGCGCTGCGGCCAGCAGATGCAGGATGGTGTTGGTGGAGCCGCCCATGGCGATGTCCAGGGTCATCGCGTTGGCGAACGCGGCCTGGGTGGCGATCCCGCGCGGCAGCGCGCTCGGGTCTTCGCCGCCGTACCAGCGATGGCAGAGCTCGACGATCAGGCGGCCGGCGCGGCGGAACAGCGCCTCGCGGTCGGCATGGGTGGCCAGCGTAGTGCCGTTGCCGGGCAGCGACAGGCCCAGCGCTTCGGTCAGGCAGTTCATCGAGTTGGCGGTGAACATGCCCGAGCAGGAGCCGCAGGTGGGGCAGGCGCTGCGTTCAAAGGCCGCGACCTTCTCGTCGGAGGCGCTGTCATCGGCGGCCACCACCATCGCGTCGACCAGGTCCAGCTTGTGCTCGGACAGCTTTGTCTTCCCCGCTTCCATCGGCCCGCCGGAGACGAACACCACCGGGATGTCCAGGCGCAGCGCAGCCATCAGCATGCCGGGGGTGATCTTGTCGCAGTTGCTGATGCACACCAGCGCGTCGGCGCAGTGCGCGTTGACCATGTACTCCACGGCGTCGGCGATGATCTCGCGGCTGGGCAGCGAATACAGCATCCCGTCGTGGCCCATCGCGATGCCGTCGTCCACGGCGATGGTGTTGAATTCCTTGGCGACGCCACCGACCTGTTCGATTTCGCGCGCGACCAGCTGGCCGAGGTCCTTCAGGTGCACGTGGCCGGGCACGAACTGGGTGAAGGAGTTGGCGATGGCAATGATCGGCTTGTGGAAGTCGCCGTCCTTCATGCCGGTGGCACGCCACAGGGCGCGGGCGCCGGCCATGTTGCGGCCGGCGGTGGAGGTGCGGGAACGGTATTCGGGCATGGCTGGCGGAACGGGCGGGCCGTACGACGTGGGGGTCAGCCGATCATGGCCAATTTTTTCGGTTGCTGCTGCAACCACCTTCACCGCTTGCAGCGGCTTGGTGGTCCGCGCATTTCCCCTTATCCCCGCGCCTGCGGCGCGCCCCCTTGAACAACAAGGGGGCTTCTCGCCGGAGACTTGGCTGCGCGCGCCGGGCATAGCGCGGCGCCGCGGGGCGTGTGCCAACCAAGGTTGGCACCTACCAGTGCGGTGTGCCGCCCGGGGTCGGATCCCATCGCAGCGCGATGGGCTCTGACCCCAATGCCGACGAAAATGAAAGGCCGTTCATCTTTCCCGCTTTGCCGATTCCGGTTGTTGGTGAGGATTTGGCATCATTGGGCATTGATCCGTATACAGGGCATGAGGCCATGAAACGTTCCCGCACCACCGCGCTGCTGCTGATGAGCGCTGCGCCGCTGCTGTTCACCGCCTGCCAGAAGGAGCCGGAGGTGAAGGTGCAGGAAGGCCTGTACACCTCGGTCGAGGCCTGCACCGAGGCCACCGGTGATCCGTCGTCGTGCCGCAATGCCTTTGCCGAAGCGCAGAAGCAGGCCGCCGATGCGGCGCCGAAGTACGCCAGCAAGGAAGCCTGCGAGAAGGATTACAAGCCGGAGCAGTGCGTGCAGCAGCACACCTCGGCCGGCACCTCGTTCATCGGCCCGATGATGATGGGCTTCTTCATGTCGCAGATGCTGAGCAACCGCGGCGGCCTCGCCCCGCAGGCGCCGGCGTCGGCACCGGCATACCAGGACAAGAACGCTGGCTGGGCGCGCCCGGCACCGGGCGGCACCGGTGGCCTGAACACCGCCAGCGGCATCGGCGCCGGCAAGGCCGGTCTGGCACCGGTCACCAGCGAACCGAACCGTGCGGTCACTGCCAGCCGTGGTGGCTTCGGCAACACCAGCGCACGCCGCAGCACCAGCGGCAGCTACGGCGGCTGATCGACCCATGCAGCGCATCCGGATTGCCGAGCGTGCCCAGTGGCGGGCACGCGCGGAGGAAGCGGGTTTCCGTTTCCATACCATCGATGGCCAGCCCTACTGGGATGAAAGCGCGTACTACGCGTTCACCCTGCGCCAGATCGAACAGGACATCGAAGACCCCAGTGCCGAGCTGCACCAGATGGCGCTGGACCTGGTCGGTGATGTCATCGGCAGCGAGCGGTTGATGGACCAGCTGGCGATTCCGTCGCATTACCGCGACTGGATCGCCGACAGCTGGCGCCAGCGCCAGCCGCACCTTTACGGCCGCCTGGACCTGGCCTACGACGGCACCGGCCCGGCCAAGCTGTACGAGCTGAACTACGACACGCCGACCTCGCTGTTCGAGGCCAGCTTCTTCCAGTGGCAGTGGCTGGAAGACCAGCGCAACGCCGGCCGCCTGCCGCAGCATGCCGACCAGTTCAATGCGATCCATGAGGCGCTGGTCGAGCGCTTCGGCGAACTGGCCACGCAGCTGCCGCCGCCGTTGTACTTCAGCGCGGTGGGAAGCTCGGAAGAAGACCGTGGCACTGTCGATTACCTGCGCGACTGCGCGTCGCAGGCCGGCCTGCATGGCCAGGCCATCGCGATCGAGGACATCGGCCTGTCCGAGGACGGCCGCTTCACCGCGCTGGATGATTCGGTGATCGGCACGCTGTTCAAGCTGTACCCGCTGGAAGACCTGATGGCCGAAGAGTTCGGCCGCGCGCTGCCCGGTTCGGGCGTGCAGTTGCTGGAACCGGCGTGGAAGGCAGTGCTGAGCAACAAGGGCATCCTGCCGTTGCTGTGGCAGCGCAACGTAGGCCATCCGAACCTGCTGGAGGCGCACTTCGATGAGGGCAGCACGCTGGCCCCGGGCTGGGTGCGCAAGCCGCTGTTCTCGCGCGAAGGTGCCAACATCGAGATGCACCTGGCCGACGGCAGCACCCAGCGCAGCGACGGTCCCTATGACGGCCCGGCGATCATCCAGCGCGCCCATCCGCTGACCCGCTTCGAAGGCGGCTACCCGCTGATCGGCAGCTGGGTGGTGGGTGACCACGCCTGTGGCATCGGCATCCGCGAGGACGACAGCGCGATCACCCGCGACAGTGCGCGGTTCGTGCCGCACGCGATCGTCGACGAGGCGCCGACGCGGATCTACGTCTGATGACGGTGCGGCGTTGGCCTGGCCGGCATGGGCGTGCCACGCCCGCGCCGGGCCGGCATTTCGATGACGGGCGCAGCCTGCAGGCCTTCGCGGACCGCGTCGCGGTGCGTTGCCACCGCTGCGATGCCCCCGGTTGGGTGATCGCCCGCTGGGAACCCTATCGATGGACCGCGCGTTTCCGCTGCACAGCTTGCAGCGCTGCATTGGACAGCGGCGACTGGGTGGGTGCGGTCCGCATTCTGGGCCGCCAGCCCTGTGGATTCTGCGGGCATCAGTGGCTGCATGTGTGTCGGCCGATTCCCGCCGGCATCCCCGCGCCTGCATCCTTCCCCGCCCGATGCGCACAGTGCGGTCGCAGCACCGAGGTCACGGTGTTGACGCGTCCCCTGCGTGACGCCGAGCCTGCCGATCCGCATTTCGGTCTGCCGCTGCGCCTGGTCGAATCGACCCGCGCGGGCCTGCTGTGGGCCTACAACGCCGAACATCTGCAGGCACTGCACGAATACGCGGGCGCGACGCTGCGCGAGGGCCGCGGCCATCATCGATCCATGTTCTCGCGCCTGCCGCAGTGGATGAAGCTGGCCCGCAACCGGGCGCTGCTGCAGCGTGCGGTGGAGCGGTTGCAGCGTCGCTTGCTGCAAGGGTAGTGCCGGCCGCTGGCCGACAGCCGAGCATGGGCTCGGCGCTACAGGAATCAGGCCGTCTGTAGAGCCGAGCCCATGCTCGGCGCCGGTCAATCGCAGGGCTACAGCAACCCTTCGCGCTTCACCGCCAGGTAGCGCTCCACCAGCGCGCCCGGCAGGGCGTCGGCGGTGACGTCCAGCACCATCACCTTCTCGCTGCGCAGCGCTTCGTGCGCCTTCGCGCGCTGCTGCAGGTACAGCGCCGCGGCACCGGCCTGGGTGGCGTCCTCCAGCGTCTGCACGTCCCCCTCCAGTACGCCGTCCAGCTCGCGCTCGCGCAGGCTGGCCACGCACACCAGGTGGCGCCGTTGCAGCAGGCGCACCGCCGCCAGCAGGTCTTCGATGTCTTCATCGCGCACGTTGCTGACCAGCATCACCAGTGCTCGCCGGCGCTGGCGCAGCGACACCTCGGTGGCAGCGGCCAGGTAATCGGTGGCCACCGCGCGTGGCTGCAGGTCGTAGCTGGCGCGCAGCAGGTGCTCGACCGTGCCCATGCCGCGCTGCGGCGCGACCCAGCGGCGTTCGCCACCGGCAGCGAACAGGCCGGCGGCATCGCCCTGGCGCAGCGCCAGGTAGGCCACCACCAGCGAGGCATTCAAGGCATGGTCGAAGTGCGAGAGACCGCCTTCGCTGGCCAGCATGCGCCGGCCACTGTCGAGCATCAGCAGCAACTGCTGGTTCTTCTCGTCCTGGTACTCGCGCGAGATCAGCTTGCGCGCACGCGCGGTGGCCTTCCAGTCCAGCTGGCGCAGGCTGTCGCCGACGCGGTACTCGCGCATCTGGTGGAAGTCGGTGCCTTCACCACGACGGCGCTTCACGTGTGCACCGACCAGCCGCGAGGCCTGGTCGGCACTGAACAACGCAAAGCGCGTGAGCGGCACGAAATTCGGATAGACCCGCACGTCCAGTGCGGGCGGCAGCGTGCGTTGCTGCCACCACAGGCGCCAAGGCGAGCGCATGCGCAGGTGCACGCCTTCGAAGCGGAAGTGCCCACGCTGCAGCGGCTGCAGGTGGTAGTGCAGCGTGGAGGCGCTACTGGCCCGCAGGCGCACGCGCTGTGGCAGCGATTCCAGTGGCCAGCCGCCGGGGACCAGGTCGAACACCTGCACCGTCATCGATTGCTCGGCCTGCAGCCGCAGCGCCGCCTCGCGGCGCACGCCCAGCGCCAGCGCTTCGGGCAGTTCGCGCTGTACCTGCGGCGACGGGCGCTGCGACTGGCGCCACAGGTCGAACAGCGCAGGCAGCGCGATGGCCACGGCGGCCAGCGCCCAGCTCCAGCGCGGCAGCAACCCGCCCAGCACCAGGCCGCCCAGGGCGGCCCAGGCCAGCAGCAGCGCCAGCAGCAGCGGGGCAGGCCTCATCGGCGCGGTGCTTCCACCTTAGCCAGCAGTGCGCCCAGCACGTCGTCGGCGTCCTGGCCTTCGATCTGCAGCTCCGGGGCCAGTGCAATGCGGTGGCGCAGTGCCGGGCGAGCAATGTCGCGCACGTCGTCCGGCGTGACGAAGTCGCGGCCGGCCAGCACCGCCTGCGCACGCGAGGCACGCACCAGCGCGATGCTGCCGCGTGGGCCGGCGCCGACCGCGATGCCTGGCCACTGCCTCGTGGCCGCCACAATCCGCACCGCGTAGTCGATCACTTCGTCATCGACGGTGATCGCCGCGGTCGCACGCTGCAGTTCCAGCAGTTCGCCGGCACCGAGTACGCGTGGCACCTGGCTCAGGTCGAAATCGCTGGCGGCGCGGCCACTGGTGATCGCGGTCACCATGCGCTTCTCGTCCTCCAGCTGCGGGTAGTCGATCAGCACCTTCAGCAGGAAGCGGTCCAGCTGTGCCTCCGGCAGCGGGTAGGTGCCTTCCTGCTCCAGCGGGTTCTGCGTGGCCAGCGCCATGAACGGCGGCGCCAGGGTGAACGCCTTGCCTTCGATGGTCACCTGGCCTTCCTGCATCACTTCCAGCAGTGCCGACTGGGTCTTGGCCGGCGCACGGTTGATCTCGTCGGCCAACAGCAGGTTGGTGAACACCGGGCCACGGCGGATCTTGAAGCTCTCGCTCTTCGGGTCGTACACCGCATGGCCACTGACGTCGCTGGGCATCAGGTCGGGGGTGAACTGCACGCGGCCGTAATCCAGTTCCAGGGCCTGTGCCAGTGCGCGCACCAGCAGGGTCTTGCCCAGCCCGGGCACGCCCTCGATCAGCACGTGGCCACCGGCCAGCAGCGCCACCAGGATCTGGTCCAGTACATCGGCCTGGCCAATGAAGGCGTGGCCGACGGCATCGCGGATGGCATCGACGCGTTCGATCAGGCGGGCGTTGGCGGCCGCCGGCAGCTCGGGTACTTCGGTCATAGCAGGGATCTCATCTGGAGCAGCAAGCGGATGCGCTCGCGCAGGGCGGAGGAATCGTGCGGCGGAGGGGGCGTGAGCGCGCTGGCAACGCGGCCTTGCGGCCAGGACAGCAGTTCGGCGATGGCCTGTTCGCGCGGCGCGCCGTCCAGTGCGGCGGCCACCGGTGCGCGCAGGCGCAGGCGATGCAGGAACAGGGCGAGCACGGCGTCATACAGGCGCGCGCCTTGGCCGAAGCGCAGCAGCAGCTCGCCGCTGGCACGCACGTGTTCCAGCAGCGAGCGGCGTTCCAGCACCGGCGACGGCAGGCGGCTGCCGAAGCGTTGCGAACGGCCCCACAGCCAGCCCAGCAGGGCCAGCAGCAGCGGCGCCCACACCGGCCAGCCCTGGTAGAACAGGCGCGCCCACAGCGATGGCGGGCGGCTGGCGTAGACCAGCCAGAAAGTGCCCTTGCCGTAGTTCGGATCGAGCAGATAGCGGGTCAGGTCGCGGTGCGAGAGATCGTGCAGGCCGTCGCTGGCCTTGCCCGCAGCCGACGCCAGGCGTGCTGCCGGCGAATCCACCTCGCCGCGCATGAACGCCATGTCGGCCAGCACGCTCACCTTGCCCTGCCCGTGGCGCAGTCGCGCGAACACCAGGTTGCGCTCGTTGCCCCAACGCCGTTCGGCGCGTGTACGGGCGGCAAAGCCCAGCGTGAAGCGACGACCACCGCAGAACTCCACATGGCTGGGATCGTCGATGACGTGGAACGGCTGGCAGTCGCTCTGCTGGTACAGGCTGTCCACGCCCAGCTGGTCCAGCAGCGGTCCCTGCGTACTGCTGGCGTCGTCCTCTGCGGGTGGCGGCGTGCGCACCAGCAGATGGCCACCACCATCGACCCAGGCCAGCAGGGCCCTGGCCGCCGGTGCCGGCAGTTCGCTGCTGTCCTGCAGCAGCACCACCGTGTCGCGCGGACCCAGCGCCATCTGCTGCAGGTCCAGCCGCGGCCGCGAGTGCACGTCGATGCCATCGGCACGCAGGGCCTGTCCAAGCACGTACAGCGGGTTGTAGCCAGCTTCGCCCTGCGGCGGCAGCTGCACGGTCTCGGTCACCCGCTCATGCGTGCGCAGGTAGAGGATCGTCAGCGGTACGCCGAGCAGCACCAGCCCGCCCAGCAACAGCGACCAGAACAGGCGCGGGCTCATGCCAGCCACCGGTACTGCTGGCGCAGAGTGTCGGCCAGTGCATCGAAATCGGCGCGGCTGGGCAGGCGGCCACCGTAGGCGGCGTACTGCCACATGCGCACGATGCGCGCGAACAGGTCACGGTCGGTGGCATCGGGCATGCGCCGCGAGGCGCGAAGGCATTGCGCTTCGGTGGCACCGGGCGGAAGCGCGATGCCGCTGCGCTCGCCCACCGTGCGCACGCTGGCGCGGTACAGCAGGGCCAGCGCCTGACGCGGCCGGCCCTGGTCCCACAGCAGGCCGGCCTGGGTGGCCACGTCCGGCGGCAGCACGACCGGCAGCTCCACCTGTTCCTCCACCACCTGCGGTACAGCGTCGGCCTTGCGCCGGCCACTGCCGCGCAGCCACGGCAGCCACAGCCGTGCGGTCAGCAGCAGCACCAGCAGCAGGACGCCCAGCAGGGCCCACAGGCCCCACTCGGCCAGGCGCGCCAGCCAGGCAATGCCGGCCTTGCGGTTGCTGCGCTCGCCCTTGCTGCTGCCGTCGCTCTGCAGCGCCTTGTCTTCCTTCTTTTTTTCCTCGGCCTGTTCGATCGGCTTCCAGCGCGTGACCTGGCGGGTCGGGCGCTGCAGCGGATCTTCATAGGCGCGGTTCACCGCCTGGCGGAAACCGGCGGTGTCCACCGGCGCCGCACCGAAGATCATCGCCGGCGTATTGGCCGGGTCGTTGGCCGCAGTGGCGGGTTCTTCCGCGCTGTCCTCGTCCCCTTCGGCATCGCCGGCCTGCCCAGCGACCGTCTGCGCGTCCTGCGCATGCACTGGCGCGAAGGCCAGCGGCAGGGCAAGGCACAGCAGCAGCGTCAGCGTCGATGCTGCCGGCAGCAGCCGCTCGCGCAGGCGGCGCAGCGCGATCTCCACGTCCCACGCTTCCATCTGCGTACGCCGGTTCAAGTACAGGCCGAAGCCGGCGCCGACATAGAACGGTCCGATCAGCACCGATGCCAGCCAGCACGCCAGGTTGAAGCCCAGTTGCGCCCAGGCAGGCGTGTCCTGGCCGATCATGTCCCATGCGGCACGCCATGATTCGGACATCAGCTCCAGTGGCATGAACATGAACACCGCGCCGATCGCACCGGACACCAGCACCCCTTCAAAGGCCATGCAGGCCACGGTCAGCACGACGGCGGCGCCCGCAGCACCGGCCGCCACGGCGCGGCGGCGTGCACCGCGCTGGGCCGGCGCGTTGCCTTCCAGCAGGTTCACCGGCAGGCACAGGCTGCGCAGCACGCTGAAGCGGCGCCAGCCCAGGTAGCCCCAGAAGCCTGCATTGCCCCAGCTGCGCTGCGCGCGCAGCGCTGCCAGCGCGCCCACCGGCTCACCGAAGATGCCGCGCGACAGGACGTACAGCGGCGCTCGCTCGAACAGTGGCTTGCACCACCACATCGCCAGCCAGGCCCAGCCGAACGCATCCAGCCACCAGCCCAGCGCGTTGAAGATCACGAACAGCGGTGCACTGGCCAGCAGCCAGCTGCCCCATACCGCACGCGCGTGGCGGCGCGACAGGGCGCTGCCCAGCTCCATTGCTTCCCAGCCACTGCGCGCGCGCAGCGCCACGTCCAGGCGGTCAATGCGCATTGCCGCCTCCGCGCCCGCCGCGCCACAGCCACAGCAGCACGCCGGCCCACAGCACGCCGGCCACGCTGAACTTGCCCCACGCCGGCACTTCGGCAATCGACGACCAGAACGCTTCGATGAACGCGGCCACCAGCAGCATGAACGCCACGCCCAGGCACAGCCGGGCCCCGATGCGGCCGCCTTCGACCAGGGCATCCAGGCGGCTGCGCCGGCCGGGGGCCAGCAGTTTCATGCCCAGCTGCAGGCCGGCACCGCCGGCGATCACTATCGCGGTCAGCTCGAACGCACCATGGCCCGCGACGAAGCGCCAGAATGGATCGCCATGGCCGATGTGCTGCAGGTGGCCGGCCACCGAACCGATGATCACGCCGTTGAACAGCAGCACCAGCAGCGTGCCCAGGCCGGCCAGCAGACCACTGGCGAAGGTACGCAGGGCGATGCTGATGTTGTTCAGGATGTAGTGGCCGAACATCATCCAGTCCGTGCCGCTGTCACGCCCGAGGCGCTCGGCCGCTGGATCGTACATGCGCTCCATCTCGGCGATCTGGCGGTTGTCCATCACCATGTGGATCAGGTCCGGGTAGAGCTGCGCCAGCACGAAGCAGGCCACCGCCGGCAGCGCGAACATCGCCAGTGCCACCCACATGCTGCGCGCCTGGCTGCGCACCAGCAGCGGGAAGTCGGCCACCAGGAATTCAAGTGCACCGCGCCAGCGCGTCGGCGGCGTGCGGTACAGCACGCTGTGGCCCTGCTGCATCAACTGCTGCAGGCGCTGCACCAGCTGCGGGCTGTAGCCGCGCTCGCGGGCCAGTGCCAGCTGCTGGCACAGGCGCCGGTAGCGCTGCGGGAAGGCGGCGTCGTCCACTGCCAGCGCGCTGGCCTTGCGCCGCGTGCGGCGCGCAGCACCAGCACGCAGCAGCAGCCAGTGTTCCAGGTCCTGCCATTCCTGCTGGTAGCGGGCGACGAACTGCTCCTGCTTCATCGCCGCCCCAACAGCCAGTTGGCCATGGCATACAAGCGCAGTACGCCGACCTGGCCGTGGGTGCCGGTCAGCGGTTCGGCGATGCCGGCCAGTTCCTGCTGGCGGGCCGCCGACAGCCGTGGCGCGCGCTCGGCGAAGGCCATCAGCGCGGCCTGCTCTTCCGGTCGCAGCGGCTGCGGCGGGGCCAGCACGCTGTCGATGGTGGGCGGAGGCGGCAGGTACAGCACGGGCGCATGCACCACCACGGTGCCGGCCACCAGATCGCCCAGGCGACGGCCATGGGGATCGAACAGGCTGCTGATCAGGCCCAGTGCATAGCCGAACGGCAGCATGTCCACGGTGCGCAGCAGGTTGCGGGTGATGGCAGGCATCCAGCCTACCGGCGCGCCATCGCGCGCAAGCACGCGCAGGCCCAGCGCGCGCTTGCCGAGGGTACGGCCCCACAGCGCTTCGCAGACGATCGGGTAGGCCCAGTACACCAGGAACATCAGCACCAGGCCGAGCCCGGAGCCGAACGAATCCAGCAGTGCCAGTGGAATCGACATCACCACCAGTACCGCGATGCGCACGCCCAGATCCACCAGCCACGCCATCGCCCGTGGCACCGGGCCGGCTGCCGGCAGCTGCAGCGGCACACCCTCCGGCGTCACCACCTCGCGGTAGGTATCGAGCATCGGTGCGGCCATCAGTGCGATGGCCTTCGTTGTGGGCGCCGGAGTCCTCTCCGGCAGGCAGCCACAGGCATGGGGGTCTCGACAGGTCCTGGTCGGGCCCAGACTTTAGCAGAGCCGCATGGCGGCGTTGGCTGCTCAGCCCAGGTATTCGTCCTTCAGCCGCACGTAGTGGTCGGCCGAGTAGTGCAGCGACTCGATCTCCTTGTCGCTCAGCGTGCGCGCCGGGCGGGCCGGATTGCCCACCCACAGCTCGCCTTCGCCAACCACCTTGCCCGGGCCGACCACCGCACCGGCGCCGACGAAGCCATGGCGCTCGACGCACGCACCGTCGAGGATGCAGGCGCCCATGCCGATCAGGCTGTAGTCGCCGATCGTGCAGGCATGGATGATGCAGCCGTGGCCGACGGTCACGCCTTCGCCGATCAGGGTCGGGTAGCCGGCCTTGTTGTAGGGGCTGTGGTGGCTGACGTGGATGATCGTGCCGTCCTGCACATTGGTGCGCGCCCCGATGCGCACGTAGTTGACGTCGCCGCGGATGACCGTGCCCGGCCACACTGATACGTCCTCGGCCAGCTCCACGTCACCGATGACGGTGCAGGCCGGGTCGATGTACACGCGCTCGCCGAGGATGGGCATCTTGTCGCGGAAGGGGCGCAGCGGGTTCATCGGTGTCTCCGGAAATCAGGGCGTTCGCGACGATGATACGCGTGCGTCCGCTGGGGAAGGTACCGCCCTGGGGCCGCGCGGATACACAGTAGATCCACGCCATGCGTGGATGGTGATCTCGGTGCCGACCAAGGTCGGCAGCTACCAGAAACGGGTGCAACCGCTCAGGACGGCGCGTGCTCGGCCAGCATCCGCCGGAACAGCACGTCCAGCCAGGCGCTGTCGCCCTGTCCGGCCGGCAGCTGCGGGGCCTGCGCCGCGCGAACGGCCATCGCATGGTCAATGTACTCGCTGATGAGCGCGATGCGCGGACGAGCGCTGACCTCGGCGCTGGCGCGCTTGACCACCAGCAATGCGTCGATGGCGTGGCGCACCGGGCCGTCCGGCAGCAACCGGTCCAGCAGATCCTCGAAGGCCATCGGCGGCGGCGTGGGCTCGCTCTCGATCCACTGGCAGGCAAGCAGGGCGCGCAGCACATACAGGTACTTCTTGGTGCTGATGGTGGGCTCACCCAGGTGGCGGCTGTGTGTGGTCCTGGCCATGCTCATGTAGTGCCACCAGCTGCCCAAGGGTGAGTAGAAGCGTTGGGCCGCTTCCCACAGCAGTGCCACCGCAGCGTCATCCTGCCGGTACACGATCGGCGAACGCAGCCATTCGATCAGTGTCGGATTGGATTTTGAGACCAGCCGCAGTGCCTTGCGCAGGTCCCAGCCGCTGACATCGAGCTCATCGTCGATCGGCAGCTCGATCACATCGCGCTGCGCATCGCCCGGGCCGGTGCTCTCGTTGACGCTGAGATACCACGGCTGGCGATGCACGTAGATGAAGCGTGCATCGTAGTCGCTGTCCGGCGAAGAGAAGCCCCAGCCACGGCTGCCGGATTCGCAGGCCAGCAGCACACGCACATTGTGGCGCTGTTCGATGTCGGCGAGGCTGGAAAGAATGGCGGCGCGCTTGTCCGGCGCGATCGGGTGGATGTCGTCCATGCAGTTGTGTTCTTAATGTCGAGCGTTCTCGACTGTAGCGCAGGTCTGCATCGCTGCGCTCGCCGGGCATGGCCCGGCGCTACCAGAGGGTGACGTTCGTCGACGAGGCATGACGGGGTAGCGCCGGGCCAAGCCCGGCGAACGCGATCACGGCTCGTAGCTGTAGCCCATGCCATACACCGAACGGATCGGTTCGCCTTCCATGCCGGCGTCAGCCAGCTTGCGGCGCAGGTTGCGCACGTGGCTGTCGACGGTGCGGTCGACCACCACGCGGTGGTCCAGATAGAGGCGGTCGAGCAGCTCGTCGCGCGCCCAGATCCGGCCCGGCGTGGCCAGCAGCGTGCGCAGCAGGCGGTATTCGACCGGGGTCAGGTCCAGGCCCTTGCCGTTCCAGGTAGCGCGGGCTGCCGGTTCGTCGATATGCAGCCCGCTGTTGGCCCGCGCAACGGGGTCCGGGCGGTAGCGGCGCAGCACCGCCATCACCCGTGCGACCACTTCGCGCGGACTGAACGGCTTGCAGATGTAGTCGTCGGCACCGATGTCCAGGCCCAGCAGGCGGTCGATCTCTTCCACCCGTGCGGTGACCATGATCACCGGTACATCGCTGCTGGCGCGCAGTTCGCGGCACAGGTCCACGCCATCGCGCTGCGGCAGCATCAGGTCCAGCAGCACCAGGTCGGGCTGGTAGCGCGCGAATGCGTCGATCACCTGGCCGCCATCGTCCACCCATTCGCTGGTCATCCCGGCGGCGGCCAGGTAGTCGCGCAGCACCGAGGCCAGGCGTGGCTCATCCTCGACGATCAGGATCTTCGCGGACGCGGCGGGGGACGGGCTCATGCAGGCTCCGGCAGGGTAATGACCACGCGCAGCCCGCCCAGCGGCGATGGCTCGGCGTGGATGAGGCCGTGGTGGGCGAGGATGATGTTGTGGCTGATGGCCAGGCCCAGCCCGCTGCCGCCGCTGGCCCGGTTGCGCGAACTCTCCACCCGGTAGAAGCGCTCGAACAGCAGCGCGCATTTGTCGGCCGGCACGCCTGGCGCGGTGTCTTCCACGATCAGCTGCACGCCGGCAGGCACGCGCGCTGCCTGCACGCGTACGCGGCCCCCGGCGTGGGTGTAGCGCAATGCGTTTTCCAGCAGATTGGCCAGCACCTGCTGCAGGCGTCGTTCGTCACCGGATACCTGCAGCGGTGTGGCGGGCAGGTTCTCCTCCAGTGCCAGCCCCGCCGTGGAGAAGCGCACGCGCATGCCATTGAGCTCGCTGCTCAGCAGCGCCGCCAGGTCCAGCGGTGCGAAGCGGTAGGCCAGGCCGCCGGACTGGGTCATCGACAGGTCGTGCAGGTCGTCGATCAACTTGCCCAGTTGGCGGATCTCGCCCTGCAGGGCACCGAGGTTGGCGCGGTCCAGCGGGCGGATGCCGTCCTCGATGGCTTCCAGTTCGGCACGAACCACCGCCAGCGGCGTGCGCAGTTCGTGCGAGATATCGGCGATGAAGGCACGGCGGTTGCGCTCGGTGTCGTCCAGCGCCTGCGCCATCCGGTTGAAGTCGTTGACCAGTGCATCCAGCTCGTCATCGCTGGTGCGCTCGATGCGGGTGGCGTAGTCGCCAGCGGCGAGCCGGTGGGTGGCCGCCGCCAGTTTGGCAAGGCGCTGGCGCAGCGCGCGCGATACCAGCCAGGCCAGCAGCACCGTCACCAGCAGCAGCGCGATGCCGATCACCCACCACGCACGCATCTGGGTGTTGTAGAAATTCAGGTCGTTGGTGGCGATGACGGTCTGGAACGGCACCATGCCCAGCCAGCCGACCGTGTGCCCGTCCACCTGCACGGCGTGCGGCTCGTCGTCGCTGGTGGCGTCCGGGTTGCCGGCTACGAACCGATGCTGTGCATCGAACAGGCCCAGGCGGGAGGGAACGCCGGTCTGGTCGGACAGCGGTGGCACGGGCCCCTCGTGCCCATGGGCCAGATCCGGGCGCAGCAGCCGCGCCCAGCGGTCACTGTCGCCGCGCAGGTGCTCCCAGCCGCCGTGCGCACTGTACTCGCGCTGCAGGTGCGGCATCACGCGCTGCATGCGCAGGTCGCCCTGGTCATTGAGGTAGTCCAGGAAGCCGGTCTGGAACGCCACGCGGCTGGCAATACCGTTCACTGCCAGCACCAGCAGGCAGGCGGTGAAGATCGCGAGGAAGGTCTTCGCGGTCAGGCCGAATTTGAGTCGAATCTTCGCCATCGCGGGGCCATTAGCGGCGCATGCGGCGCCGAAAGCAAGCGCCCGCTGAGCCGGTCGCACAATCTCCATATTCTCTGCACAGTTCCACGGCAGCGTGCACGGGTAAACGAAAGGCCCCCACGCCCCCCATGTCACTCCTGCGCCCGCTGTCCCGCTCCCCCCGTCCGCTGTTGCTGCCCCTGCTGCTGGCCCTGGCGGCCTGCTCGGCGGGCAGGCCCGAGGCCCCGGCCACCCCTGAAGTGGGCATCATCACTGCCAGCGTGCAGCCGCTGGCCCTGCAACAGACCCTGCCCGGTCGCGCCGTACCGTTCGAGGTGTCCGAGGTGCGCCCGCAGGTCGGTGGGCTGATCCGCCAGCGGTTGTTCACCGAAGGCCAGCAGGTCAAGGCCGGCCAGCTGCTTTACCAGATCGATCCGGCGCCGTACCAGGCCGCCTTCGATACCGCGCGTGGCCAGCTGGCGCAGGCCGAGGCCACTGTGTTGTCGGCGCAGCCGAAGGCCGAGCGCACCCGCACGCTGCTGGGCATGGATGCGGCCAGCAAGCAGGACGCCGACGATGCCACCTCGGCACTGAAGCAGGCCCAGGCCAATGTGATCGCCGCGCGCGCTGCGCTGCAGGCGGCCCGCATCAGCCTCGACTACACCCGGGTTACTGCACCGATCGATGGCCGCATCGGCACGTCCAGTGTCACCGCTGGCGCGCTGGTCGCCGCCGGCCAGGACGCGGCGCTGGCAACCATCCAGCGGTTGGACCCGGTCTATCTGGATGTCACCCAGTCCAGCACGCAGATGCTGGCGCTGCGCAAGCAGCTCGATGCCGGCCGGGTGAAAGCCATCGACGGCAAGGCACAGGTGAAGGTGCTGCTGGAGGACGGCAGCACGTACGCGCATGAAGGCACCCTGGAGTTTGTCGGCAGCGCAGTCGACCCGGGCACCGGCAACGTGGTGCTGCGCGCGGTCATTCCGAACCCGGAGGGCCTGCTGCTGCCAGGCATGTACCTGAGGGCGGTGCTGCCGATGGCCACCGATGCGCGCGCCCTGCTGGTGCCGCAGAAGGCGGTGCTGCGCAATGAACGTGGCGAGCCGCTGCTGCGCCTGCTCGACGCAAAGGACCGCGTGGTCGAGCGCCGGGTCAGCACCGGCCAGGTAGTGGGCAACCAGTGGCAGATCACGCAGGGGCTGAAGGCTGGCGATCGGGTGATCGTCAGCAACGGCAGCGCGGTAGCGCTTGGCCAGCAGGTGCAGGCGGTGGCGGCCACCACCGCGCAGCTGGCCGCAATGCCGGCGATCGACCCGACCGGCAACACCGACGAAACGTCGCACTGAGGCCTGCCGCGCATGGTTCGTTTCTTCATCGACCGGCCGATCTTCGCATGGGTGATCGCCATCGCGGTCAGCCTGCTCGGCCTGCTCGCGATCCTGATCCTGCCGGTGGACCGCTACCCGCAGATCGCCCCACCCACCATCACCATCCGCGCCACCTACACCGGCGCCTCGTCGCAGACCGTGGAAAACGCGGTCACCCAGGTCATCGAGCAGTCCCAGCAGAGCCTGGACCACCTGATGTACATGACCTCCACCAGCGCCTCCGATGGCTCGGCTCAGGTCAACCTGGTGTTTGCCACCGGCACCAATCCGGACACCGCGCAGGTGCAGGTGCAGAACCAGCTGCAGGCGGCGATGGCGACGCTGCCGCAGGCGGTGCAGCAGAACGGCCTGACCATCACCAAGTCCAGTGGTTCGATCTTCGAGGTGCTGTCGTTCACCAGCGAAGACGGCAGCATGGACAACTTCGATGTCGCCAACTTCATGGAAGCGCGCATCGACGACCAGATCAGCCGCGTCAGTGGTGTCGGCAACATCCAGCCGATCGGCCAGGAATACGCCATGCGCATCTGGCTGGACCCGGAGAAGATGCGCCAGTACGCGCTGATGCCGTCGGACATCGAGACCGCACTGCAGGCGCAGAACACCGACGTCTCGGCCGGTGAGCTGGGTGGCCAGCCGGCACTGAAGGGCCAGCAGCTGGACGCCACGGTCACCGCGCGCAGCCGCCTGCACACGCCCGAACAGTTCGCGCGGGTGGTGCTGAAGGCCGATGCCAACGGCAGCGTAGTGCACCTGGGCGACGTGGCGACGATCGGCCTGGGGCCGGAGAGCTACGACAGCATCAGCACCTTCAACGGCAAGCCGTCGGCGTCGCTGGGCATCGAGCTCAACGCCGGCGCCAATGCCATCGCCGTGTCCAAGGCCATCGAGACCCGCCTGCAGCAGTTGCAGAAGTACTGGCCGCACGGCTACACCTACCACGTGGCGTTCACCACCACGCCGTTCGTGACCATCTCGCTGAAGGAAGTGGTGATCACCCTGATCGAGGCGATCATCCTGGTGGTGCTGGTGATGTACCTGTTCCTGCAGAACTGGCGCGCCACCCTGATCCCGACCATCGCGGTGCCGGTGGTGCTGCTGGGCACCTTTGGCGTGCTGGCGGCATTTGGCTATTCGATCAACACGCTGACCATGTTCGCACTGGTGCTGGCCATCGGCCTGCTGGTGGACGATGCCATCGTGGTGGTGGAGAACGTGGAGCGGGTGATGACCTTCGAAGGGCTGGCGCCGAAGGCGGCCACGTTGAAGGCGATGGGCCAGATCACCGGCGCGCTGGTGGGCATCGTGCTGGTGCTGACCGCCGTGTTCCTGCCGATGGCGTTCTTCAGCGGTGTCACCGGCGTGATCTATCGCCAGTTCTCGGTGACGATTGCCGCCGCGATGGTCCTGTCGGTGCTGGTGGCGATGACCATCACCCCGGCGCTGTGCGGCAGCATCCTGCACCAGATTCCCAAGGGCGGCCATCCGCATGGCGACCACGGCGGCGAGCCGAGCCTGCTGGGCAAGTGCTTCATCTGGTTCAACCACCGTTTCGAGCGCACCTCCAACGGCCTGCGTCGCCGGGTGGATGGCTTCCTTGGCCGGCGCACGCTGGGCGTACTGTTCTACCTGGCGCTGAGCGTGGCCACCGGCCTGCTGCTGTGGCACCTGCCCGGCGCGTTCCTGCCCGACGAGGACCAGGGCATGCTCAACGCGCTGGTGAAGCTGCCGGCCGGTGCCACCCTGGAGCAGACCCGCGCGGTGATGGATCGCCTGAGTGCCGCTGCGGTGAAGGACGACGGCGTGCTGTCGATCCAGGCCACCGCTGGTTTCAGTGTCACCGGCAGCGGCCAGAACGTCGGCCAGGCCTTCATCCGCCTGAAGGACTGGGATGACCGCAAGGATGACGCCGACACCATTGCCGCGCGGTTGACCGCGGCCATGGCCAGCGTGCCCGATGCGCAGGTGTTCATCACCTCGCCACCGGCCATCCTTGGCCTGGGTGACGCGGGCGGTTTCACCCTGGAACTGCAGGACGAAGGCGGCGCCGGCCATGCCGCTGCCGTGGCCGCGCGCAACACGCTGTTGAAGGAGGCCGCCAGGGATCCGAAGCTGGTCAACGTGCGCTACGCCAGCCTGGAAGACGCGCCGGTGTATGCAGTGAAGGTGGACGACGCCAAGGCGCAGGCGATGGGCGTGAATCCGCAGGACATCAATGACACCTTGAATGCGGCCTTGGGTGGCGACTTCGTCAACAACTTCATCTACAAGGGCCGCATCAAGAAGGTGTTCATCCAGGGCACGGCCGAAGCGCGCATGCAGCCGCAGGACATCGAGCGCTGGAGCGTGCGCAACCAGGTTGGGCAGATGGTGCCGCTGTCGTCGCTGGTCAGCGCGCACTGGTCCAGCGCGCCGGCCGCGCTGCAACGCTACAACGGCGTGTCGGCGATGGAGATCACCGGCCAGCCCGCGCCGGGCGTCAGTTCCGGCGAGGCGATGGCCGAGATCGCGCGCCTGGCCGACGCGCTGCCGGAAGGCTTCAGCCATGCCTGGTCGGACATGGCCTACCAGGAACAGCTGTCGGGCAATCAGGCGCCGATGCTGTACGCCATCTCGCTGCTGTTCGTGTTCCTGTGCCTGGCCGCGCTGTATGAAAGCTGGGCAGTGCCGTTCGCGGTGATGCTGGCGGTGCCGGTGGGCGTGTTCGGCGCCGTGCTGTTGATGAACCTGCGTGGCCTCAACAACGACGTGTACTTCCAGGTCGGCCTGCTGACCACGATTGGCCTGGCGGCCAAGAACGGCATCCTGATCGTCGAGTTCGCGCGCATCCTTGAACAGCAGGGCAGGAGCACCCGCGAGGCGATCCTGCAGGCCGTCTATCTGCGCCTGCGGCCGATCGTGATGACC
Organism: Stenotrophomonas sp. FR012; assembly: GCF_047520565.2. NCBI lineage: Bacteria > Pseudomonadati > Pseudomonadota > Gammaproteobacteria > Lysobacterales > Lysobacteraceae > Stenotrophomonas > Stenotrophomonas sp. FR012. Next base: position 44,849 of record NZ_JAXBQL020000008.1, read on the forward strand.
TCGCTGGCGTTCCTGATGGGTGTGCTGCCGCTGGTGTTCGCCACCGGCGCTGGCTCGGCCGCGCGCCGCTCGCTGGGTACCGGCGTGGCCGGCGGCACGGTCGCCTCGATGGTGCTGGGCATGTTCTTCGTGCCGTTGTTCTACCTGCTCGTGCGCCGCCTGTTCCCGGGCCGCGCGCCTGCCGAAGCCACTGCCCCGGAGGCAAGCCCATGAAGCCGACGCTGCTGCGCGCCATTGCGGCCGCAACGATGACCACCGTGCTGGGCGGCTGCGTGAGCATGGCGCCGCATTACCAGAGGCCCGAGGCGCCGGTGCCGGCACAATTCGGCAATGCCGCCACGGCCGAGGCCGAGCCAGCACTGGCGGTGCCAGCCTGGCGCGAAGTCTTCCTCGAGCCGCGCCTGCAGCAGGTGATCGCGCTGGCGCTGCAGAACAACCGCGACCTGCGCGTGGCCATGCTGCAGGTGGAGAAGGAACGCGCGCAGTACCGCATCCAGCGCGCGGCGCTGCTGCCGTCGGTGGATGCCAGCGGCAGTGTCACCCGCTCGCGGGTAAGTGATGCCAACAGCGAGACCGGTGCCACCCAGGTAACCGAATCCGATGCCGTGCAGGTGGGTATCAGCAGTTGGGAACTGGATCTGTTCGGACGCATCCGCAGCCTGAAGAACGAGGCCCTGCAGAACTGGCTGGCCAGCGCCGAGAACCAGCGCGCCGCGCGCACCAGCCTGGTGGCCGAAGTGGCCACGGCGTGGCTGGCGTTGGCAGCGGACGAGCAGTCACTGGCGTTCACCCGGCAGACCCTGGACAGCCAGCAGCAGACCCTGCAGCGCACCGAGGCCCGCCACGCCCAAGGCCTGGCCTCGGGCCTGGACCTGTCGCAGGTACAGACCAGCGTCGAAGCCGCGCGCGGTGCGCTCGCCAAGCTGCAGACGCAGCAGGCGCAGGATCGCGATGCATTGCAGTTGCTGGTAGGGGCGCCGCTGGATGCGGCCTTGCTGCCAACCGCGCAGGCGCTGGATGGCAGCGTGGCACTGGCGCCGCTGCCGGCCAACCTGCCGTCCAGCGTGCTGCTGCAGCGCCCGGACGTGTTGTCCGCCGAACACGCACTACAGGCGGCCAATGCCGATATCGGTGCCGCGCGCGCTGCATTCTTCCCGACGCTGACATTGACCGCCAACTACGGCCACAGCTCCACCGCGTTGTCGACGCTGTTCTCGGCCGGCACCCGTGGCTGGTCGTTCGCGCCCAGCATCACCGCGCCGATCTTCCACGCCGGAGCGCTGAAGGCCTCGCTGGATGCCTCGAAGATCGGCAAGGACATCGGCATTGCGCAGTACGAGAAAGCGATCCAGCAGGCCTTCAGTGAAGTAGCCGATGCCCTGGCCACGCGCGATCACCTGACCGTGCAGATGGACGCACAGCGCGCGCGGGTGGCCGCCAGCCAGCGCAGCTACACGCTGGCCGATGCGCGTTACCGCACCGGGCTGGACGGCTATCTGCAGGCATTGGATGCGCAGCGCAGCCTGTTTGCCGCACAGCAGGACCTGATCGCGCTGCAGCAGCAGGAAGCGGGCAACCGGGTGACGTTGTTCAAGGTGCTGGGCGGCGGTGCCGACGCACGCTAGCGCGTTCGCCAAGGTGGGTGCGTGTTCCGCTCCGGTGGGTGCCGACCTTGGTCGGCACGGAGGCCTTCATCCACGCATGGCGTGGATCTACCAGAGCGGGTGGCCTTGGTAGGTGCCGACCTTGGTCGGCACACATGCACGGAGTATCGCTATCGGATGATTCGTGCCGGCCGAGGCCGGCACCCACCAGAAGCGGACGGTCCCGCGTTACGCCACGCGGCCGCGGCGCGCGCGCTCCAGGTGCACCAGCAGCAGTGAGATCGCTGCCGGGGTCATGCCCGGAATACGCTGCGCCTGGCCGATGGTCTGCGGGCGCACCCGCTCCAGTTTCTGCAGTGCTTCGGCCGACAGCCCGCGCACGGTCGCATAGTCGAACGCCTCGGCGATCGGCGTGGCCTCATGCCGCTGCTGGCGCTCGATCTCCTCGCGCTGGCGGTCCAGGTAGCCGGCGTACTTCACGCCGATCTCCACCTGCTCGGCCACCTTGGCGTCGGCCACGGCCGGCCCCAGCGATGGCACCTGCATCAGCTGCGCGTAATCCAGCTCGGGGCGCTTGATCAGGTCCAGCACGTTGGTCTCGCGGCTGACCGCCACGCCCAGCGTGTCCTGCACTTCGCGGCCCAGCGCATTGGCCGGGGTCGCCCACAGCGCGCCCAGGCGTGCGCGCTCGGCAGCAACAGCGGCCTGCTTGGTCTCGAACGCACCCCAGCGACGGTCATCCACCAGGCCCATCTCGCGGCCGGTCGGGGTCAGGCGCTGGTCCGCATTGTCCTCGCGCAGCTGCAGGCGGTACTCGGCGCGGCTGGTGAACATGCGGTACGGCTCGTTGGTGCCGTGGGTGATCAGGTCATCCACGAGCACGCCCAGGTAGGCCTCGTCGCGGCGCGGGCACCAGCCGTCCAGCCCGCGCACCTGGCGCGCGGCGTTGAGGCCGGCCAGCAGGCCCTGCGCGGCGGCTTCTTCATAGCCGGTGGTGCCGTTGATCTGGCCGGCGAAGAACAGGCCGTTGACCAGCTTGGTCTCCAGCGAAGCCTTCAGCCCGCGCGGATCGAAGAAGTCGTACTCGATGGCGTAGCCGGGGCGGGTGATGTGCGCGTTCTCGAAGCCGCGGATGCTGCGCACCATCTCCAGCTGCACGTCGAACGGCAGCGAGGTCGAGATGCCGTTGGGGTAGATCTCGACGATGCCCAGGCCTTCGGGTTCGACGAAGATCTGGTGGCTGGCCTTTTCGGCGAAGCGCACCACCTTGTCCTCGATGGACGGGCAGTAGCGCGGGCCGATGCCTTCGATCTGGCCGCTGTACAGCGGCGATCGGTGCAGCGCGTCGCGGATGATCTGGTGGGTCTGCTCGGTGGTGTGGGTGATCCAGCAGCTGACCTGCTGCGGATGCTCGTCCACCGAGCCGAGGAAGGACATCACCGGCCGCGGCGAATCGCCCGGCTGCTCGTCCATCACGCTGTAGTCCAGCGAGCGGCCATCGATGCGCGGCGGCGTGCCGGTCTTCAGGCGGTCCACCTGGAAAGGACGCTCGCGCAGGCGCGCCGCCAGCGTGGTGGCCGGCGGGTCGCCCATGCGGCCGGCGGCGTACTGGGTCGGGCCGACATGGATCTTGCCGGCCAGGAAGGTGCCGGCGGTCAGCACCACGGCACCGGCGTCGAAGCGCAGGCCGGTCTGGGTCATGACCCCGCGCACGGCGTCGCCTTCAATGACCAGGTCATCGACGGCGGCCTGGAACACGGTCAGGTTGGCCTGGCCTTCGACGATGGCGCGGATCGCCATGCGATACAGGTTGCGGTCGGCCTGGCAGCGGGTGGCGCGCACGGCCGGGCCCTTGGAGGCGTTGAGCGTGCGCCACTGGATGCCGGCGCGGTCGGCGGCATGCGCCATCGCACCGCCCAGGGCGTCGATTTCCTTGACCAGGTGGCCCTTGCCGATGCCGCCGATGGCCGGGTTGCAGCTCATCGCGCCCACTGTTTCGATGTTGTGGGTCAGCAGCAGGGTGCGCACGCCGGTACGGGCCGCGGCCAGCGCGGCTTCGGTGCCGGCGTGGCCACCGCCGATGACGATGACGTCGTAACGATGGAAGGACGGGTTCATGGGGCTGTTCAGCTGGGGGCGGGCGCGGCCGGGGCGGCACCGGGGTGGCGATTTTAGCGCCATTCGGGGCCGCGACGTCGGCGCCGGCCGGCTCCCGTCGAAATCAGCCCTAAAGTTGGCAGGATTTTTGCAGATAACCCAATAGCACCCACCGTGGCTGGCGCCGCAGGCGCCCGTGACCGGAACTGGAACAGGGGCCGGTACAGGCGCACGGTGGGGGAGCAGGGGGCCGGCAGTCGGGGGACTGCCCGGCCCTGTTTTTTGGCGCTATCGGGAGGCCGCCATCCACGCATGGCGTGGATCTACGGAAGCTGCGGCCGCCGGTTGACGACCCCGCAAAACAAACGGCCCCGCACTGCGGGGCCGTCTGCTTTCAGAGGTGCCGACATCCGACAGGGCCGGAACAGGGGGGATCCAGATGTTCCTGTCGGATATCGACGTAGAGCTTTTTGCGGCGGCCCGTGTCGTTTTTGTCACTTTGTGACGCGGGCCGTCACTGGCCCCGTAGAGTGCGGCTTGGACCGTGTGAAATGCAAGACGGTTCAGCGCTCAACTGTGCGCTGCGTCCCACGATCCATGTTGCGCCAGGGGGAACCGTTCATTCTTGGCGCACTCGGCGCCGGAGCCGGACGGGCCGGCGGCGGGGGCGCAGAGGGCTGGATGTTCGATTGCGGCGGCCGGCGCATCGAGTCCATGTTCCGCCACGGCGAACCGCCGTTGTACGACGGCCGCGACGGCGGTGGCGGGCGGTTCTCGCCGCCGTTGCCGGGTGGGCGCGGTGGCGGGCGGTGGTTGTGCGGCGGGCGGTAGATCGGGCGCGAGTAATACGGATTGCCATAGCCGCCGTAGTAGCCGCCATAGCCGCCGTAGTACGGGTAGCCGTAGTTGTAGGGATAGCCGGCGGGGTAGCGGTACTCCACCGACGGCGCACCGTGGTAGTAGCTGCCGCTGCGGCCACCGCCGACATAGTCGTAGGTGGTGCAGCCGGTCAGGGCCAGCATCAGGCCACCGGCAAGCATCAGGCGCGTTTTCATGGTGGGTCCCCCCAGAGGACGGGTTGTACAGTGAGCTTCATGCGCAGGCGTTGAATCGGCCCTTAACTTCACTGTCCAGGATGAATGGAGGTGAAGGCTGCCATGCTGGCATGACCTGTGCCGGGGTCGCCAGCAGGGAGCCATACGTTAATCTTGCGTCATGAGCGATTCACTGTTGCCCCGTGCCGATGATGTCCTGGCTGCCGCTGCGCGGATCGCGCCGCACGCCAGCGTGACCCCGGTGCTGCGCTCGCGCACGCTGGATGCGCTGGCCGGCGCGCAGCTGGCGTTCAAGGCCGAGCATCTGCAGCGCGGTGGCGCATTCAAGTTCCGCGGCGCCTGCAATGCGGTGTGGTCGCTGGATGCCGATCGCGCCGGCGCCGGCGTGGTCACCCATTCCTCCGGCAACCACGGCGCCGCCCTGGCCCTGGCCGCGCGCACCCGTGGCATTCCCTGCCACGTGGTGGTGCCCGAAGGTGCAGTGGCGGCCAAGCTGGCCAACATCGCCCGCCATGGCGCCACGCTCTGGCGCTGCCCGCCAACCATCGCCGACCGTGAGGCCACCTGCGCCAAAGTGCAGGCTGATACCGGCGCGACCTTGGTCCATCCCTATGCGGACCCGGCGGTGATGGCCGGGCAGGGCACCGCGGCACTGGAGCTGCTGCACAGCGACGGCCCGTTCGACGTGCTGGTGGTGCCGGTGGGCGGCGGTGGCCTGGCCAGCGGCACCGCGCGGGCCCTGCAGCTGGCCAGCCCGCAGACCCGGCTGGTGCTGGCCGAGCCGGCCGGCGCTGACGACACCGCGCGCTCGTTGGCCGCTGGCGAGCGCCAGGCGGCGTTCACCCCGGACACGATCTGCGATGGCCTGCGCACCCTGATCGGCGCGTCCAACTTCGAGTTGCTGCGCGCGGCCAGCGCAGAGGTGATCGTGGTCGATGACGCGGCGACGATGGCGGCGATGCGCTTGCTGTGGGAGGTCCTCAAGCAGGTGGTCGAGCCGTCATCGGCGACCGTGCTCGCCGCGGTGCTGGCGCAGCCGCAGCGTTTTGCCGGCCTGCGCGTGGGCCTGGTGCTGTCCGGCGGCAACGTCGACCTGCCGGCACTGCGCTGGGGGGCGCCGTGAGCCGCGACCGGCACCGTCATCGCACTGGCCTGCTGGGCTGGCTGTGGCGGTTGTTTGTCCTGCTGGTGATCTGGCTGCTGGGCGTGACTGCCTGGATCGTCTGGGTCGGCGAGCGTGACCAGGCGGCCAAGGCCGACGCCATCATCGTGCTCGGTGCGGCGGCCTATGACGCCAAGCCGTCGCCGGTATTCGAAGAACGCATCCGTCATGGGCTGGATCTCTATGAGGCCCAGTTCGCGCCGCTGCTGATCTTTACCGGCGGCTATGGTGGTACCGGCGCGCGCTTTTCCGAGTCACAGGTGGCGCGGCGCTATGCGCTCAAGCACGGCGTGCCGGACGATGCGATCCTGATCGAGACTGCCTCGCGCAACACCGTGCAGAACCTGGTGGAAGCCAAGCGGCTGATGGACCAGCGCAACCTGCACCGGGTGATCATCGTCAGCGACCCGCTGCACATGGCGCGCGCGCTGCGCCTGAGCAAGGCGCTGGGCATCGATGCACTGGCCTCGTCCACGCCCAGCACGCGCTTCCGCAGCTTCCACACCAGCTGGCGCTTCCTGGTGCAGGAAATCTATTTCTTCCACCGCGACCTGGTGCGGCCGCCGCTGAGTTCGCCGGCCAACACCTGAGGCGGAAACCTGATTTGGGCGGGTGCCATGCGGTAGTGCCGGCCGCTGGCCGGCAGACGCCCACCATGGAATCGTGAGGTTGCCGGCACTGTGCCGACCAAGGTCGGCACCCACCAGAGCGATTCGCGTATGGCGTCGCATCTGGTAGTGCCGGCCGCTGGCCGGCAGATGCCCACCATGGAATCGTGAGGTTGCCGGCCAGCGGCCGGCACTACCAGACGATCAGGTCTGCTTGCGCCGGATCGGAATCGCCGAAACCGGCACTGAGGCCACGTCATGCCCGCCTTCGCGGATCGGTGCGCCCGGGTCCGGTGCCCAGGCATGGGCATAGATCACTTCCCAGCTGCTGGGCAGCTTGCCGTCGGCGCGCCGCATCGGTTCATACGCCGCTGCCGCCGCAGCGAAACGGCCACGCCCGGTCAGCGTGTGGCGGCGATCCACCCGCGCATTGGTCGCGCCCATCGCGCGCAGCTCGCGCATCAACGAGGGCAGGTCGTCGTAGGTCAAGGTGAACAGATCGCGGTCCAGCACCGGGTCGCGGAAGCCGGCCATCATCAGCGCATCGCCGAACTGGGCGATCTGCGCGAAGCGGCTCACGTGCGGGCGGTCATCGGCGGCCGCGAAGGCCTCGTTGAGTTCGATCAGGGTTTCCGGGCCGAAGGTGGAACACAGCAGCAGGCCACCGGGCTTGAGCACGCGACGGAAGCCTGCGAACACCGCCGGCAGGTCGTCCACCCACTGCAGGCACAGGTTGCTGAAGATCACGTCCACGCTGTTGTCGGCCAGCGGCAGCGCGGCGGCGTCGCCGCACAGGCGTTGGAACGGCTTCCACCAGCCGGCCTGGCGCTTGGCCTGGTCCAGCATCGGCAGTGCCACATCCAGCGCGATCACCTGCGCCTTCGGCCAACGCTTCTTCATCAACGCGCTGGCGTGTCCGGTACCCGCGCCGATGTCCAGCACCACCTCGGGCTTGCGTGCCTCCAGGTAGTCCAACGATTCGATCAGCCGCGACTGCACCTCGCGCTGCAGGGCGGCGGCAGCGTCGTAACTGGTGGCGGCACGCGCGAATGCGCGGCGGACATGGCGGGCATCGAAGTGGGACGGCATTGCGAAAGTCTCTTAGAACGTACCGGGGTATGCGCCGCCGTCGATCAGCAGGTTCTGCCCGGTGAGGTAACCGGTGTGTGCGCTGCACAGGAAGGCGCAGGCGGCGCCGAACTCGTCCGCTGTGCCGAAGCGGCCAGCGGGAATCTGCTGGCGGCGGCGTTCGGCCACTTCGCCGGCATCGCCGTCCTTGCCCGCAGTGTGGGCGAAGTTGGCGCGCAGGCGGTCGGTGTCGAACTGGCCGGGCAGCAGGTTGTTGATCGTGACGTTGTGCGCGACGGTGCGGCGCGACAGGCCGGCGACGAAACCGGTCAGGCCGCTGCGTGCACCGTTGGACAGCGCCAGGATGTCGATCGGCGCTTTCACCGCCGACGAGGTGATGTTGACGATGCGGCCGAAGCCACGCGCAATCATCGCGTCCACGGTGGCGCGGATCAGCGCGATCGGCGCCAGCATGTTGGCGTCGAGCGCGGCGATCCAGTCGTCGCGCTCGAAAGTGCGGAAGTCGCCTGGCGGCGGGCCACCGGCATTGGTGACCAGGATGTCCACCTGCGGGCACGCGGCCAGCGCCGCGGCACGACCGGCGTCGGTGGTGACGTCGGCGGCGACCGCGCGCACCTCAGCGGCACCGGGCAGTGCACGCAGCTCTTCGGCAGCGACCTGCAGTGCAGCCTCGCCACGGGCCACGATCACCACGTTGACGCCCTCGCGCACCAGCGCACGCGCGCAGCCCAGGCCCAAGCCCTTGCTTGCGCCGCAGACCAGTGCCCAGCGGCCGTTGATACCCAGATCCATGCGTCAATCCCGTGGAATGAGGAAGGCGCTCATTGTCCGCCATCGGCCGGTGACAGGCCGGCAACGAAGTGTTGCAGGGCGCTGGCCACCTCGTCGGCATGGCCGAGGAAGGGCGCGTGGCCGCCATGGGCGATGGTCAGCGCCTGCGCACCCGGGGCCAATGCCGCAGCGGCCTGCATCGCCGCCGGAGACACCAGCCGGTCGCGCTGGCCGGCGATCCACAGGCTGGGTTTGCCCAGTGTTGGCAATGCGCCGCGCAGGTCGGTGCTTTCCAGCAGGCGCAGGCCTTCCAGCAGGGCCCGTTCGGTGGGCGCGCCGCGCTCGACCAGGCGTTGGCGCAGCGTGCGCAGCTCCTCGCGGGCGTGCGCCGAGCCCATTACATCCAGCGCCAGGAAGCGTTCCAGGGTGCCACCGAAATCGGTCGCCAGCTCGCGCCCGAACTGCTCGAACACCGCCGGCTCCACCGCATGCGGCCAGTCGTCACCGCGCACGAAGCGCGGCGTGGCCGCGATCATCGTCAGCCCGCGCACTTTCGGAAGCGTTGCGGCGGCGTGCAGTGCGAACAGGCCGCCCAGTGACCAGCCGCACCACACCGCCGGCGGCGTGGCCGCGGCAATGGCGTTCACCACGAACGGCAGGCGCAACGGCGTGGTGTCTTCGCGGCTGTGGCCATGGCCCGGCAGATCAACCAGATGCAGGGTGAACCGGTCGGCCAGGCGCTGCACCAAGGGTGCGAACACACCGCCCTGCAGGGCCCAGCCATGGATCAGTACCAGGTCCGGCCCCTGGCCGGTGACGTCGATATGCATGGGAAAACGACAGCAGGCTCAGGCAAAGACAGGCAATGGCGGTGGCGCGGCGTCACGCACCGCCAGATCCACGCGATCGCGCGCGCTGGCGATCGCGTCCACCAGGCCACGCACCTGTTCCGGCGTGTGCAGGGCGGACAGGGTCACACGCAGGCGCGCCTTGCCTTCGGGCACCGTGGGCGGACGGATCGCGCCGACCAGCCAACCAGCCTGCTCCAGTGCCTTGGACATCGCCACGGCGCGGTGATCGTCACCACACAGCAGCGGTTGGATCGGCGTTTCCGAAGCCATCAGGTCCAGGCCATGGCGGCGTGCCTCGCTGCGGAACAGCGCGATCAGGTCGGTCAGTTTCGAGCGGCGCCAGTTGTCACGGCGTGCCAGGCGCACCGCTTCCAGTGCAGCGGCGGCCAGCGGTGGCGGCATCGCCGTGGTGTAGATGTAGGGGCGTGCGGTTTCAGCCAGGTGCTCGACCAGATCGTCGCGGCCCAGCACCAGCGCGCCGGAACCGCCCAGTGCCTTGCCCAGCGTGACCAGCTGAAGCGGCACATCGTCCACGCCCAGCCCGGCGGCGGCCACGGCACCACGGCCGTCACCGACCACGCCTACGCCGTGCGCATCGTCCACATAGAACAGCGCCTGCTGCAGGCGTGCCACAAGCGACAATGCACGCAGCGGTGCGATGTCGCCATCCATGCTGAAGACACCATCGGAGGCCAGCATCGCCGCGCCGTCGGGCGCGTGCTTGAGCTGGCGCATCGCGCCTTCGGCATCAAGGTGCGGATAACGGCGCAGGCGCGCACCGGCCAGCCGCGTCGCATCCAAGAGGCTGGCGTGGTTGAGCTTGTCCTGCACGCAGACATCACTCTCTTCGCTCAGCAGTGCCTGCTGCACGGCCAGGTTGGCGGCGAAGCCACTACCGAACAGCAGCGCGCGCGGGTAGCCCAGCCACTCCGCCACTTCGCGCTCCAGCGCGTCATGCAGGGCGTGGTGGCCGCAGACCAGGTGCGATGCACCGGCGCCGGTGCCTTCGCGTGCGGCGGCATCCTGCAGCGCGTTGACCACGCTGAACTGCTGGGCCAGGCCCAGATAATCATTGCTGCAAAAGCCGGTCAGCCACTGGCCGTCCACTTCCAGGCGGACGCCATCACGACGGTTGACCGTGCGCCGCGTGCGGCGACGGCCTTGGGCATCGCGCAGGGCGCGCTGGGCGTGGAGGCGGGCGGTCAGGTCGGGGCGGGCCATGGCGGCTGAATGCGGCGACGGGGCGGCTAGGGTAGCGCGTTGCCGCGACGCCTGCTTGTACCCCGTCTCAGGCCGCGTGAGCGCAGCCGCAGCCGGGCGCATCGGCGCTGATGTCGGCGTGCACTGTACCGCCGTGATCGTGGCCCTCGGCATCCACCTGCACCGCCATCGGTTGCAGTCCCAGCCGGGCGAACAGGGCCAGGTCGCGCTCACTCTCCGGGTTGCCGGTGGTCAGCAGCTTGTCGCCGTAGAAGATCGAATTGGCACCGGCCAGGAAGCACAGCGCCTGCAGTTCGTCACTCATGGCCTCGCGCCCGGCCGACAGCCGCACCATCGAGCGCGGCATGGCGATGCGTGCCACCGCGATCATGCGCACGAATTCGAACGGGTCCAGCTCCGCGCTGCCATGCAGCGGGGTGCCCGCCACCTGCACCAGCCTGTTGATCGGCACCGAATCGGGATGCGCCGGCAGCGTGGCCAGCGCCAGCAGCAGGCCAACGCGCTGCGCGCGCGTCTCGCCCATGCCGACAATGCCGCCGCAGCAGGTCTTCAGGCCGGCCTCGCGCACGTGCTCCAGCGTGTCCAGGCGGTCCTGGTACTGGCGCGTGTGGATGATCGAATCGTAGTAGTCCGGTGCGGTGTCGAGGTTGTGGTTGTAGTAGTCCAGGCCGGCGTCCTTCAGCGCGCGTGCCTGTTCGCCACTGAGCATGCCCAGCGTGGCGCAGGTCTCCAGGCCCAGCGCCTTCACCCCGGCGATCATCGCCGCTACCTTCGGGATGTCGCGGTCCTTCGGTGATCGCCACGCGGCACCCATGCAGAAACGCGACGCACCGGCGGCCTTGGCCTGGCGGGCCTTGGCCAGCACCGCATCGGTGTCCATCAGCTTCTGCGCGTTCACCCCGGTGCTGTAGCGCTGCGCCTGAGGGCAGTACGCGCAGTCTTCCGGGCAGCCTCCGGTCTTCACCGACAGCAGCGTGGAGACCTGCACCTGCGCCGGGTCGAAGTGCTCACGGTGGACCGCCGCGGCGCGGAACAGCAGCTCGGGCAACGGCAGGTCGAACAGGGCCTGCAGTTCGTCGTGTTGCCAGTCGTGGCGGATGGCAGCAGCCATGGCGGACCTTGGGTACGAGTGGAGCGAGGGCGGCAGTGTGGGTGGGTTGGTGAATGCTGTCAACTAAGTGGTAATTAATTAGGTTTACAGAAATCGACTGCCAGAAATGCGCGCTACGGTGTAAGTTCATTGCCGCATACGGACTCGCGAGCACGTGCCATGGACAGCTACCAGCCCTACCCGATCCGCCGCGACGCGGTGCTGTGCAGCCTGGCCGCACTTCCTGACGGCGGCCTGCGCGTGGTGCTGGATGATCTGCGTCAGGCCGATGCGCCGGGGCAGTGGAAGAATCACACCTTCGTGACCTTCAAGGACTACGCGGTGGGGGAGCTCGATCCGGCGATGCTGCCGAAGGAGGAACTTGAAGCATTCGGTCACTATGTCTTGGTTCGCTTGTTGGCGATAAACGGTTGCCTGCGTGATACGGACGAAGGTCCTGACAGCGATGTCCCTCTCACCGACCAGTAGCGGCAAAGCACCGCCGCGCTGACCGATGGAGGCATCGCCCGGATCGATGCGCAACTGCGTTTCCACTGCGATGGACAGTTCCGAACATCGCCTGCATCGTGGGGAACGCGATGTCGCTGGACCCGCAGCGCCGCCCCAGCATTACCGATGTCTTCTACGCCCAGCGTGTGCGCGAACGGGTTGCGCGCGGTGTACTGGAAGCGCGGGGTGAGAAAGCGCCGGTGGCGGGAGCGCCTGCGCGTCCAGCGATGTACGCACGGGGCAGGCAGTCGGGACGACCCGTATCGGGGCATTTCACCGCATCCTGCAAGGCCTTCAGCCACAGTAGCCGCTGTCCGCCTTCCTCCGCAGCGTCCAAACTGCCCGCATGACCGATCTCCATCGCCTCCGCGGCCGCATCACCGCGCTGGTTCTCAGTGAGGCCTGGCGCCGCCGTGCCGCGCTCTGGGGCGGGGCTGTGGCCGTAGCGCTGGTGGCCATCCTGTTTGCCAAGGCCAGCGACGCGGCCTTCCATCTGTTCCAGCGCATCACCGCGCACTCGCCGTGGTGGGCCCTGCTGCTCACGCCCGGCATCTTCGCGTTGCTGGCCTGGCTGACCAGTGGCGGGCTGAAGCCCACGCGGGGCAGCGGCATTCCGCAGGTCATCGCTGCGTTGGACAAGCCCGATGAGCCGTTCCGGAAAACCAACCTTTCCCCAGCGGTTTCGGCGGGCAAGCTGTTGCTGACCTCGCTGTCCCTGCTCGGTGGCGCGTCCGTTGGTCGCGAGGGCCCGACCGTGCATGTGGGCGCGAGCCTGATGTATCTGTTCGGCCGCTGGTTCGGCTTCAAGGATCCACGCGAACTCTCGCACTTCCTGCTGGCGGGTGGTGCAGCGGGCATCGCCGCGGCATTCAATACACCGCTGGCGGGCATCGTGTTCGCCATCGAGGAGCTCAGTGGCCGTTTCGAACATCGCTTCTCCGGTACCCTGTTGACCGCAGTGATCGTCGGTGGCGTGGTATCGCTCGGTCTGTTGGGCAACTACACCTATTTCGGCCATGTGAGCGCGCGCCTGCCGCTCGGCCAGGGCTGGCTGGCGATCCTGCTGTGCGGCGTAGTGGCCGGGTTGCTGGGCGGATTGTTCGCGCGCGCGGTGCTGGCCAGTGCGGCGGGCCGCCCCCGTTGGCTCGGGCAACTACGGCAGCGGCATCCCGTGTTGCTGGCCGCAGGCTGCGGGCTGGTGGTGGTGCTGCTGGCCCTGGCATTCGGAGAAGGCGCATTCGGCACCGGCTACGAACAGGCGCGCAGCCTGGTGCAGGGGCAGGCGATGGTGGGCCACGAGTTCGGTCTGATGAAGCTGCTGGCGAACCTCGCATCGTACGTAGCCGGTATTCCCGGCGGCCTGTTCTCGCCGGCGCTGGCGGTCGGTGCCGGCCTTGGCCACAACCTGGCCGTACTGATGCCGGGCGTGGACCCGCGCGCGTTCGTGCTGCTGGGCATGTGCGCCTACCTGACCGGCGTCACCCAGGCCCCGCTGACCTCGGCGGTGATCTCGCTGGAGCTGACCGACAGTGGTGATCTGCTGCTGCCGATCCTGGCCACGGTGCTGATCGCGCGCGGCGTGTCCGGGCTGGTGTGCCGCGTGCCGATCTACCGTGGGTTGGCGGAGATGTTGATGGTGCCGAAAACAGAGCCAGCTGATAGGCCTCACTGATTGCCTTGATCAGCAGGACCAATCATCTCGAATCTTCACTCCAGCAGTGAAGCTGATTCCGCGCTGCACCGTCTACCCGATGCCACGCGCGACGCAGAAGATGCATCGACACCGGGGCTGCACCCGGACCCGCATCGAGAGCACCATGATCAACTGCCGTATCCGCAGCCTGGCGGCTGCCCTCCTGGCTCTGACCAGTTCCCCCGCGCTGGCGATGTCCGGCGCGCCCATGCTGCCCAGCGAGCGCAGCATCGGCACCCTCGAACCGGTGGCGCGTTTCGAAGGTGCCATGCCCACCAGCGTGGCGGTATCAGAAACCGGGCGCATCTTCGTCAACTTCCCGCGCTGGGGCGATGACGTGAGCTACAGCGTGGCCGAATGGCGCGACGGCCGCGCCGTTCCCTATCCGGATGCGCGCATCAACAGCGCGGACGGAGCCGACCCGGCTGCACACTTCATCAGCGTGCAGAGCGTGGTGGCCGATGGCCAAGGCCGGCTGTGGGTGTTGGACACTGCAGCGCCCGGATTCTCCGCACCGCAGGCCGGTGGCGCCAAGCTGGTGGCGATCGATCTGGCTACCAATACCGTGGCCAGGACACTGGTGTTCCCGGCCAACGTCATCGACGCGCGCACCTACGTCAACGATGTGCGCTTCGACTTCCGGGTCGGCCGCGAGGGCGTGGCCTACGTGACCGACTCGTCGCTGAGCGGTATCGGCGGCATCATCGTGATCGACCTCGCTACCGGTAGCGCCACCAAGCGCCTGATCGGGCATGTGTCCACGTCAGCCGACCCGACCTTCGTACCGATCGTGGAAGGGCAGCAGATGCGGCTGCGAAACGCGGATGGTTCGACGCAGCCGTTCACCGTGGCCGCCGATGGCATCGCCCTGTCGCCCGATGGCGCCACGCTGTTCTACACGCCCTTGTCCAGCCGTCATCTGTACAGCGTGCCGACCGCGCTGCTGCGCGATCCGAAGGTGAGTGAAGCGGAACTGGCGGCCGCGGTGGTCGACCACGGCGACAAGGGCGCCTCCGATGGCATGGAGATGGACGCCAACGGGCGGTTGTATGCCAGCGACTACGAGCACAACGCGATCCATGCCCGCGACGCGCAGGGGCGATGGACGACCGTGGTTCACGACCCGCGCATCCTGTGGCCGGATACGTTGTCGATGGGGCCGGAAGGCTATCTGTACTTCACCGCCAACCAGCTGCACCGCCAAGCCGGATTCAATGGCGGCGTTGATCGGCGGCAGGCGCCGTACATGGTGTACCGCACGCGGGTGGATGCCGCGCCGGCGCCCACGAGGTGAAGTGATCCGTAAACGGGTAAGGATGCCTACGGGTTGAAGGGCGAGCGTCTGATGGCGCCAGGGCCGGGGTGCGATCACGCTGTAGTGCATGCCGGTCCTGTTCAAGTCCACCCGCCTCCTGCAGGCGGCGCTTCGCGTGCTGCTGCCACTGCGCTGCCTGGTATGCGGCGATCCGGGCCATGATGATCTCGACCTGTGCCGCGCCTGCCTCGCCGGACTCCCCTGGGCCGGCCGCGCCTGCCTGCGTTGCGCGCTGCCGTTGCCGGACGCCGCCCTGATCGTCTGCGGCAGCTGCCGCGAGGAGGCGCCGCCGCAGGCCGCCACACATGCCAGCCTGCTGTACCTTCCTACGCACGTTAGAAATGATTGGCGGCAGAATTCCACAATGTTTGTCGCTGATCTCCTCCGATAGTTGCGGTAGAGTCCAAAAGCTACGTGCCACTCAATTCTAGCTGAGCTCCACCTTTGGAGCGTCGAGTCGCATACTTGGTCCTATATCGGACGCTCTGTATTCCAGGCGCAAATGAAATCCTCCTGCTCACGTGTCTCGATCGCACCAGGTCGAACCTGACGGACTAGGTCCATGGCCTGCATGCCAGTCGCAGCCATCCCAGTTTCCAGTAGCAACATACAAGCAATGGTGCCAGCTCTCCCTAGTCCGCCCTTGCAATGCACCACAACTCGACGTCCACCCAGCAGCTCCTGACAGAGTGCTGGGCCAAGTACCTGCCATTCCTTCAGGAAGATCCTGTCGGGAGCTGCACCATCCACAATTGGAAGCCCATGCCATGCGATGCCTAGAGCTGCTGCTCGCTGAGGCAGCTCCACGATCCTGAGCTCATCGAACTCCCACGGCTCAATGAGGGAAATCAGGTGCGTGGCCCCCCATCTGTGAATCGTACGTAGATCCACGTTGAGATCGCGGTTCCATGTTCCCGTCATCGCCGCCTCCTGATACTTCCCCGGTGCGAATGTCACGCCTATCGCGCCGCCATTACTTCCTACAGCGAGCGTAGCGACATGTAGTGGATGGGAGAGGCTAGTTCTAAACATTACGGCACCCTCGTCGCGGGAAGAAAGAGAGCCGTGATGCAAGCGGGCGATGCAAGGCTTGCTGCGTTGATCCATCAGCTCTGGCATTGTCTCTCGCCAGAGTGGATCGCCGGGACACGGCTTGGGTAAGGTGGTCCCTTTGCGAGCTACATGCAAGAAGTACCAGTAGGCTCACGCCGTGTGCGTATAAGCAAGAACAGATTCGCGTACCAGAAGGCTCACGCTATGGACAGTGAGTGACCCCGGGAGCAAGGTATACGGGTGCACCTTAGCAGAGGCAGAAAATGAAGCCGACCATCTTGGCGTTAGACCTTGAAGGAACGCTTATCTCCAATGCGATAAGCCAGATTCCAAGGCCAGGCCTCCACCAGTTCTTGGAAGATGTTCAATCGCAATTCAGTCAGTTGATGATGTTCACGACTGTGTCGGAGGAGCGCTTTCGGAGCATTGCCAATCTACTGGGTCGGGAGGGCAGTGCCCCCGATTGGTTCGCAGGTCTGCACTACGTTCACTGGACGGGAAAGACAAAGGACCTCCGTCTTGTAACGCCTTGCCTAGGCGAGGCGTTGCTGCTCGATGATCATGGTCCGTACGTACACCCTGGACAAGAGCATCTCTGGGTTCAGATTCCGCTGTTTGGATCTCCCTATTCGCCTGACGACGATGGTTTCAGGGTTGCACGTCGACGATTGGTCGAACGGACCAGAACGGAAAACACCTTGGCCCCGCACCATCAAAAGGGGGCAGCTCGGCCAGGCCGGTTCTAACAGGGATTAGCACGGCTTGGGAGCCCCATGAGAACGGTACAATGAGAAAGCCCAATGAAAGAAGCGTGGCCGGCATTGCGGCGCCAGCACTACGGGTGTTCATGGAAATTGCAGAAGCTTGGAATCTAACCCATCAAGAACAGGCGGGTATTCTTGGAGTACCTGTGAGCGTCGCGCAGACACGATTGGAGGCGTTCGAGGTGAATGACCTCCTGCCAGAGACGCTAGAACGGATCAGCTATCTGCTCGGCATCTATTGCGCGTTGCACACGTTGTTCCCTAATGAGCAGCAAGCAAATACTTGGGTACGCCGTCCAAACACCGGTGCTCCGTTCAAAGGAGACACAGCGTTACGCTTGATGTGTGCGGGTCGAATCGGCGCACTTGCCACTGTTCGTGAGTACCTGGAGGCTCAAGGGATTTCCGCCCCCTGAAATTTCCTATATCAGCCTACAGAAGGGACGCTGGAGAAGTAGGCACAAAACCAACCCTCATCTTGCCTTTCCGAACTCCTTCCAAGCAGCGTTCAGATCTCGGGCAGGGTCTGACGGGAGCGGACGCCGAACATAAGGAAGTGCGCCTGCTATGAGGTCGCCAAGTGAAAAATGTGCAGCACTCATCGTGCCGATCAAATTTGGATGGTCATGTCATCTGCCATCTTTCGCTGATGATCTGCCGCAGTCGGCCAAGCTCAGCGAGCGTGGCGTGACGGCGTCTACAGAGATAGAGCGAAATGGGATCAACCTGAGTGGTATGCGGACTCAACCTCGCTGGGCAGCGATTCCATATCTCAACTTCGGCGAATGAACCTGCGTCATAAGGCGAGAGACCACTTTCCATTGACCGCAAAAGACGTTGGTGTATTGCAAGGTGACGCGGCTGCTCGTCCTGACTGCACTCCCTCCAAGAGAGAGCGGCCTCACCCGCGACGCGCATCTGTCCGAGGCGCGCCACGGAGCGCGTGGGGACACGTATCACTTCGATGACCGGAGTCGACAGCATTGGCTCTACTCTCGCCCAAGTGACACTGCACTCATCCATCTCGACATGAGACCTTGCTCTGATGCGATCTACTGCGCCAACTCCGGCAAGAACTAGCTCGTGGCTGACACAGCCGAGCTGCTTCAGCGGAATTGCGAGTTCAGCTAACGTCCCGGAAATCTCATAGCGGCACCTGCCGTTGTTGAGCGCATGAGTAAGCACGGCCTGTGTCGCGACCGACAGCTTGGCACTGGGAAGGACGGCGGGAGTTCTTGCGGCAGTGTTGATGCTCAGATTTGGGATGAAGATCTCTCGATCTATGATGATGTAGGACAGTCCGGCAGACATCAATGCCACCCGCTCCGCGCTCACAAGATTCTCAGCGGAGACGGTCACTATGTCGTACAGCCCTGATGTTCGGTAGGCCAGGTGCATGGCTACTATCCAGTCCAGCTTGCACCCACCGCGCGAGCAGGCCAGAAGTACGCGCATTCCGCGCATCTCAAACTCAAGGAAGCTGAAGCTCTTACTGAGGATCTCGTCCTGATCCAATGAATGGATTGAAGGCTTGGAAACTTCACTAATCTCACCGATCCTTGCAAGTGCAGAGAAGGCACGCTTCGAGATGCTGCTCGGAAGGTGGGACATGATTTCTACTCCATTGAGCCTTGTTGGACTAAGGATGGGGCCAGTGCGCTGAGGTTTGGCAGTCTAAGGAGTTCGGGCGGTGCGCCTTCGCCTACATTGACGAAGCAGCGTGCAAGCTGATCCGTGGCTCATGTCGAGCTCGTCCTCGAGCATGCTCCGCACTTCTCCATCGGTGAGGTATGGGAGTTTCCCTTCTAGCTCAAGACGCTCAATTAGCGCCATGCCCGTCTCTCGCCGTAGCATCAGTTGCGCCTGTCGTCTAACTTTCCCCACGTAGCTCTGAGCAAGGTCTGGGAACTCAAGTCGGAACGAGAAGCTGCGCAGGTGAAACAGTGTAGAGATCTCAGCGAGTGTTGGGATGCGGATTCCATCAGGGGCAGCAAGTCCCCTCTCCATTAGTGCGCGAACGTCATCAATGATCTCGTTGTAACTACGCCCTTCGAAGGGAACCCCTTTGCCTGGGGAGGCCAGAGCCAGTCCGAAGGACGCTTTTGCAGCAAGCTCAGGCTCAGTCGCAAGCTGCGCGATCGAGACTTGGTGTCGCACGGAAATATCGATCAAGTTGCTCAATGTCGAGGAGTTCTTCACTCCCCGAGAAGAAACTTTCTCCTTCATCTTGCGCCTGTCAATTCGGTGCAAAGGTGCACACATCGCATTCAACGTGCGATAGAACCGGGGGACAACATCGGGGGCGATACTGGAGATGTCTCCGGATGCAATAGCGGAAACCAGCTCTACGCACTCCTGCTCTCCGTAGTGGGGATGCAAGTCCGGCTGGATGAGACTCCTATCACCAACGAGAAACGAACTGCATGAGTAGCAATGGTCAAGGCCGAGCCTCATGTTGTGGTACTTCTGAGGCTGGAAGCAGGATGGGCAGCTGGCGCGAAGCCGCACCCGATGGAATGGACATCTTTCGATGTAGCTGATGGTCCAGATCAGCCGGTCATGTGCGCCGATATGGTGTCTCGCATCTTCCAACAAGCACATCTCGCACCAGGTGCGTAGACGCGCGATGTTCTTTGTTCCAGCACGCACGCTCCGGCTCGTCCTGGGGAGGTGTGACGGAAGCGCGAACAGCGTGAGCCGGTTGAGATCGGCTCTGCCAAGCCCCCGTTCTAGGAGATCCGAAACTCCCCTTACCCACTGACCTGAGCCATTCAGCCCATTGCCCGTGTAGAGTCTGGATTCGCCGTCAGCGGCGGCGTCGGGATCGAAGGCGCCCCGTAGCGCTCGGAGGAGTTGCGAGCTGCCATAGCCGTGAAGAATCGCCACTCTGGAGTAAAAGGAAGAGAGCGACTCGGTCTCTACAGTTCCAAACGATAAGGGTTGGACAGGTAGCAAGAAGGTGTTCATCAGTCAGCCTCCTGGGACTCGTGCAGGCTTTCGCTGGAATGGACGACTTCCGGCGAGTCGCTTCTTACGTGTTGGGCTGGTGCTGCTCATTGTGCCCTCAGCGCGCATTGCGGAGCGGCCGCCTTCGGGGGTCGAGTCGATGTGAGGTGCCCCAGGCGTGATTACATCGGAAACCTGAGCAAGGGCGGCCTTGCCAAGCTCGATGTCCTTCGCGATCGTGGACCATTCGGCTTGCACCGGCTTGACTGCGCGAATCATCTTAGCGGTGATGCTTTCGTTACAGGCGGCTGCGAAGGCAATCACCTGCTGGAGACGTTTGTCTAGAACACCAATGCATCCATGGCATTGGATGTAAAGTTCGCGACTGCACGCTCTCAGTGCGCCACTCTCACCGATACCATGGGGGTTCGCCTTCTCAATAGCTTTGATGATGCTCTGCCAAGCGCCATAGTCAGCCTCGCCCTCATAGGGGGCCAGATGGACAATCGTGACTCTCGCGGCGAGGTGCGCTCTGTGGGCTAGCAGTGGACCAAGTAGCTCATATCCCCCGGTAAGGACGAGGTTCTGTCCTGGCCCTGACAGTACTTTCAGGGCCTCCAAAAGCGTGGCTCCGAACTCCTCGTTCTTCGTGCGTGCAATGCTCTGTGCGTCATCCAGCAGTACGAATTCGATCCTGCTGATGGAGAACAGGTTCCTGAGCAGCTTTAGGTGGTCGGCCTCAGTCTTGGATCCAGCACTTCCGCGATGGCGCGACTGCTCTAGCTTCACCGGATCGTAAAGAGGATGGCGAGCATCACCGAGAAGCATCTGAATCACGTACTTCGGCGTTACGCGAGAATCATTAGAAGGCAGGACGAAAGCGCCAATGATGGGAGTTGACTCTGGCTTTGCCGCTCTGAAGACAACCTCTCGGAGATGCTTGGCTAGCCTCAGGAGAAGAAGAGACTTCCCGCTGTTTGACGGGCCAATGATCGCAATGATGTTTCCTCCGCCGATGTTCTCGCAAAATGTTCTAAGGAACACCTCTGTCGCTATGAAGTTGCGATGCCCGACCACTCCGATGAGTCTTGGTGTGATGCGATCAAGATCGCGCTCGAATGACGTTGGCTCTGCTGTCATGAGGCACCTGTCGCAGGATCCACAGGTGCCGGCTGGACGTCATCCCAGCCATCGTCCACACACAGGCTGGATGTGCAGGTCGGAGGAAGCTCTTCACTGTCGACCAAGCCTTGTCTGGACTGTTCCGCGAGCTCCGAACTCTTGCCTGCCATTACAGAGCCTTCAGTGGGAACGAAGTCATCAGCCCGCGCCGCCTGATCGTATGCTCTCTGCTCCAGCTCTATCGCCCTGTGCATTGGATGTATCCCTCTTTCCGACGAGGGCCTGGTGGCGAATGGTGCAGTTCCGGAGAGAAGTTCGTCGCTGATGCCTGTGCGAAGACTGTGCTTCCGACAGACTGCCCTATGCCAAGCTTTATCGAGATAGAAGTAGATGACATTGCCGTCACTCTCTGGGTCCAGTCGAGGTGAGAGGTTCGCAACCGCGATGGATTTCGAGATAAGGACCGTCGAGGTGAAGTAGCGCTGATCCCAGCGGATGGCGCCCCGAGGGTTGGTGTAGCCGCGGATTTCAATGAAGGGTGAAGTGGTAATGAAGAAATGCAGATCCTTCTTGACCGGAACACCCTGTTCTCCATAGATCTTCTCTAGGTGATGGCGCGTGTCGATGAGGCTTGGCGCACCTTCCCACGCAGTGCCCTGGTTGATCATGTCTATTGCCAAGGAGACTTTCTTGAGAACTCGGCTACGCAGTTGCTTACTCCTGGCCTCAGGGCTATGGCTAGCAGATACGGCGCGGCTGCTCTTTACGTCTACCTTGAAGCCTGTTGCTCCACGAATGGCCGCTTCCTGAACTAGGTTATGTCTACGCTCAACCTGACTCCCACTTTTCGGGTGTGCGGCTCCTCGCTGGAGGAAGTTGATCTTGAGATCCCAAAGGGATAACTGGAAGGCATCACTGCGGAAGTCGCTACCGCCGTCGGAGTAGATCGTCCTAGGAAGCCGTCCATGCCTGCGGACGCAATCGCGCAGGAGTAGAGCGTTTGTAGTCGAACTTGGCGGTGAGAACAGAATTAACCATGCGAGTACTTCCTCCTTCACTTGGTCAACTAGCATGCTGAGGATCGCGTCGCCCTTCATCTCGCAGGCCACGGGCAAAGTGCAGTGATCTACTTGGGCGATCTGGAATGGCATGACGGCAAGTGGAGCTTGTTTCTCAGTGGCCACACGCCCCGCGTCCGCATTGGCAGCTCGTTTACCTCCAGCCCTTAGTGCGTCGATCCTGTTATGATCGCGTAAGTGCCATAGCCGGTTGTAGGACGCCTTGGACATTGGATGAAGCCCATGCGGCCCTGCGCTCATGCGATCCACTGTCACGCAGTAGCTCGCATAGGACTTCTCAATCGTCACCCCATTCCCTGACGATCGATCAGACGCTATTTGGCAAAGTGCGATGTCAAGATTGGCATCCGTAATCGAGCGGGGGCGGCCGGCGTTCTCTGATCTTGGCGCGAGTCCTGCTAGTCCATGATCTCTATAGCGCGCGCGCCAGCGCTGAACAGTTCGTTCGCTAACCTCAGCTGATTCGGGAAACAGGGCCAAGGCCTGTCCATTGATGACGGCAAGCCGGAATCCAATTTTCTCAAGGTATCGCGGATTGAACAGCTGCTCGGCCTCGCCGAGGCCTCTCTGCAGCACGTGATCCCTCTGCTCGATCGCAATGCCAATCTTTGTAGCCCGGTCAAGGGTTGAGCAGATTGTGGAGGAGTCGGGCTCCCACAGACAGCACCGGGAGAGATCCACGTATACCTTCTGCAGCAGAATGGCCTGGAGTACCGGCAGTCCGCTCGCCAGACCGCAATGGTTCATTACCCCTTCAATGGACACCGGCTGCCTGCGATGAACCGCACGTTGCACTGCTTTGATCGCCGCCTGATCGGCATCGGTGATGGGGTGGGGGACGGGTTCCAACAGAGAGAGGTTACGGGCGAGAATCCAGGGGATTGTCTCAGTCGGAACAACTTCGTGGTCGATACCGATGGATCCGAAGTGGTCATCGGCGGGGCCGAAGGAAAATCTTCCATCGCGGAACGTCCAAAGGTCTGGACGACGTTGGTGGTTTTTCAGGAGTGCCTGTAAGGGCTTAACTTCAATCGCGACCACTCTGTCAGACATGACCAATAGGTAGTCTGGCGTATACCTACGTGGCTGTCGGCGACCAATTGAGTCGGCGAAGGTCATCGCGACAGTGCTGGGCTGATCCAAGAGGATCAACGTAGACGGATTGCAGGACACGATCTCCGCAAAGGCCATCTCACCATCTGACTCGGTCTGAACACGCGCTTCAGAGTCCTCTGAGAGAAAGCTCCCCTGGACGTAGCCATGGCGTTCGCCAATTCGGTTTGTTCCGTGCGAGTTTCCGACCTTTCTGGCAGGGGGGAGGAGGATGGCCGAGATCAGATACTCGATCCCAGGAGGAGTCACACCAAGAGATTTTGCGTGGCGCTCAACTTCCTCTTGTGGCAATGGGGCAATGTGGCGTTCACGCGTGCGGGGCGTGAAAGCTGGGGTCCACACCAGCAGATCGGAGCGCACCAGGTCCTCCGGTCTTACTGAGGGTGTCGTCCCTTCGCCCTCCCCGGCCTGATCGGCTTGTCGCGGTACATTTAACTTGCCCATTTTCTAGGCGCAAAGCAAAGCCGTCCCGCCTTGACGGGCACCCAAGAAGATCCTATCTTGAGCTCGTCTAGCCTCCAAAGCAGACAAGCCCAGTTGTAGGCGAAGCCCGTGCCCCTAAGCACGGGCTTTGCTTTTCAGGTTTGGCCTAATTCAGTGCGCAGCCTCCTGTGTCGGTTGCCGTACTTGTGGTCACGCTGACCTGCCAAAGTGACGGAAGAGCCAATGGGCCAGATCGACAGATCTCACCACGCGGGCTCTTCTCCCTGGGATCTGAATGCACTCCATGCCTAGCCTGTCGCCGGCGGCCGCTCGGCGCGCAGCTCCCCGCGACGGATAGCCCAGTGCCTGCCAAGCGTCAGCCACTGCCACGAAGAGGCCGTGATCCATCGTGATTTGCTCTGCCAGATCGTCTTCGCTGGTTGCGCGAAGGGCCAGCAACTGGATTGAACTGTGCATCGGGAGAACCTAAACGATTTCCCGCGGATAGCAAAGATCAGTGGCGCAGGTTCCGCATGCTTTGCTGATGAGCATCCATCTGAGGCTTGCGACAGAAATTTTGACTTCCCGACGAATCAGGAAGTTGCGAGGGCTTAAGGTGTGTTACGAAAGCACGTTTGCGGATCGCAACTTCGATGTAGTGATGCGCGATTTCTCACGGGCGAGGTCGAATGTGCGCAAACTTAACGTTGCTGCCTTCACGACCGCACGCTTCAGAGATGTTTCCCCGGGGAAACATTGGGATGCTCCGCGCGCGGCGTGGGCCAACTTTTTTTCCCTGTGGAAACAGCATTCAAGTTGCCCACTGCGCCCTTGGTAGCACGCTTGTCGGGCCTCCGACTCCGATAACCCCCTTTCGAACTAACCAAAGTCTGTGTGCGCCAGCACTAGGCTGCGTCCAAATGCCAGTTATGCTCCAAGCGCCAGGAGTCGTCCGAAGACGATCGTGCTGTGCGGCACTATCGTGATCCGCTGCGGCGTGGATCATGGGTCTGTGCCTGATGAAATGAGACTGGGCACACCAGGATGTTCGACGAAGCAGCTTTGGAAGAGTCGTGCTCGATCAGAGGTCAGGAGTGTCGATCGTAGATGAGTGCGCTCACGTCCACGCTGGGATAGACGTGATAGAGCGGATGCGATCGATAATCACGCGTTGGTCTACTGGTGGTACTTGTGCGGTCGCCCCCTCGGGCGACGTAACCTTTCCTCGCCTTCTGCTACTAGCCCAGCCGCAGTGTCAGCGCGCCCGAATGAGAAATCTCAATATCTTTCAAGTTTTTACCTGACAACCTTGTATCGCTAAGGATAGGGCCGGGCTTGATCTCGTTACCAAAAACTCTCTCGAATATTCCCGCCTTGACGATGCGACTCTTGGATTGGTCGCCATGCTGGACGAAAATGTAGGAAAGCGCGAAGTTTCCAAATACGTCAGCCAATTGGATGGCGCGCGATTTGGCGTCGCTCAACGCGCGAATGCCGCCAGTGCCGAGTCTGGGTGAGCCTTGAAACCGTTGTTTTCTATGCGCCTCGTATGCCCAGCGCAGAAGATTGGCTACCGGCACGGATCGTCCATTGATCAAGACTGTTTTCAGCGAGAGCTTCTTGGAAATATCATCTGAATCTATCTCAATGTCGATAGCTTCCAGATTTGATGACGCTGTAAGTCGCTGGAAAGTGATAAGGCCGGGGAAGAGGTGCTGGGCTATCGCTAGCGCATCGCTATCATTCACGTCCGCGCCTCCCAGTCCCCCGGAAACTAGTCGGTTTGAGAAATCAATGAACGTACTCTTCCAGGAGAGATTAAGAAGCGTAAATGTTAGAGATGAGTTCTGATGTTTAATCAGCTCATCCCGTGCTGCAGAAAGAAAAGTCTCATACTGCGACTCTTGTGCCTTCTTGAATTTCTTCCCGTGAAAATTTTTGACGTCACAACTTGAAACGGCGCGATCAATTGCTGAGATGGCGATGTCAGGCAGGATGGCGTAAGTCCAGCCTTCTGACATTTGAGTTTCAGAACCTACTTCATCGACACCCGCAATCCAGTTCATATTCCGTCACGCTTGACTTACATGCTCTTATTGTATATGAAAATTCGCTATCGACTGCCTGGTGATTCCCGCATGCTCTGATTTCAGAAGCAGAGATCAGGGGAGTCCAAGTCGCACTGCAGTGGCCTTGATCGCCATCGGTTGGGCTAGGGCAGCTGGTGCCAAGTGCTCCGCATCTTCCTTGGTCGTTCGACGTCGTATTCCCGCCATCAGGTTTCGATCTCGGTGCCGGCGTGCAGTACTGTCCGGAATGATTGCTCGTTGAGGCATTCGTCGCAGAGGCGGTCGTTGAAGCTCTTGTTGTGGTTGTCTGATTCGGTTTTCATAGTTGGATCAAGCTCAACCTCTGTCACGATTCACATTGAACGCGACTGGTTCATAAATTGCGCGACTGGCAGTTAGATTGCGCATATCAAACCCCTAGCCCCCGCCTCTATAGTTTTAAGCACTTAGGCGCCCTGGGCTTGCCCTCTAGAACTGAATTACCTCCGAT
The DNA here is from genome assembly GCF_047520565.2 of Stenotrophomonas sp. FR012. Taxonomy (NCBI): domain Bacteria; kingdom Pseudomonadati; phylum Pseudomonadota; class Gammaproteobacteria; order Lysobacterales; family Lysobacteraceae; genus Stenotrophomonas; species Stenotrophomonas sp. FR012. Next base: position 70,974 of record NZ_JAXBQL020000008.1, read on the forward strand.
ATGAGTAGCGGCTACCCAGTGCCTGGGACCGGCGTAGGATCTGGCGCCCCTTTTGGAAGCCGCCCCAAGGACCGGCCGCCTCGACCAAAGACATCGCTCTCTGTAGCTATACTCGCGCCAGCATGGGTCGCTCGGGGGCGTAACAATGGGACGGGCAAAGCACGAATGGATGGAGGATCAAGAGAGAGGCTGGAGCTCCATCGAGGGGAGCACCTGCGAGGATTGCCTGAATCAGGCAGATATCTGGCGACTGTCGAAGGCCAACATTTGCCAAGGCGAGTGCGACTACTGTGATAAGTGCAGCATCCCTGTTCTTGCTGTCGAACACGTTCAAGAACACCTCTACGAAGTGGTGGGAAAGTACTACGCCGAGCCTGCAAATGCGGGTACTCCCTGGATGGACGGAGGGTGGATCGTTCCCACCCTGGACACGGACGATGTTCTGGACGTGCTCGGCTTCTATCCGGCCGACGCGCTGCGTGAGGATATTGTCGAGGCTGATGTCACTGGATGCTGGGTTGAAGCTGCGCGCGGGCATTGGGCGGATGTCCAGGACGAGGAACTCATGCTCCACTCCTGGAAGAGCTTCTCCTATGCGGTGAAGCATCAGACTCGATTCAACTTCCGAAATGTTCGTACGGATACGGACTCGCAGGAGATACCCGTCGCCGACATGCTGGAAGTCGTCGGTGTGGAAATAAGCTCCTTGATCAGGCCGCTCGATACCGGAACGGAACTGTACAGGGCAAGGTATCTCCCGGCTGACGGATCCATGGAGGTATCAGGGTCGACCCTAGGGCCGCCTCCGAAAGAGCGGGCCACGGCCGGCCGTATGAACCCTGCAGGGATCCCATACTTCTATGCCGCGTTCGATGCGAGAACCGCCCTTGCGGAGATCGGCGCGGCCCCCGAAGGCACGTTGCCCGCGACCGCGGTCTTCCGTACCGATCGACTGCTTAACGTTGTGGACTTGGTGGAGCTTCCCCGAGCGCCCTCCGTCTTTGCAACTGACCTAAGGTCTGAGCGCATCAGGGCGCTGTTCTTGACCGGCTTCGTGACGGCAATCACACAGCCTGTCGATAAGGATGGCAGAGAACATATTGACTATGTCCCCTCACAGATCGTTTGTGAGTACGTAGCTCAGTCTTTTTCCCGAGACGATGGCGTTTCCATCGACGGACTAATCTTCCCAAGTGCGGCCCACCCAGGCGGAGTGAATCTGGTAATTTTCCCGTCAGGGAGCCCCTTCCAGCACAATCGATTCAAGGCTATCTCTTTCAGTAGTGCCGTGTCGATGTGAAGGCGCTGTTCCAACCCACCGCTTGGGTGGGATCCACTAGCCCTGCTTGGCAATGGCCTTCTTCCTGCGGGCTTAGACTTTCTGGCAACGATCTCGATTGATCGGCTTCTATCGCGCCAAGGTTGCCGCAGGTGGCACCATGCTCGAGTACGCCATCCTCGTGACTCAAACCACTGCGCTCAAGTGGCTGAACCTGGACAACACCCGACCGGCCCGGTCATTGCCGTCTAATGGTAGTGTCGATGGTTGACGTTGGAGCCACACGCATAGCAACGCCGATAGGCACCTCCCATCCGGGCACGGCCGGCACGCTCGGGGCCGAGCGGCCCACCGCAATGAGAGCAGTCATGGCCCGCACCACGCTGCCACCTGTGCAGCCGGTAGGTAGCCATCCCCATCAGCACCAGGCTTGCGGCCACAAGGCCGACAGGCACCAAGCTGGCCATGGACTTCAGGCCAGCCAGCAGAGGGTTTTGAGGCCAAGCTGACAGCATGGCTACACATAGCGCAGCCAGCACCAGCAGCGACGCAGATAGACCGTACGCTCGCACCACCACCCAGTTTCCTCGTTCCATGATCCCCGCCTATCTCGTGGTTGACTGAGCGATCATGAGCATCAGGCGTCGCACAGCGTGAGATTGAACCGGCATCAGGATCGTCAGTCCAGGTTGACCATCCGCCGGCAGAGAGTGCAAGGCGCACGGAGCTTCCTCGATGCCATGCCCACAAAAGGTCGACCCCCATCCGAGGCATCAACCTTAGGAAGTGGCCAGCCTGTGGGCTGCGCCTGTGGGGAATCGCCCTACAGTCTCTGAAAGCCCAAATCTCTACCATCAGAGACTCACTCTGGAACAGGAAAGTGCGACTGCATGGGTACACCTTATGAAAACCAGATCCTGGGCGCGTTCGTCTTCGCCCTGGGTGTTGAATGCGGAAAGGCCGGTGTGTTCATGCCGGCCAATCTATTCCAGCAAACCCCGTTGGACGGGACGTTCGGTGACCTCGTGGTCGGCGCGGAATGGTGCCTGGCCTTGGAGTTTAAACGAGAGGAAGGAACCATCGACTCGGAGAAAGGGAAATGGAGCAAGGAAGCGCTGCAGGCCTTTGAGGGCGACACGCTGCTTAAGGTCGCCTCCCGCAGGGCCCACATGCTGTGTTTCAGCCGGCCAACGTCCGATGGAATTGATCTGTTCGCTATGGTCTACGCATCCGCGTTGGGCTTGGATAAGTCCAAGGTTGAGATGGAGTGCCATCGTCTTATCCAAGCTCTCGTGCATCTGGTCGGCGACGAATCTCCAGAAGCCAAAGAGAAGATTGGCCTGCCGCCCCGCGAGCTTGAGGCGTACCTGCGCAAACTTGCCTCGTACCGCAGACAAGGCGGAGGTGGAAGGGATGCGACCTGGCTTGCCGTGGCCAAAAGCGGCGATAGCTTCAAGATCCGGACGAGTTCTTCGCTGGAGCAACTTCTGGAACCTCTTCAACAACGTGCCCGATCTCCTTCTGAGCAGCAAGACCACAGCGTCTGGCGTGGACCGACGCTTAGAAGTCGAGACGATGACGAGCACGAACGGTGATACATAGAAAATGATGTCGCGCCCGTTTCTTCCACAGGATGCACTCAATGAGTGCATGGCTGCCATATGGAACAGTCTCAATCGAGTGCTGGGACACGAACACTCGCGATCGTGCGTAGAGCATAGCGACGCAGAACTCCTCGCCGGACAGCTAGCAGAATCAGATGTGCTCTAGTCGCAAGCCATTGGAGATGATTAGAACCTTCTCGCGGTTCAGTTCGCCCGTCAGCTTCCATAGCTGAATCAGAAGCGATGCGGCTCGAAGCTGCTCGATGCGGGTGTTGATTGCGGCACTCTGCGACTCGAGTCGGGCGGCCGTTAGATCTCCAAGTGAGTGTTCTCCAGCGGTCATTCCCGCGACTGCACCACGCTCCATTTCCTGCGTAGCCGCCTCAAGCTTCTGCAGAACGTCAACTCTTCGGAGCCCAGCGACAGCGTTGGACGGGAAGCCTGCCGCCACGTTCCCGCGACGTCGACGTTCGTAGCGGGGAGCCATGCCATCAAGAAGCTGGAAGCTCAGCTGCAGGTGCCGTTGTTTGCTCGCCGCACGAGAGAGGTGAGCCTAAGTGCTCAGGGCGAGTGGCTCTTGGCCCATGTGCAGCGGGGCTTGGCCGAACTTCGACAGGGCATTGCCCTGGTGTCCGACAGCCCTCCGGCCCCACTTCGGCTGCACACTGCCCCAAGCTTTGCGACGCAATGGCTGATTCCGCGCCTGGCCGGATTCGTCAGCACCCACCCCGGCATCGACCTTCGCTTTTCAGCCAGCACCGATTACGCACAGTTCGACAACGACGACTACGATCTGGACATCGTTTACGGAGAGGAGTCGCTGCACATTGAGCACCGCCTGCCACTCTTGATTGAGGAGGTCACTCCGCTGTGCAGTCCCGAAGTGGCAAAGGAAATCTCGTCGATGGCCGATCTCTATCGACTTCCCCTGATCCAGAGCACAGGCAAGTCGGTCCGCTGGCCACACTGGTTTGAATTGAACGGTGCCAGGACCCCAACGTTAAGCGGGCTGGGCTTCGACCGAAGCTCCATGGCGATCGTCGCGGCTACCGATGGGCTGGGCGTAGTGCTCGAATCGAACTTGTTGACCGAACGAGAGCGCCGAGAGGGACGACTCGTCGCCCCGCTGGCGGACCAGACCCTCTCCATCCGCTACGTAGGCCATCATCTGGTGCAGTCCCGCAGGGCCAATCAACCCGCTGCTATGGACCAGTTCAAACTTTGGCTCCTTAAGGAACTGAGTGCAGCCGCACAGTAACTCCGAGAGGTACCGCTAAGTACTGCGCCGTCCAATCAGCCGCGGAGAAGTCTCTCCAATCCTTCCGCAACGCCTATTGCAGGTAATTGAAGGCGTTGAAGATCGCCAAGCACTTTGACCTGCGGAGCCGGAGCCGGAGGCGGCGAGGCGGGGTGGGTAACACAACTCGATTACCTCATGGCTTTTAACGGCCTGGAGCGATAATTAGGGTTATCGTAGATCTCACAGATGTCCGCCTTTGGCCGGAAGCGGACGCCCACTACGGTCCATCCCTCTTCGATATGACAACGGCGGCTTACGGCCCTTTGGACTGAAGGCTAGTCATTTTCAGGCGTTGCAACGGATTGTGAACAGGTCACAATCCGCCTAGTATCGAGCTGTGCCAGGGGGCCGAATCCGTTTGAGGGGGTGTAGGTGGCACAGCCAAACTCCCAGGGGGAGCGTCCATCAAATGGTTTGGCGGGAGTAAAGACTATGTCGACAGTGAGTTTTCTTGCTGGTGAATTTTTTCTGCGGAACAGACCCAACGGCGGCACGGCTGTACTGTTGCGGTCGCTTTGGGTGACATCGCTAATTTGCGTGATCGTGCTCCCAATCAAGTCATACTTTGCGGCCGGCACGGAGCTTGTTTTTTCTGCAGCCCAGCTCAAGGTCGAGATTGGGCAAATGATCCCATGGTTCGGCGCCGTCTTTGCCGGTGCGTACGCGGCGTTCTACACCAGGTTCGCAGCACAGTGGGGCTATCTGGCCGCGCTGTACAACCAGCTCATGGCAACTCTTGCTTCCGCACCGTCTGGGAAATTTCCGAACGAAACTCTCATCATTTGGAATGCGGCATTCATAGAGGACGCTCAAGACTTGCATCTTGCACGGAAGTCAATGTTTGCGTCGGTCATCAGAGAGCTGCTGCAGGATCCGCACGTTGTTCGAGTCTTTCTAGCCTCCACCCAGGGTGGCCCAAACCGGCTTCGCGAACTGGAGCGCCAGCTCAATTGCATCGCCGTGGCCCCCGCAGAGTTCGACTTTGGCACGGCACAGTCCAACCAGCGTGTAGTTGAAAATTCTGCGACTTCCCAACCCGAAATGTGATTCGCTCGAGACGAATCCCCTGTAGCGGCTCGGCTGGAGCTTCACGGATTCCTGCTTCTGGCCACTGCGAGACAAGCTAGCCTGAGTCAAGTCTTCTGACGCTGATCGGCCGGGGTCTGCTTATGGCCGAAAGCGGACATGGGCCCAGACCGACCGTAAGGGAAGGTGGCAATGTCCGCTACCGACCCAAAGCGGACATCCGCCTGAGCGCATGCTCTGGACGCTGCTCGGCCAGGTTATTCATCGGCTTGCTAGCCGGAGCTGGGGCGCTCTATGATCTAGCCGCATCAGGGGGAGAGTCCAATATACGGTGCGCTGTGGATAAGTCGTATAATCGGACCCAGGGATCCGGTTATTAGGTAGTTTGGCCCTACAAGGAGAGTTCGATGCTCCCGCTTTTCGATAAGAACTGCGACCTCGTTGGCTGGATCGCGCCGAACGAGCACATCTTTGACACTGACATGGATTGGGTCGCTTACATCGCAAACGGCCACGCATGGTCGTCCGAATCAGGCGATTGGCTTGGTCAAGTACATGCCATCCTGTGTTTAGATCAGGGTGGTCGGCCAGTTGCTTGGAATCCTGGACAAGGTGTGGCTGGTTCTGCCCGCCCAGCAAGGCCCGCACGTGCTGCTCGAGCAGCACGCCCCGCGCGTCCGGCCCGCCCAGCTCGACCTGCGCGTCCAGCTCGGCCAGCCACTCCCGCTGGCGGCTGGTCTCAGTTGTCGTTTTCTGCGTGGCTGGCGCAGTAGCGCCTAATAATTCATTCAAGCCGAACTTGTCCGCTGGCGCGGCCAAGTCGGTTTAAGTCAGGTGTTAGGAGCGCTGTAAGAATTTTCGCTATCATGCAGAGATGAAGTTCAAGAGCAGAAATCTCCGTGAACTCGCCGAGATGATCATCGGCGATGCCGATCACTTTCACTACAGATCGAGCAGCTACATCACACGATTCTTTGAAGAATGCGATCTTGACTTTGTACATGACGGATCAACTCGATGGAGTTGGACGTCCTCAAAACTTGAGGAACTGCTCCAGGAGCCACCGTCAGGCCCCAACTTGTTGCCGGATAGCTTCGTAAAGGTCTTTCAAGTTCTTATGGAGAAATCTGACGCAACGGACGATGATCCTGACCGCTCCAAAGCTCTAAGCGCCCTCAATAAAACATTGCATAGAGAAGGCTACGAGGCCTTCTACGGAGAAAATGGCTTTCTCCATTTCAAACACATCCGTACACAGTCCGTCTCTGCTGCGCCCAATCCGCACCGCCCATTCACCACAGCGGAACTGAAGAAGCGTGACGACTTGTCTAACTACCTAGACAAGTGCTCGGAGGATGAGCTCATTGAGCGCGTACTGCTCCCCCTCTTTCGACAACTCGGCTATCACCGCATATCCGCAGCCGGCCACAAAGACAAAGCACTTGAGTACGGCAAAGATATCTGGATGCGCTACGTTCTACCAACCCAGCATGTTCTTTACTTCGGGTTACAAGCCAAGAAGGGAAAGTTGGACGCATCCGGCATGTCAAGAGCATCAAACGCGAACATCGCGGAGATCCACAATCAAGCCCTAATGATGCTTGGACACGAGATATTCGACCCTGAAACAAGCAAAAAAGTGCTAGTCGATCATGCCTTCATTGTCGCTGGCGGTGAAATTACCAAGCAGGCCAGGAACTGGCTTGGCGGAAAGCTTGACGCCTCTAAGCGGAGCCAGCTGCTTTTTATGGACCGTGAGGACATCTTGAACCTTTACACCGTGAGCAGCCTTCCTCTTCCTGAAGGCGCAATTCCCGTGACACCCTTTATTGATGAGATTCCGTTCTAGTCTCGGCGCACCTAACAATTCATTCAAGCCGAAGTCGCTTCGCTGAGCGAATTAACTCAAGCGTTGGTCGATGTCCTGGACAAGCTCGCGTGGCAGCGTCGTTCCCCCGAGATCAACTCCGCATCGCGCACGGTCCAGTCCAGTGGCGGCGCGTAGCATGCCGCACGAGACAGGCCCACGTAACCGCAAGACCGGCTCAGGGGACGCGCGTGCACCTCGGTGAGGAAACGCACTGCCTCCCGCTTCTGAACCGGCCCTACAGCTTTTTTGCCATCAAGTCCTTCAGCGCTGCGTTGTTCAGCGCCATTTCCGCATACATGCGTTTGAGCCTTGCGTTCTCAGTTTCGAGGTCCTTGACCCGACGATGCTCGGACGCCTCAAGTCCGCCGTACTTGCTCTTCCACTGATAGTACGTCGCCGTGCTTATACCAGCTTGTCGACATAGATCCTTCACCGCAAGCAAGGCATCGCCTTGCTTGAGGATCGTGATGATCTGCGTCTCGGTGAACTTTGATGTGCGCATGCAAATTCCTCGCTGGCTAAAGATGCCAGAAAGTTCTCCTTATCGGGTGTCTGGCTGCAAAGGGAGCTTGCGCAGTCACGGCGGACACATAATGCGATATGCTCAATTATGGACGCACGTAGCCACAAGGGGGCCCTATGGCAAGTCATTTCACAACCGTCAAGTTTCGAAATTACAAGGCTTTCGGATCCTACTCGCTCAGCCTTACCCAGTTCAACATCATGGTAGGCGCAAATAATGCCGGAAAGTCCACGGTCATAGGTGCTTTTCGGATACTTGCAGAGGGTATCCGGAGAGCACATTCGCGCAATGCTGACTACAGCGAGGCTACGGCGACAAAAGGCTGGGGCTATCCAATTAACTTAAGCGACCTGCCAGTCTCCACCGAGAATGTCTTCACGAACTATGATGACTCTGAGCCTGCGATAATTGAGTTCTGGCTATCCAACGGGAACAAGCTTCGACTCGTATTTCCTGAGAACGATGTTTGCGTTCTGTTATGTGAAACAACTGGCAAGGATGTACGGACGCCCACCGACTTTAAGAGAGCATTTGATGCATCAGTGCACTTTGTGCCGGTGCTCGGACCTGTGGAGCACAATGAGACTCTCAACCAAAAGGAGACTGCGCGTCGCGCACTTCTGACTCATAGAGCGTCGCGAAATTTTCGCAACATCTGGTACCACTTCCCAGACGGATTTGAGGTCTTTCGAGATTTAATTCGTCAAACGTGGCCAGGAATGGACATCGACAAACCAGAGTTGAGCAGAAGCAGCGATTCCGCCAAGCTCCACATGTTCTGTCCGGAAGAACGAATGCCACGTGAACTGTACTGGGCCGGATTTGGATTTCAAGTGTGGTGCCAGATGCTTACCTTTATTGCGAAGGCCCCTCCAGAATCGTTACTAATAATCGATGAGCCGGACGTCTATCTGCATTCCGATCTCCAGCGGCAACTAGTCCACCTATTGCGGTCGCATAGCGGCGATGTGCTGATTGCAACACACGCAACTGAGATCATTGCAGAGGCCGATTCTGGGGAGATCCTTGTACTCAATAAGAAATCCAAGAATGCTCAGCGCATAAAGAATCCCTCGCAGCTTCAAGGCCTATTCGGCTCACTTGGCTCGAACTTAAACCCTACGTTGACACAGCTTGCAAAGACCAAACGAGCGCTGTTCGTGGAAGGCGAGGACTTCGCGCTTCTCTCCGCATTTGCGAGGAAATTCAACTGCACTTCACTAGCGAACAGATCCTCCTTCGCAGTAGTTGCTGCAAAGGGGTTCAACCCGTCTCGAGTAAAAGACTTCTCCGACGGAATGGAGGCAACTCTGGGGATTTCGATCAAACGCGGCATCATATTTGATCGGGATTACCGTACCTCCAAGGCAGTTGACGACCTTAGGCTGGCCCTTCAATCTTCGTGTGAGTTTGTTTGGATTCACGACCGAAAGGAGCTGGAGAACTTTCTCCTCGTGCCATCAGCAATTGAGCGCGCGGTGGCTGCACGGATTCTAGACCGCCAAGCTCGGACAGGGAAGAGGACGCACTTTGAAGTAGACGTCGCATCTCAAATTGGCAGACTTGCTGATTGCATGAAGAGCGAGGTCTTTGGCCAGCTTAACTCAGTTGGAGTGAAAGCCCTGATTGATGCGTCGCCGGGCATGGACATATCGACCGCGACCGCAACTCTTCACAAGTCCTTCGAGTCGGATTGGAGTGATTTCGACCGTCGACTTAAGGTGGTCCCAGGAAAGCTTCTTCTATCCCGCTTCAACGAATGGCTACAAAATGGGTACGGCGTGTCTGTAACACCTAGTGCTATCGCTTCTGCAATGCACATCGGCGAGATTCCTGAGGAGATGCGGCGCTTGATTGAAGCTCTGCAAAAATTCTCCAGCAGTTAGATTGCCATGTTCCCGTGTGCTGCGGATCGTAGAACCGAGCAGGAATCCGGCCACTGGCTGGCTAGGGGGTAATTCCAATGATGCGATGGCTAATTCTTGCGGTTGCTCTTCTTCTATCGCTAACTGGATGCAATCAAGCTCGCGTAGATGATCTTGATAGCCAGGTTGCAGACCTTCAAGCAGAGCTGTCTGAATCGCACACTAGACTGGCTCAACTGGAGAGTGAGCTACAGGACGCACGAGGCACGATTGAGGCCGGCCAATCAGCATTGGCAGATGTAGCTTCACAGTCTCGCGAGGTCCAATCAGCATCGTCCGAACTATTGTCGATCGCTAGCCGCTTCGGCTTCGATGATTGGCAGGATGTTGTGCCGGACATCCAAACTGCAGCCGACAATGTCAACTCAGCGGCAGGTGCCTTAGATACAAGCCTGGGCAACGCGGAGATTGCACTGCAATGACGACCAAGACCCGAGCCCGCTTCGAAGGTCGTCAAGTTTAGGGATTAGTCGATGTCCGCTTCTGGCCGGAAGCGGACATTTGCCAAAAACTCTGGCTAGGAGCGGCTATCGAATGTTGGGCTGCCGATCTTGTAGGGGTACCGAAGTGCAGCTTCCGAGTCCAAACCGAGCCTCTAAGCCACATCCCGCCTAGCCGACGCATCCAACGAACTTCATCGTCTGGGTCGCGCTCTTCCGGCATGGCGGCTGTCATGCAGGGGGACGATCAGTGGATTGATTCACGACAGGCCGTGCCACGTGGCGGGCGGAGCGCGAGTGCCGAGAGCTCGGCACGGCTGACGAAGGTGTCCCGGACCAAAGGCTAGATCTGGTAGGGCTCGATGCGTAGCACCAGCCGTAGGCTCGGCGGACGTCGCAGGGAAATGGATCACAGGCTGCCCATGGATATGGTGTTATCCAATGTTTCCGCGGATAGCCATTCCCAAGAACACACCAATGAGCGATGGTCCGACGAACCGCCAGGCCCAGCGGCCCCAATAATCTCGTGCGTTCAATTCCTGCCGGCTTGATTGAGCACTCAACCTAGCGTTTTCCAGGTCTTTGGTGAGGCGCTCAACTTCCAACTGTGCGTCATGCATTGCACGAGTTAGCTCCGACTCAACCAAGCCCACAGGTTGGGGCAAGTCTTTAAGCTGGCTTGTCATCATGGGCTTAGAACGGCCTTCGACGAGGGGTGTGGACCAATCGAACTCGATGCCGTATCGCAAGTAGAACTTGTTCCTCCGCTCCCTTTTTTCTTCGTTGTTATCGGTACCGTCTGAGCGTTCTTTGATGGTGTCTATTTCAACCAACGTGATGCTTGAAACAACTCCCAGCGGTTGAGACTTCGCCCAGGTAACGGCAAGCGTTTGACACCAAGTTCCGAGATGGAAGCCTTGCCAAGCAGGCTCCAGGCGCATCGTTCCGTCGGTGATCTTGTAGACAGGGTCACCGTTGGCATTAGTCCCGACAAGGGAGGCCCCGAAGCTCCCAATACGCTGGAAGCCGACAGTTGTTCCGATGGTCCAAAGTTGGATGCCTAAGCTAGGCTTGGAGCCGCCCAGTACAGTCACACGGGCAAGTACGTGCTGACTTCTGACCTTCTTTCGATCTGTTGCCTTGAGGTGGACCCATGAATCGACAAGTGGGTAATTTTCGATTCGCATGTAGCTCCCGGGCGGTTACAGAAACCATGACGAAACTTCCAGCAGCATACTCCGCCAGAGGCACTGCGCACATGACGCAAGATGCATCTGGCAAGCCGTGGCTGAAATCTTCAGGCGAGCGGTGCTGAGCATGCTGCGCTTATCGTTGCCCTTCATCAAGTCAGGCAACTGCATCTGGACCTTCGGGATAGATTCCGATTCATCAGGCGCGGCTTACGGGCCTAGCGGGCCGGTGGCCTTGCAATGGGGAGGAGCGAGCGACTGACTATCCGTGTAGACACGGTTAATCTCTTGACCTTCAGAACCCGGCCTCACGGGTCTAATGGCTTTGGCTCCACCAAGTCGGTTCCCCAGTAGTGATTGAGTGCGGACTGTAGTGCTTGTGGAAAGTCGAAGGCAGTGGTCTGCGCTTCTGCAATGGTCCGGCGGTTTCGTGTGATGACCCAGTCGTAACGATCCTCTACATGATCTAGGAAAACGTGTATTTCATAGGATGTGGACCCCTTGGCTTCCACCGTTAGCCAGACGCCTCCATCGCCATCTGTACTAAAAAGACGCTTGAACTGTTCGGCCGCTGACCTGTTCATAGCACAAAGTCCACATAGCCGAGTGCAGACAACGCACGAAGGCTGTTCACTTCCGTCGCAAATTTTGTGCTGATGCCATGCAGAACCGCATGGCGATTCAGTCCTCCAAAATCATCAGGAATCTCCCTCGTATTCTTCGAAAAAGGGCTCTCTTCTACATACGGGGCTAGAAAGACCCAGTCCGCGGAGCCGGCCTCTGCTGTCTTAGCGATGGCGCTAATACCCCGATTTGCGTCTTTCGAGAAGAGCTGCCGCCCGTTTCTTCGGTCGTAGACAAGACCATCAGCTTGGATCAGGAAAACAGGGACGCTCAGCGAGTACTTCCCTGCCTTGTGAGCCTCCCAGGCGTCTTGGATGTGCTGGGCACGATCCGGTGCGTTGGCGCACACGCGGGAAACAATGGCGTCACCTTTAGCCTGATAGTAGGCAATCAACGCGGCCTCAGCTTCCGCCTCTTTGCCTGAAGAATACTCCTCATCTAGCTGTGTGACCGACGAAAGATCCATATCGCTATCGATAAACCATCCTTGCTGCACGATGCCGCGGATGCCGTCTCGGAGCATGCAATTCGATGCTTTGATCATGGCGCCCATCCCGCCGATGAAAGAGCGGGCTTCGTTAAGCTGGTCAACAAACGGACGAATCGTATCGCCAATACCGCGAAGCACGGCCGGCAGAGTATGGGAAGCATCCAGGACAGGCCGCATGGCTGCGGTATACCCCTCCCGCAGCCGTGCAGTTTCCTCTGGATTTAGCTTTGCAATGGCGTCGAGGTTGATGCTCTTGCGCAGGCGGGGTAAAGGCTCAGTAGGCATGGTCACGTTCCGATGTGGATGCCCTCAGTCTACGCTAGTTAAGGCAGTCTCAGGCAGGCTTGTGTGTAAAGTTATTGGCTGATTGCGAACCTGCAATGAGGGTGCCGCAGGTTTTGGGGCAGGGCTGGGGTGCCCCAATTGATTCCCTTAACATCCGAAATCCGCCGTAGTTGCTTGGATGGCCTGGTTTTGCGCGAGGGTAAGTAGCTAGGCACTACGCCGTTCAGTAATGCCCTCTGAATTGCCCGCTGATTTTCTCAAGGCAAAGACTTGTCTTCCCAAACGCTTCTTGGAGTGCGCCCGCTGTAGCTTTGAGTCCTATCGACCCTCTAAAACCTCCAGCCCTTAACTTGGAGTGGCTTCGAAGGTCTGTTGGGCCGCTTTGAGAATTAGTTGGTAGGCGCGTACGGAGTGCCAGGGGGGCATGAGCTTGTCTGCCAGCAGCCAAATGGCCTCGGGGCGCATGCGGTGCAGAACGCAGAACTTCGTCCGAATCGTTTTCTGGGGAAAACTCAAGGCCTCGGCGGACCTCATCCGTGATTGAGTCGATACTCTTGCCGGGGACGACTTCCGGCAGCAGAATGAGAAATCCTAGCCCAGGACGTCAGCATGTCTCTTTCGAAGCTTCCACAGCACACGCCGACTGTCAAGGACATCTGGGGTACAGACCCACTTGCCCGTCGTGAATGCGCCGCCACGCTTACGCGCCTAGTTCAAGCCACTACCAAGCCCTACGTCATAGGCATATATGGTCCTTGGGGCAGCGGGAAAACGGTTTTTATGCAACAGCTTCAGCTCGAGCTGGAAGAGGTAAACGTCCCCACCGTTCGGGTGGATGCGTGGAGGACTGACTATCTGGCAGATCCACTCGTAGCCTTGGTAGAGGCTATCAATCAAAGACAGGCAGAAAAGGCGGCCTCTCACGGCGGGAGCTTGACAAAGTCCACTGATGAACTTTTGGAGGCCTCGCTCGCGATATCCCTCCCGCTCGCGGAAATTGGTGTTGCTGCGACTGCCGTCGCCACGCCGCTGCTGGCTGCGACAGGAGCCGCACTGAAGGGGGCGCTGAATGCTGCAAAAGAGGTGGTGTCGCGACGGGTGAAGGCAAGCAGCGATCTGCGCACCGGAATCGAGCATGCACGCGACTATTTGACGGGAAGAGCGCGCCCAGACGTCATTGGCCCGATCGTTAAGCCGTTGGTAGTATTTATCGACGAGCTGGACAGGTGCAGGCCCGACTACGCAGTGCGCATGCTCGAGCGCGTCAAGCACTTCTTTGATGTAAACGGAATCGTCTTCGTTATAGCATCCGACGGAAAGAACCTACCTGCTGCAGTCAACTCCCAATACGGCTCTGGACTCGACAGTGAGGAGTATCTTCGCAAGTTCTTCGACTATGAGTACATGCTACCCGAGCCCAACGCCTTTCAGTTTACAGGCGTGCTGTTTCAATCTTTCGGCTGGGACAAGATCGTGCCTGAAGGTAACATGCTGTTTGATCGGGACTTCGGATCGCGGGAGGAGATCGCTGCATACGTTCATGGCATCCAATCATTTGATCGGCGCTATGACTACTCGGAGGCACTTGATGTCTTCCCCAAGGTTGCGGATTGGCTCGATTTAAAACTGAGGGATCAGGCGCAGGCCTTCACGCTGGTAGACGTATATCTCCGAACACGTGGGCCTGAAGAGATTGCATTCCCTCAGGTCGCCGTATTCCTAGCATGCATGCGTTTCGGACGCGAAAAAAAGTATCGCGAGATCATCAAGCATCCAACATCGCAGTCATTCCTCGGTCAGATGGATTTCGACCTTCGACGCGATAGCGGCCTAAAATTCATGACAGATTGGGTGAATTCTCTCGCAGCATGGAATCCTCCTAATCAGAAAAAGGCATCGGTCATTGTCAATAATGCTATCGAATCCGGAGGTGTTGATGACCCTGAATTGCTTCCCATCCATGCGCGTTTGAAGAAGCTCAGACGAATAGATATTTCCGATGTCACCTCATCCTTTTCAAGGCTTGCCAAGGCATAACAATTTGGCCGCTTGTTAGGTGTCGTGCTTGCTAAAGCTGTCTATGACATCCGTAACACTCATTGATCAATGCGCCAGTAGTGACCAGGGCACATGGGACGTACCGACGCCTAGCACAACTAGAAGTGCAATGACCACAAGTCGGATATCTCGGGATACCAACGCCCAAAGGCGAAATCGATCGTTCCTGAATGCGCAGTAGGGCCTGTGTTCGCCTCTATCATTCGGCCGTAGCGATGGCTTTTTTTCCATCTCATGCCTCCGCCCCGCCAGGGGGAGCTGCCTCGACCGGAGAATTATCCGTGCTTTGGGCCGCAGCAGCTTGCTGATTGAGCTGCTCATGCCAAAACGCTCGGATTGCTTCGATCTCTCCGTATCCTCCTACTTCGATCAGTCGATCAAGAAACCGGCTATAGAGGCCATCCTGCACTTGGTTTCGAGTGCGCATAAGCTCGACCGCCACATTTGGATTGAGTAGAAGAACAAAATGGAGATCCCCAGATGGGCCTGGCTTAGTCATGATGAAGGACAGCTCGCGCAGGCGCTTCATACGTCGTCGCCAAGTATCTACCGCTCGCTCCCCTGAGAACCCGGCTTCTGCGGCAAAAGTCGCAGGGTTCTCAATGGAAATGAGTGGATTATCCGGTGCCCGCGCCCAGAGGCCCAGCAGCGTGTGTCCAGCCGGCTGTCCCTTGCTCTGGTCGTCGATCGCCTGCATGGCGATAGGGAGGGTCCGCGGCACCGTCGTAAATCCGTCGTTCGTTTTGCGTTGCCATAGCCACTGTGGTGGAAAATTGGGGAAGTGAAGGTTGAGCTGCTGTTGAGCTCGCTCCGACATCTTCAGACGCTTGGTTCCCGACTGCTTGTGCGTTGCCATGTCATTTCTCGAATGCGTGCTAATGGTGAACATCATCCGCGACGTGCCTGCCTGGGGCAACGAGTGAGTTCGCGGTATATCTGTAGATCTCAGCGTAACAAGCGGCCCGCCTAGGTGTCCTGGATGTCGGGCGTATAGATCGTACTCGACTATGTGACTTTGCGCTATTCCGCGCATGGCAATGATATTTTGGCCTTTATTTTCAGATATTTACGTAGCTTATGCGGTGCTCGTCGTCATCCTTGTGCTCGTGTCATCGTTGTGCTCGATGTGCTCCTGGGAGTGAGTGGAGAGAGAGGGGCCGCTCGGGAGGGCCAGATTTGTCTGCAAACCAAGGAGCTAATCATCGGACTCTGACAGCACTTGGTCCGAGAGAAGGCCTCGTACGTCCGAATCTTGGAGTCGAGCTTCTACCCAGCCGAATAGATCCTTCTTGATTCTGCTGCCGAACGGTCGACTCTTGCTGTGCCACGCTAGTGCCCCCCGCTTAAGCGCGTGGCTAGCGGGCAGCTGGACCATGGCATTGGCTATCTCCGGCTCTATGGTCAGTTGTTGGGGGAGTGTGCCGAACACGTCCTGGCCCCGGATGGCACTATCCGGCCTCACAGTCTGATCCTGATGGCGACCCGTAGACTATTCGGCTATCGCTTAAATTGGGCGCGCGACTTCGGCTGCTTCCGTCGCCAGTTTGGCGTTCCCGCCGGCGCTACTGCGTGGGCGGGGCGGCTCCGCAGAGACTCCTCGCCGCTGGGCAGCGATAGCAGGAAGCCTGTTGCAATTACATGAATTTCTGTCGCCTACTTTGCTTAGGGCGTATAGCCCTTACGAATCAATGATGTATTTGGCTGCATCGACAAAAATTCCGACCGGTTGATGAAATCTTGTCTCGGACGCCAGCATTTTTGAACGTGCATACTTCCACCCGTCGATCAGCTGCTGGTGCGTTACAAGTTCCACCAGGACTTGGCGGCCGGGCGCTTGCTTGCCCAGCTGATGCAGCGCGCACCACCGCCCTGGTCGTGTGCGCCGCTGGTGCCGGTGCCGCTGCATGGGCGGCGCCTGCGCCAGCGCGGCTACAACCAGGCCGGCGAGCTGTGCCGGTTGCTGCCGATGCCGGTCTGGCAGGGGGTGTACCGACGACGCCACACCGCGCCGCAGTCCGAGCGCAGCGCAGAGGAGCGCCGGGACAATCTCTTTGACGCATTCGGCACGCGCTTGTCGCCACCGACACGGCTGACCGTCGTGGACGATGTGATGACCACCGGCAGCACCGTGATGGAAATCGCCGAGACGTTGCGGCTGGCGGGTGCCAGGGACGTGCGGGCATGGGTGTGCGCACGGGTGCCGTGACGACGGGAGCGATTGACATCGCATGACGGCAGCTGAAGGATGCCCATCCTTCAGCGCGCGGTGCTCGACTGCATCGCCGCAATGGGTGCACGGATGCAAAGACCCTATCACTCTGCCAGGCATTTGATCGATGCTGGAATAATTACGGAGAACTCTGGGTCAAAAGCCGCTCGGCAGGCGTTCCAGGATATCGGGCGGGCTATTCTTACAAAACCGATAAAAACTTTTGACCACGTAATGGTTCAAGGCGGGCAGCCGGTTAAAGGCTTTTATGGGAAAATTAACGGAGAGGACGTTGTTATCTTTGTGGCGAAGGAGCCTCGCGGCAAGATAGCGGCTGGAGATATTGTTACAGCGATCAAGCCATCCCCGCAGCAGATCAAGAATTTCGGACTATGATAACGAAAGGCAGCCTCGGAATATATTGGGCCATTCCAGACCAGTCTGGTCGTGTTGTTTATCAGGAGGAGGTATGCGGAATTATTTTCTACGGGTATTGGAGTTGTGGTTCGATTGGCGAATTTGGCAAGAATAGTGCCTCGTTTGAGGACATATGGAGTGGTCGCGTCGATGTGAGATTCAGGGAGTGGGAGGGGCAAGGTATGAGCAATTTGTCCGCCGAAGTTAAGATAAATTCCTGGCCTGATGAGGACGAGTGGTTGATATGCATTAGGCGATCACTGGAATGGTTTGTTGAGGGGGGCGCAATCATTTCCTGGTGTGGATCGGAACTGAGTAGCCCCTCCTTGGATGTGTTCTCATCAGTGGATAGCTCTGGTTCGGTATATGCCGCATATAGTGAACGTATCGGCTTTGTTTGTGGTTCGGGATTGAATTGTGAGTATCAGGATGTAAGTCCTTCGGAACTTGAACGTTTTAATAGGCTTGTTCTGGGGGCGGTGTAGATCTACTCATATTCTTGCATTTAGGGCGGGGTCGTTAGAGCTGGGTGGATCTATAAGCTCGGATCAGATGCTCCAGAGCTGACAGCAGTATTTGTGAAGTAATTTATATATGAATTTTAGAATCAATGAAGGTGTACGCTTGTTGGAGGATATTCCTTCAGTGGGAATTTATCGTGGCAGTCTCGGGGTGGTAGTTGCCGTACTCTCCGAGCCAGAGGAAGCCTATGAGGTTGAGTTCTGCGATGGGGGCGGCGCAACAATTGCGCAGATTTCACTAAGGTCAGCGCAGTTTGAGGTCATGAGGTGATGAGCCTTGTTCTGCTGACCGATCCCGCGCCAGGATCAATGGCAGTGGCATCAGCCCCACCCGGCTCACCGTCGCTGGCGAAATGGGGCGCCGGGCGACGCGAAGAAGAACGACAGCTGTTGTCTATTGATGAGATCGGAGCAATTTCGTCCATGGCAGCGCCGGCCCACGACGAACCCGCCAACGATCACCGTCATCTCCCCCTTCATCTCGAACGGCTACGATGAACCCGGTTCCGGATCGAAGGAGTGGTCATGAATTCCCCCTTGTCTCCCCTGTTGTCGGCGGTTGGCCGTAGCTGGTGGATCCTCCTGCTGTATGGCCTGGTCGCTCTCGGCTTCGGCATCGTCGCCATCGGCTGGCCATTGTCGGCGGCCATGGCATTGGCCTGGACGCTGGGCGTGATGGCCATCATCGAGGGCGTCATCAGCCTGTTCGCATTGATCAATGGCGGCAGCGGCGCGTCCCGCGGCTGGCTGGCGCTGTACGCCCTCGCCTCGCTGGGCTTCGGCATCCTGGCGGTGATCAATCCGCTGGCCACCGCCAGCGTGCTGGTGCTGTTCCTGGCGGCG
Organism: Stenotrophomonas sp. FR012; assembly: GCF_047520565.2. Classification (NCBI taxonomy): domain Bacteria; kingdom Pseudomonadati; phylum Pseudomonadota; class Gammaproteobacteria; order Lysobacterales; family Lysobacteraceae; genus Stenotrophomonas; species Stenotrophomonas sp. FR012. The sequence goes on from NZ_JAXBQL020000008.1 coordinate 89,578, forward strand.
TGGCTGCTGGTGGCCGGCATCTATCGCATCGTGTTCGCGATCCGCGTGCGCAAGCAGATCCAGGGCGAATGGTTGCTGATCCTCAGCGGCGTGCTGGCGGTGGTGCTGGGCCTGCTGTTTGCGGCGAATCCATATGCCGGCGTGGCGGTAACTACGCTGTGGATCGGCATCGGCAGCCTGCTGTACGGCCTGCTGCAGGTGCTGGTGGCATTCAAGCTGCGGAAGCTGAAGTGAGGGCTGCGCTTCCGCTGTTGCTGGGCGTGGCCTTGACCCTGGCCGGCTGCATGCCGGGCGCCACGCCCGGTGGCTTGGCAGGGAAGGATCACGTGCCGCGCCCTGGCGTGGATGTGCGCCTGAGCGCGGTGGACGCCTCCGGCAAAGGCAAGCCGGCGCAATGGCAAGGCGAAACCCTGGCCCTGCGCGAGCCGCCGATTGCCGGCAGCACCGACATTGCCGACGTGCGCTACGTGCTGGATGAAGCCAAGCAACCTGGCCTGCAGATCCGCTATCGACCCGAAGCGCACCAGCGCATCCACGATGGCACGGCAGCACTGGTGGGCCAGCGCGCGGCGCTCAGCGTGGACGGCCGCGTGCTGATGGTGGCGACGGTGAAAGGCCCGTTCGGTGAATCGATGATGCTGAGCGGGCTGCCGAGCATTGCCGAGGCACAGGCGTTGGCGAAGCACATCACCGGTCAGTGACGGGCGCGCTAACACCACCGCGTTACGCGCGGAGGTCGACCAAGGTCGACCGCTACCGGGCGAACCGTGCCTCGATCTCCTCCAGCGACTTGCCCTTGGTCTCCGGCAGCCAGAACGCGGCTACCAGGAAAAATACGAAGGTGCACGCCGCCCAGAACACGAACATGCTGGCGTAGCCGTAGTGGCCCACCGTGGGCAGGAAGATGGCGGCGATGGTGGTCGACACGAACTGGTTGATCAGCAGCGCGATGCTCATGCCATTGGAACGGATGCGGTTCGGCATCAGCTCCGACAGTGCCAGCCACACGCACACGCCGGGGCCGACCGCGAAGAACGCGACGAACACCAGGATGCAGGCGGCCACGGCCCAGCCGTGTGCCGGTGGCGGCACCGGGCCGATGCGGGCCTGTTCGACGCGCAGCGGCGCCTGCGCGGCACTGGCGGGGTCGGCGAACGGGTTCAGATGCAACTTGCGGAAGAATGCGCCGATCACGCTGTCCGGCTGTACGGTGCCGGTGCGGTCGATACGCAGTTCGCGATCAATCAGGTTGTCGCTGCGCACGGCGCGCACATTGGTGAAGTCGCCGTAGGCGTACGACACGGTCAGCTGCAGCGGCCGGCCCTCGCTGTCGATGCCAGCACCGAGGCGCTGCCACTGGGCTTCATCCAGCACCAGCTGCAGGCCATCGCCGTTGACCGCCGCCTGCAACTGCGGCTGCACATCAGCGCGACCGCGCTCGGCCTGGAAGAACAGCGTGGCCGCGGCCAGCAGGGCCACGCAGATACCACCGCTGCCGAGCATCAGCAGGAACTTGCGGCCCTTGCGGTCGACCAGCAGCAACGCGACCACGGTCATCACCGCATTCAGCAGCTTGATCGCCACGTCGGCGCCGTTGGCCACTGAACCGGACAGGCCGGCCTGATTGAGGATGTTCACCGCGTAGGCCAGTACCGAGTTGATGCCGGTGGCCTGGGTGCAGGCCAGCACGACGCAGGCGAGCAGGAACGGCACCACGTAGCGGCGGCTGAGCAGTGGATCGCGCTTGCTGTGGCTGCTGCTCGATTCCGGCGCCTGGATCTGCGCAAGGGTGGGCTCCACATCGGCAGCGGGCAGTACGCGCTGCAGGCTGCGGCGGGCTTCATCAATGCGGCCCCGGCGTACCAGCCAGCGTGGCGATTCGGACAGCCAGAAGATGCCCGCGCAGAACAGCAGGCCCGGCGCCAGGCAGGTCCAGAAGATGGTGCGCCAGGCGTGGTCCTTCACCGTGAACAGCTCCTGCGCCTGCTGTGCCAGCGGCAGCGAGCGCACGGTTTCGGCGGCGGCATCCACGGCGTGGGCGTGGTACAGGCCGATCAGGGCTGCCAGCACCAGGCCAACGGTCAGCAGCAGCTGGAACATCGCGGCGCCGCGCCCGCGTCGCTCGGGGCTGAGCACTTCGGCCAGGTACAGCGGAATCACTACACCGATCAAACCGCCACTGATGCCCTGCAGCAGGCGGCCCAGCAGCAGCGGCGTGTAACCGGAGGCCAGCGCCATGATCGGAATCGAGGCGGTGAACAGCAGGCCGGCCAGCAGCATCGCGCCGCGGCGGCCGATCAGGTCGGCGATCATGCCGGCGAACAGCGAGGACAGCACGCTGCCCAGCAGTACCGCGGCCACCACGAAGCCAAGCTGCTGGCTGCTGAGCTGCCAGGCGTGGCTGGCGGTGGCTTCAAGATAGGGCAGGGCGCCGGCGATGATGCCGATGTCGATGCCGTACAGCAGGCCACCGAGGCCGCCGATGAAGAGCAGGTAACGTACGGGCCAGCGCGGAGCGGTGCTTGCAGTCATCGGCAGTTCCTGTGGTAGCGCCGGGCCAGGCCAGGCGGCGGTTCGTCGCAGAGTGCATTCTGTAGAGCCGAGCCATGCTCGGCTGCTTTCCGTTCCGATATCGAGGTTCCCCATGCCGCGCTTCGTGCGGTGAGCCGAGCATGGCTCGGCTCTACAGGGAGCCCGCGCGGCATCCGGGCCGCATCGCTTGCGTCAGGTCAGATCGATCACGCGCCCACCAATGACCACCTGCTGCAGGCGCAGTTCGGCGTCCAGCACCACCAGGTCGGCACGGGCGTCGGGCGCGATGCGGCCGCGATCGCCCAGGCCCAGATAGTCGGCCGGGAAGGTGGAAACGCGCTGCGAGGCATCGGCCAGCTCCAGGCCCACGCGCACCAGGTTGCGCAGCGCCTGGTCCATGGTCAGCGCGCTGCCGGCCAGTGAACCGGTCGCCAGGCGCACGCAGCCGCCGCACTTGTGCACGCGCTGCTCGCCCAGCGCGTACTCGCCGTCGGGCATGCCGGTGGCGGCCGTCGCGTCGGTCACCGCATACAGGCGCGGGATCGCGCGCGCGGCCAGGCGGATCACGCCGGGATGGATGTGCTGCAGGTCGGGAATGATCTCGGCGTACTGTGCATGCGCCAGCGCCGCCGCGGCGATGCCGGGTCGGTAATGGTCGACACCGGTCATGCCATTGAACAGATGGGTGAAGCCGGAGGCGCCGGCCTGCAGCGCAGCCACGCCCTCTTCATAGGTGCCGGCGCTGTGACCGAGCTGCACGCGGATGCCCATCGCCGAAAGCGCGGGAATCAGTGCGGTGTGCTCGCCGATTTCCGGTGCCAGCGTTATCACTCGGATCGGCGCCAGTGCGTGCAGTTGCTGCACCAGCGCCAGCGTCGCCTCGATCGTGCGGTTGGGCTGTGCACCGAGCCGCTGCGGGCTGATGAACGGTCCTTCCAGATGCACGCCGACGATGCGGGCGGCGTCGGCATCGGGCGCCGCCATCGTCGCAGCCACCCCCTGCAGCGCGTGCTCGATCTCATCCAGGCCGGCGGTCATGGTGGTTGCCAGCAGCGTGGTGGTGCCGAAGCGCAGATGGGTGCGCGCGATGGTGCGCGCCACGTCGCCGCCCTGCATCAGGTCCACGCCGGCCGCACCGTGTACATGCAGGTCGATGAAGCCGGGCAGGATGACCGGCAGCTGCAGGTCGTCAGCACCACTTTGGTCATCCACCTGCAGCCGGCGCACGTGTGAATCGAAGTGGACGTGGCCACGCCGCCAACCCAGCGGGGTGAGGATGCGGCCATGCAGGGAACGGGTGTCGCTCATGCGGGAGGCTCGGCAATGATCACCTCGATGCCCAGCCGCTGCAGTCCCTCGCGGGTTGCGTCGTCGATGCCGGCATCGGTGATGATGGTGTGGATCTGATCCAGCAGGGCGATGCGGTGCAGGCTGACGCGCCCGAACTTGGAGGCGTCGGTCAGCACCACGATACGGCGTGCACGCTCGACCATGCGATGGTTGAGGCGGGCTTCGGCTTCGTCATGGGTGGTCAACCCGAACTGCAGGTCCAGGCCATCCACGCCCAGGAACAGCGTGTCGAAGCTGTAGGAGTTGAGGCTGGCTTCGGCCTGGCTGCCCTGCAGCGACAGCGACTGCTGGCGCAGCAGGCCGCCGGTCAGCAGCACGTTGATGCCGGCCGCGTTGGCCAGTTCCCAGGCGATGTTCAGCCCGTTGGTCATCACCGTCACGTCGCGCTGCGTGCGCAGGTGGCGGGCCAGGGTCATCGTGGTCGAGCCGGAGTCGATGATGATGTTGTCACCAGGCCGTACCAGGCGCGCGGCACACGCGCCGATCGATTCCTTCAACGGCAGGTTCAGTGCGTCCTTTTCGTGGATGTCCTGTTCCTGCGGCGGCGTGCGCACCAGGGTGGCGCCGCCGTGGGTGCGGTTGGCCAGGCCCTGCGACTCGAAGTGGGTCAGGTCGGCACGGATGGTCACCGCCGACACGCCGAAACGCTCGACCAGATCGGCCACCTGCACCGAGCCGTGCTCGATCAGCAGCTGCAGGATCTGTTGCCGGCGGGAGCGGGTGTTGCGCATGGCCATTCTCGGTTTCGCGGGGAAAGGTAGAGATTAGCCGTTCGCAGCAACTGCGGCAGCCGAACGTGCGTTCTGCGTGCGGGTTCCGGCCTGGTTGGCGCTGCAGGCGCGCGCGTACTCGCCCAGGCACAGGCCGATGCGGTGCTGCACCAGCGCGGTGGGGGTGTTGGCCAGCGTGCCCTCACGCACGGCGCGGTACTGCTCCGGCAGGTACTGGCTGAGCAGCACCAGTGGCGGCGCGTGCTGTTCCAGGTTGGCGAACAGGGTCTGCACCGCCTGCACCAGCGCGGGCTCGCCCCAGTAGTAACGGCAGCGGTCACTGAAGGAGTAGCTGCGCAGCAGGCGCAGCGCAGTGTCATCGCCCTGGTAGTAGGACTGCCAGTACTTCGGCTGCGCCACCATCACCTCGTCCAGCACCTGCGGCAGGCGCGAGCACTGTGCCGCCGGCAGCAGTTCGGCCTCGATCGCGGCCAGCGCGAACAGCGCTTCGCGGTAGGCGAAGGTGGCCGCGGGCCCGACCTTGAGGATGGCGAAGTGGTCGCGCACCAGCGCGTGCAGGCCGCTCTCGCGCTGGTAGTCGGTGGAGTGCGCTTCGAACACGATGCGTGGCTGCTGTTCGAGGAAATCGGCCAGCGTACTGGCAGCGGCAGCGTCGTACTCGTGCACGCTGCTGTGGTCGAAGTCCACGCCCGGCTGGACCACCATCGCGATCACACGCTGCCACGCATCGCGCAGCTGCGGGGTATCGAAGGCCTGCCGGTGGATGGCCAGGGTCTGCGCGGCGGCGGCCGGCGTGGTCACCTGCAGGCCCTCGGCCAGCGAGGCTTCGCCTCCGGGAATCGGCACTTCGGTACCGATCACGTAGACCGGCGGCGGCAGGCCATGTTCGGCGGCGGTGCGTTCGGCGATTTCGGCCAGCTCGGCCGAGCGCGCAGCGACGATGGCATCGGGCAGCGGCACCGGATCATCGGCGCAGGACATGCTGCAATCCAGATGGATCTTGTGGAAACCGGCGGCGACGTAGGCTTCGATCAGCACGCGCGCGTGGGTCATCGCTTCGGCCGCCGGGCGCTTCTGCCAGGCATTCGGGCCGAGGTGGTCGCCGCCCAGGATCAGCCGCTCGCGCGGGAAGCCTTCTTCATCGGCCAGCGTGCCCACGTAGTCGCGGTATTGCGGCGGGGTCATGCCGGTGTAGCCGCCGAACTGGTCGACCTGGTTGGAGGTGGCCTCGATCAGCAGCACGGTGCCATGCGCCAGGGCGACGTGCATGGCCGCGCGCAGCACCTGCTCGTTGCTGCAGCAGACGCTGTACAGGCCGACGTTAGCGCCGGCGCGGTGGGAAGCAAGCAGGGTCTGCAACGGGGACATGGTCAGGCTCCGGAGATCGGGAAAACGAGGGTTGGCAGGCGAGCAGGGCGGCACCACGTGCGCCACCGGCATCGCCGAACCGTGGCGGCACGATCGGGGGGACCTGCACGCCATCGAACAGATGGGTGGCGATGGCGGCCGGCAGCTGCCGGTACAGCGGCGCGTACTGCGACAGGCCACCGCCGAGCACGATCACGTGCGGGTCCAGCGCCAGCACCAGCGCGGCCAGGCTGTGGCCGAGCAGATCACGATGAATGTCCAGCGCCTTGCGCGCGTGGGCATCGCCGGCTCCGGCCAGCGTGATCACCGCACTGGCATCGACGGCGCTGCCTCCGAGGTGGCGTTCGATCATGGCCAATCCGCTGCCGGACACATAGCGCTCCACGCAGCCCTGCAGGCCGCAGCCGCAGTCCAGCAGCGGCAGGCCATGGCGCTGCAGCAGATGGCCAGGCACGCTCCAGTGGCCCCACTCGCCGGCCAGGCCGTTGAAGCCGGACAGCAGCCGGCCCTGCAGGCAGAAGCCACCGCCGGCACCGGTGCCGAGGATGGCGCCGAACATGCTGGGGTAGCCATCGGCGGCGCCGCCGTGCGCTTCCGACAGGGCAAAGCACTGCAGGTCATTGCCGAAATGCAGCGGGCGTTGCAGCCGCGCCTGCAGATCCTTCGCCACGCATTGGCCGGTCAGTGCGGGCACGTTCGCGCTGAGCTGGCGGCCGCTGCGGCGGTCACGCACGCCGGGCAGGGCAATGCCGATGGCCGCATCATTCCGGCCCAGCGCGGCGTCGGCCTCGGCCACCAGCGTCACCACGGCCTGCAGGAAACCATCGTAGTCGCCCTGCGGCGTGGCCACGCGGCGGCGCCAGGTGACCTGCATCGCCGCATCGCACGCCACCAGCTCGATCTTGGTGCCGCCGATGTCGATGCCATAGCAGGCGTGGGCGATCAGCTCAGCCATGGTGGATGGTGACGCCCTTGACGACGCGGTTGACGGTGCCGTCCGGGAACGGGTTGTCCGGGGTCAGTCCCAGCGCGGCCGAGCGCTGCAGCGCGAACAGCTGCGCGAAGCCCAGCCACACCGGTGCCAGCCACGGATCGTCCAGCGCCGGTACGGTGAGGGTGTAATCGTCATCGGCGCCGATGTCCGAATGTGGACCGATCGCCAGCACCTGCCCGGCCACGCCATCGCGGCGCAGTTCGTCCAGCAGGTCCTGCTCGTAGCGGCGCGCGAGCGGCTGCACGCTGCGCAGCACCACCACCAGGGTGTTGCCATCCAGCGTCGACTTGGGACCGTGACGGAAGCCCAGCGGCGTGTTGGCCAGCGCCAGAACGCGGCCAGCGGTCAGCTCCAGCACCTTCAGTGCACACTCGCGGGCCAGCGCTTCCAGCGGGCCGCTGCCAAGGTAGATCACGCGGTTGAACGGGCGCTGCGCAAGTGTTGCCACTGGTGCGTCCCACTGCGCCTGCCCTTCGCGGGCCAGCGCGGCGATCTGCTTCAGGCGCGCCACGCGCGCATCCCACGGCGAGCGATCAAACACCGTCAGTGCCGCCAGCAGCATGCAGGTCAGGCTGCTGGTCATGGCGAAGGCACGGTCGCAGCTGGCCGACGGCATCAGCAGGGTGCACGTATCGCCACGGCCGGCGCCACGGCGGGCCAGTTCGCCATCGGCGTTGCAGGTGATGTCGAGGAAGCGCGCGTCGTCCACGTCGCTGCGCACGCGATCCACCGCTGCCACGCTTTCCGGGCTGGAGCCACTGCGGCCGAACGACACCAGCAGGGTCGGGCGGTCACGCTGCAGGTACAGCGCCGGGTGGGTCAGCAGGCTGGTGGTGTGCACCACGCGCACCTCGGCCGCCCACTGTGCGTTGATCGCGTCGGCCACCATCTCGGCGATGAAGCCGGAACTGCCGGCGCCGGTGAACAGCACGCGCTGGTTGGGATCGTTGAGGCTGTCGCCGAGGAAGGCCTGCAGGCGGTCGCGGGCACGCGACAGGTCCTGTGCGAGTGCTTCCCACAGCGCAGGCTGCTGGGCGATTTCGATTGCGGTATCGGCTCCGCCAAGGCGCTGCCAGGCGGACACATCGGAAAGCAGGGTGACGTCCATTCGGAGGTTCCAGTTGGGCCAGCGCACCATCTGTGTTTTCTTTCGAAATGTCAAACATCGAAAGTAAAAAGAAAGAAAATGGCCGAGTGGCTTTCCCAGTCGCGGCATGACCAGGAAAACGAAAGGACGGGTCAAATGCCGTATCGCACAATGCTTAACAGGCGACTGCAAGCGCTTACACAAAGTATTGCGACGCAACAACTTTCGTTTCAATGGAATATATCTTCCTTTTTCCTTTCAATTTGTTGACATCTTTCGAATCGCTGCCCTAGAGTCGGCCCAATCGCTTTCGAAACGCCCGGTGAACGGGTTGGGAGTCCGCGTGGAAAACTGCGTACGTCGCTCGCCGCTGATGCTGGCCCTGTTGCCGGCCTTGATGCTGGCGTCCATGACGGCCCGGGCCGAGCCGGTCGGAAACCTGCGATCGGTCAGCGCCAGCGCCAGCCGCGATGGCGTGCAGGGCTGGGACCTGCAGACCGACAAGGGAGCGCGCATCCGCATTGAACTGCCGGCGACCGACATCATCCGCGTGCAGGCCGGCCGCAACGGCACGTTGACCGGCGCCGGCGACAAAGCCGCACCGATCGTGCTGCCGCAGCCCAAGGCGAACGTGCAGGCGCAGCTGGAAGAAGATGCGCAGGAAATCCGCGTGCGTACCGACGCACTGGTCCTGCATGTGCAGCGGCAACCGCTGCGCCTGCGCCTGGAACGCCTGGACAACGGCCAGCCCACCGCGCTGTGGCAGGAACTGCAGCCGCTGGACCTGGAGGCCACGCAGAGCGTGCAGGTGCTGTCGTCGCAGGCCGATGAGGGCTACTTCGGTGGCGGCCAGCAGAACGGCCGCTATCAGTTCAAGGGCCGCGAGCTGGAGGTGTCCTATTCCGGCGGCTGGGAAGAGGGCGACCGCCCCAGCCCGGCACCCATGCTGCTGAGCAGCCGTGGCTGGGGCATGCTGCGCAATACCTGGAGCGATGGCAGCTACGACCTGCGCCAGCCCGACCAGGCCACGCTGCTGCATCGCGAAGACCGTTTCGATGCCTACTACTTCGTCGGCGCGGACCTGCCCAAGCTGATCGAGCGTTACACCCAGCTGACCGGCCGCCCGAACATGGTGGCGCGCTGGGCGCTGTCCTATGGCGATGCCGACTGCTACAACGACGGCGACAACAGCAAGAAGCCCGGCACCGTGCCCGAAGGCTGGAGCGACGGCCCGACCGGCACCACGCCGGATGTGATCGACAGCGTGGCCAAGCAGTACCGCGCCCACGACATGCCCGGTGGCTGGATCCTGCCCAATGATGGCTACGGCTGCGGCTACAAGCAGTTGCCGGAAACGGTGAAGGGGCTCGCCGGCTACGGCTTCCGCACCGGCCTGTGGACCGAGAACGGCGTCGACAAGATCGCCTGGGAAGTCGGCAAGGCCGGCAGCCGCGTGCAGAAGCTGGACGTGGCCTGGACCGGCAAGGGCTACCAGTTCGCGATGGACGCCAACCGTCAGGCGTTCAACGGCATCCTCGACAATTCCGATTCGCGCCCGTTCCTGTGGACAGTGATGGGCTGGGCCGGCATCCAGCGCTACGCCGTGGCCTGGACCGGCGACCAGAGCAGCAGCTGGGACTACATCCGCTGGCACGTGCCGACCCTGGTCGGCTCCGGCCTGTCCGGCATGGCCTACGCCAGCGGCGATGTGGATGCGATCTTCGGCGGCAGCGCCGAGACCTTCACCCGCGACCTGCAGTGGAAGGCGTTCACCCCGGTGCTGATGGGCATGAGCGGCTGGTCGTCGAACGCGCGCAAGCACCCGTGGTGGTACGACGAGCCGTACCGCAGCATCAACCGCGATTACCTGAAGTTGAAGATGCGCCTGACCCCGTACATGTACGGGCTGGTGCACGAGGCCGCGCAGACCGGCGCACCGCCAGTGCGGGGGCTGATGTGGGACTACCCGCGCGACCCGCATGCACAGGATGAAACCTACAAGTACCAGTTCCTGCTCGGCCGCGACCTGCTGGTGGCGCCGGTGTACCGCAGCCAGGCCGCCAGCCGTGGCTGGCGCCGCGACATCCACCTGCCGGCCGGCGGCTGGATCGACTACTGGGACGGCCGCCGCGTGCAGGCCGGTGCCGACGGCCGCCAGCTCGACCGCCAGGTGGACCTGGCCACGCTGCCGGTGTTCGTGCGCGCCGGTGCGATCCTGCCGATGTACCCGTCGATGCTGTTCGACGGCGAAAAGCCGCTCGATGAAGTGACCTTCGACCTGTACCCGCAGGGCGACTCGCAGTACACGTTGTACGAAGACGATGGCAACACGCGCCGCTACCAGCAGGGCGAGTCGAGCACGCAGGTAATCCGCGTGCAGGCGCCTGCACTGGGCAGTGGCCCGGTGCAGGTGCAGATCGATGCGGTGCAGGGCCAGTACAACGGCCAGCTGGCGCAGCGTCGTTATGGCCTGCGCGTGCTCAGCCGGCAGGCGCCACGTGCAGTGCAGGCCGGTGGCCGCGCGTTGCCAGCGCTGGCCGATGCGGCGGCGTTCAACGGTGCGGCTGAAGGCTGGTACTTCGATGCCAAGGAGCGCCGTGGCACGCTGCACGTGCGTACCGCTGTCCAGGACATCCGCCAGCCGCTGCAGCTGCAGCTGGACTTCGCGGCGGCCGCTGCGGCCGCCGACGATGCCTATCCGGCCGCGCCGGTACTCGGCCGCGAACTGCCCGCAGACAGCCTGCTGGTGGTCAACCGCCCGGCCGAGGAGCCCGGCCATGCGCTGGAGAACGCCTTCGATGACGATCCCAACACCTGGTTCCGCAGCGTGCGCAACCAGGCCGTGCGCACTGGCGCGCACGAGTGGGTGATCGGCTTCGGCGAGCGCAGGATGATCGATGGCATCGACATCGCGCCGCGCAACGACAAGAACTGGAAGCACGGCCAGGTGCGCGATTACGAGGTGTACCTGGGCGACAGCAATGGCGAGTGGGGCGAGCTGATCGCCCGTGGCCGCCTGCAGCTGAAGGAAGGCGTGCAACGCATCGACTTCCCGGCCCATGCCGGCCGCCTGCTGCGCTTCCGCGTACTGAGCGTGCAGAACCCCGAAGGCGACGGCGCCAGCAGCACCGACCCGATGGTGACCGCCGCCCAGGGCAGCGCCCGCGCGTTCGATGCACTGCAGCCGCGCGACGTCGGCCCGATCGCACTGTCCACCTTCCACATCCTCGAACACCAGGAACCGGAGCGACCGGCCCGGCAGCGCTATCTCTCCGAGCTGCCGGTGCCGGCCGCGCTGGCCAGCCAGCTGCGTACCGACCAGTCCTTCCGTGGCGACGCCGGCATGCGCATGAACGGCCTGCAGTTCCGCCGTGGCCTGGGAGTCGGCGCCAACAGCCGCATCGACCTGCGCCTGCAGGGCGGCTGGCACCTGCTGCGTGCCGACCTCGGCATCGACGACGCCTGCCGCAACGCCGGCGGCCTGCAGTTCCAGGTATGGGGCGACAACCGCCTGCTGTACGACAGCGGCCTGGTGAAGGCGCCCGGCGTGGTCAAGCCGGAGCTGGACATCCGTGGCCTTTCCACCCTGAGCCTGCGCACGCTGGGTGCGCAGGGCAGCCAACCCGCCCAGGTCTGTGCCAACTGGGCCAACGCCGTACTGATCGGCCAGGAGGGCGACTCCGCCAGCATCGTCGCCCCATGACCCCCACGTAACACCGCTCCTCCCCCGCCCCATCCCGACTACGGCCCTCATGGCCGTGGCCCGGGAGCGTTTTGCCCGCCGAACGCCCACGCGCTCACTCAGTTGCGCCGCACCCCTGCCAGGAGAGAACCCCGATGTTGCCCGCCCGCCACCACCGCCCCCCCTGCCGCCCGATCGCTCCGCTGACGCTGGCCATTGCCGGCGCGCTGTTCTCGCTTGCTGCTCCTGCCTTCGCCCAGGAGAGCAAGGACAACGCCACCGACCTCGCCCGTATCGAGGTCACCGGCTCCAACATTCGTCGCACCGACGTTGAAACCGCCTCGCCGGTGCAGGTGATCAGCAAGCAGGACATCCAGAACATGGGGGCGCGCACGCTGCTGCAGGTGCTCGACAACCTGCCGGCCGCTCGCCCCGCGCAGCAGGATGCGCGCTCGCTGTTCACCGGTTCCGATGGTGCCTCGCAGGCCAACCTGCGCGGGTTGGGCGCACAGGGCACACTGGTGCTGCTGAACGGTCGCCGCCTGTCGTACTACGGCGCACCGGCCGGGTTCCAGACCCAGTTCGTCAACATCGATGCGATCCCGGCGGCGGCCATCGAGCGCATGGAAGTACTGACCGACGGCGCGTCGGCCGTGTACGGTACCGACGCGGTGGCCGGCGTGATCAACGTGATCACCAAGCGCAACTTCCAGGGTGCCGAGATCAGCTTCACCAACGACACCTCCTCGCGCATCGATTCCTACGGTGAGCGCCAGGCCAGCATCACCGCCGGCTTCGGTGACCTGGCCGAGAACCGCTTCAACATCTACGGCGCGGTCAACATGTACCGTCGCGACGCGATTCCGCTGAGCGATTTCTACGACAAGCGTCCGGACCAGTACTACGTCAACAACCCGAACTACCTCAACAACCTGCGCCTGGGCGTGGGCAGCAGGCCGGGTGAGTTCAATCCGGGCACTTACTTCGCCTTCGATCCGGTCACCGGCCGCCGCGTGCAGGAAGCTGCGCCGGGTTGCAAGAACGTGCTGACCAGTGAAGCGGCCGGTCCGCGTTGCGTCTGGGAAACCTGGATGAACAACGAGATCGACGCCGGTGCCAAGTCCGAGCGCAACACCGCCTACCTCAACGGCACCTTCCTGGTCGGTGACAACACCGAGATATTCGCCGAGGCGACCTACACCGACATCGACCTGCGCGCCAACGGCGGCACGCCGCGCACCTACGGCACCACGACCGGCAACCCGACCAGCTGGTTCTCGCGCAACACCGGCAACACCGTCAACCAGTTCCTGTACCCGTTCCTGGGCCCGAACAACGAGTACAACCACGCCAGCCCGCAGTTGAAGGCCATGATGGGCGGCGTGGTCGGCCTGAACTACCTGCTGCAGGATGCCGGCCCGAACTATTTCGGCCAGCGCAATACCGACAAGAGCTATCGTGTGCTGGCGGGCGCACGTGGCAACGTGGGTGACTGGAACTGGGAAACCGCCTTCGCCAGCGCTGGTACCCACTCCACCACCTACCAGACGATCAACGTCAACACCAAGGGCTTCGAGAAGGCGTTCGGGCCGTACACGATCGATCCTGGTACCGGTCGGGTGATCATCTCCGACCACCCGGCGTACAAGTTCGGCGAGATCAGCGAAGCCAACGCCGCGTTGATCCGTGAAGCGTTCCCGACCTTCGACATCCAGTCGTGGACCCGCCTGCATACCCTGGACGGCAAGATCGAAGGACCGCTGTTCCAGCTGCCGGCGGGCGAGATGCGCGCCGCGTTCGGCTTCAACGCCAGCCGTGAGACCTTCTACACCCCGGGCAATGCCGATGCGGCCAATGGCCTGATCACCCAGCAGGGCGGCTCGTGGTTCGACGGCAAGCGCAACACCTACGCGCTGTTCGCCGAGACCGTGGCGCCGATCACCGACAAGCTGGAACTGGATGCGGCGGTGCGCGTGGACAAGTACCCGAACTTCAGCGCCAACATCGCGCCGAAGATCGGCTTCAAGTACCAGGCGTTCGATCAGCTGATGCTGCGCGGCACCTATTCCACCGGCTTCCGCGCACCGAGCCTGGCCGAGTCCGGCAACGGCGGCGTGTTCGCCCAGCTCGGTGGCTTCCGTGACGAACTGCGCTGCGGCGAGACCAACGCCATCGCCAACCTGCTGCTGAAGTCGCAGCGGCCGGGTGACGTCGACCTCGGCAAGACCCTGCTGAACGTCGACTGCAGCCGCACCGTGGCGCGCATGACCCAGCCGAACAAGGACCTGAAGCCGGAAAAGGCCAAGATCGCCACCCTCGGCTTCGTCTACGAGCCGGCAACCTGGCTGTCGGTGTCGGCCGACTACTGGTTCATCTACCGTGACAACGAAATCGTCGCGCCGGACTATCGCCGCATGGAAGACATCATCTCGATGTCGCGCTCGCCGATCACCGACAGCGACCGCGCCAACCTGGCGCAGCTGGCGGCAATGTGCGCCGATCCGGCCAGCGGCGTGAGCTGCCCGGCCACCCTGCCGGGCTACTCCGCCGGTAACGTGGCCAGCGTGGTCGGCCAGTACAAGAACCGCGGCAAGACGCTGATCGACGGCTTCGACATCGACGCGCGCAGCCGCTTCTCGCTGGGCGACTGGGGCAACCTGAACATCGGCCTGGCCGCCACCATCGCCAACCGCAACCGCTTCTACATGGACGCCGAGAACGGCTGGTACTACGGCGACGTGGTGGGCTACTACAACAATCCGCGCCTGCGTGCCACGCTCAATGCAGACTGGACCTACAAGCAGGTGACCACCAGCATGTTCGTCAACTACGTGGGTGGCACCAAGTGGGCTACCGACCAGATCGACGAAGAGAGCAACAACAAGGAAACCTGCACCGGCGGCTACCTGGCCCTGCAGAAGAGCAAGTGCGATGGTGCACCGTCGTGGTGGACCGCCAACATGAGCGTCACCTGGCGCCCGGATGATGCGTGGAACCTGAGCTTCACCGTCAAGAACCTGTTCAACCGCCTGCCGTTCTACGATCCGAACAGCTTCCTGGGTGACTCCAGTGACTACGCCACCATCTTCGGCCGTGGTTACAGTGTGACCATCGGCTACCGGTTCAAGTAATTCCGTTTGCGTGACCTGGCGTGGGGGGGGGGGGCCGCCCCCCCCCCCCCCCCCCCCCCCCTTGAACATCAAGGGGGCTCTTCTCCAGAGAGGCGCCCGCGGGATCGGACCCTGCTCCGCAGGAAACGGCACCACCCCACCCCTTCCGAGATGCGACGCCCCGGGTAGTGCCGGCCGCTGGCCGGCAACCAGGACATCGATGACCCCCGAAACGACAAAAGCCCGGCCGAAGCCGGGCTTTTGCTTTCCCATCCAGCGGGCTCCCGAAGGAGCCCAACCAGGCGCGGTAGATCAGCGCTTGGAGAACTGGGTGGCGCGGCGGGCCTTGTGCAGACCAACCTTCTTACGCTCGACTTCACGGGCGTCACGGGTCATGAAGCCAGCCTTGCGCAGCTCGGACTTCAGGGTTTCGTCGTACTCGACCAGAGCACGGGCGATGCCCAGACGGATCGCACCGGCCTGGCCGGTGGTGCCGCCGCCAGCGGCGGTGACCAGGATGTCAAAGCTTTCGGTGTTCTTGGTCAGCTCGAGCGGCTGGCGCACGATCATGCGCGCGGTCTCACGACCAAAGAACTCGTCCAGCGGACGACCGTTGACGGTGATGTTGCCCGAACCCTTGCGCAGGAACACGCGAGCGGTGGAGGACTTGCGGCGGCCAGTGCCGTAGTTTTGAGTGATAGCCATGATTAGATATCCAGAACCTGCGGCTGCTGTGCGGCGTGCGGATGCTCAGTGCCGGCGTAGACCTTGAGCTTGCGGTACATCTGGCGACCCAGCGGGCCCTTCGGCAGCATGCCCTTGACGGCGATCTCGATCACGCGCTCCGGGTGGCGCTCCAGCGCCTGGGCCAGGGACTCGGTCTTCAGGTTGCCGATGTAACCGGTGAAACGGTGATACATCTTGTCCTGCAGCTTCTTGCCGGTGACGGCAATCTTTTCTGCATTGATGACGACCAGGTAGTCGCCGGTATCAACGTGCGGGGTGTAGACCGGCTTGTGCTTGCCACGCAGACGGCGGGCCAGCTCGGTGGCGAGACGGCCCAGGGTCTTGCCCTCGGCGTCGACGAGGTACCAGTCGCGCTGGACGGTCTCGTTCTTGGCAGTGAAAGTGCTCATGAAGAACTCTATGTTAGGTCGGGCTCATTGCGGCGAACGGCTCGCCGGAACTCTGCCACGCGTTGTGAAAGGTGAAGCGTAAGAGGCGGGATTGTACGCAGGTCAAGCCCCCGGTGCAAGCCGGCCATGTCCCGGGTTGGCAGGGGGCCGGAGCCGGGGGAGAATCGAGGGGTCTTCCGTCCCACCGCGTACCGCCATGACCGTGCTCCGCCAGACCACACCGCTGGACCATCTGCTGACCGAAGCGCAGCGCGCCTTGGACACGGTGTTCGGCAACCCGCCGGCAGCCCGCCCCTACCCGGCCGCGGACACCAGCGAGCCGGGCATGGACAACGCTGAACGCCGCCACGCGGCCGGGCTGATGCGGATCAACCACGTCGGCGAAGTCTGCGCACAGGGCCTGTATTTCGGGCAGGCCGCCGTGGCCCGCGACCCTGCCACGCGTGAACACCTGCTGGAAGCGGCCCAGGAGGAGACCGACCACCTGGCGTGGTGTGCCACCCGGCTGGGCGAGCTGGACAGCCGCCCGAGCCTGTTCAACCCGCTGTGGTACGCCGGCAGCTACACCATCGGCACCCTGGCCGGGCTGCGCGGCGACGGCTGGAACCTCGGCTTCGTGGTCGAAACCGAGCGCCAGGTGGAAGCCCATCTGGACGAGCACCTGGTCGATCTGCCGGCCGGCGACCTGCGCAGCCGTGCGGTCATCGAGGTGATGAAGGAAGACGAAGCCCGCCATGCGGAGCACGCCGAGCAGGCCGGCGCACGCCGCCTGCCGTTCCCGATCCCTGGCGTGATGGCGCTGGCCTCCAGGGTGATGAAGACCATCGCCTACCGGCTGTAGGCCCGGGGTAGTGCCGGCTGGCCGGCGACCACGCAGGCACCGCAGAAGATCAAGAGGTTGCCGGCCAGCGGCCGGCACTACCGATTAATTGGGCGAGACCAGCTTCAGGCCGATCACGCCGGCCACGATCAGGCCCACGCAGGCCAGGCGGGCCGGCGACGCACTGTCATTGAACAGGTAGATGCCGAGCACAGCCACGCCCATGGCACCGATGCCGGTCCAGATCGCGTAGGCCGTACCGACCGGGATGCTCTTCATCGCCTGGCTCATCAGGTACAGGCTGATCAGGGCCGATACCACCGTGGCAACGGTGGGCAGGGGTTTGCTGAAGCCTTCGGAGTACTTCATTCCGAGGGCGAAACCGATCTCGAACAGGCCGGCCAGCAGCAGGTAGATCCAGGGCATGGGTGGGGGCTCCTTACCTTTTTTGAGAAAAACGAAACGGCCCGGTGTTTTCACACCGGGCCGTGGGTCGGTACATCACCGTGGAACTGTAACGCGTGCGAGGCACTGGTTCCACGGGGCGGGTCGTCCCGCCTGGGTGGCGATGCCTGCGGGCATCGCACATGGGGCTTACTCGGACAGGTTCCGGCCGTGGAACAGCTCTTCGATCTCGCGCTTGAGCAGCGCTTCGATCTTCATGCGTTCCTTGAACGACAGGTTCTTGGCCTTTTCCTCGAACAGGTACTGGTCCAGGTCGAAGTCCTTCAGGTGCATCTTCGTGTGGAAGATGTTCTCCTGGTAGACGTTGACGTCGAACATCTCGTAACGCGACTTGATGTTCTTGGCCAGGAAGTTCTGGATCGAGTTGATCTTGTGGTCGATGAAGTGCTTCTTGCCCTTCACATCGCGGGTGAAGCCACGGACGCGGTAGTCCATGATCACGATGTCCGACTCGAGGCTCTCGATCAGGTAGTTCAGGGCCTTCAGCGGGGAAATGACGCCACAGGTGGCCACGTCGATGTCCGCGCGGAACGTCGCGATACCTTCCTGCGGATGGGTTTCCGGGTAGGTATGGACCGTGATGTGGCTCTTGTCCATGTGCGCGACCACGGCGTCGGAGATCAGCTCCTTGCCGGCCAGCTTCTTGTCGATCACCGGTTCTTCGGAGATCAGGATGGTCACCGAGGCACCCTGCGGATCGTAGTCCTGGCGGGCCACGTTCAGGATGTTGGCGCCGATGATCTCGGCGACATCGGTCAAGATCTGAGTCAGCCTGTCGGCGTTGTACTCTTCATCGATGTATTCAATGTAACGCTGACGCTCCTCTTCGGTGCGCGCGTAACACACGTCATAGATGTTGAAGCTCAGCGCCTTGGTGAGGTTGTTGAAACCCTGCAGCCTCAGGCGAGGCAACGGCTTGACCACGGCGGTCGATTCCTGTGTAAGAAGGGAAAGGGGGAATTATGGGGCAAACTGCCCCCGGGGGGAACGTGAAGACGCAAGAGTTCTGGCACACTGTTTGCCCTTAACAATTGCGCTGGTTAAGCTCCGCTATCGACCCCGTGAATCCGTTCATGCGCAGAGGGAGCGCTCCTATCGTGTCAACCGTGCGCCTAGCTAGCAGTCCACTGGCCCTGGATATCGCCACAATCGATCGTTTCCTGGCGCACAGCCACAGGCGGCGATATCCCACCCGTACCGACGTCTTCCGGCCCGGAGACCCGGCGGGAACCCTGTATTACGTCATCAGCGGCTCGGTTTCGATCATGGCCGAGGAAGATGACGATCGCGAGCTTGTGCTGGGCTACTTCGGTGCCGGCGAGTTCGTCGGCGAGATGGGCCTGTTCGTCGAATCGGACCGCCGGGAGGTGATCCTGCGGACCCGTACCGCCTGCGAGCTGGCTGAAATCAGCTACGAGCGCCTGCATCAGCTGTTCCTCGGCCCGCTGTCGGCCGATGCCCCGCGCCTGCTGTACGCGCTGGGCCAGCAGATTTCCAAGCGCCTGCTCGACACCAGCCGCAAGGCCAGCCGCCTGGCATTCCTGGACGTGACCGACCGGATCGTGCGCACCCTGCACGACCTGGCGCAGGAACCGGAGGCGATGAGCCACCCGCAGGGCAGCCAGCTGCGCGTATCGCGACAGGAACTGGCGCGACTGGTCGGCTGCTCGCGCGAAATGGCCGGCCGCGTGCTGAAGAAACTGCAGACCGACGGCCTGCTGCATGCCCGCGGCAAGACCGTGGTGCTGTACGGCACCCGTTGATTGCAAGGCAACCCAAGGCTGCCGAGCCATCCTGTAGAGCCGAGCCGACGCTCGGCTGCTGTCCGTCGAAGGCAGCCGCGCATGGCTTCAGCTCTACACGGCCCCTGCGCGGCCCGCTGGGCTAGGCTCGGTGCATGGAGCTGAGCAGCGAATTCTGGTGGTTCATCCTCATCGGCCTCGGCGCACAGCTGGTGGACGGTGCATTGGGCATGGCGTTCGGCCTGGTGTCCTCGTCGGTGATGCTGAGCATGGGCCTGCCCCCGGCGCAGGTCAGCGCCAGCATCCACACCGCTGAAGTGTTCACCACGGGCGCCTCGGGGGTGTCGCACCTCGCAGCCGGAAATGTCGATAAACGCCTGTTCCTGCGCCTGGCCCTGCCCGGCGCAGTGGGCGGTGCACTGGGCGCGTACGTGCTCACGCAGGTCCCGGGCGAGATCATCCGGCCACTGATCTACCTGTACCTGCTGGTGCTGGCGATCATCATCCTGGCCCGCGCCGCTGGGCGCTGGATGCCCCAGGGCGAGATCCGCCGGGTACCGGTGCTGGGCTTCTTCGCCGGCCTGCTCGACGCCAGCGGCGGCGGTGGCTGGGGGCCGATCGCGACGTCCACCCTGCTCGCCCGCGGCGGCCAGGCGCGCACCACCATCGGAACAGTCAACGCAGCCGAGTTCGTGGTCACGTTGACGGTGTCAGCGACCTTCCTGTTGTCGATGGGCGTGCAGCATCTGCAGATCGTTGCCGGCCTGCTGATCGGCGGCATGATGGCCGCGCCGGTGGCGGCGATCCTGGTCAAGCGGGTGAAGGAGCGCTGGGTGCTGGTGGCCGTGGGCGTGCTGGTACTGGGCATCAGCCTGTTCCAGATCGGGCATGCGGTGCACGGGTACCTGGGGCGCTGAGCGCTTGCCGGCCAGCGGCCGGCACTACCGGAACGGAGAAGGGTCGGCACAACCGCGACGGAGAAGGGTAGCGCCGGCCGCTGGCCGGCAGATCCGTCATCGTGCGATGGGGTCAGAGCCCCCATGGGATCTGGCCCCGGGCTACGCCTTGTCGCCGCCGCGATCCACGCATCCCCAGTTGAGGATGCGGGTGCCGGCCGGCAGCACGCGGCGGAAGAACGCCACCCGCCCCGGCTTCGGGTTCACCACCACCGGCGCCTTGGCCGCCAGCAGCAGCGGCAGGTCGGCGGTGCTGTCGGAATAGGCGATATCGATGTCGCCATAGCCGCGCTCGCGCAGCATGCGCATCTTCTCTTCGTTGTGGCAGTGACGGGTGGGACCGACGCCGCCCAGCCGCGGGCCGACCTCGGTGCCGATCACCGGCACATCCTGATGGGCCACGAAGGCCAGGATCGCGCGGGCCAGCTCCGGCGGCGCGCCGGTGGCAACCACCACGCGATCGCCTTTGGCGCGGTGCGCGGCGAACACTTCCAGCGCCTGCGGCAGCAGCTTGGCGCGCATCTGCGCCTGGTTGCGCAGCACGTAGGCGTCGATCACCTTGTTGAAGTCGCGCGCACGGTGCAGGCCGAAGCTGCCGATCCACACATAGACCGAGATGCCCGCGCGACGGGTCGGCAGCATCGCCACCATCGGCCCGGCGATCGGCGTGACCAGCAGCGCCGCCAGCATGCGCAGCGGGTTGCGCTTGATCAGCGAGGCGAACAGGTGGGTACCCGAATCGCCGTCGTAGAGGGTGTGGTCGAAGTCGAAGACCACCAGCGGCGCATCCTCGCGCGGCGTCGGATAGTGCGTTGTCATGTTGCGAAGAATAGCTGACGCAGGCCCTCGCCCGGCTCTTCCACGCGCATGAAGGCCTCGCCGACCAGGAAGGCATGGATGCCGGCGTCGCGCATCAGCGCCACGTCCTGCGGGCCGAGGATGCCGCTTTCGGTGACCAGCAGGCGGTCACGCGGCACGGCCTGCTGCATATCCAGCGTGGTCTGCAGCGACACCTCGAAGGTGCGCAGGTTGCGGTTGTTGATGCCGATCATCGGCGCCGGCACCTGCAGTGCGCGCTCCAGTTCGTCGATGTCGTGCACTTCCACCAGCACGTCCATGCCCAGCGACAGCGCCAGTTCCGACAGCGTGGCCAGCTGGGTGTCGTCCAGCGCGGCGACGATCAGCAGGATGCAGTCGGCGCCCAGCACGCGTGCCTCGTACACCTGGTAGGCGTCGATCACGAAGTCCTTGCGCAGCACCGGCAGCGTGCAGGCTTCACGGGCCTGCTGCAGGTAGGTATCGGCGCCCTGGAAGAAGTCCACGTCGGTCAGCACCGAAAGGCAGCTGGCACCACCGAACTCGTAGCTGACCGCGATGTCAGCCGGTCGGAAGTCGGGGCGGATGACGCCCTTGGACGGGCTGGCCTTCTTCACCTCGGCAATCACCGCCGGGTCGCCGTTGGCCACGGCCGCCTGCAACGCGCGCACGAAGCCACGTACCGGCGGGGCGCTGGCCACGGCGGCCTGCAGCTCCTCGAGCGGGCGCTGGGCGCGGCGCTGGGCTACTTCTTCGGCCTTGCGGGCCAGGATCGTCTGCAGGATGTCGCTCATCGTCTTCGATTCGGTGCGGGGGCGCTGAGGACGGCCATTATCGGCCATCGACGGGGTCAGGCTGAACCGCGCGCTCAGGCAACCAGCGCGCGGGTGGTCTCCACATACTGCTGCAGGCGCTGGCGGGCGCTGCCATTGGCGATGGCGGCACGGGCGCGGGCCAGGCCATCACCGATGTCGCTGGCCACGCCGGCCACGTACAGCGCGGCGCCGGCATTGAGCGCGACGATGTCCAGCGCCGGGCCGGGCTCGTTGTCCAGCACCGCGCGCAGCATCTGGATGGACTGCTCCGGGCTGTCCACGCGCAGGTTGCGGCTGGCCGACATGGCGATGCCGAAGTCCTCCGGGTGGATCTCGTACTCGCGCACCTTGCCGTCGCGCAACTCGCCCACCAGGGTGCCGGCGCCGAGCGAGATCTCATCCATGTTGTCGCGGCCCCAGACCACCATGGCGCGCTCGGTGCCCAGCTCGCGCAGCACGCGCGCCTGGATACCCACCAGATCAGGATGGAACACGCCCATCAGCACCGACGGCGCGCTGGCGGGGTTGGTCAGCGGACCAAGGATGTTGAAGATGGTGCGCACGCCCATCTCGCGGCGGACCGGCGCGACGACCTTCATCGACGGATGATGGATCGGCGCGAACATGAAGCCGATGCCGGTCTGCTCGATGGCAGCGGCCACCTGCGCTGGCTGCAGCTCGATGGCCGCGCCCAGTGCTTCCACCGCATCGGCGCTGCCGGACTTGGACGACACGCTGCGGTTGCCGTGCTTGGCCACGCGCGCACCGGCCGCAGCCGCCACGAACATCGCGCAGGTGGAGATGTTGAAGGTGTGCGAGCCATCGCCACCGGTGCCGACGATGTCGACCAGGTGGGTGCTGTCGGCCACCGGCACCGCCAGCGCGAATTCGCGCATGACCGTGGCGGCGGCGGCGATCTCGTCGATGGTTTCCTTCTTCACCCGCAGGCCGGTGAGGATGGCGGCGGTCATCATCGGCGACACGTCGCCGCGCATGATCTGCCGCATCAGGTCGACCATCTCGTCGAAGAAGATCTCGCGGTGCTCGATGGTGCGTTGCAGGGCTTCCTGGGGGGAGAAGCTCATGGGAATGCTCCTTGGATCAGGCCGCCGGGCGCTGCAGGAAATTGCGCAGCAGGGCGTGGCCGTGTTCGGTGAGGATGGATTCGGGGTGGAACTGCACGCCTTCCACCGGGAACTGGCGGTGGCGCAGGCCCATGATCTCTTCGATCGAGCCGTCCTCGTTCTCGGTCCAGGCGGTCACTTCCAGGCAGTCCGGCAGACTGTTCTTGTCCACCACCAGCGAGTGGTAGCGGGTGGCCTGGTAGCGGTCCGGCAGGCCGGCGAACACGCCCTTGCCTTCGTGGCGGATCGGCGAGGTCTTGCCGTGCATGATGTTGCCGGCGCGGATCACGGTGCCGCCGTAGACCTGGCCGATGCCCTGGTGGCCCAGGCACACGCCGAGGATCGGCGTGGTCGGGCCCAGCCGCTGGATCAGCTCCAGCGACACGCCCGCTTCGTTGGGCGTGCACGGGCCGGGCGAGATGACGATGCGCTCGGGCTTCTGCGCGACGATCTCGTCCACGCTCATTGCATCGTTGCGCACCACCTTCACTTCAGCGCCCAGCGTCTGCAGGTACTGCACGAGGTTGTAGGTGAAGCTGTCGTAGTTGTCGATCATCCACAACATGGTCAGGTTCCGTCGCTTATCAGGAAAATGGCGTACACGTTTTCGGTGTAGGTGATGGGGCCGGCTTCGATGGATTCGGGCTCAGCGGGCGCAGGGGCCGAGGCGGGCGCGTAGCTGCCGGTCACCGAGATCCTGTCGAGAGCCCCGCCGTCTTCGCCCGGCTGCGGCCATTGCCCGGCCTGGATGCCGTAGGCGAAGTTCGGCGCCACGTCGGAGATGCTGTACAGGCCGCGCAGCCGGGTGCCGTAGGCCTTGGCCAGGCCCTGCGCGGACTCGCGGGTCCGGGCCGCCGCCTCACCCTTGAGTTCGCGGCGCAGCGCCACTTCACCCGAATAGGTTGGCGCCAGGCTGCTCACCTGTACGTTCTCGTCGGCCTTCAACGCACCCAGCACATCCTGCATCGCCTTCACGCTGGCGAAGCTCGCACGCAGCTGGCGCGATACGCGGGTACCGATGAAGATCTGCCGGTTCTGCTCATAGCGCGTCGCCGGGCCGATCCGCAGGTTGTCCGCACGCACGCTGCCCTCCACCGCCTTGTGCTGCTTGAACAGCGCCAGCACGCGGGCCACGTTGCCCTGCACGCGGCGCCGCGCGGCGTCGGCATCCATGTCGGTCTCTTCGATGTTCAACTGCAGGCCGAAGCGGTCGGGCATCACTGTGCGGGTGCCCTGCCCCTTCACCAGCAGGTGCGGCTGCGAGGGGATCGTGTTGGCCTGCGCCCACGCAGACGGGGCCATCGTGGCCAGCAGTGACGACCACAGCAATGCGCTCAGCAGCTTCATGCGGTACTCCTTGTCTTCAATGGGAACAGCGGAACATGCCGCGGCGCAGGCCACGGCACGGGGAGCGTCACAGGCCCTTGGCGGCCTGGGCGACGGCGCGGAACAGCGCACGGCCCTTGTTCATCGTCTCGTCCCATTCCTTGTCCGGGTCCGAGTCGTAGACGATGCCGGCGCCGGCCTGCACGTACAGGCGGCCATCCTTGATGACCGCAGTGCGGATCGCGATCGCGGTATCGGCATCGCCGTGCCAGCCGATGTAGCCGATGCTGCCGGCGTAGACGTTGCGCTTGATCGGTTCCAGTTCGCGGATCACTTCCAGCGCGCGGATCTTTGGCGCGCCGCTGACCGTGCCGGCCGGGAAGGTGGCG
This sequence comes from Stenotrophomonas sp. FR012, assembly GCF_047520565.2. Classification (NCBI taxonomy): domain Bacteria; kingdom Pseudomonadati; phylum Pseudomonadota; class Gammaproteobacteria; order Lysobacterales; family Lysobacteraceae; genus Stenotrophomonas; species Stenotrophomonas sp. FR012. The sequence goes on from NZ_JAXBQL020000008.1 coordinate 114,021, forward strand.
CGCAGCACGTCGGCATAGCTCAGGCCCGGCTGCAGTTGGCCGGTCACTTCGCTGACGATGTGCATGACATGGCTGTAGCGTTCGATCACGAACTGCTCGCCCACTTCCACGGTACCGGCCCTGGAGACGCGCCCGGCATCGTTGCGGCCGAGGTCGATCAGCATCAGGTGCTCGGCACGTTCCTTCGGATCGGCCAGCAGCTCGGCTTCCAGTGCCAGGTCCAGCTCGGGCGTGGCGCCACGCGGGCGGGTGCCGGCGATCGGGCGCACGGTCACTTCGCCATCCTGCAAACGCACCAGGATTTCCGGCGAGGAACCAACCACCTGCAGGTCGCCGACATCGAGGAAATACATGTACGGCGAGGGATTCAACGCGCGCAGCGCGCGGTACACATCCACCGGGCGCGCCTTGAACGGCACGCTCAGGCGCTGGCTGAGCACCACCTGGAAGATGTCACCGGCGCGGATGTATTCCTTGCTGCGCTGGACCGCATCGACGAAGCCTTCGCGGGTGAAGCCGGAGACGAAATCCGATTCGTCCAGCACGTCGCTGTTGAGCGGCGCCGGATAGCCGGCACCCGGCGCACGCAGCTTCGCAGTCAGGGCATCCAGGCGCGCCTGCGCCTGCTCGAAGGCACCGTCGACACGCGGGTCGGCGTGCACGATCAGGTACAGCCGGCCCTTGAGATTGTCGAATACCGCCAGCTCGTTGGAGTCCAGCAGCAGGATGTCCGGCGTGCCCAGCTCATCACGGCCAGCTGGCGGGGCCAGGCGCGGCTCGATGTAGCCGATGCATTCGAAGCCGAACCAGCCGACCAGGCCGCCGGTGAAGCCCGGCAGGCCTTCCAGCTTGGGCACCGAGTGGGCGCTGCGCAGCGCCTCGACTTCGGCGAAGGGATCGGCTACCTCGCGGGTGTCCACCACCTGGCCGTCTTCGCGCACGGTCAGCGTGTGGCCGTGGAAGGCATACACGCGGCGCGCCGGCAGGCCGATGATCGAGTAACGACCAAAGCGCTCGCCGCCTTCGACGGATTCAAACAGGTAGGTATTGGGGCCGTCGGCGAGCTTCAGATAGACCGAAAGCGGCGTGTCCAGGTCGGACAGCACTTCGCGGACGACGGGAATGTGGGTGTGGCCTTCAGCGGCCTGCTGCTGAAACTGAGCGTGCGAGTTCAAGACGACTTTCCTTCCGGGACACAGCGTTATGGGGGCGGACGACGGCAACGGGCCACCATCGCCACCAACGGCGTGCGGAAGAAAGAGTATGCGGGGTCGTCAGGCTGGACACCCCTTGACTGTATCGCAGCTTGCGCGGCAGGGGAACCCTGGGAAACTGAACCACCGGACGCCCGCAGTGGCCACGGGGACTGATGACTCTACCCCTGCCCCTCCAGCAACGGGCATCCGGTCGGCAGATGCATCCGCACCCTGCCCGGCACGCACTCGACGCGAAAGTGACGGGCCTGCACCGGTTCGCCGTCCAGATTCAGGGTCAGCGCCTTGGGCGCATCGATCTGCAGCCACGACAGCCGCGCCCGTGTGGCCAGCTGTTCCAGTGCGGCCTGGGTACCGGACTTCAGCATCTGGCCGAGGGTGGCGGCGACCTCCCCTTCCAGTTCCGGAAGCACGGTCACATCCAGCAGTCCATCATCGATCAGTGCCTGCGGGCACAGCTGCTGGCCACCGCCGGCCTGCCGGCCATTGCCGATGCCGAGCGCGATGAAGTCACCTTCCCAGGCGAAGCCCGGGCCGGACAGGCGCGCGGCGATCGGCTCGATGCGGCCCAGCTTGGCGATGCCGGTGATCACGTAGGCCAGCCCACCGAGCATCTTCTTCAAGCCGGCATCGGTCTCCACCGTCACCTGCGTGCCGAAGCCACCACTGGCGAGGTTGGCGCACCACCAGGGCGTGCCATCGGCATCCACGCGCAACAGGTCGATGGGCCGTGCCGGCACCTGGCCGATCAGCGCGAGGGCATCGCCGGGCTCGGTGGGAATGCCTGCCGACGTGGCGAAGTCGTTGGCGGTCCCCATCGGAATCAACGCCAGCGAAGGCAGCGCTTCTGCCGGTTCCTCACGATGGGCCAACGTCTCGGCCACCGCGCTGAGCGTGCCATCGCCACCGGCCGCCACGATCACGTCCACGCCATGATGGATGGCCTCGGCAACGTAGCGTTCAGCGTCACCGTCTTCCCAGGTCACCCGCACCTCCAGCTGCACGCCCTGCCCGCGCCAATGGCCCACGGCGTCGCGCAGTTCATCGTTGCCAGCCGATTTGCCGTTGAGGATCAGGCGCCAGCGCGGGGTGGTCATGCGGTACTTCCAGGTCAGGGCGGCACAGGCTAGCAATGCACTGTTTGCCCGCAGTGAATGTCACGCAGGTGTCATTCAGCTGCTGGAGAATGGAAGGCCATAGCAGGGACGACGGATGGAGGCAGGATCAGCCTCCCACGCATGCAGCGAGGCCACGCCAGTGATTGGCGTGGCTTTTTTTTTGGGGGGCGGGTACCCAGGGAGTGCGAACCAAGGTTCGCACCCACCGGGTTGCGGTTCGCACCCGCCACACGCCTCACCCGTTGGCGAAATCGTGCAGCGCCTGCCCCTGCAGCCGGTACACGGTCCACTCATCCTGCGGTTTCGCGCCGGCGGCGGTGTAGAACTCGATGGCCGGAGTGTTCCAGTCCAGCACCGACCATTCGAAACGACCGCAACCCTCGGCCACGGCCTGGCGTGCGATGTACTTCAGCAGCGCCTTGCCGGCGCCCGCGCCACGCTTTTCCTGGCTGACATAGAGGTCTTCCAGGTAGATGCCCTTGCGGCCCAGCCAGGTGGAGTAGTTGTAGAAATACACCGCATAGCCGATCGCTTCACCACCGGCTTCGCAGATCAGTGCACGTGCAGTGGCATCGGGTCCGAACAGGCTTTCGGCGATGCCGATCTCATCGGTCTGCACCGAGTGCTCGGCCTTCTCGTAAATGGCCAGCTCGCGGATGAAATGCAGGATCAGACCGGCATCGGCCACGGTGGCCGGTCGGATGTTCAACACGGCCACCGTGCTCATGAGTTCAGCCCCGCGCCGCGGCAACGTTGGCGCGCATCTGCGCGATCACGTCCTGATAGCTGGTCCTGGCATTGAAGATGGCCGAGCCGGCGACGAAGGTATCGGCGCCGGCGGCAGCGATCTCACCGATGTTGTCGGCCTTCACGCCACCGTCGATCTCCAGGCGGATGTCCTTGCCGCTGGCATCGATCATCTTGCGCACCACGCGCAGCTTGTCCAGCGCCGAGTGGATGAAGGCCTGGCCGCCGAAGCCCGGGTTGACCGACATCAGCAGCACCAGGTCCAGGTCATCCAGCACCCAGTCGAGGATGTCCACCGGGGTGGCCGGATTGAGCACGATGCCCGGCTTGCAGCCCAGCGAGCGGATCAGCTGGATGGTGCGGTGCACGTGCCGGCTCGCCTCCGGGTGGAAGCTGATGTAGGTGGCACCGGCCTCGGCGAAGTCCGGGATGATGCGGTCCACCGGCTCGACCATCAGGTGCACGTCGATCGGCGCGGTGACGCCGTGCTTGCGCAGGGCCTGGCAGACCATCGGGCCGATGGTCAGGTTCGGCACGTAGTGGTTGTCCATCACGTCGAAGTGGACCCAGTCCGCACCGGCAGCGAGGACGTTGTCGACTTCCTCGCCGAGGCGGGCGAAGTTGGCGGACAGGATGGAGGGGGCGATGAGGCAGTGGGACATGGCCGGGCCTTGCAACGAGGGGAAAGTGGGTCAGCGCTTGCGCAGGGTCTTGATGCGGTCGTAGGCGGCATTGATCCGCCGCGACTTCTGCTCGGCCTGCTGCTGCAGCTCGGGGGCGGCGCCGCCAAGCTTGTCGGGGTGGTACTGCGAGATCAGCTTGCGGTAGGCGCGTTCGATCTCGGCATCGGTGGCTTCGGAAGTCAGCCCCAGCTCCCGGTACGGGTTCTCCTTGTTCAGGCGGAACCAGTCCGAATCGAAGGCGTGGCCAATCAGCAGGCCGACCACCGCGCCGAACAGCGGATTGGGCCGGAACAGCAGGGCGCCGGCGATGAATCCGAGCAGTTTTCCGTACCAGCGCATGGCGCTCCGGGGTCGACCGACGAAATGGACGCTCATTTTACGTCACAGCGGGCCCGGACGGCTTTACACTAGGCCGCCCGCTGGTCAGCGGGCCCGCCGGGTCCGTTGGGCAGCAGCCGTATCGACAACGCCCCAGGAGTGCCCGTGCCAACCACGCTGTTGCAATCCGATCTCCCCGGCCTGCCCTTGCGCCATCGCGGCAAGGTGCGTGATGTGTTCGATATCCCGCGCGAGCGGCTGCCAGCCGGAACCCCGCCGGGCGACTACCTGCTGATGGTGGCCACCGATCGCCTGTCGGCGTTCGACGTGGTCCTGCCCGACCCGATCCCGGGCAAGGGCGAGATGCTCTGCCAAGTCTCCAACTTCTGGTTCGCCAAGACTGCGCACCTGATGCCCAACCACCTGACCGGCATCGACGTGGCCAGCGTGCTGCCCGAAGGCGTGGACCCGGCCCTGTACGCCAGGCGCGCGGTGGTCACCCGCAAGCTGAAGCCGGTGCCGGTGGAAGCGATCGCCCGCGGCTACCTGATCGGCAGCGGCTGGAAGGATTACCAGCGCACCGGCAAGGTCAGCGGCATCGACCTGCCCGATGGCCTGCGCCAGGCCGAACAGCTGCCCGAGCCGATCTTCACGCCCTCGACCAAGGCCGCGGTCGGCGACCATGACGAGAACATCGATTTCGACGCGATGGTGAAGCAGGTCGGTGCGGAACTGGCCGAGCGGGTGCGCGACGCCACCCTGCGCATCTACAAGTTCGCCGCCGATTACGCCCGCGAGCGCGGCATCATCCTGGCCGACACCAAGTTCGAGTTCGGTACCGACGCCGATGGCCGGCTGTACATCATGGACGAGATGCTGACGCCGGATTCCTCGCGTTACTGGCCGGCCGACGAGTACGAGGTGGGCACCAGCCCGCCGAGCTACGACAAGCAGTTCGTGCGCGATTACCTGGAGACGCTGGACTGGGGCAAGACCGCCCCGGGTCCGAACATCCCGGCCGACATCATCGAGCGCACCCGCGCCAAGTACGCTGAGGCGCTGCAGCGCCTGGCCGGGATCAGCGTCGACTGACCCGCCTGCGCCCCCGGCCGGAAAGGCGGGGGGTGCGTTCGGTAGTGCCGGCCGCTGGCCGGCAACGTCGACGAACACCTGCAGCCAGGCATGGCCTGGCACTACTGACGGGCCCGGCGGGAGTATGCTGGCCGCATGCAGACATCCACCGAGCTTGCGCGGCCGATCGACCGCTATTTCGCCAGCTACTCCGACGACCACCGCAACGTGATCAACCAGCGCATCCACGTGGTGGCGGTGCCGGCGATCCTGTGGTCGGTGGTGGCCCTGCTGTGGTGCCTGCCGCCGCTGATCACCTGGTTCCAGTACGGCATCTGGTCGGCGTTCGCGATGTTCAGCGCCTGGTGCTTCTACAACAAGCTGTCGCGCCCCCTGGGCATCGGCATGCTCGTCCAGTTCTTCGTATTTGGCTGCCTGTGCCGCCTGCTGGAGGCCGAGATCGGCCTGCATGCGCTGCGCTGGCTGGCGGTGGGCGTGTTCGTGGCGGCCTGGATCGCGCAGTTCATCGGCCACACGTTCGAGGGTCGCAAGCCCAGCTTCCTGACCGACCTGACCTACCTGCTGATCGGCCCGGCCTGGGTGATGGGCAAGTTCTATCGCAAGCTCGACTGGCGCTACTGATCGCGGGTGGCCGACAGCGGCCGTCGTTTCCTGAACGGGCGAATTCCATCACCCACACTCCACGGCGGCCCTGCCAGCCTGCGCCGGTGACTCGCTCCCCGCTTCCCGTCCGTTGACGGCAGCCCCTGTGCGACAGGGCCTGCGGTCTCCCTGCGTGGGCGTAGGGTGTCCCCCGAGAGCAACCCGGGAGGGACCGCAGGAACGTGATGTTGCGCCGCAGAAAAAATGAATCAGCGAACGTTACATGGAATTGATCGCTGTTCGATGGGTTTCGGCGACATTTCGCAGCCTGTTATTCTCCCTGACCTGCTCGTGAATCATGGATTCCCTGCATGCTCCCCAGCCTGCCCCTGCTGCTGGCCCTGCCGTTCCTGATGGCAGCGGCTGTTGCGGCCTTCCCCCGTAGTTCGCGCTCGACTGCTGCCTGGCTGGCGGCACTGGCGCCGTTGGGCGGGCTGGCCATGCTCGGCTGGCTGACCCCGGCGGTGCTCGATGGCCAGGTGGTCCGCACCCTGGTCCCTTGGCTTCCACAGATCGGGCTGGACTTCACCCTGCGCCTGGACGGGCTGGCCTGGATGTTCGCCGGGCTGGTGCTGGGCATCGGCGCCCTGGTGGTGCTGTATGCGCGCTACTACCTGAGCCAGCAGGACAACGCGCACCGCTTCTACTGCTACCTGCTGCTGTTCATGGGCGCCATGCTGGGGATGGTGCTGTCGGGCAACCTGCTGTTGCTGATGATCTTCTGGGAAATGACCAGCATCAGCTCGTTCCTGCTGATCGGCTTCTGGTCGCACCGCCAGGACGCACGCGAAGGCGCGCGCATGGCGCTGGTGATCACCGGCGGCGGCGGCCTGGCCCTGCTCGGTGGCGTGCTGCTGATCGGCCGTATCGTCGGCAGCTTCGACCTGGATGTGGTGCTGGCCGCCGGCGAGCAGATCCGCGCCAGCACGCTGTACCCGTACGCCCTGTTCCTGGTGCTGGCCGGCATCTTCACCAAGAGCGCGCAGTTCCCGTTCCACTTCTGGCTGCCGCACGCGATGGCAGCGCCGACCCCGGTCTCGGCCTACCTGCACTCGGCCACCATGGTGAAGGCCGGCGTGTTCCTGCTGGCGCGGCTGCATCCGGCGCTGGCCGGCAGCGACCTGTTCTTCTATACGGTCAGCGGCATCGGCGCGCTGACCCTGCTGATCGGTGCCTGGAACGCGATCTTCCAGCACGACCTGAAAGGCCTGCTGGCGTACTCGACCATTTCCCACCTGGGCCTGATCACCCTGCTGTTCGGCCTGTCCACGCCGATGGCGGTGGTCGCCGGCGTGTTCCACATCCTCAACCACGCCACCTTCAAGGCCTCGCTGTTCATGGCCGCCGGCATCATCGACCACGAAACCGGCACCCGCGACATGCGCAAGCTGGGGGGACTGCGCAGGCTGATGCCGTTCACCAGCGCGCTGGCGATCATCGCCTCGCTGGCGATGGCCGGGATCCCGCTGCTCAACGGCTTCCTGTCCAAGGAAATGCTGTTCGCCGAAGCGATTACGGCCGGCGGCCCGGGCATCATGCGCACGGCGGTGTCGATCGCTGCGTTGCTGGCAGGCGTGTTCGGCGTGGCGTACAGCCTGCGCTTCGTGCACGACACCTTCTTCGGCACTGGCCCGCACGACCTGGACCGCGTGCCCCACGAGCCGCCGCGCTGGATGAAGGTGCCGGTGGAGCTGCTGGTGGTGATCTGTGTGGCGGTGGGCGTGGCACCGGCACTGACCGTCGCGCCGGTGCTGCACGCCGCTGCGGCCTCGATCCTCGGCACCGCCATGCCCGAATACAGCCTGGCGGTGTGGCACGGCTTCAACCTGCCGCTGGCGATGAGCGCGATCGGCGTGGTCGGTGGCGTGGCGCTGTACTTCGGCCTACGCAGGCTGATCAACCTGCATGCCGTGACCAATGTCAGCACGGGCCGCAATGTGTTCCACGCCCAGCTGGACGCCGTGTCCGCGCTGGCGATGCGCCTGACCAATGGCATCGCCAATGGCAGCCTGCAGCGCATGCTGCTGGGCCTGGTGCTGGTGGCGATCGTGGTTGCCGCTGCGCCGTTCGTGGCCAACCCAGCCTCGCCGAACTGGACCGCGCCGCAGCCGATTCCGCTGCTGGGCTGGGCCCTGTGGCTGGTGATGATGGCCTGCGCGGTCGCCACCCTGCGCATCTACAAGCAGCGCCTGCTGGCGGTGCTGCTGGTCGGCGGCGTCGGCCTGATGGTGGCGCTGACCTTCGTGTTCCTGTCCGCGCCCGACCTGGCCCTCACCCAGCTGCTGGTGGAGATGGTGACGCTGGTGCTGATGCTGCTGGGCATGAATTACCTGCCCGCGCAGTCCGGGCCTGAGCGGCCGCGCTGGCGCAAGCGCCGTGACGCGGTGATCGCGATCATCGCCGGTGCCGGGCTTGGCGCGCTGGCCTATTCGGCGATGACCCTGCCGCCGAACACCATGGCCGGCGAGCTGCTCGCCCGTGCCCTGCCCGAGGCCTACGGCCAGAACGTGGTCAACGTGATCCTGGTCGACTTCCGCGGCTTCGATACCTTCGGCGAGATCACCGTGTTCGGCATCGCCGCGCTGGTGGTGCATGCGCTGCTGCGGCGTACGCGGATGGCACCGGAGCAGATCATGCCCGGCCCGCCGATCAAGCTGCCGGTGCCGGCCGACCTGGCGCAGATCATGTTCCCGCTGACCCTGACCGTGTCGATTTTCCTGTTCCTGCGCGGGCACAACGCACCGGGTGGCGGCTTCATCGCCGGCCTGGTGTTGGCAGTGCCGCTGCTGATCCAGTACGTGATCCAGGGCACTGCATCGGTGGAGTCGCGCTTCGGCTTCGACTACATCCGCTGCATCGGCATGGGCCTGCTGATCGCCCTGCTCAGCGGCAGCGCCTCGATGCTGTTCGGCGTGCCGTTCCTGACCAGCGGCCATCTCGACCTGCACCTGCCGCTGATCGGCGACGTACCGCTGGCCAGCGCAATCGGCTTCGACATCGGCGTCTATCTGGTGGTGTTCGGCGGCGCCATGCTGATGCTGTCGATGATGGGCACGATCAAGCCGTCGCGTACCCGCACTGCCCGCAAGGGTGAGATCGACCTGCAACGCCGCTCGGCACGCACCGGGGAGATGCACTGATGGAACTGGCCCTGGCTACCGCGATCGGCGTGCTGACCGCCATCGGCATCTACCTGCTGCTGCGTGCGCGCAGCTTCGATGTGATCCTCGGCATGACCTTCCTGTCCTACGCCACCAACCTGCTGATCTTCGCCGGCGGCCGCGTGGTGCTGGGCAAGGCGCCGGTGCTGCAGGAAGGCGTGGACAGCCACCTGGGCAACTACACCGACCCGCTGCCACAGGCGCTGGTGCTGACCGCGATCGTGATCGCCTTTGCGATGACCGCGGTGAGCATTGTGCTGGCCATGCGCAGCCGCAGCGACAACCACAGCGACCACGTGGATGCCCACGAGCCGGATGACGACCTGCAGGATGAGCGCGTGCCGCCGCGCCAGGGCGAGGACCGCGCATGAACCACCTGGTGATCCTGCCGATCCTGATTCCGCTGCTGGGTGCGGCGCTGTCGCTGTTCGTCGAACACCGCCGCTATGGCCCCAGGGTGCAGCGGGCGGTGGCCTGGACCGCGCTGTCGGCGCTGGCGCTGGCGGTCGGGCTGCTGTTTGCCGCCACGGCCAGTGGTGAAATCAACGTCTACCTGCTTGGCGACTGGCCGTCGCGGCTGGGCATCGCGCTGGTGGCCGACCGGCTGTCGGCGTGGATGCTGCTGACCACCCTGCTGCTGGCCATTCCCTGCCTGCTGCACGCCTGCTCGGGCTGGGACCGCCGCGCGCCGCACTTCCATGCGCTGTTCCAGTTCCAGCTGGTCGGTCTCAACGGTGCGTTCCTGACTGGCGACATCTTCAACCTGTTCGTGTTCTTCGAGGTGATGCTGATCGCCTCCTACGGCCTGCTGCTCAGTGGTGGCCGCGGCCTCCGCATGCGCATCGGCCTGCATTACGTGGTGTTCAACGTCACCGCCTCGACCCTGTTCCTGGTCGCGCTGGGCCTGCTGTATGCCTCGCTGGGCTCATTGAACATGGCCGAGCTGTCGCAGCGCATCGCCGAGGTACCGCCGGCACAGCTGACCCTTGTGAAGGCGACGATGGGCCTGTTGCTGCTGGTGTTCTGCGCCAAGGCCGCGTTGATGCCGCTGTACCTGTGGCTGCCAGAAGCCTATTCGCGCGCACCGGCGGCGGTGGCGGCGCTGTTCGCGATCATGACCAAGGTCGGCCTGTACTCGGTGCTGCGCATCCAGATGCTGTGGTTCGGCGACGATGCCGGCGCGATGGCCGGCTATGGCCGCGACTGGCTGTTGTGGGCCGGCGTCGCGACGCTGGTGCTGGGCGGCCTCGGCGCGCTGGCCGCGACCCGCCTGCGCGTACTGATCTCCTACCTGGTGATCGTGTCGGCAGCCACGCTGTTCATCGCCTTCTCGGTGGGCACGCCACAGGTGCTCTCGGCCGGCCTGTACTACCTGCCACACAGCAGCTTCGTCGCTGCCGCGCTGTTCCTGGTTGCCGATCTGATCCGTCGCCGTCGCGGTGGCGCCAGCGACCGCAAGGAAGTGGTCGCGCCGATGCCAGGCAAGGAGACGCCCGCTGTGTTGTTCCTGATCGGCGCGGTGTCGGTGGCCGGCCTGCCGCCGCTGTCCGGCTTCCTGGCCAAGGCTGCGCTGCTGGCCGGCATGCCGGCGCAGTACACCGGCCCGGTCTGGACCGCCGTTCTGGTCAGCAGCCTGCTGGTGATCATGGGCCTGACCCGGGGGGGCATCCGCCTGTTCTGGCGCGTGCCACCGGTCGATCCGGAAGCGCCGGTACCGCGCAAGGCGCGGCTGCGCCGGGTCGAGCTGTACGCGGCCTGCATCCTGCTGGCCTACGGCATCGGCATGACCCTGGCCGCAGCACCGCTGATGCGCTACACCGACGCCACCGCCGCGCAGCTGCTGCACCCCAGCGAGTACGTGCAGCAGCTGCGTGCGACTGCACCGGAGATCCGCCAGCCATGACCGCCCAGCGCTCCCTGTTCCGTCGCCTGATTCCGTCGCCGATGCTGAGCATCATGGTGGTGGCGTTCTGGCTGCTGATGTCCGACAGCTTCACCCTTGGCCAGATCGTGCTGGGCCTGCTGCTGGGCGTGGTGGTGCCGCTGTTCGCCGCACGCCTGGACCGCGAGTTCGCCCGCATCGGCACCCTGCGCCCGTTGCCGAAACTGCTGTGCGTGACCCTGTGGGACATCCTGATGTCCAACATCCGTGTCGCCCTGCAGGTACTGGGGCCGGAGAAGAACATCCACCCCGGTTTCATCTGGCTGCCGCTGGACATTGCCAACATCCATGGCATCGCTGCGCTGACCAGCATGATCACGCTGACCCCGGGCACGGTCTCGGCCGCGCTCAGCGACGACCGCAAGTACCTGCTGGTGCACGTGCTGCACCTGGAGGACCCGCAGGACCTGATCGATACGATCAAGCGCCGTTACGAGGCGCCGTTGATGGAGATCTTCCCATGACCGGTTTTGAAGTCATCCAGACCACCCTGGTGGTGTGCATGCACGTGGTCGGCCTGGCGATGCTGCTGGCCACCTGGCGGCTGTTGCGCGGGCCGACCGTGCCCGACCGCATCCTCGCGCTGGACACGCTGTCGGTGACCGCGATCGCTGAGCTGATGCTGTTCGGCATGTACCTCAACTCGCCGATCTACTTCGAGGCGGCGCTGATCATCGCCATGCTCGGCTTCGGCAGCACCGTGGTGCTGAGCAAGTTCGTGCTGCGCCGGGACATCGTCGAATGATCACCGCGATCCAGATCGTCCTGTCGATCCTGCTGCTGTTCGGCTGCTTCTTCATCCTGGTCGGCGCACTGGGCCTGGTGAAGCTGTCCACCTTCTTCAAGCGCCTGCACGCACCGACCAAGGCCAGCACGCTGGGCGTGGGCTGCGTGCTGGTGTGCTCGGTGTGCTACCACATCTTCCTCGGCCAGGACCCGCAGCCACGCGAGCTGCTGATCACCGTGTTCCTGTTCATCACCGCACCGATCAGCGCGCACATGATGGCCAAGGCGGCGTTGTCGCTGCTGATGGAAACCCGCCCCAGCCTGCCGGGCAACGAGCCGGCCGCCGAGGAGCAGCTGCCGCCGCCGGAACCGGTGCGGGAAGAAGAAACCACGCAGAACCGGTAGTGCCGGCCGCTGGCCGGCAGGGTGACGCCCCGTGGGTGCCGACCGTTGGTCGGCACGAAATCGACTGCATCCACGCATGGCGTGGATCTACAACGCCGGTGCGCCGACCAGCAGCAGCTCCAGCACGAACCAGCCTACGAACGCGACCAGCAGGATCCCGCCTTCGCCACGACTGATCTTCAGGTCGCCGCGCAGCATCGGGTACAGCACCAGCGCGAACGCCAACAGCGCAGGCAGTTCCAGGCGCACGAACGAGGCCGGCAAGGCCAACGGCTGCAACATCGCCATCGCGCCGATCACCAGCAGCAGGTTGACCACGCTGGAACCCAGCACGTGGCCGAGCACCATGTCGCCATGCCCGCGACGCGAGGCGGCAATGGCGGTGGCCGCCTCGGGCAGTGCGGTGCCGATCGCCACCGGCAGCAGGCCGACCAGCAACGGCGTCCAGCCCAGTGCGGCACCGAAGTCGGCGGCAGCCCCCACCACCAGGCGCGCGCCCCAGTACAGGGTCAGTGCGGCGATCAACACGCGCAGCACGTTCAACGGCAGGCTGGTGCGGCTCAGCGCGGATTCGGCGATGGCTACCTGCACCTCGGCGCTCTCGACGCGGCCGCGGCGCAGCAGCAGCACCTGCACGACGATGAAGCCCGCCACCAGCACGCCGCCTTCCCAGCGCACCAGGTGACCATCCAGGCCGAACAGGATCAGCAGCACGGCGGCCGCCAGCAGCGACCACCACAGCACCGCCTGCAGGCGCGCGCGCAGCAGCAGGGGGGCGGCGACGGCGGCCACCGCCAGGGTCAAGCCCAGATTGACGATGCTGCTGCCCACTGCATTGCCCAGTGCCAGCTCCGGTTGGCCGACCGCCAGCGCACGTGCGTTGACCGCCAGTTCCGGCAACGAGGTGGTCACGCCGAGCAGCAGCAGCCCGGCAGTGAACGGGCTGGCCCCGAAGCGCTGGGCCAGGCCAGAGACGGCCTTCACGATGGAGTCCCCGCCCAGTGCCAGCAGCAGCAGGCCGAGCAGGAACCAGGCAATGGCAATGGCAATGGCAATGGCGATCATCGAGCACTCCCCAGCAGTGGTGGCGCGATTCTACGCTTGGCCCGAGCGCATGGCTGGGCGATGGATCAAGGATCAGCCACAGCCTTCCGCATAGTCGACCTGCGGGGTCTGCCCGACCCGCCAGGCCCCCACCCGGCCATCGGCACCGAGCGCGAAGTCGATCACTGCCCCGCCCTCCTGCGCCGGCCGCACGCGCAGGTGCTGGGCCTTCTCGTCGTACTTGTCGGGACCGACGTCTGCGCGCTCGGGATACAGCACCTGCAGCTCGCCCAGGGTCATGCCGACCTTGCCGCCGCCCGGTGCGGTGATGGCGGCGCTGCGCACGTCGTAGCGCACCAGCTTGCGGCCTTCGATCATCAGCCGCGGGTCCTCGGCATCCTGCGGGCGAAGGAAGTAGCAGCCGTCGTTGCCGTCGTCGGCGGACAGCGGCTTGCCGGCGGCATCGGTGCCCAGCCCCTGCAGTGGCGTGCCAAAACCACTGCGGACTTCGGCGATGCCGGTGCCCAGCTTCGCACCCGCGAAGCCGTCCAGGCGGGCCGGACTGTCCTTGCGGAGGTCGTTCGCCGGGCGGGCCGCCAGATCAGGATCCGTCGACTGGGCCGGACCGGTCGCCGAGGCGGTTTCCGCCGGGGTATCGCTGCCGCTGCCGGCGGCGCCCTGCTTGTCGGGGCCGCCACTGCATGCGGCGAGCGAAAGGAGCAACAGACCAGCAATCGGGAGGTGCTTCATCGGTGCGGTTCCCTGGCACGAAGGTAGCTGCACGCTAGCGCAGCGCGCGTGCAGAGGCTGCATTGTCATCGCGGTTTCATCGCCCTCGTTCAGGCTCGGCATGCACCGACCTGGCTGTCCCTTCCATGCAACCGCGCAAGACCGAACTCGCCCGAACCGCGCTGCAGGCCCATCGCGCGCCGCTGGACATGCGCCAGCGCCGGTTGCTGATCCTGTGCGACGGCCAACGCAGCATCACCGACCTGACCGGTCTGCTCGGCCAGGATGCGCCCGCGATGGTCATCCAGCTGGTGCAGGCCGGCTACCTGAGCACCGGCACCGGTGCCGCAGCCCCGCCACCGCCGCCGGCAGCCACGGTAGAGCCGCAGCCCGCGACACCTGCCGCAGCTGCTGCCACAGCGGTCGAACGCCGCCGCTCGCTGGTGTCCGCGCGCATCTATGTGCTGGGCATCCTGGAAATGCAGCGCCACCCGCAGGCGGCGGCGCTGTTCCGCGACCTGCAGCAGGCACGCGCCGAAAGTGAAGTACTGCAGGTGCTGCACTCGGCGATGCGGATGCTGCCCGGGCTGACTTCGGAAGGCTATTGCCAGCGTGTACGCCAACGCCTGCTGGAAGCGCTGCCGTTGGAGCACTGCGACGCGTTCGCCGAGGTGGCCTGAAGAAAAAGGGGACGGAGGGGATTAAGTCGTTTCAAGCACACGTGTGCTGATTGCGGCTTAATCCCCTCCGTCCCCTTTTTCGGGTCAGCGGAAGTTGTTGCGCAGGCCGTTCCAGCACTGCTGGTAGTCGCCCTGACGGTGGCCGGCGGCCAGGGCCTGTGCGGTCGGGCGGATCACCGCGCGGGTCTCGAACATGAAGGCCATCGTGTCCTTGATCACGTCCGCCTTGGACAGATCGGCATTGGATGCCTTGTCGAAGGTCGGCGCGTCCGGGCCGTGGCCGCTCATGCAGTTGTGCAGCGATGCGCCGCCCGGCACGAAGCCTTCGGCCTTGGCATCGTAGGCACCGTGCACCAGGCCCATGAATTCGCTGGCGATGTTGCGGTGGAACCACGGCGGGCGGAACGTGTTCTGCGCCACCAGCCAGCGCGGCGGGAAGATCGCAAAATCCATGTTGCTGGTTCCCGGCGTGTCGCTGGGCGAATGCAGCACCAGGAAGATCGACGGATCCGGGTGGTCGTAGCTGATCGAGCCAATGGTGTTGAAGCGGCGCAGGTCGTAGCGGTACGGCGCGTAGTTGCCGTGCCAGGCCACCACGTCCAGCGGCGAATGGTCGATCGGCGCACGCCACAGGCGGCCCTCGAACTTGGCGATCAGCTCGAAGTCACCGTCGATGTCCTCGAACGCTGCGTGCGGGGTCTCGAAGTCGCGCGGATTGGCCAGTCCGTTGGAACCGATCGGGCCCAGGTCGGGTAACTTCAGCAGCGCACCGTAGTTCTCGCAGATGTAGCCGCGGCTCGGGCCATCGGGCAGTTCAACGCGGAACCGCACGCCGCGCGGGATCACCGCGATCTGCTGCGGCTCGATCTCGATCACGCCCAGCTCGGTCAGCAGGCGCAGCGCGCCCAGCTGCGGCACGATCAGCAGCTCACCGTCGGCATCGTAGAAGTAGCGGCCGACCATGTCGCGGTTGGCAGCGTAGAGGTGGATGCCCACGCCAGCATGCGCATCGGGCGAACCGTTGCCCCCCATCGTGTACAGGCCTTCGACGAAGTCGGTCGGCAGCTCCGGCAGCGGCAGCGGACTCCAGCGCAGCTGGTTCGGCGAGGCCGGCTGTGCGCCGAAATCACATTGCAGCTGCGACTGCGCGAACGGGGTGAACTCGCCATGGGTCACCGCCGGACGGATCCGGTACAGCCAGCTGCGGCGATTGCTGCCGCGCGGCGCGGTGAAGGCGGTGCCGGTCAACTGTTCGGCGTACAGGCCGTGGGCCACCTTCTGCGGCGAGTTCTGCCCGACCGGCAGCGCGCCGGCGACGGCCTCGGTGGCGAACTCGTTGCCAAAGCCGGACTGGTAGCCGCGGGCGATGATGGCGGGGGACATGGGAACTCCAGAGATGGCCGGCCAGCGGCCGGCACTACCATTCGGACAGGCAATGTCGACCGGAAGCCGACATTGCCTGCAGACCTTACAGCACGCCGCGGCGGATCTGGTCGCGCTCGATGCTCTCGAACAGCGCGGTGAAGTTGCCTTCGCCGAAGCCCTCGTTGCCCTTGCGCTGGATGATCTCGAAGAAGATCGGGCCGATGCAGTTCTGGGTGAAGATCTGCAGCAGCTTGCGCTGGTGGGTTTCCGGATCGGCATCGATCAGGATCTTGTTCCTGGCCAGGCGCGGTACGTCTTCACCGTGGTTCGGCACGCGCTGGTCGATCACGTCGAAGTAGGTTTCCGGCGTGTCGAGGAAGTCCACGCCCTGCGCGCGCATCGCTTCAACGGTCTCATAGATGTTCTCGGTGAAGCAGGCGATATGCTGGATGCCCTCGCCCTTGTACGCGTCCAGGTACTCGTTGATCTGGCTCTTCGGGTCGGACGATTCGTTCAGCGGGATGCGCACGATGCCGTCCGGCGCGGTCATCGCCTTGGACACCAGGCCGGTCTTCAGGCCCTTGATGTCGAAGTAGCGGATCTCGCGGAAGTTGAACAGGCGCTCGTAGTAGTCCGACCACTGCTGCATGTTGCCGAAGTACAGGTTGTGGGTCAGGTGGTCGATGAAGGTCAGGCCGAAGCCCACCGGGTGCAGGTCGGCACCGGCGATCGGCTCGTAGTCGCCGTCGTAGACGCTGCCGGCCGCGCCGTAGCGGTCGACCAGGTACAGCATGCAGTCGCCGATGCCCTTGATGACCGGCGCGCTGACCGCCTTGCTGTCCGGCTTGAAGGCGATGGCTTCGGCGCCGTTGCCCAGCGCGGCCTGGTAGACCTCCTGGCCCGGCTTCTTGAAGCGGATGGCGAAGCCGCAGGCGCACGGACCGTGCTTTTCGGCGAAGTCCGAAGCGAACGAATCGGGGTCTTCATTGACCAGGAAGTTGACGTCGCCCTGGCGATAGACGGTAATCGGACGCTGCTTGTGCTTGAGCACCGCGCTGAAGCCCATCTTCCGGAAGTACTCGTGCAGCTCCTGGCCGCGGCCGGCCGGGGCGGCGAATTCGACGAACTCGAAACCGTCGATGCCCATCGGGTTCTCGAAGGTGGTGACCTGCATGCCGGGGTTGGGGTGCGAGGCGGTCGGGACTGCGGTATTCATGGCGTGGCTCCGAATCGGTACCGCATCGGTACAAACCAGGTGCGGGCAGGTAGGGACCCGGCGAGAATGCAGGGTCTGGACCTACCCCTTATAGTTACACTTGAAACCACCAGCAAGGTGCACCGCAACATGAGCCCCGATCCCGCCTCGACCCGCCTGCGTGCCTCGCACGTCCTGCTCGACCTGGAACAGTTCCTGCCGTATCGGCTGAGCGTGCTGTCAAACCGGGTCAGCGGCAACATCGCCAAGCTGTACGGCGATCGTTACGGTCTGGCGATCCCCGAGTGGCGGGTGATCACCATCCTGGCGCTGTACCCGGGCTCCTCGGCCAGCGAGGTCTCCGACCGCACGGCGATGGACAAGGTGGCGGTCAGCCGCGCCGTGGCCCGCCTGCTGGAGCGCGGCTTCATCAAGCGCGAGACGCATGGCGACGACCGCCGCCGCTCGGTACTGGCGCTGTCGGCCGCCGGTTTCGAGGTGTACGAGACCATCGCGCCGATGGTGATCGAGATCACCCGCAAGCTGATGTCGGTGCTGAGCGAGGAGGAAGAGCAGGTGCTGGAAAAGCTGATCCTGCGCCTGGCCGGCGAAGGCCTGGAGCGGATGGGCGAAGGGGTCTGAAAGAAAAAGGGGACGGAGGGGATTAAGTCGTAACGAGCACAGGTGTGCCTGAAACGACTTAATCCCCTCCGTCCCCTTTTTTCAGCTCAGGTGCTTGCGCCGTGCGTGGATCCACGGCACGGCCAGTGCTGCGATGGCGCCGCCGGCGAAGCCCAGCGAGGCGGCAACCGTGGCGGCTTCGACGGCCCCGGGCAGCGCCAGCGCCGCAGCCACCAGCAGCAGCGACGGCAGGCCGACGAAGGTGCCCAGGAAGAAATGCCAGCGCGGTGACCATGTATTGAGCTGCAGCAGGCTGACCGGTTGCCAGGCGTCGGACGCGGCATCCTCGGCGATCTTCGCCACTACCTTGCCCAGATCCACTTCCGGCAGCGCGCGCCCCGGGCGGACGGTCGCCAGCAGTTCGGCCACGGCCTCCACCGGTGGGAAGCTGGACGGCCACGCCACCGGGGCCGGCACGCCGTAAGCGGTCAGCAGCGGCACGCTCAGCCACGGCGCCACCAGCGGGCGCATGCGGCGACGGCCATGCACGCACCAGATCTGCGGCTGTCCATGCGCGGTGACGTTGTACAGCGCCAGTTCGTTGGCGGGCGGATAACCCAGCATGGTCACCCGCGCCGCCAGACTGTCCTGGCCCATCGCACGCAGGAAGCCCGGGCGGCTGCGCCCTTCCTGCATCCACGCCAGGCCCAGCGCACCCACCAGGTACGCCTCCGCCGCGTCCTTGCTGCCCGCAGTGGCGCGCTCATCACTGGCCAGGTACCACGCCAACGACTTCGGCTCGGCGACATCCTCCAGGCCCCATCGGCTGTCATCCCCCAGCACGTGCCGCACCGGCAGGCGGGCAGGCGCAGTTTCGCCACGCTCCCCGGTCTGCAGGAACGGCAGCACGCCCTGGATGAAGGTGGACAGCTCGATCGCGCGCGCGCCATGGCCCTGCCATTCCGGCGGCAGCAGCCCGGCCAGCTGGCCCTCGGCCGCCAGCGCATCAAGCCGCGCCTTCTGCTCGACCAGATTCTGCACCGCGCCCTTCAGCACCACGTTGTCGGGCAGCGCGATCTGCGGCAGGCGGTGGCGTGGTGGTGCCAGTTCGACGG
This sequence comes from Stenotrophomonas sp. FR012, assembly GCF_047520565.2. Taxonomy (NCBI): domain Bacteria; kingdom Pseudomonadati; phylum Pseudomonadota; class Gammaproteobacteria; order Lysobacterales; family Lysobacteraceae; genus Stenotrophomonas; species Stenotrophomonas sp. FR012. Next base: position 132,818 of record NZ_JAXBQL020000008.1, read on the forward strand.
TTTCCTCGCCGGTGCCGGCGTCGTCCAACAGGGTTTCCTGCGCCGGCAGGGTCACGCCTTCGCCTGCCCCACCCTCGGCCAGGTGGCTGGCAGGTTCGGGCAATCGTTCGGCGTGGTCGCTGTGCATGGGCGTTCCGGTAGGTTGCGTCGACGGGGCGTCGACTGAAGTCCTTGCCGGTAACGGCGAGCGCGTTGCGAAGTTGAGATGCCGATTCAGGGAGTGTGACGGCGCGCGCAGTAGAGCCACGCCATGCGTGGATGCGACCCGACGTCAGTGCCGACCAACGGTCGGCACCCACCGGGGTAGGCGGCCAGCGGTCGGCCCCCACCACAGCTGCCGGCCAGCGGCCGGCACTACCCTACTCCGGTTTATCAGGTGCCCACTGCTTGAGGAACGCGCTCACCCGCGCAGGCTGGAAGGCTTCGCCCCTGCGCAGTTCGCCGGTGGCCTGCGAGACCAGCAGGCTGCCATCGGCGTCCAGTACCAGCAGGTGCGGGTAGTCGCGCTCCATCACCGGGAACTGGGCGAAGAAGGCGGTGTTGGGCTGTTCGTCGCTGGCGTTGACCTTCACCCACACGTAGTGGGCGTCGCGGAAGCGGCGCAGGTCGCCGTTGCCCTCGACCATTTCGTCCAGCGCCCGGCAGCGATCGCAGGCGGCGTTACCGATCTCGAGCAGGATGCGCTTCTTGCCGCGCTGGGCTTCCACCTTGGCGGTGGCCAGGTCATCGGCGGGGTCGCGGGCCGGGTCGAACTGCGCGCCGAGCCCGGCGATGGCGGCAATGTCCGCCGCCACCGGGGTGTTGCCCGAGGCCACCGGTTCGCTGGGGTCAGCGACCGGCGGCTCGGTGGGCCGGGTATCCAGGGGCTGCGTGGGCTCGGCGGTGGCAGGCGGTTGCGGTTGGGAACAGGCGCCGATCAGCGCCGCACAGACCACCACCATTGCACCACCGAGCTTGCTGCGCATGCCTTCTACCCTCGCTTCATTACTTGACGCCGTGCATCAGCTTGTTGATCAGCGGGGCGATCAGGAACAGCACCACGCCGGAGCCGATCAGGGCCCAGAACCCGAAGGTATACCCCTTCAGGGCCGACTCGACCGTCATGCCGCCTTCACCACTGACCACACCAGCGAAGATGCCCGACAGGTTGTTGCCGATGCCGGTGGACAGGAACCAGCCGCCCATGCCGAAGCCGACCAAGCGCACCGGGGCCAGCTTGGTCACCATCGACAGGCCGATAGGCGACAGGCACAGCTCACCCACCGACTGGATGACGTAGACCATGAACAGGGTCCAGAACGGGATCTTGCCGTCCACCACCATCTGCGACAGGGCGAACATCAGCAGCGCGAAGGCGGCGCCGTTGAACAGCAGGCCCAGGCCGAACTTGCGCGGGATGGACGGATTGGCGCGGCCCATCGCCACCCAGATCCAGGCGATGACCGGGGCCAGGGTGATGATCGCCACCGAGTTGACCGACTGGAACCACGCGGTCGGGAAGGTCCAGCTGCCGAACTGGCGGTTGACGATGTTCTCGGCCAGGAAGGTGAACGAGCTGCCGGCCTGCTCGAAGAACATCCAGAACATCACGTTGAAGGCGAAGATGATCAGCATGGCGATCACGCGGTCGCGCTGCACCTTGCCTTCGCGGATGCCCTCGACCAGCAGCAGGATGGCCAGCGCGGTGAACATCGCGCCGAGGATCCAGGCCAGCGCGGTGGCGCCGGTGGCCAGCAGGAAGTACGCGACCGGGATGGCGACCACGGCACCGGCCAGCACCATGATGATGCGGCCGAAACCTTCCGCGCCGGCCGGCGGTGCGCCGATGCCCTTCAGGCCGGCACGACCGATGTAGAACCACACCAGCGAGATCAGCATGCCCACGCCCGAGGCGATGAACACGACCTTGTAGGACGGCATCGCATCGGTACCGAACACCTTGCGGGCCAGGTACTCGGTCAGCACCGGGGCGATCATCGCGCCGATGTTGATGCCCATGTAGAAGATGGTGAAGCCCGAATCGCGGCGCTCGTCCTTCAGGCCGTACAGCTTGCCGACCATGGTCGAGATGTTGGGCTTGAACAGACCGTTGCCGACGATGATCGTGGCCAGGCCGAGCTTGAAGATGTGCTCCTGCGGAAGCGAGATCATGAACAGGCCGGCGGCCATGATGATCGCGCCGGTCAGGATCGAGCGCTGGTAGCCCAGTACCCGGTCGGCCACGTAGCCGCCGAAGATGGCCGCGGCGTACACCAGGGCCAGGTAGGCGCCATAGATGCGGCTGGCGTCGCCTTCACCGGCAGCGCTGCCGTTGTAGAACTGGGCAACGATGTAGAGCACCAACGCCCAGCGGATGCCGTAGAACGCAAAGCGTTCCCAGAACTCGGTCATGAACAGCATCCACAACGGGCGCGGGTGGCCCAGCGTGGTCTTGAAGTCCGGCAGTGCCGGCTCTGGGGTGTTCGCAGTGGCGTTTACGCTCATGCGGATTTCCTGGTTCGGTGGATGACGAGCACGTCCGCTGTGCAGTTGGAGCAACGCGCGAGGATCACCGACTTCTGGCGTTCACGTCAAATACACGCCGTTTGAGGCAGGTGGCAGCCTGCTCCCTGAACTTGCATCTGAAACGATCCAGCCGCGGGCCGGGAACCAAGCTGAATGGGGATCAGCCCAGCGCTGCCGGGGGCGCGGCCTGCAGGCTGGTGCGCACCTGGAACAGCTCGGGGAAGAAGGTCAGTTCCAGCGCCTTGGCCAGGAAGCCCACGCCGGACGAACCGCCGGTGCCACGCTTGAAGCCGATCACCCGCATCACGGTGCGCATGTGTCGGAATCGCCACAGCTGGAAAGCCGTCTCCAGGTCCACCAGGTCCTCGCACAGCGCATACTCGCGCCAGTAGCGGTCGGTGTCCTGGTAGATGCGCTCGAAGACCGGCTGCAATGCGTCGTCGGCCACGTGTGGCTGGGTCCAGTCGTGGGCCTCGTAGACCGCCGGCACGGCATGGCCGAAGCGGGCCAGGTACTTCAGGAATTCCTCGTACAGGCTGGGCGCCTCCAGCACGGTGCGCAGCTGCGCCTGCCCGGCCGGGTCATGCTCGAACACCTGCAGCATCTGCGCGTTCTTGTTGCCCAGCAGGAATTCGATGTAGCGGTACTGCAGCGACTGGAAGCCCGACGACGGGCCCAGCACGTCGCGGAAGCCCATGTACTCGGACGGGGTCAGCGTTTCCAGCACCGACCATTGCTCGGTCAGCTGGCGCAGCACCTGCTTGCTGCGCGCCAGCACCTTGCGGCACTGCCAGACTTCATCGCGCTGCAGGAAGCCGATTGCGGCACGCAGCTCATGGCCCAGCAGCTTCAGCCACAGCTCCGAGGTCTGGTGCTGGATGATGAAGAGCATCTCGTCATGGTGCGGCGGGCTGGACAGCGGCTGCTGCGCGCTGAGCAGCTGGTCCAGCCGCAGGTAGCCGCCGTAGGTCAGGCGTCCCTGCAGGTCGGTGTGGATGCCGGCTTCGAGATCGCGTTGGTTGTTGTCGACGGACATGGGCGGGACCAGATCGGGGGCGGCAAGGGTAGCGCGTTGCCGCCGCGCTGGCAGCCGCCCGGTCCATACCGGGGCGTGCGGCTGGCCGTGGAGCATCGGCCGACCACCGGCCTGCGCGTGGAACCGTCCGCGCCGTTGTGCCGGCAGTCAGCCAGAGGCGTATTCTGATGCTTTGCAGCAACGACTGAATACGTTGTTGTTATTGGCCCCCCACCCGCCGGCAGGGGTAAAACGGGGAATCTCCGTGTTGCGGCGCAGGAAGGCTATTCCGTACGCGTTCCTTAACATGGCGATTCATATCATTTGTAACTTCTCTGTCGAAGGTGCAGTACGCAATGACGGTTGCCGCTGAATTCAAGATCGAATACCTGCAGTACCTGGACACGGACGGCACGCTCGTCCGTGACGACCTGCCCGTGTCGCTGCGCGACCCCAAGGTCCTGGTACCGCTGTTCAAGCAGATGCTGTTCGTACGCACGTTCGACAGCAAATCCATCGCGCTGCAGCGCACCGGCAAGCTCGGCACCTATGCCGCCTGCCTGGGCCATGAAGCCGCGCACGTGGGTATCGGCGCGGCGATGCAGAAGGACGACGTGTTCGCGCCTTCGTACCGCGAGTATGGCGCGATGTTCATGCGTGGCGTGCGCCCGCACGACGTGCTGATGTACTGGGGCGGCGACGAACGCGGCAACGATTACGGCGGCAACGCGGCCAGGGACTTCCCGTTCTGCGTGCCGATTTCCACCCAGTGCCTGCATGCGGCAGGTGCCGCGCTGAAGTTCAAGCTCAACAAGGAACCGCAGATCGCCGTGGCCGTGTGCGGCGACGGTGGCAGCTCCAAGACCGACTTCTACGCGGCACTGAACTCGGCCGGCGCCTACAAGCTGCCGCTGATCCTGTGCATCGTCAACAACGGCTGGGCCATCTCGGTGCCGCGTTCGGCCCAGACCGGTGCCGAAACGCTGGCGCAGAAGGGCCTGGCGGGCGGCCTGCACTGCCTGCAGGTGGACGGCAACGACCTGATCGCGGTGCTGGCGGCAATGGAACAGGCGCGCGAACGTGCGCTGGCCGGCGACGGTGGCACCGTGCTGGAACTGATGACCTACCGCCTGTCCGACCACACCACCGCTGATGACGCGCGCCGCTACCGCGACGATGCCGAAGTGAAGGATGCCTGGCAGCGCGAGCCGATGCTGCGCCTGCGCAAGTACCTGATCAACGCCGGGGTGTGGAGCGAGGAAGAAGAAGCCGCCTGGACCGCCGAGTGCGGCGCGCGCGTGGACGAGGAAGTGAACCTGTACCTCAACACGCCGGTGCAGCCGGTCGAGGCGATGTTCGACTTCCTGTATGCCGATCCGCCGCCGGACCTGCTGGCCCAGCGTGCCCAGGCGATCGCCCTGGAGAAGCGCCATGGATGAGATCAAGAACGGCGCGCCCGGCGCGCACACCAACGCCGCCGACAGCGCTGCAGTCGCGCGCGGAGATGACAGCATGACCACCACCCCGATCACCCTCATCGAAGCCATCACCCAGGCGCTGGCCTGGGAGCTGGAACACGATCCGTCGGTGCTGGTGCTGGGCGAGGACGTGGGCGTCAACGGCGGCGTGTTCCGCGCCACTGCCGGCCTGCAGCAGCGCTTCGGCTCGGACCGCATCCTCGACACCCCGCTGGACGAAACCACCATCGCCGGTCTGACCATCGGCCTGGCCGCACAAGGCATGAAGCCGGTGGCCGAAGCCCAGTTCGATGGCTTCATGTACCCGATGGTCGACCATATCGTCTGCCACGCCGCACGCCTGCGTTACCGCACGCGTGGCCGCCTGCACTGCCCGATGGTGCTGCGCGTGCCGTGGGGCGGTGGCATCCGCGCGCCGGAACACCACAGCGAAGCCAACGAGGCGATCTTCACCAATGTGCCGGGCCTGCGCGTGGTGCTGCCGTCGTCGCCGCAGCGTGCCTACGGCCTGCTGCTGGCCGCGATCCGCGAGCCGGATCCGGTGATCTACATGGAGCCCAAGCGCATCTACCGCCAGTACAAGGAAGTGGTCGTCAACGACGGCGAAGCCTTGCCGCTGGACGTCTGCTTCGTGCTGCGCGACGGCACCGACGTGACCCTGGTGACCTGGGGCGCGCAGGTGAAGGAAGCCCTGGAAGCGGCCGACAAGCTGGCCGGGGAAGGCATCAGTGCCGAAGTCATCGACGTGGCCACGCTGCGCCCGCTGGACTTCGCCACCATCGCCGAATCGGTGGCCAAGACCGGCCGCTGCGTGATCGTGCAGGAGGCCCCGAAGACCGCGGGCTTCGGCGCCGAGATCGCCGCGCGCCTGGCCGAGGAATCGATCTACGACCTGCTGGCCCCGGTCGAGCGCGTCACTGGCTACGACACCCACATTCCGCTGTTCCGCCTGGAAATGAAGTACCTGCCGAGCGTTGAGCGGATCGTGGCGGCGGCCAAGCGCGCGGTGGCGGCCGGCTGACATGCGGGCCCGCCTTCTGGGGGCTTACCGCAGCCAGTATCCCAACCCGCTCCGGTTCCACACCGGCCAGATCGTCGAAGTAGGTGTACGTGACGAGGAATGGCCGGCGTTTGCCTGGGTACGCACCAACGATGGGCGCGCTGGATGGGCGCCCATCGCCTGGTTGCAGCTGCTGGACGAGGGTCGCGCCGAAGCCCTGTGCGACTACGACGCCCGCGAGCTGGATGTGGAAAGCGGCGAGATGGTGAAGCTTCATCACGAACACGGCGGGTGGTGGTGGTCCGAGCGCGCCAATGGCGCGACGGGTTGGCTGCCGGCCCGCGAACTGGAACTGCTGGAAGAGAACTGCAAATGAGCCAGACCAAGAACTTCAACCTGCCCGACCTGGGCGAAGGCCTGCCGGACGCGACCATCGTCGAGTGGTTCGTCAAGGAAGGCGATGTGATCAAGCTGGACGAGCCGCTGGTGTCGATGGAGACCGCCAAGGCCGTGGTGGAAGTGCCCTCGCCGTTCTCCGGCAAGGTGCTGAAGCTGTCCGGCGCTGCCGGCGACATCATCCCGACCGGTTCGGTGCTGGCCAGCTTCGAACTGGACCCGAACCTGCCGCAGCGCGCCGATGGCCAGGACACCGGCCACAGCCATGGTCACGCCGCACCGGCAGCGCCGGCTGCCGCACCGACCCCGCCGCCGCTGCCGGCTGCGGCCGCTCCGGTTGCCGCCGAGGACGCCAAGCCCGCCGCGGCCGAGCGTGACGACGCCGGTACCGTGGTCGGCGCGATGCAGAGCTCCAATGCCGTGCACGCCGAGCAGGCGCTGGCCGTCGGTGGCGTCAAGGCCGTGCCGGCCGTGCGTGCGATGGCGCGCAAGCTGGGCGTGGACCTGAGCCGCGTGGCCGCTACCGGCACCGATGGTGCGGTGACCATGGCCGACGTCAAGCAGGCCGCCGCCAACGGCACCGCCAAACTCGGCGCCGCCCCGGCACCGGTTGCCGCCGCGTATGCCGCGCCCACCCCGGCGCAGGTGTCTGCCCCGGTGCAGAGCGAAGCCCGCACCCCGCTGTCTGCGGCCGGCAAGCCGATGCGCACCCAGCCGCCGGGCGTGGTCGCCAAGGGCCAGCCGGAACCGCTGAAGGGCGTGCGCCGCAACATGGCCCGCGTCATGGCCGATGCGCACAGCAAGGTCGTGCCGACCACGCTGAACGACGACGCCGACATCCACGCCTGGCTGCCGGGCAACGACGTCACCGCCCGCCTGGTTCGCGCCATCGTCATTGCCGCACAGAAGGTGCCGGCCATGAACGCCTGGTTCGACGGTGAAGCGCTGACCCGCACCCTGCACGCCCAGGTGGACATCGGCATCGCCGTGGACACCGACGACGGCCTGTTCGTGCCGGCCCTGCGCAATGCCGACATGCTCGATGCACGCGGCATCCGCGAAGGCGTCAACCGCCTGCGTGAGCAGGTGGAATCGCGTTCGATCGCCGCCTCGGAACTGAGCGGCTACACCATCTCGCTGTCCAACTTCGGCATGTTCGCCGGCCGCTACGCGACCCCGGTCGTGGTGCCGCCGTGCGTGGCCATCGTCGGTGCCGGCCGTGCCCGCCACCAGATGACCCCGGTGATGGGCGGCGTGGAAGCGCACAAGGTAATCCCGCTGTCGGTCACCTTCGACCACCGCGCGGCTACGGGTGGTGAAGCCGCCCGCTTCCTGCGCGCGATGATGGACGACCTGGCGCTGGCCAGCTGATCGGCCCCCTCTGAAACACAGGAAACGCCGGGCAATGCCCGGCGTTTTTTTGTGCCGCTCTATTGTAGAGCCGAGCCCTGCTCGGCTGCCTTGCAATATATCCACGTCATGCGTGGATGAAGGCAAGAAGCAAGCCGAGCATGGGCTCGGCTCCACAGATCGCCTGCGATCAATCGCGCGCGACCATACCCTCGGCACGGCTGTACACACGCAGGCGATGACCATCCGGATCGGCGCCGACGAAGGTGTGGCCGAATTCCAGCGTTGTTGGTGCCTGCAGGATCTGCACGCCCAACGCGCGCCACGCATCGTGCATCTGCTGCACGGCGTCGGGGTTGGCGACCACCATCGCCAGTTCGGCGGCACCGGCCTGCGCGGACACCGGAGGCTGCACGTCATCGCGCTGCCACAGGCCGAGTGCGGCACCATCACCGAGCAGGAACAGCGCAAAGCCGGGCGACTGTTCAACCGGTGGTTTGCCGAGGATGCCACTGTAGAAGGTTGCGCTGATGGCGACGTCGTGCACGTACTGCAGCAGGGTGCTGGGTGTGAACATGGGGAAGCTCCGTTGTTGGGAGCATTCATGGTGGTATGGGCCTGCTGACACATTCTGTCAGTAGAGGGGACTACCGGTAGAGTCGACTCTACCCCCCGCTCTCGGCTGTTGCTGTGGTTATGAGCGATCCAGCCAGTCGGGTGCAATGCCCTGCGCCTTCTGCCAGCGCCGCCGCAGGGTGGCGCGCGGCACGCGGTAGCGGTCCTCCAGCACACGCACCTGACGGATGCGATCCAGCCGGAAATGGCGGAAATCCTCGCGGTGCTCGCACCACGCCGCCAGCATCGGCACCTCATCGAAGTAGCCCAGCGCGAACGGCCAGACGACGCGCGCGCTGCGCTGGCCGTGCGCATCCTCGTAAGCGAACTTCAGGCGCTGCTGCGATCCCACGGCTTCGCGCACGGCCTGCAGGCGTGCTGCCGGCACCTTGGCCGCAGCACGCGAAGGTCCCACGCGCAGGCCACTGTCACGCAATGCCTCGCGGCGTGCCGCAGGCAACACATGGGCGATACGCGCCAGGGCATCACGTGCGGCCTCGGCCAGCGCCGGCTCGGTGCGCGCGGCGACCCAGCGCAGGCCCAGCACCAGCGCGTCGATCTCGGCCGGTGGCAGGGTCATGGGAGGCAAGGTATCGCTGGGTGCCAGCTGGTAGCCGACGCCGGCCTCGCCACGCAGGTCGGCGCCCTGCTCGCGCAGGGTCTCGATATCGCGGTACAGCGTGCGCAGGCTGATGCCCAGCGCTTCGGCCAGCGCCTGCCCGGCCACCGGCCGTCGATGACGGCGCAGCAGCTGCAGCAGCTGGGTCAGGCGCAGCGCTCGCGACATCAGCCGACCAGCGTGCTCGACGCCACCACGTGCTCGCCCGGCTGCGGGGCCAACGCAGCCTCGACCAGCGCCCTGGCAATCTCGGTGGCCGGATTGATCCGCCACGCACGCGGCAACACCGGTCCCAAAGCACCCAGCACCGTCAGTGCCAGGCGTTCGCCGCGACGCACCTCGTTGCGCTCGCCCCCGATCAGCCCTGGGCGGACCAGGGTCAACGAGTTGAATCCCAGCGCGCGCAGGTCACGCTCCAGCTCGCCCTTCACCCGGCTGTAGAAGATCGACGACTGTGGATTGGCGCCGGCTGCGGAGTTCAGCACAAAGGCCTGCGCACCCTGCGCCTGCGCCAGGCGGGCGAACGCCAGCGGATAGTCGTGGTCGATACGGTGGAAGGCCTCGCGGCTGCCGGCCTGGGCGATGGTGCTGCCCAGCGCGCAGATGACCGCGTCAACGCGCGCCCATTCTGGCGAAGTGGGCAACGCGTCGAATGCCAGCACCGGGTTCTCCAGCTTCCCGTGAGTCAACGCCAGGGGGCGGCGGGTCGGGGCAACCACGGCGCTGCAGCGCGGGTCGTCCAGCAGCCTGCGCAGGGTCAGCCCACCGACCAGGCCGGTCGCCCCCAGCAACATCACGCGCATCACCACCTCCACTGCGGCATCCTGTCGCCCATCCTAGCCGTTCAAGCCCTCGGCGGCCGCGCCGATATGCTGGAACCAGTCCCTGCCAGCCCCAGGATTCGCTCCATGACGGACCAGCCCGACCACCGCCCTGCCCCCGGTACCGCCCTTGGGCCGCCGGCACGCGTGCGCGCGGTGGTGGACGATGGGCGGGGTGACCGCGTAGTGCTGCAGGGCGGCGGTGGCGTGGCGCTGCAGCAGCTGTTCGCAGGCGCCGATGCGCCGGAACCGCTGCTGGCGGCGTTCGCCAACGGAATGGCCACCCTGCCCGGCGAACTGGGCGACATGGGCGACCGCCTGCAGTCCGCACAGGCCAGCGCCGATTGGCCGCGCTATGGGCGCGCGATGCGGCAGCTGATCGACAAGTACATCCGCACCATCGAGCAGCATTCGCCGGACGGGCAGCCGGAAAGCCTGCGCCTGTCCGAGCAGCTGCGGCTGCTGCTGGGCGGTGCGGTGGTGGCCCTGCTGCAGCACGACCCGGACCTGCGCGAGCAAGCGCAGGCGCTGGCCCTGCGCCTGCGCCAATGGCAGCCGGGCACGGCCCTGGAACCCATCGAACAGGGCGTGCGCGAACTTGGCCACCAGGTCGGCGTGCGTGCCGAAAGCTGGCAGGAGCAGCAGGCGCTGCTGCTGGAGCTGTTCGCGCTGCTGCTGGAGAACGTCAGCGAACTGCTGGATGACCGCAGCTGGCTGCAGGGCCAGATCGCGGCGGTACGCCAGTTGCTGGACGGTCCGTTGGAAGCGGAAGCGGTCGAGCGCACCCGGGCCGAACTGCGCGAAGTGATCTACAAGCAGGGGCTGCTGCGCCAGGGCATCGACGATTCGAAGGCGGCGATGCGCGGGTTGATGGGCGAGTTCATCGAGCGCATGGATGGCATGGCCACCAGCACCGGCGAATACCACGACCGCATCGGCAGCTACGCGTTGCAGCTGCGCGAGGCGCGCAGCATCGCCGACCTCAACCAGCTGCTGCAGGAGGTGATGCGCGATACAGGCAAAGTGCAGCAGCAGGCCGCACAGGCCCGCGATCACCTGGCCAATGCGCGGCAGGAAGTGGAGCGCGCAGAGCAGCGCATTGCCGAGCTGGAGCAGGAACTGCGCGCCGCTGGTGACCTGGCACGCATCGATCCACTGACCCAGGCGCTGAACCGCCGTGGCCTGGACGAACTGCTGGAGCGCGAGCTGGCCCGCGCCGCACGCAACAACTCACCGCTGGGCGTAGCGGTGATCGACCTGGATGATTTCCACCAGACCAACGACGCGCATGGGCATGCCGGTGGCGATGCGTTGCTGCAGCACCTGGTGGCCGTGTGCAAGCTGCTGCTGCGCGCCACCGACGGCATCGCACGGCTGGGCGGCGACGAGTTCGTGCTGGTGCTGCCGGAAACCCAGGGCGCCGACAGCATGGCCACCGTGCAGCGCCTGCAGCGCTCGCTGGCCCATCGCGTGCTGACCGTGCAGGACCAGCGCGTGCCGGTGCATTTCAGCGCCGGGCTGGCGCAATGGCAGCCCGGCGACGATACCGAGACCCTGCTGCGGCGCGCCGATGACGCGCTGTATGCGGCCAAGCGGCAGGGCAAGAACCGCGTGCAGGCGGGGTGATCGTGGAATGGGGTCAGATCCCTTTTCCAACGGGAAAAGGGATCTGACCCCGAGGGTCTACGGGCTTATTTACCGCGCAGCTTCTGGAACCCGGTCACCGCTGCCAGCACGATGGCGCCGGCGATGATGCCGACCACCATGTTGCCCACCGCGCTCACCAGCCAGCCCCACTGCCCTTCGCCGCCCAGCGCCTGCACCGCGTGGTGCAGGGCCGGCACGTTGTGCACCAGGATGCCGCCGCCGACCAGGAACATGGCGATGGTGCCGGCCACCGACAGGAACTTCATCAGCCACGGCGCCGACGCCACCAGCCCGCGACCGAAGGCGGCAATGGCACCGCCCTTGCGCGACAGGTACAGCCCAACGTCATCGAGCTTGACGATGCCTGCCACCAGTCCGTAGACGAACACGGTCATCGCCAGTGCGACCACGCTCAGCGTGAGGATCTGGTTGGTGAACGACGCAGTGGCGACCACGCCCAGGGTGAGCACGATGATCTCGGCCGAAAGGATGAAGTCGGTGCGGATCGCGCCCTTCACCTTGTCCTTCTCCCACGCGACCATGTCCACCTGCGCGTCAGCCAGCGCCTTGCGGCGTTCGGCCTGGCGTTCGGCATCGTCGTCGGAGGAATGCAGGAAGCGGTGCGCCAGCTTCTCCACGCCTTCGAAGCACAGGAAGGCACCGCCGATCATCATCAGCGGCACGATCAGCGGCACGTTCCAGCCCCGGCTGCGCAGCCAGGCTTCCAACGCACTGATCGCCAGGGCCGCCGGCACCAGGATCACCTTGTTGACCAGCGAGCCCTTGGCCACCGCCCACACCACTGGCAGCTCGCGGTTGGCGTTGACCCCGGTCACCTGCTGCGCGTTCAGCGCCAGATCGTCGCCCAGCACACCGGCGGTCTTCTTCGCGGCGACCTTGGTCAGCACCGAGACATCGTCGAGCAGGGAGGCGATATCGTCGAGCAGGGCGAACAGGCTGGCACCGGCCATGGGGCGTCCAAGAGAGGGAATGCGCCGATTCTGACCGATCCGCCGGTCTCTGCGATAGCCGCGGGGTTCACCGCATGCCCACCTTCCCCCGGCGACACTGCCGAATCCGGACATTGCCGGCCAGCGCCCGGCACTACCGTCCTTGCCGCATGGGAGTTACGCTTGAGCAATCCGCCCACCGCCAATGGCAATCCCCCGCTGGTCAAAGGCATGAACCGGCGCAGCCAGATCCTGCGCCTGCTGATGCGCTACCGCCATTCGGGCGTTTTCTCGGGCATGAACCTGGACGTCGCCAGCAACCAGGCCGACGTGCCCGCCGATGGCAACCCGGAGCAGTTCGTCAGTGACCTGGAGGCCTTGGGGCCGACCTTCGTCAAGCTGGGCCAGATGCTGTCCACCCGCCCGGACATGGTACCGGTGGAGTTCGCCACCGCCCTGGAACGCATGCAGGAAAAGGTGGCGCCGATCCCGGTCGAGCGCATCCACGCCATCATCGAGCAGGAGCTGGGCGTGGGGGTTAGCAAGCTGTTTGCCTCGTTCGATCCCGAGCCGTTGGGCTGTGCGTCGATCGCGCAGGTGCATCGCGCGGTGCTGCATGATGGCCGCCAGGTGGCGGTGAAAGTGCAGAAGCCTGAGGTGGCCGCGCAGCTGCGCTCGGACCTGGAAGCGCTGCGCAGCTTTGCGCTGGCCGCCGATCACCTGACCCAGGTGGGCCGCCGCGTGCGCCTGCGCGATTGGCTCAACGAGTTCGCCAAGACCCTGATGCAGGAGCTGGACTACCACGCCGAGGCCGAGAATCTGGCCCGCTTCGGACGGCATCTGCGGCCCTTCCGCCGCCTGTGGGTGCCGCAGCCGATCTGGGACTACAGCAGCCAGCGCGTGCTGACCATGGAGCTCGCCACCGGCGTGCGCGTGGATGCGATCTCTGGCGTGCGCCGCACCGAGCAGGACATGGATCCGCTGGCAGCGGCGCTCATCCGCGGCTATCTGGACCAGATCTTCGTGCATGGCGAGATCCATGCCGACCCGCACCCGGGCAACCTGCGGGTGATGCCCGATGGCCGGCTGGCGATCTTCGACCTGGGCATGGTCGCGCACATGCCGCCGCGCCTGCGCGAGCGGCTGCTGAAGATCCTGTTCGCCGCCGTCGATGGCCGCGGCGAAGAGGTGGCCGACGATCTGATCAGCATCAGCACGCGGCTGGAGGCCTTCGACGAAGAGCGCTACCTGCGTGAGACCGGCCAGCTGATCGCGCGCTACGCCGCCAGTGGCAGCTTCTCGGAAGGCCGCGTGGTGCTGGACATGGTGCGCATCGCCACCGCCTGCGGCCTGCGCACGCCGCCGGAACTGAGCCTGCTGGGCAAGGCCCTGCTCAACCTGGAAACCGTGTGCCGGCTGCTGGCACCGGAGCTGGACACGCGCCGCATCGTCGAGCGCCAGCTGCAGCACGTGATGCGCGCGCGCCTGAAGAAATCCCTGTCGGCGGCCAACATCGCCAGCGAGGCGATGGAGCTGCAGCAGCTGCTGCGCGATGGGCCGCGCAAGCTGTCGGACATCATGGCGCTGCTGGCCGAGAACCGCCTGCAGATGAAGGTGACCGGGCTGGAAGAATCGCGATTGATGGAGAACCTGCAGAAGATCGCCAACCGCGTGGCGGCCGGCATCATCAGCGCCGCGTTGATCATGGCTGCGGCAATGATGATGAAGATCGACACCGGCTGGCACCTGTTCGGCTATCCCCTGATCGCACTGATACTGCTGCTGATCGGCGTGGTGCTGGGGCTGGGCATCGTTACCAGTGCATTGCTGTTCGATCGTCGCGCGCGGGCGCGCGAGGAACGCGGGCACCGCTGATGCATTGGCGAAAAGCCGCGTATTCATGCGGTTTTTAATGCAATCCAACGAAGCCTTTCACGCTCGTTTTACCTTCGCGGCGTGATTGCACGCGCGTCCTTTCAACAAACATTTCAGTCAGCTTCGTGCATGCACTATCGGGTCATCGGCCTGTCATGTGGATGTGCTTGCAGCAGCGCCGGTCGGATGGACACGCGTCGGTACGACGTCCATCGCCACCACCCCGTCACTGCCGAAGCTGCCTATGCTCTGGATACTGCTGCTGTCGTTGTTGCTGCTGTGCTGGCTGTTCCTCGCGTCCGACAAGTGGGTGTGGTGGAAGGCCGGTGCATTCTCGCTGCTGTTGCTGATGCTCAGCACGTGGTGGCTGATCGACAAACTGTCCGGTGATGGGCTCAACGCCGCCACGCTCTATCACCTCGGCGCCGACATGGAAGGCGCTGGTGTCTCCGACTTCAAGGGCTACATCGCCGGCTTCATCGTGCTGGCGCTGGTCTCGCTGCTGCCACTGTTTGCCACGCGGGTGAAACGCTGGCGCCGGCCCGGCCACGGTGGTGCGCTGTTCGCCGGTTTCGCGACCGTGTGGGTGGCCACGATCCTGATCAGCCCGCTGGCCCGTGACGGCCAACGCCTCTACCAGCAGCTGCGCCCGGTCGATTTCGCCCGCATCGCCCCCGAGTACCAGGTGCCGACGCAGCCGTTGCAGCGCCCGCGCAACATCGTATGGATCTACGGCGAGAGCCTGGAACGCACCTATCTGGACGAGGCCGTGTTTCCCGGCCTGATGCCCAACCTCAACCGCCTGGCATCCGAGTCGCTGGACGTACGTGGCCTGGCCTCGGCCGAAGGCAGCGGTTGGACCATCGCCGGCCTGGTGTCGTCAATGTGTGGCGTGCCGCTGACCACCTCGCAGGGCGACGAGAACAGCATGGACCGCATGGGCAGTTTCCTGCCCAAGGCGGTGTGCCTGGGCGACTACCTGAAGCAGCAGGGCTACACCAACCATTACCTGGGCGGCGCCAACGGCCAGTTCGCCGGCAAGGGCCAGTTCCTGGCCAGCCATGGCTTTGACGAAGTGCATGACCTGGCATGGTTCAAGCAGCAGAAGAAGATCGGCCGCATCCACTACTCGGCCTGGGGCGTGCACGACGACGTGCTGCTGGACACCGCCTACCAGCGCTTCGAGCAGCTCTCACGCGCCGGTTCACCGTTCATGCTGACCACGCTGACCATGGACACCCACCACCCGGCGGGCCACCTGCCGGTGTCGTGCAAGGGCGAGCGCTACCGGAGCGGGTACGGCAACATCGGCCTGCTCAATGCACTCAAGTGCACCGACCGCCTGATCTCACAGCTGGTCGAGCGTATCCAGGCCAGCCCGTATGGGAAGGACACGCTGATCGTGATCGCCTCCGACCACCTGGCGATGCCCAACGACCTCAGCCACGTGCTGGCCAAGCAGAAGCGCGAGAACCTGCTGCTGTTCCTCGGCGACGGCATTGCCCCGCAGCAGCTCAGTGCCGACGCTGGCACCACCCTGGATTCCGGTGCGACCCTGCTCAGCCTGCTGGACCCGAACCTGAAGACGATGGGCTTTGGCCGCTCGCTGATCGACCCGCAGCGCGCGCCCAGTGCCAGCGTGGCCGCGCGGCGCGATGATGGCCGCGACTACCCGCAGTACCTGGCCTTCGCCCGTTCGCTGTGGCTGGGCCAGCCGACCCGCGAACTGAAGATCGATGGCGATGACCAGGTGGTCGTTGGCCTGCAGCACGTGCAGCCGCCGGTGCTGCTGGAGTACGACAAGGAGTGGGGCTTGAAGTCGGTGTACCTGGAAAACACCTCGCGCCAGTTCGATGATGCCAACCCGGACAACACCCTGGCCTACGTCGACCGTTGCACCGCGTTCGAGGACGGCTCGGCCGATGGTGACTGGTGCGCCCTGCTCGTCAACCGCGACAACGGCTTCAAGCTGTACCGCGACAACGACCTGCGCGGTGGCATCGCGGTGGATGCACCGCTGGATACGCTCCAGGGCCCGCGCCCGAGCGTGCGCCAGGCACACATGATCACCCAGAAGGGACGCCGTACGCGTGCCGGCCAGTACATGCTGCAACTGGTGGCGAGCACGCGCCCGGACCGCGGTTTCTGGATCGAAGCGGTGTCCTCGCAGCGCAAGGTGGTACTGGCCCAGCAGTGGGTACAGCCCGATGCCAACGGCAAGATCAACGTGTCGTTCGGGTTGGATCACGAAGTGGACGATCTGGAGATCCGCGCGTGGTTGAACCACGCCGAGAAGCTGGCGGTGGATACGTTCGCACTGGTGCCCTCGCGCAGCCGACCGCGGGGGTAGGGCTATTTGCAGGGCTGCGCCCTGCACCCGCTACAAACCGGAGCAACGGCAACAGCAACAGCGTGCATTCCGTGGTTGGGCGGGGCGGTGTCGGAGTGCGGGGACGCCGTAAATCCGTCCCTGGAGGCTTGGCAGCCGCATCCATGCGGCTGACACCCCGCACTCCGACACCGCCCCACCTCTGACAGAGTCCTGCGGCTGTCGGTAGGTGCAGACCTTGGTCGACACTTTTGTGAGATATCGAAATCAATCTGGGGTCAGATCCGTTTTCCGGAGGAAAACGGATCTGACCCCAAAAGCAATTCCAAAAGATCGCGGAAAACTGTCGAAGGCGGGGTGGGTCCGGTTGCGGGGGCGTGAGCCGCATGGATGCGGCGACCGAGCTTACATGGGTGAGGGCGCTTCGCTTGCGAAGCACTGCTTCGCAACCGCCCGAACGCGCAGCCGCCAGCGGCTGGGCCGGGCCCCGGAGGGGTACCTGCAGCGGCCCCCGCAACCGGACCCACCCCGCCATCCCACAGGAAACCAGCTTTTGTCGTTGCCGTTGCCGTAGCTCCGGCTTGTAGCGGGTGCAGGGCGCAGCCCTGCAAAGAAACCCCTACTCCTGCGGATCGCGGATGATGTGGATGTCGGTCGGGGTCGACAGCGGAATGTTCCGCTCGGCCAGGATCTGCAACAGGCTGAAGTACAGGTCGCTGCGGGTGGCGTACACCTGCCGCGGGCTGGCCACGTAAGCGAAGCTGTTGATGGTGATCTGGCCACCGGCAATGCTGTCGATGTAGACCGTCGGTGCCGGCTGTTTCAGCACGTTGGTGTGCGCGGTGTACGCATCCAGCAGCGCCTGCCGCAGATTGCCGACATCCGTGCTGGGCGGCACCGCGAACTGGATCTGGATGCGGCCCTGGTTGTTGCCCATCGTCATGTTGCGCACGGTCTTGGTGACCAGCTCGGAGTTGGGCACGATCAACGTCGACTTGTCGCCCACCTGGATCTCGGTCGATCGCAGGCTGATGCGGCGGATGTCGCCCTCCTGGTCGCCCAGCTTCACCCAGTCGCCGATCTTCACCGGCCGCTCGGCCAGCAGGATCAGGCCGGAAACAAAGTTCTGGGTGATCACCTGCAGGCCGAAACCGATACCCACCGACAGCGCGCTGACCAGCAATGCCAGCTTGCTCAGCTGCAGGCCCATCGCCGACAGCGCCCAGATCACCGCGATGATGATGCCCACATAGCGGGCAACGGTACTCACCGAATTGCGCGCGCCCAGATCCAGCTCGGTCTTGGGCAGGTAGGTGTCGGTCAGCCAGCGCTGTACCAGCTGGGTAACGGCCAGGCCAGCCAGCAGCACCAGCACCGCCAGCACGATGCGCACCGGCTCCAGCTTGGTTCCGCCAATGTCGAATCCAGACGTGAACAGCGAGGAGAAGCGCTCCACCACCGCGCCGATGTTGCCGAACGGTGCCACCAGCGCCAGCAGCGCGATCAGTACGACGATGGTGCGCAACGCCGCCGACAGCAGCACGCCCGCCTGTTCCAGCCGCGATACGCTCAGGCCGGTGCTGAGCAGGATGGTCTGGCCGACCTTGCTGTCGGCGTTGAGCATCCAGGTGCTCAGGTCATCGACGAACTTGAACAGCAGGGTTGCGGCCAGCACGACGATGCTGCCGCCGATCAGCTGCTGGTTCACGAACTTGGCGAAATTTAGGTAGCCCAGCAACGTGGCAACGATGGCCGCCACCACCGCGATATTGCCCGCTACCCGGGCCAGCACCAGCCAGCTGCTGCGGCGCACGGGCGTGGTTGCCCCCACGCCATCGGCCTGTGCTTCCAGCTTGGCCTCGGCCTCGGCGGTCTGCCGGCGATGCAGGCGCGCCAGGGTCACCAGCATGGCCATGATCAGGCCGAGGTAAGTCAGGGCAATCAGGCCGTCCAACGCCACCGTGGTGACGTCGCTGGTGCGCGTAGCCTGGTCGAGGGCCACCAGCACCGTGCTCAGCCAGGCCAGCGCCGCCGCGCCCCAGGCATATTTGCGCAGCTTCAGCGCGGCGGTGTCGTCCAGGTTCAACAGCCGCCATGACGGGCGCTTGGGCACCAGCAGGCAGGCGCTGAGCGCGGCAATGAACGCCGCACGGAAGGTGGCGGTCTCCAGGCCGTCGGCCACGACCTGCAAGCGCGGCGCGATGGCATCGATCGCATCCAGCGCCGCCATCAGTACCACCACGGCATAACCGGGCAGCAGCGTGCCCACCAGCAGCAGCCACATTGCCAGGCCAGACCGGCGCAGTCGTCCATCAGGCGCGCGCTCGGACGCGGCGAACTGCCGCCCCAGCCTGCGCAGCCACAACCGCAGCGGGAACATCATCACCAGCGCGGCCAGCAGGCCCAGCAACGGCGTGCCCCAGCCATGGGTGCGGATGCCGGCCACCAGCGCGTCACGCCCCTGCTCGGCCAACGGCGCAACGCGCGCGATATCGATCGGCAGGCGCTCGGCCACCTTGCTCCACAACGCAGGCGACAGCGGCGAGGCGACCTTCTGGCCCAGTTCCTCCGTACGTTGTGCGGTGCGCTGCTGCTCGATGTCCGCCGCCAGCTGCTGTGCACGCACGGCACTGGCCTTGGCCTGCGCTACCGACGCGGCCAGGCCGTCGCGCTGCCTGGTTATGGCCCGTCGCTGCGCTGCCAGCTCCGGCGGCTCCGTGGTGCCCTCGGCAGGCGTCCCCAGCTGCGCCAGCTGCTCGTTGATGCGATCCAGCTGGGGCTGCAGTGCCTTTTCCAGTGCCTCGGCGTCACGCCGTGCCTGCGAGGCATTCTCGGACAGCATCGCCAGCGTCTCGGTGGCTTCCGCATCGCCACGTTTGCGCTCGACATCCTTCAACCGCGAATCGATGTCCGCCAGCTGTTGCTTGGGCGTGGGGTCCTCCTCCTGCGCCAGCACCGGCGCGGACAGCAGGAAGGCAGTGCACAGCAGCAGGGCCCACCAGGGCCCTCGTGCACGGATCGATCGCAGGAAAGAAGACACGCAGCCACACCGGTTCGCGCGGACCACCGCGCCTGCGCGCGACTATACGGCAGAGGCGGTAAAGGACGGATGGGGGACGCGCAGCAGTATCAGTACTTCAGGCGCAGCTCTTCCACGGTCGGCTGCTGCAGCGCGTACCAGTCCTGGAACTCTTCCTCGGTGATCTCATCGGGCGCATATACCGCCACCGGGTGCCACTCGTGGTCGGTCGGCAGTGGCTGGCGCGGGCCGGCTCGCAGGCTGTAGCTGACGCCCTCGTAGTCGACCAGGTCGTCGACCTGCGGCCACTGTTCGCGCGCGAACGCGGATTCACTCTTCAACAGGATCACCTGGTACATCGGCACCTCCACCTCGGTTGGATCAGGAAAACACGGCGCTGGCGGCAGGATACCGCCATGCCGGTGACAACAGGCACGTCGCAGCGGCGACGGATCGTTCTGGACACGGCCATCGCCCCGGCTTCACCCGCCCATGGCGAGCCCATCGGCATCGTGGAGGCCCGCCCCTGCCACGATGACCGATGACCGAGCACCCGCCGCTGAAGACCGTCGCCGACCTCAAGCTGCCGCGCTACCTGGGCACCTGGTACGAGATCGCGCGCCTACCGATGCGCCACGAGCCGCAAGGCTGCACCGATGTGTCGGCGCACTACACCCTGCTCGACAACGGCAATGTCGGCGTCACCAACCGCTGCCGCATGGACGGCGAGATCGAAGAGGCCACCGGCGAGGCCTGCGCCGTCGACAACGACAGCGCGCGCCTGGAGGTCAGTTTCCTGCCCAAGGGCCTGCGCTGGCTGCCGTTCGCCAAGGGCGACTATTGGGTGATCCAGGTCGCCCCGGACTACAGCGTCTCGCTGGTCGGCAGCCCGGATCGCAAGTACCTGTGGCTGCTGGCGCGCGAGCCACGCCTGGACGCGACCGTGCAGGACCATTATCTGGCCGCGGCCCGCCTGCAGGGCTTCGATCTGTCCGAACTGATCCAGACCCCGCATACCGGCCACCCCACCGCCTGAGCACGACCACGCATGGACCTGAAAAGTGGCTACCCCTGGTGGGCAGTGCGCAACGGACTGCTGCAGGCCTTTCCCCCGCTGGAGCAGGATCTGCGCTGCGACGTGCTGGTGGTCGGTGGCGGCATCACCGGTGCGCTGATCGCCGACGAACTGTCCGCCCACGGCCACGAGGTGGCGGTGATCGAGCAGCGCGACATCGGCTGGGGCAGCACGGCGGCCAGCACCGCGCTGTTGCAGTACGAGATCGATACCCATCTGCTGGAACTGGCCGAGCGCTATGGCAAGGATGCCGCCGCCCTGGCCTACCTTGCCTGTGCCGACGCGATCCCGGCACTGGCCGAAGTGGCACGCGGGCTGAAGGAGGTGGACTTCCGGCCGATGGACAGCCTGTACCTGGCCAGCCGGCGGCGCGACGTGCCGCGCCTGATGGCCGAAGGAGCTGCACGCCGTGATATTGGACTGGACGCGCGTTGGCTGGACCGCGAAGCCCTGCGCGAACGCTTCGACGTGGATGCCGGCGGCGCCCTGTTGACCCGCCAGGCGGCGCGGGTCGATCCCTACTGCCTCACCTACGGCCTGCTCAAACGAGTGCGCCGTCGCGGCGGCCATGTGCACGACCGCACCGTGCTGCACACGCTCAAGCCTGGCGCGCAGGGCGTAACCGCGATGACCGAGGCCGGCGCCACGGTCCGTGCCCGCCACGTGGTCCTGGCCATGGGCTACGCCAACCAGCGTTGGCTTGAACAGCGGGTCGCGCGCAACCGCAGCAGCTACGCCTTCATCACCGACCCGATCGATGCGGACACGCTGGGCCGGCTGCAGCGCACGATGGTGTGGGAGAGCGCACGCCCGTACCTGTACCTGCGCGCCACCGGCGACCGCCGCCTGCTGGTGGGTGGGCTGGACGACGCCATCGATATCCCGGCGCGGCGCGACCGGCGCGTGCAGCGTAAGGCCGAAAAGCTGATGGATCAGCTGCTGCATTGGTTCCCGCGGCTGGACCCGGTGCCCGCCTTTTCCTGGGCCGGCACCTTCGCCGAAACCGCCGACGGCCTGCCCTTCTTCGGCCCGCACGCGCAGTGGGGGCCGCGGGTCCATTTCGCCATGGCCTACGGCGGCAACGGCATCACTTATTCAATGATCGGCGCCCAACTGCTGCGCGCCCGGATCGAGCGGCGCAGGCATGCGCTGGAAGGGCTGTTCGGGTTCGAACGGTTGTAGCGTGCAGCCAGGCATGGCCTGGCTCTACCGCAAGCGGGCGCCGACAGGCATCATTCAAGCAACCCCTGCTAGCGTCGGCCTGTACCGCCGCGTGTTGCGCGGCCACCTGTCCGCTGGAGCGCCGTCATGATCCGCCCCCTGACCCTGCTGCTGTGCCTGGCCCTGCCGGGAACCGTGCTGGCCCAGTCCGCCGCCGGCGCCACCGCGCCGCAGGCTGCCGGCCTGGACCTGACGCTGCCGCAGGCGCCGATGCGCTATCTCAACGACCCGGCCCTGCAGCAGGACCCGCCCGGCACCTATTACGGTGACAAGAGCGGCCCGCGCGTGCACGACGACGCCAGGATCGCCGACGTCACCGACGACAAGGTCAAGGTGTCGGGCAGCTTCACCACCGGCATCGGCTATTCCAAGAACGGTGGCAACAGCCACTACAACGCGGCCACGCTGAACCTGAGCAAGAACTACACCACCGATGAGGGCAAGACCCACGGGGTCAACGTCAACATCCACGTGAGCGAAGGCAAGGGACCGGGCTTCTTCGGCCCGTATGGCGGCTACTACGGCCGGGGCCCGGGCTGGGATTACCCACCGCCGTACGGCTGGTAAGCTCCGCGCCGGGCCCGGGCCGACCCAGGTGGCCGCTATCGCTGCGTACGCTTGGTAGATGTCGACCTTGGTCGGCACGCTTTCTCCCCGTGTGCCGGCCAGCGGCCGGCATCTACCGGTACCTATGCCCGGTAGGTGTCGACCTTGGTCGACACGCTTTCTCCCCGTGAGCCGGCCAGCGGCCGGCACCTACCGGCACGCGAATCAATCCAGCCAGCCATCGCGCTCGCTGTGCAGGATGCGGCCGTCATAGCCGCTCAGGCGCACCTCTACCTTCTGGTTGCGGGCATTGCGGGCTTCCAGCGACCAGGTCGCACCATCGCGTTCCAGCGAATGGATCTCGCGCAGGCCATGCGACTGCGCCCGTGCCAGCACCTGCTCGGTAGTCAGCAGCGCGCGGCCGCTGTGCTCGTCGAAGATCTCGCCGGTCTTCGGGTCCACGTAGACCTCGCTGAAGCGGCCATCGGCGCGGCTCACGTCAGCCTCCCACAGGCCATCATCGCGTTCGATCTCGTGGATCTGGGTGTAGCCGGCCTTGCGCAGGGTCTGTTCAACCTGGGCCATGCCCAGCGGCGCGGCCTGTACGGCCGGCGCGACGGCAAGCAGGGCAACAGTGGCGAGGGTGAGCGACTTCAACATGGGGTTCTCCTGTTCGTGGCCGGACCATCCCGGCAACGCCACGATGCATGGCCCGGTTAACAGCGCCTTAGCCGTGGCTGTTAGCCGGCTGTTAGTCATCCCCGCCACACTCGCGCCTGTACCCCTCTCTCTTTCCTTACCCGCATGCTCGCCACCCTGCCCCTGCTGCTGGCCCTGGCCAACGCCCCGACCGCCGCCGCGCCCCTGCAGGACCCGGCGCAGCAGGTCGCGCGTCGCGCCGTGCAGCAGGGCCGCTACGTGCCGCTGGAGAGCGTGGTGCGCGATGCGCTCAAGCGCTACCCGGGCCAACTGCTGGAAGTGGAGCTGGACGACGGCGTCTACGAAGTGGAGATCCTGCGCGGCGACGGCGTGGTGGTGGAGCTGGACTATGATGCGCGCAGCGGAAAGCTGCTGAAGATGGAGCTCGACGACTGATGCGCATCCTGTTGGCCGAAGACGATGCCGCACTGGCACAGCGCCTGGTGCCCCTGCTGGAACAGGCCGGCTATGTGGTGGCGGTGGTCGCCGACGGTCGCCAGGCCGAGGAGATCGGCCAGATCGAGGACCTGCAGGCCGCCATCGTCGACCTCGGCCTGCCCGGACTGGATGGACTGAGCGTGATCGAGCGCTGGCGCGGCAATGGCCGCAGCTTTCCGGTGCTGGTGCTGACCGCGCGCGGGCGCTGGCACGACAAGCTGGCTGGCTTCGATGCCGGTGCCGACGACTACCTGACCAAACCGTTCCAGGCCGACGAACTGGTGCTGCGGCTGCGCGCCCTGATCCGCCGCAGCCATGGCCACGCCAGCCCGCGCCTGCACTGCGGCCCGCTGCAGCTGGACGTCAATGCCGGCCGCTTTGAACTGGATGGGCAGGCGCTGCCGCTCAGTCCGCAGGAGTTCCGCCTGCTCAGCTACTTCATCCATCACAGCGGCCAGGTGATCGGCCGCGACCGGCTGGGCGAGCAGGTGTTCGACGGTGGCCACGACCCGGACTCCAACGCACTGGACGTGCTGCTCGGTCGCGTGCGCCGCAAGCTCGGCATCGACCTGATCCAGACCGTGCGCGGCCAGGGCTGGCGGCTGGCCGCGCCGTGAGCCGGCAACCATCGCTGCGACGGCGCCTGCTGCTGGCCGGCGGCGTCGGCCTGCTGCTGGTCTCGCTGCTGGCCAGCGCGCTGCTGGGCGAGCTGTTCAAGCGCAGTGCGCGTGACCGCCTCGACCACGAACTGCAGCAGGACATGCTGACCCTGCTGGCGCAGGCCGAAATGGATGCGGACGGACAGCTGCGCCTGCGCCAGGAACCCAATGACGCACGCTTCCAGCGCGTGTTCTCCGGTGCCTACTGGCAGATCACTGGGGCCGATGGCCGCGTGTTGCTGCAGTCGCGCTCGCTGTGGGATGAAACCCTGCCGGCGCCGGTTGCCGGGCCGGCCACCCGCAACCTGGCCGGGCCGCTGCAGCAATCCCTGCGCGCACGCGTGCAGCAGGTGCGCCTGCCACGCGCCAGCGAACCGTTCGTAGCCGTGGTCGCCACCGATCGCAGCACACTGGATGCGGATGTTGCCGCGTTCCGCAACCGCACCGCCATCGCCCTGGGCGTACTGGTTGCGGCGTGGCTGGCGGTGCTGGCCAGCCAGGTGCACTTCGGCCTGCGCCCACTGCATCGCCTCGGTGCGCAGCTGGAACGGGTACGCCGCGGTGATGTGCTGCGCATCGACACGCAGGAACTGGGCGCGGAGGTCGCACCGCTGGGGGAAGAACTCAATGCACTGCTGGACCACCAGCAACGCATGGTCGCGCGTGCGCGCACCAGTGCACAGGATCTGGCGCATGCGCTGAAAACCCCGCTGAGCGTGCTGGCCACCGAAGCTGACGGCGATGGCGCGCACTGGCGGGCCACCGTGCGCGAGCAGAGTGCGCGCATGCAGGCCAGTGTCGACCGTTACCTGGCTGCAGGACTGGCCGCCGACCATCGCCAGCGCACCGACGTGGCGGCCGTCGCACAGGCGATGTGCCGGCTGATGGCACGCGTGCATGGCGAACGTGGCATCGCGTTCACGGCGGCGGGCATCGATCCGACGCTGCAGTTCGCCGGTGCCAGTGCGGATCTGGAGGAGATGCTGGGCAACCTGCTGGACAATGCCGGGCGCTGGGCGCAACAGCAGGTCACTGTCGAAGCGGAAACCAGCGAAGGGCAGCTACGCATCGAAGTGCGCGACGATGGCCCCGGCCTGGCCGCAGACGCGCTGGAACGGGTCACCCAGCGTGGCGTGCGGCTGGATGAGCGCGTGGGCAGCAGTGGATTGGGGTTGGCGATCGTGGGCGATATCGCCGCCAGCTATGGCGGGCGCCTGGCGCTGGAGAATGTGCAGCCGGGCCTGCGCGCGACGGTGTGGTTGCCGGTGGCGTGAAGCGACCAACCTGACGGTGGGTAGTGCCGACCGCTGGCCGGCAACCACGTGGTCACAGGGAACGCCCAGCGGAAGCCGGCCAGCGGCCGGCTCTACCAAGCGCCAATCCGACCGGTCGCCGTGCATCAAGCATCAACGGTGATGCATCCACCAGCAATCAATTGCGTCCAGCACGATGTGGATGATCAGACCGATGCCGAACAACCGCGTTTTCTTCGGCACGCACAGCCCGGCATAGACCGCAATGGCCGGTGCGGTGTGCAGCGGATGGAAACCAATGCTGCAGCGGTTCGGTGCATAGATCGGGTCGGCCAGCAGATGGTCCAGGTCGATGATCCAGCCCAGCAGCATCAACAACCACGCCGAGGCGAAGCGCTTGCGCCAGAACAACCATGCCAGCAACGCTGGCACGGCGGCATGCAGGAACAGGTGGAAGATCGTGCGCGCGCTCATCGGGGCCGGTAGCGCCGGGCCTGTGCCCGGCATTCCCGTTTACCTCAGACCAACGGCTCGTCGGAGAGGTAGGTATAACCGGTCAGGCCGGCTTCCAGCGCGTCCGACAGTTCCTGCGCGCGTTCTGGCGACAGCTGCGCTGCAGCCACGCGCTGCGCATAGGTCGCCCGCAGTTCGTCCAGGCGGTAACCCACGTAATCCAGCATCACGTCGGTGGTGTCGCCGCGGCGCTGCTGGGTAATGGCATAGCCATCGGCATCGGCCAGCACTTCCACCGCGTCGGTATCGCCGAACAGGTTATGGATGTCACCCAGAATTTCCTGGTACGCGCCGACCATGAAGAAGCCGATGCGGTAGCTCTCGCCCGGCTTCATCTTGTGCAGCGGCAGCGAGCTGTCCAGGCTCTCGTTCTCGACATAGGTTTCCACCATGCCATCCGAGTCGCAGGTCATGTCAGCGATGATGCCGCGGCGGTCCGGGGTCTCGTCCAGGCGCTCGATCGGCACGATCGGAAACACCTGGTCGATCGCCCACACGTCCGGGATCGATTCGAACACGCTGAAGTTGACGAAGTACTTGTCGACCAGGCGCTCGTTCAGTTCGTCCAGCACCGGGCGATGGCTCTTCTCGTCATAGCTCAGGCGCGCACGCACGCCGTGGGCGATGGCGTAGAACAGATCGTCGATGCGCGCACGCTGCGGCAGGTCGATCTGGCCCAGCGCGTAGCTGGCCAGGCCTTCGGCATGGAAATGCTGGGCTTCCTGGAACAGTTCCACCGCGGGGCGCACGTCCAGCTCGTCATGGATCTCGCGCAGGTGGCGAATCGCCGCCGGCTCGTCGTCGTGCTGGTCCGGCACGCGGCCTTCCTGCGCTTCTTCCACTTCCGACACATTGGCGATCAGCACCGCGTGGTGCGCGGTCATCGCGCGGCCGCACTCGGTGACGATGCGCGGTGGGGTCAGGCCGAACTCTTCGCAGGCATTGGCCAGCGGCTGCACGATGTTGCTGGCGTAGGAATGCAGGCCGTAGTTGATCGAGCAGAAGCTGCGCGAACGGGTGCCTTCATAGTCCACGCCCAGGCCACCGCCCACATCGACGTGGGTGATCTTCGCGCCCAGGCGCGACAGCTCCACGAAGTAGCGGGTGGCTTCGCGCATGCCGTTGGCGATGTCGCGCACGTTGGAGATCTGCGAGCCCATGTGGAAGTGCAGCAGGTTCAGGCAGTCGGCGTACTCGGTGTCACGCAGCGACTTCCACAGGTCCAGCAGCTGGCGCGGCGACAGGCCGAACTTGGCCTTGTCGCCACCGCTGTTCTGCCACTTGCCGGCGCCCAGCGAGGCCAGGCGCATGCGCACGCCCAGGCCCGGCTTCACGTCCAGCGCCTTGGACTCTTCCAGCACCAGCTTCAGCTCGGACGGCTTCTCGATGACGATGAAGGTCTGCAGGCCCAGCTTGCGGCCGATCAGGGCCAGGCGGATGTACTCGCGGTCCTTGTAGCCGTTGCAGACGATCAGCCCGCCCGGGCGCGACAGCGCCAGTACGGCCATCAGCTCGGGCTTGCTGCCCGCTTCCAGGCCGAAGCCCTCGCCGTGGTGGCTGGCCAGGGTGCCGGCCACGCCGCGGGTCTGGTTGACCTTGATCGGGTACACGGCGGTGTAGCCGCCGCTGTACTCCCAGTCCTGCTGGGCCTGGGCGAAGGCCGCCTGCAGCTTGCCCAGGCGCTGGCCGAGGATGTCCGGGAAGCGCACCAGCAGCGGCAGCTTGGCGCCCGCCGCGCGCGCCGCATCGACCACCTTGGGCAGCGACACCACCGGGCCGTCCGCCCCGGTCGGTCTCACCACCATGTGCCCGGCCTGATCCACGTCGAAGTAACCGTCCGCCCAATGCGGGATCGAGTAGGTCTTGCGGGCTTGGTCGAGGGACCAATCGGTCATTTCAGTCGGCCTTGTTGGCAATAAAAGGGGGGGCATGATAACGCCTATGTGCCCACAGGTTCGTTATCATGCGCGCCCGCGCCCGTGACAGGTTCCAACCTGAACGGGCCGATCCGTCCGGATGTGGCATCTGTGCCACGCGGCCCCGCCCGCCAGCCCGGCTCCACCCCTCCGAACAGGACCGTTTTCCAATGACTGACAGCAACAACTGGTACATCGAACACTTCGAGCGCACCGGCTCGGCCATCGGCTACCGCATCACCGGCAAGCTGGACGAGGTGCAGTCGCCGTTCCAGAAGATCGAGATCTTCCAGACCACCGACTGGGGCAACCTGATGACCATCGACGGGGCCATCATGCTGACCAGCAAGGACAACTTCTTCTACCACGAGATGATCAGCCACCCGGTGCTGTTCACCCACGCCGCGCCCAAGCGCGTGGTGATCATCGGTGGCGGCGACTGCGGCACCCTGCGCGAAGTGCTCAAGCACACCAGCGTTGAGAGCGTGACCCAGTGCGATATCGACGAGCAGGTCACCGTGATGGCGCGCAAGCACTTCCCGGAACTGTGCGACTCCAACGACGACGCCCGCGCCGAGCTGCTGTTCGACGACGGCGTGGCCTACATGGCCAACTGCCCGGCGGGCAGCGTGGACGTGGTGATCGTCGACTCGACCGACCCGGTCGGCCCGGGTGAAGGCCTGTTCAACAAGGCCTTCTACGAGAGCTGCTTCAAGGCCCTGAAGGACGACGGCATCCTGGTGCAGCAGTCCGAGTCGCCGCTGATGCAGCTGGAGCTGATCAACGAAATGCGCACCGAGATGGGCAAGGCCGGCTTCGGTTCGTTCAAGACCCTGCCGTTCCCGCAGCCGTGCTACCCCACCGGCTGGTGGAGCGTGACCATGGCGCGCAAGGGCGACAGCAGCTTCGACTTCCGCCAGGCCGACTCGGCCGCCAAGACCTTCAACACCCTGTACTACACCGCCGCGCTGCACACCGGCGTGCTGGTGACCCCGCCGTTCGTGCAGGCTGCATTGAAGTAAGGCGTGCCGACCAACGGTCGGCACCCACCAAGGCAAAAGAAAAACCCGCGCTGGCGACAGCGCGGGTTTTTTCATGTTCCGGTAGTGCCGGCCGCTGGCCGGCAACCTCATGTAACGATCAAAGCGCCCAGATACCGGCGATCACCGCCACCACCAGGCCCCACTTGATCAGCTGGTAGGCCACCACGCTGCGCTCGCGCAGTGCCTTGGCCTTCAGGCGCACCTTGTAGACGCTGCCGAATGCCTTGTTGACGCCACCGGTCGGGTCACCCGGCAGGTTCGGCGAGGCGCCGCCGGCCAGCAGCGTGGCCGCCACCGCGCGGTTGAACAGCCCCGGCAAGCCGAAGCGCAGCGGGCGGGCGATGTCGCAGAACAGGATCACGCGGTCCTGCTGCGTCTCGTTGTGTGCATGGTGGATGTAGGTCTCGTCGAACATCATCCACTCGCCGTCGCGCCAGCTCTTCTTGATGCCGTCCACTTCGATGTAGCAGGCATCGTCGTTGGGCGTGCTCAGGCCCAGGTGCAGGCGCAGCGAGCCGGCGAACGGGTCGCGGTGCGGGCGCAGCTCACTGCCCGGCGGCAGCTGCGCGAACATCGCCGCACGCACATCCGGGATCGACTCGATCAGCGCCGTGGTCTTCGGGCACAGCGTCTTCGCCGACGGGTGCGACGGGCCGTACCACTTCAGGTAGAAGCGCTTCCAGCCACGACGGAAGAACGAATTGAAGCCGGCATCGTTGAACGTGCTGGAGGCGGCGATCTTCTGCGCGTCGCGCAGCGCCAGCGCCTCGTCGCGGATCATCTGCCAGTTCTGGCGCAGCGGCTCCAGCTGCGGGAACTCCTTGCCCGGGTCCAGGAACGGCGTGGTCGGCACCTTCGAGAACATGTACATGACCACGTTGATCGGGGCCATGAAACTGGAGTGGTCCAGCAGCTGGCGCGACCAGCGCGCGCGGACCTTGCCACGGAAGTGGATGTACAGCACGCAGGCTACGAACAGCGCTGCAATGACGATTTTGATGATCAAAGCACTTTCCTCCAGCCGCGGCCGGAACGGGAAACGGGGCGATGCACGGCCAGGCGGCCAGCACCGGTGGGGAACGCGGCAGGGGACGGGGACGTGCCGGAGGGGGGCGGCCGCCGATGTCGCGGGTTAACAGCTTATGGTCGGCAGGGCGTGCGCCGGGGTCAAGTTGCCCGTGCGCCGCGTTCAGCCGGTTGTGAACGAGGCGCAGGGCGGAGCGCGCAAGCGGTTGATACTAAAGGCCAACCGGAATAAGTGAGACAGAATTGTCCGATTCTGCGCGACGAACTGTTCCAGCCACGACCCCGACATTTCTCCGACAAACCGTGGAATAGCGAACTGACGAGTACTAAAATTAACGAAAACTTAGTAACTCCCTGTAACACCGGTTCGCTTGACGCATTGCGCCACCCACCGGGTCGTCCGAGACCCCGACATGTATCTTCCTGCCCTGCCCCCCTCCTCCTGCGGCGATGACGCCGCCTCCCCGCTGCTGCTCAAGCGCGGCGAACGTTTCCTGGCCCCCGACGTCTACCGCACCTGCCTGGACGGGCGCGAGGCGGTCATCAAGGACTACTCCCGCTACCGCGGCACTCCCGTTTCGCTGATCGCGCGACTGATGGTGCGTCGGGAAGCCCGCATGCTGCAGCGCCTCGGCGGCTGGAAGCATGCCCCCGCGCTGCTCGGCACCCTCGGTGGCCTGGCACTGGGCATGGAGTTCATCCCGGGCCAGACCCTGAGCACCGCGCAGGCCGTGGGCAATGAAGTGTTCGAGCAGCTGCAGCACGCGCTCACCCGCCTGCACGCCGCCGGCATCACCCACAACGACCTGCATGGCACCAACGTGGTGGTCAGCGGCGGCGTGCCGGTGCTGCTGGACTTCACCTCCGCCTGGCGCGCCCCGCGCTGGCTGCGCCGCAATCCACTGAGCCGGCAGATGCGCCGCAGCGACATGAAGAACCTGCTGAAGATCCGCCAGCGCGTGACCGGCCAGGCCCCGAGTGCCGCGCAGGCCGCGCTGGTGGCCGACCCGGGCTGGGTCGCCGCCGTGCGCCAGGGCTGGAAGCGGTTCTACAAGTGGGCGAAGCGCCGGTAAATGCTTTGCTTTGGTAGGGGTCGAGCTTGCTCGACCGCTCTTCTGTAGAGCCGAGCATCGGCTCGGCTCTACAACATCCCGCCAAACGGCTTACAACGCGTCCGCGTCCAGTTCACCGGTACGAATACGCACCACGCTGCCCAGGTCGTACACGAACACCTTGCCGTCACCGATCTTGCCGGTGCCGGCGGCCTTCACGATGGCCTCAACCACGGCCTCCACCTGGTCATCGGTCACCGCCACTTCCAGCTTCACCTTCGGCAGGAAATCGACCACATACTCCGCGCCGCGGTACAGCTCGGTATGGCCCTTCTGGCGACCAAAGCCCTTGACTTCCGTCACCGTGATCCCGGTAACCCCACGCTCGGCCAGCGCTTCGCGCACGTCGTCGAGCTTGAACGGCTTGATCACCGCCATGACCATCTTCATCGTCTATCTCCTGTCTTCCGGCGTGGAGGATAGCGCCTGAACGCTGCCCGTGCGAAGCCGCTGCGGCCTGTCCGGGCAGTGGGTGCCAGCAGTATCCTTGTGCCCGAATGGCCTGCCCGCGCCGGATGCACGGGCCCACCCCCACGGAGCACCCCATGATCGACCTGAATCAAATCGATGACCTCGCCCGTCGCCTCAGCGACCTGGTGCCGCCGGGCCTGCGCGAATCGCGCGAGGAACTGCAGGCCACCTTCAAGAGCGCGCTGCAGGCCGGCCTGGCCAAGCTCGACCTGGTCACCCGCGAGGAGTTCGAAGTGCAGCGCGCCGTGCTGCTGAAGACCCGCGAGAAGCTGGACGCGCTGGAAACGGCCGTGCGCGAACTGGAAGGGCGCGGCACCGCAGAATGAAAAAGGAGGCGCACCGCGCCTCCCACTACAGAGTATTTCCCGGATGGGGCCTTGCGGCAAGGCCCACCGGACGCCCTAGACTCGCCGGCCTGTCGATCCGGCAGGACACGCAGGGCAGTGCCGATGGCGCAGGACACCGAATGGACACCCGTTTCGCATGACACCTGCGACCAGGTCGCCGGGCCGTTCTATCACGGCACTCGCGCTGATCTGGCGGTGGGCGAGTTGCTGAGTGCGGGCTTCCGCTCCAACTATCGCGACAGCGTGGTGATGAACCACATCTACTTCACCACCATTGCCAAGGGCGCCGGGCTGGCTGCGGAGATGGCCCGGGGCGAAGGGCGACCGCGCGTGTATGTGGTAGAGCCGACTGGACCGTTTGAAGACGATCCGAATGTGACCAACAAGAAGTTTCCCGGGAACCCGACGCGGTCGTATCGGAGTGCGCAGCCGTTGCGGGTTGTGGGGGAGATTGTGGAGTGGGAGCTCTACGACGCGGAGTTCGTTCGGCAGTTGAAGGCGTTTGTTGCTTCGGGGAGTGGGGAGATCATCAATTGATGACCTACTGGCGTTGGGCGTTGCGCACTTCTTCATCGGCTTTATAGATGTCCAGCCCGAGCTCAATGCCGCGCTCTCCCAAAGCGAGCAGCACGCGGGGCGAAAGCGAGACACCGTCATTGCTGCTGCACATGAAAAGACCGCAGAACAGGTCAGGCCGGAACCGTGCCAATGACTGCCATACGGCGAGATCGCCGGTGAGCTGATCGAGGATCTCGAAGATCTGCGCTTCCAGATCTTCAGGCTCACGACGCTCCGCATCAAGTTGCCAGCTTCCAGTCCTGGCGATACGCACGGTGCCTGGTGGGT
Source organism: Stenotrophomonas sp. FR012 (assembly GCF_047520565.2). Classification (NCBI taxonomy): domain Bacteria; kingdom Pseudomonadati; phylum Pseudomonadota; class Gammaproteobacteria; order Lysobacterales; family Lysobacteraceae; genus Stenotrophomonas; species Stenotrophomonas sp. FR012. The sequence goes on from NZ_JAXBQL020000008.1 coordinate 165,602, forward strand.
TGCCTCTGAGTTCCTGCCCCTTGTGATGCGATGCGGTTGGAGTGGATCCGAGCAAGGCACTGACTTCTTCGGGCAGGAGGTCGTCCCCGAAGAATCTGAGGGTTACCAGGGAATGATCGAATACGGCCATTGGAATCCAGTGCGTAGGCATCGTTGATGTCAGATTACGGCCGGAACCGGATGACAGCAGCTTCAGAATAGGCCGAAGCGCGGGAATCGGCATGCGCTCAAACGGAGAGCTGGCCGGACCCTACTTGAACATATCCAACAGGTCCTTGTCTTCATGCCGCTGCTCCCACGTGGAGAGAAAGCAAAAGCTGACCCCACTGCGCATGGCAACCCTCTGGAACGCCGCGAGCTCTTCCTTCGTGATCGGATACTCGACCGGATCAAAGTGCAGGAGCGCCCACGGCTTGAGGAGTGAGAACCCGAACGTGAGTTCCGAGAAGAGTTCCTTCAGCTTAGGCCGGATGGTGGAGAAGTCCCTGACCGGCCCCGCGCGATTGCCAAGGGCGTGGCACTGGCGGCGAATGGTTCTGTCACCACCGACCAAGCGGGCGATGAAGTGATCCTGGTGCACTTGAACGTAGAACAATTGCCGGCGAAATATCCTCATTCCCCGCATCGTCCCCCAAAAGCCCAGCCGTGCAAATCATCAAGCCCCATCCGGAAGCCGGACCTGCGCCGCGCATTCTGCCGCAACGGACCCAAGCGCTGCGCCCTTCATCCGTGAAAGTGCCGCAAGCGTACGTCGTTCATACGCCTCCGCGACGCCCGGATCTGGCTCTATGAAAGGCGATGTGCAGATATCTTCGACCTTGAATCCCCGTGCGATCAATGCCAAGACCCGCTCAGGCGCTTTGGGCAATGCATGGGCTACCGCGTAATTGATGGATAGCGAAGCGCCCGCATCTGAAAACGGCTTTAGCGCAGCCGCAACCTCAAGCCATGCTGGATCACCTGACTCGATGCCAGAGGTGACCTGCCCAAACTCCCGCTCGTGCTGCCACAGGTCCCAAAGCACCTTGCGCCCCCCTTCGTTGGCAATGCGATTGAGCACGGCCTGTGCCGAAGGGCGATCCGCCGCAACTGCAGCTGGACTGGCAAGCGCAAGCACGAGTAGGAGCGCTGTCATGTTTCCCATGGCACCTGACTCCCTGATGTATGGACCCTTGGATCCGGTCATACGACCTACCCACAAAGCAACATGTGGCGTACTTTCCCCTTATACAGCGCGATCCTAGTGCGGCTGGGGGTCGGCCATCAAGCCAGCGCATGGCCGGACCCAGGCATAGAATCAGACGCCTCGCCAATTCCACGTTCAGGACACCTGGGCCATGTCCGCTACGGGTCGCTGGCTGGTCAGTGATCCACAGGAAGTGCCCTGCGCGAGCCAATGTCCGCTCTCGGCCAGGGGGAGAAATTCGTGAACGTCATGAGTTGAGCCGCAAAGTGGCTTCAGATCGATAGAGCGCCCAAGCTCGACCAGTAGGCCTCCCTCTCGTGCGAGACCCCCTTGCTGTGCCAGTGTTTGCCGCCCCTTAAAGCTTCGTAGTGCCCAATTTCTGCGCGGGACAAAGGGCGCCAGCCAGATCCGCGGCGAAAGCCGCCTGCGACCTGGACGCCAAGGGGGAAACTGGAGAGAGCATTCTGCTGCGCTTGCGCCAGAGACTCGCCGTTGGCTCCGCCGTTGGATGTGGGGTTGGCAAGTTGTACCCCGTCATCCTCCCAGTTGCAGATCGGACATATGGCATAGGACCCGTAGAAGCCTTCCAGGGTCAGGAAGCCACATGATGGACAAGGCAGATCGATCATTGAGAACCAAGAACCTCAGGTAGACGAATCACTGGACCGGCAGGTGTCGCGCAGGGCTGAAGGGGACGAACGTCCGCTTCGGATCGAGAGCGGCCTCTAGCATTCCTGATCGCGTTGTCTGGCGCAGGCACGTTTCCTTTCAACCAAGGGCGGACATCAATCGCAAGAGCCTTCCTTATCGCGGAACTCCGGCGCGATAGTTTGAGCTGCATCAGGCCGGCTAGATGCGCGACGCGCGGTTTTCATGCTCGGCCCTTGCCAAGCTGCTGCAAGATGATTGCAGGCTATTGGCTTTGGTCTACCCCAGCGATTCGTCACTCCCGCCTTTCCGCCTGGATATGGATAGACGAAACACCGGAAACCAAGGAATGGCTGGACCAAGCATCCAGCTCTTCTGCAATTGAGCCACTCAAGAGCCATCCGCGGCCGGTGCACTGAGCCGAAGCCAGGGCAAGAACCACAAATTCAGGCCACGATTGCGCGGCATGATGGGAGCAGGCACTCACCATGAAGCCGCCCTTGTGATAGGGCTCGGCGTGGAGATTGCTGACTTCAAGACCTGCTTGCTCAAACATCCGCGCCGCGACCTTGAGAGTCGCCTGCTGCGATGTGCAATTAGTGAACAAGCGCCAGTACAACTCCATGAGTCCACAATCTTCCAAAAGGCCCTCTGGGCGCGGTTGCGCTACTTATAGCAGAAGGCGCGCACGACCTTTCCCCTCTTGCCACCCGAGGTGCCTGCATCAAGGAACAGATGGTTGAAGAGCGCCCACGGTTTGAACAGTGAGCCCCCTGGCATGAATCCCGAAAAGATCACCTGGAGCTGGGGCCTGAGAATCGAGAAGCCCTTGATCGATCCTCTATGTTCCGGTCGCGCGCCCCCATCAAAGCGCCGGCTGCCCCTTCAACGCGCTTGAGCGCTTGAACCCCTGCGCAGCAGATACAGCGCCACCAGGAATGGCCACAGCGAGTTGATCGATGAAAACACGCGCTGGGTCAGCCCCCTGAACCCCTCCGGGTCCGCCCCCACCACGTTCAACCAGAGATAGACGATGCCCCCGATGCTCACCACAGCGGTCACGGCATACGCCCTTCGGTTGGCAGACCACGCGCTCAACTCGATGTGCGACATCGCCGGTGCAATGATGTTTGCGATACCGATGGTGTAGAAGCCATGCATCGGATGGCCCATGGGCCAGAGGCCGTTGGTCAGCATGGAGATGCCAAAGATCATCCAGCAGATCGCGCCCACGGCAATGCGGCGGCCGGACTCCCCCCATACCCCGATGGAGAACGCCACGAAGCCCACACCGGAGCCGATGGCGGCGATCCTGGCGCAGATGCTTGCAAGCGTTGGCGCCTGCAGCAGCTCGCTGGCGTGTTGTGCAAGCGGGTTGTAGCCCGGCGCAAACACGGCGGCAACGCTGATCCAGAACAGGAACCACGGGAGCGGGACCAGACCCGCAGACAGAAGAAGTCGATTGCGGCGTAACACGTACAGTGATCCTTGTAGCGGCCTGCGCCAGTGGGTGGAGTCCGTTCAAACGCCACAGAACCTTCCTGCTGCGGGCAGAACAGTTCTGAGTGACTACAGCGGTAGTCAGATTCTGCGTGGCGCCCCGCGGGGTCAATAGGCAGAAAGTCACTCACGCATAGAGGCGAAATACGTGGCATCCATCAGCGACCGTCGGACCAATGCTGTCGCATTTGCCGCTCCCTGCGTCTCTGGCGGAAGGTTCTGACGACTCCGTCGCAGAAGTGCCGCTGCGCCAAGCACGCCAAGGCTCTCGCCGCTTTCCTCGCTATGCGACAATGCCAAAAACGTCTCGGGTTTTGGCGGAATTGACCCCTACCCGTTGGCATTCCGAACAACAGCAGGTAATCGTTACTGCGCCACCGTGCATCGGTGGTCGGGACTCGAAAGCCCGGATTGCTAGACGTAAGTTTGCGCTTGCCAGCCGGCACCACCGCGCGTGGTGCCGGCTGGCAATCCGTCTGCCGGCTATGGCGGGCGGGGCGTGGGGGCCTCGTGCCCGCCGGCTTTGTCTAGCAACCGGTTTTCGAGCCACGCTCTGCCCGCCACCTCTATCGGTGGCGGCGTCCGCCTGCTTGCACGAAGCCCGCCATGACCACACCGCACTCCCCGCCCCCGCGCCCGATCCAGGAAGCGCCGTCACCCGCACCCGCGCTGGCCCCCAACAGCCTCATCGCCATCCTGCACGCCATCGGTGCGGGCGCTGCGGCCGACGGTCAGCCCTGGCCCGAGCGGCACCATCTACGCAGCCGGCAGATGCAGTTGTCCGACGCCGACTGCGCACTCACCGGCCAACGCATCGTGCAGGAGATCCTGCTGGCGGCCGAGCGCACGCGCCAGAACGGCGAGCCGGAGCAGTACGTCGGCGACCGGGTGATGGAGGGACTGGTGATGGCCGATCTGGCGCTGACCGCCTTCATCCACGAGCGGATGCGCCCCAAGGACTGAGCGCGCTTATGGCGCTGACCTTTCTGCCTGTGTGCGGGGTGACGAATGAAGAAGCACGGCCTTGCCGCTGCAGCGGCGTGCATCGCGGTGATCGGCGCGATGTGGGTGGAGTGGCCCGAGCCCGCGGGCGATCAGGTGTGGGCCTACCAGAAGCTGCAGCCGGCCGATTACCGCCTGCTGCACAGTGATGCACTCGGCTTCGTGACCGCGAAGGCACTCGAGGGCTTTGAACTGCACACGCGCCATGCCGGGGCGACATCCTTCGAGATCCGATGCAAGGGCGTGCTGGTGATGGAGGTGAAGAACGCGCCCTCGCGCGTGCTGATCCGCATGCCCGCCGATGCACGCTGGCGGGCGCCGGACATCGAACGTCTGCGCATCAGCTTCGAGCGGTGGCTGGATCTGCACCAGAGCCGGGGAAGGTTGTTGGTGGAAAGTGCGGGGCCTTCGTGGGTTGAGGCACGGTTTGGGCGCTTCAATGGGCTGGTGCTGGATGAGCAACGGTGTCTGCTTGGGGCGCCCGGCATCCGCCAGCCCGATCCCACCAACGACTTCAGCGCTGAAGTGCCTTCGTAGGCTGACGCTCACAGTTGCGCTGCGCCTGCACCGCAAGGGGCCGCCCGATGCTCGATCATCAAGGACGGCGCCAACGTCAGGGGCGGTCTGTACTGATGGAAACCGAGCCGTCATCCAGCAGGTGGACGTTTACATATGCGTCTGGCGGAGGTATCCGATCGATCGACGCCCCTGCGGGGAGAATGTCCCAACTGGTGATCGAGCCGCAGACTGTCCTGTGCACCAATCGGCGACTATCCAACCCTCGCTTGGCAAGCTCGGCCACAACTACTTCAGGAGGCTGGCGGTCGAAGCCCTTGTAGGCGGTGCACGTCTCTCCCGTCTGGCCAATGGGATACGTTGAACTCTCCACCTCATCCCGGCACCCCGGCAGGCCCATGGCGAGCGAGAGGGCCATCAGTACTCGCAAGCCGCGAGGGACTTCAAGTGAACACAGTTTTTCCAGCAGCCGATGTGGAGATTGGCATGCTTTCACTTGCACGCCGGTAAACCTCCCCGCAAAGAGCACAAGCCGCCCATTGGCCGACTTGTTCTTTGGTGCAAACGAAATCCCGGAACGGTGCACGCCTATCGCCTTCGACGCGAATTTTCCCACCACTGCTTCAGCGCAAGAAACAGTTGAAGGAATAGAAAGATCACCGCGAAGTAGCCCCAAATACGCAATCCCGTGTGCATAGCGTCCGGGTAATTGCGGTACGTGAGAACTGCGAAGTACGAAACGCCAAAGACCGCAGCGAGAAGCTGAGTGCCTATGAAGCCTTTCAACAAGGGACTCATTTCTTCTTCTCCAAGTCCTTCTGTACGATAGTCGCCCCTGCTCCCGCCAGGCCCTGGCCCGCTTGGGACGCCGCACCCTGGAGCGCCGATTGCCTGGGAATGGCAGTTCCGGTTGACGCAGTGGCAGTTGCCATGTTCGGTCCACCTGGGCCGCGGGATTGACTCAGCCGTTGGAGTGATCCCCGTGCAGCTGGCCCTACGAAATCACCCATGGCAACGCCAACCCCGGAGGCTGCCAATCCACCCGCTGCACTGCCAATCGCGTTTGAAGCGACGCCCTCCGCCGTGATGGGCTGCCCTTTGATTGCGCTCTCTGCGGCGGAGCCGGCACCGCCTGCCACCGCATTGACCACGGTCTGTATAGCAACTGCACGCCCTACCGAAATCGTGCCAGATCCGACTGCCGCAACGGCTACTCCACCGGCGCCTCCGGAGACAGAGCCAACCGCAGCCGCAATGCCAGCCTCCACTTTGTCGATAGGCTTATCCGGATTCATGGCTTTCTGGACCGCGATGTCTGCGAGGCCGCCCAGGACGACACCGTAGATGAATGGCATTACCGGGACCCTTCCGTCCGGATCGGTGAAGGAGTAGGGATTGCCGTAAGCGTAGCTGTAGCGATTGAAGTGTTTCGGGCTTGAATGCGTGGAGATCGGATCCACCGAGAGGAAGAGTCCCAAGTGGGGATCATAGTAGCGCTGCTGCATGTAGCTCAGCCCAGTGGCAGCGTCGCTCACGTGTCCCGTATATCCAGGTCCATCCGCAACCTGCCCACCAACAACGGCCCCATAGGGTTCGTAGTCATAGCGCTTGACCACGTTGCCATTGGCGTCGGTCTCGGCAACCACCGAACCAAGCGCATCAGTATGAATGTAGGTGACCGTCTCGGCGCTTGCCGATGGCGCCAACGCCAAGCTCATCAGTGGTATGCAACTGAGCCAGGTCCCCATGGGGGCCCGTTTAGGAAAGCGCTTCGCCAAGCCCCAAGGAAAGAGGAAAACACGGTGATCGATCTCCTCGAACTTTTCCATCCTTCCAATCCCATTGAAAGAGCCTACAGCAAGATCCCGTCTTCATATCACAGCCCCTGATAGCTGGGGAAGCCACACTGAGACCCGTGCGTGTTGACGTGAATCAAGCGCTGGTTGTTGCCACGCTGATCTTTCAGAAGCATCCGCAGGTAGGGCACCTGGATTCCCCAAGTGAAATTGGCGTGGCGCTAGGAAGTGCGCGGCATGTGAAACCGACGCCCCTCATTGGAGTAGCACAGCGTTAGCGTCGATCCTTCACTTGATGGCAGAGACCCGTGTCCGCAGAGGAAGAAGACACGCTCCAACCATCGGCCGGAATCCCCCTAGTATCTGCACCAGCAATTCCCGATAGTCCCACGCAGATTACCTGCAGCACCATCGAGCGTCCCTCTGCAGGAATCCACACATGAGCCTGGCGCTGGTCCACAGCCGTGCCCGCGCCGGGGTCGATGCCCCGCTGGTGCGGGTGGAAGTGCACCTCTCTGGCGGCCTGCCTGCCACCCAGATTGTCGGACTGGCCGAGACCAGCGTGCGTGAATCCCGTGAGCGCGTACGTGCGGCCCTTCTTTGCGCCCGCTTCGACTTTCCGCAGCGGCGCATCACGCTCAACCTCGCGCCCGCTGACCTGCCCAAGGAAGGCGGGCGTTACGACCTGGCCATCGCGTTGGGCATTCTGGCAGCCAGTGGCCAGATCGATCCGCAGTCGCTGCTGCAATACGAGTTCTTGGGTGAGCTTGGCCTGACCGGCGAGCTGCGGCCGGTGGCGGGCGCGCTGCCCGCTGCGATTGCAGCGGCTGACGCTGGGCGCATCCTGGTGGTGCCGCCGGGCAATGCCGCAGAGGCCGCGTTGGCCGAGCACGCCGATGTACGTGTGGCGCGCACGCTGCTGGAGTGCTGCGCCGGGTTGGGCAATCCGCGCCTGTTGCCGTCCGTGGAGCGCGTGGACACGACACCGTTGCCACTGCCCGATCTGGCCGACGTGCGCGGGCAAGCGCATGCGCGGCGCGCGTTGGAAGTGGCGGCCGCCGGTGGGCACCATCTATTGCTGATCGGTAGCCCTGGCTGCGGCAAGACACTGTTGGCCTCACGCCTGCCCAGCCTGTTGCCGGACACCGAGGAAGCCGAGGCGTTGCAGCTGGCCGCGATTGCCTCAGTGAGCGGTGAGGGGCTGGATCCGCGGCGCTGGCGACAGCGTCCGTTCCGGGCGCCGCACCACAGCGCGAGTGCGGCGGCGCTGGTGGGTGGGGGCAATCCGCCCTGCCCCGGCGAGATCTCGCTGGCCCATCACGGCGTGCTGTTCCTGGATGAGCTACCAGAGTGGAACCGCAGTGCGTTGGAAACCCTGCGAGAGCCGCTGGAATCCGGCCACATCCGCATCGCCCGCGCGGCACGCAGCGTGCAGTATCCGGCGCGATTCCAGCTGGTGGCGGCGATGAATCCCTGCCCCTGTGGCTGGGCCGGCGACCGCAGTAGCCGCTGCCTGTGCAGTGATGAGCGCATCAACCGCTACCGTGCGCGGGTTTCTGGCCCGCTGCTGGACCGCATCGACCTGCATATCAGTGTGACGCGCATGGATGCCGTGGAGCTGCGGGAGAGCACGCCACTGGGTGAGCCCAGTGCTGCGGTACGTGCACGGGTGGAAGCCGCCCATGCCCGGCAGCAGGCGCGTGGCGGGCTCAATGCGCATCTGCCGCCAGCGGCGCTGCGAGCCTGTACCCGACTCAGCGAGGCAGATCAGGACATGCTGGAGCAGGCCATCGAGCGTCTGCAGCTTTCCGCACGTGCGATGCACCGGATTCTGCGCGTGGCGCGCACGATTGCCGATCTGGCGGGTTGCGAGGGTATCCAGACCGCGCACCTGGCTGAGGCGATCGGCTACCGGCAGTTGGATCGGGGAAAGCCTTAGAAATGACGGTCGGGTTGGCTATTGGTAGAGTCGACCGTTGGTCGACTCTCGCGCGAAGCGCGGCCTTCTGAGAGGTAGATGCGAAGAGCGGTCGACTAACAGTCGACCCCACCAAGGGCAGGCATCAGGCTGCCGAATGCAACCGTCCCCGCTTCGCCAGCAGCGCCACCCGACGGCTGACCAGCGCGTGCAGCTCCGCCAGCTCCGACGCCCGGCCAGCCGTCATGTTGTCGCCGAACAGCACCCGCGACAGCCCCGCCGCGTCGCTGTCCTCCGGGTGCTGCCAGCGGTCGCGATATACCTTCTGGCACACCAGCCAGGCCTGCGGCAGCCCACCGCCGGGTAGCGGGCGGACCACGCGTTCGTAGACGTGCCAGAAGTGGTACTCGGCCTGCAGGTCGATCACAGGTGCCACGGACGGCGCCTGCCGGGGCCGTCCTGGGCCTCGGATGCCGAACAACCGGGTTGGCGGGGTCTGCTGTGCCATGCGCACAGGATGACCCAGCAACATTGTGGGAACCTTGCGTCGCCGCCGGAAAATCCCTGTTGATTGCGCAAGGCGGGCTTCAGGGCGGGCTTCGGGGTCAGAGCCCTTTGCCGTGCAAAGGGATCTGACCCCCGATCACGGGATGGCTGCGGGGTCGGATCCCTTTGCGCAGCAAAGGGCTCTGACCCCGCCCTCGTCGCCTCAGAACGCCATCGAGGTACTGAACATCAGCTGCCGTGGCGCGCTGCGCTGCAGGGTCTGGTAATCCCCCGAGAACGACGAGCCGGCGATGGTGGCGGTGCCGATGTTGTGGCGGTTGAACAGGTTGCTCACGTCCAGCCGCAGCTCCAGGCCGGGCACGGCGCTGTCCGCACCGAAGCGGTAAGCGGCGTAGGTGTTGACCTGCCAGAACGTGGGCACGCGGATGTCGTTCTCGTAGGTGAAGGGCTGGCGCAGGTACGAGGTGCTGGTTGCACCAAAGCGCCAGTCACCGAAGTGGGCGGACAGGTCGCTGACCAGCGAGATCTGCGGGTAGCCCGGCTGGGCGTTGCCCTTGATCGGGTACACCGTGTCATCCACCACGAAATCGCTGTCATAGTACGAACGGGCCACGGCCACGCCCTGGTAGAACTGCAGGTGGTCGGTCAGGTCGGCGGTGATGCCGAGGTCGGCACCGATCACGTGCATCTTCGGCATCAACCGCACGGTGTTGATCTGTGCGAACTGGGTGCCGATGGCAGCCGACAGCAGGCGGTTGCGGATGTCGTTGTAGAACACGTCGCCGGTGATCGTCAGCCGGTCGAAGCGATGCGATGCACCCACGGTGAGGTTCCAGTTCTTTTCCGGACGCAGGGTACCCGCTACGCGGTCGAACTCTTCCTGGTCGGTGATGGTCCACGCCGAGGCGGTGTAACCGATGTTGCCGCGCTGAGCGACGCGATAGCCGTTCATGGTATTGGCCAGGTCGATGAAGGCATCGGTGGATTCGGTCGGGCTCCAGAACAGCGAGACATGCGGCAGGAAGTTGCTCTTCGCGCGCAGCGTGCCGTTCACCGGCCGGTCCTTGGCATCGCCGAGGCCGCCGCCGCGGGTGCGGAAGTCCACGGCCTTGAAACCAACGCCCAGCTTCAGCGTGTCGTTCAGCACGATGTCGTCCTGCAGGTAGAACTGGCGCGAGCGGGTCACCCAGCTCGATGCGTTGTCGGTCTTGAACGCGGGGCCGTACACATCGAACGGGCCGGTGGCCTTCAATGGCGGGCCCTCGCCCAGCAGTGGCTGCTGGTACCACTCGGTCTTGGCGGCGGCCTTGCTCTTCTCCTGCCAGAAGCCGGCGGTGAAGGTGTGCGCGCCGGTCTCGAACTGCAGGTTGACCATGCCACCCAGCCGGTTGAGGCGTGGTGTCTGCACCTGTTCGGAGAACGGTGCGCCGTTGGGTGACGGTACGGTCGGGTCGGTCAGCGTGGCCTGGGTGTGGCTGTTGGCGTTGTACAGCTGCACGTTGCCACTCAGCGCCGGGGTGATCTGGAAGCGATGGTTGATCGATGACACGCGGTCGCGGGTGATCTGGCCGGTGTCGTACGGAATCAGTTCGGAAAGCTCGCCGCAGGTGTAGGCGCCGCAGGACTTGTCTGCATTCTCCGGCGAGGCCACGTACCACGCCCACGCATAATCGGGATAGAAGATGTCGGCCTTCCAGCCCAGTTTGCGGATCATGTCGAAGGAGATGTTGTTGTAGCCCCAGACCTTGGCCTTGCTGTCGGACAGGAACACGGTGACATCGCCCCAGGCGACGTCCTGCTGCAACTTGAGGTCGCCGCGCAGGAAGTTCTGCGTGCCCTCGCCCTGGTACTTGTCGGCAGACACGCGCTGCAGGTCGACCAGTACTTTCGGGCCCTGCTCGCCGAGCTGGCCGCTCTGCCCGGATACGGTGGTGACCAACGTGCTGTTGCTGCCCACGCCCTGCTTCAAACGCAGGCTGGGCGTGTCCTGCAGGTCACGCAGGCGGTACTCCAGGCTGCCGCCGTTGACGCTGCTGGAGAACACGCTGACCGGTGCGCCACCGGGGCTGACCGTGATCGCGCCGATGCCATCGGGCACGCCCACGTTCACCACGCTGGTGCCGGTAAGCGAGAGGAAGCCGTTGTCGTTCAGCGGCACGCCTTCGAAGGTGATGCCCATTTCATTCATGCGGAAGCCGCGCACGAACAGGCTGGTGGCCGAGATATCCAGGCCCAGCCCATCGGTGGCAGTGTAGCTGGCGCCCGGTACCTGCCTCAGCATCGCCAGGCCGTTGTTGCCGGTGACCATCGCGTCCAGGTCTTCGGCCTTGATGATGTAGCGGTTGGGACCAACCACCTGGGTCGGTGCCACGGCCGCGCCACGCGGCGCGGCGATGACCTGCAGGGCATTGAGCGTGGTGGGCGTGTCGTGCGCGGCATCGTGCGTTTCTGCGGCGTACGCAGGGGCGGTGATGGCCGCGATGATCGCCAAGGCAAGGCGTGTCGTGGGTGGGGTGTTCATGGCAGCAGATCCAGGGTGCAGGGAGAGAGCGGCGCAGGCGCACGCCCAGCGCGTTGCAGCGCCGGTGTCGGCGCCCTGGCTGGCAGTGCGATTGCGTTGAGAGGGTGACGGCGCGGTGCGCGCCGGTCAGCAGACGAAGACGATCATCTGCCGCAGGATTCGATGGCGTGATTTCGACGTGCGAAATTCTTGCATCGCGCTGCCGCATCCGCCATTGCGCCGTGGTACAGCGCGGCTATACGCAGGTATCGTCCTGTCCGGTATCTTCAGATACCCGATTCCGGATTGGCAGGAGCCTTGATGATCCGCTGGACCACCTGGAAAGTAATAGCCATCGTTGGCGTGACGCTGCTTTCGTGCATGGAAACTGCGCAATCGCACGACAGAGTTGAAGTGCGTTCCCCACAGCGTCTGGATGCCCTGATCGACGCGCTGGTCACCACGCCGTCGCCGATCAGCCCGGCCCAGTTGCATGAGCTGGGCATCATCGCGCCGTTTTCCTTTGAGAAGGATGCAGGACCGCGCATCTACCGGTCACAGCCGATGCTGACCGCCGATGGCTATGCCATCGACAATGTGGAGTATCGCGTGATACGCGGCAAGGACGATGACATCCGCCTCCTGTTCGTCACGTTCGTGGATACGCCATGCTTCCCACTGGAGCGGTTGGGTAAGCGTTACACCCTGCAGCCATTCATCTATCCACCCAGCCATGGTGCGCCATTGATCGCGCGGAACCACGAGCAGCACCATTCGCTCACCGTAGGAGCGCAGGAGATCATCGTCCGCAGCCAGCGCGATGCTCCGCACTGCGTGCTGGGCCTGAGGCGCTGAGCGCCGCTTGGCGCCTCAACGCAATACGTAGGTCTCAATGGCGCGCGCCACGCCGTCATCAGCATTGCTGCTGGTCTCAAACCGCGCCACCGCCTTCACCGCGTCGATGGCATTGCCCATTGCCACGCTGGTACCGGCGTACTGCAGCATCGTCAGGTCGTTCTCCTGGTCGCCGATGGCCATCACATTGGCGCGGTCGATGCCCAGGTGCTCGGCCAGCTTCTGCAGGCTCGGTCCCTTGCCGGCGCGGTGGTCGAACACTTCCAGGAAGAACGGTGCACTCTTCAGTACCGCGAAGCGCTCGGTCAGTTCGCTGGGCAGGCGCGCGATGGCGGCATCCAGCACGTCCGGCGCGTCGATCATCATCAGCTTGATGAAGGACATCGATGGGTCCATGTCCTCCACGCGACGATACGACAGCGGCATCCGCGAAAGATGCGAGTCGGCTACGGTGTAGTAGCTGATGTCCTGGTTGGGCGTGTACATGCGCTGGCTGTCCAGCGCCTGGAAGTGCACGCCCAGGTCGCGGGCGACGTGCTCGCAGAACAGGAAGTCGTCGAAGCTGAGCGGATACTCGACCACGGTTTCGCGCGTGCCGATGCGCTGCACCAGGCCGCCATTGCAGGCGATGCAGTAGTCGTCGTTGCCGGTGATGCCCAGCTCGTGCAGGTACGGCGCCAGGCCCGGAACCGGGCGGCCACTGGTCAGCACGATGTGCACGCCCAGCGCCCGCGCCTGCGCGATGGCCTTCCTGGCGCGGGAGGTGAGCTGGTGCGACGGGTCCAGCAGCGTGCCATCCATGTCGATGGCGACCAGTTCGATGGTCGATTGCCGGCGGCCCATGTCCATTGCGTTCAACTCGTGCGGGGCACGCCAGTTTACCCCCTCATGCCCGGTTCACCTCTTTGCCCACGTTGGCCGGGATACTGCGGGAGCCTGTGCGTCCCCCACCGCAGGACGGCCCCTTGACCGCCCTTCCCTGGAGAACCTTGCGACGCATGACCTACCGTGCCCCTGAAACCAATGACAGCGCGCCCCTGGCCCAGCAGATCGAGCAGATGATCGACGAGCTGCCCGGCGACCAGGTGAGCGTCGGCACCCTGCTCAGCGCGCTGGGCGATGAGGGCCTGCTGCTGATCGTGATCCTGCTCTCGGCCATCTTCATCATTCCGGTGTCGATTCCCGGGCTGAGTACGGTGTTTGGCGCCTCGATCCTGCTGATCGGCCTGAGCCGGGTGCGCAACCGCCCGCTGTGGGTGCCACAGAAGCTGGCCCGCCGCGAGATCGCCACCGACAAGCTGAAGGCCAACCTCGGCCGTGCGCTGAAATGGGTGCACCGCATGGAGCGGCTGTCGCGGCCGATGCGGCTGGCGGTGATGGTGCGCTCGAAGAAGATGATGCGCCTGAACAACCTGATGCTGGTGTTCGCGACCCTGCTGTTGATGGCGCCGGCCGGGCCGATACCCTTCAGCAACACGCTGCCGGCGCTGGCGCTGATGTCCTTCGCCATCGGTTTCATCCAGCGCGATGGCGCGGCGGTGGCGGCCGGTTATGGCTTCGTGGTGGCCACAGTGGTGTATTTCGGCGTGCTGCTGGGCGGCGTGGGGTTTGCTGCGGAATCGGTGTTCAGCGGGTTCCGCAGCAGTACTGCGGAACTGTAGAGCCGAGCCCATGCTCGGCTGCTCTTCGACCTGTACGCGAAACCCCGCGCTGCGCGCGTAAGCCGAGCATGGCTCGGCTCTACAGAACTACCTGGCCGACACCCGCCACACCACGTCGCCCACGTCGTCGGCCACCAGCAGCGCGCCTTCGGCGTCCATGGCCATGCCCACCGGTGCGCCCATCAGGGTCTTCTCGTCCTTTGAGGCGAAGCCGCTCACCACGGTCTGCGGGCGCCCGGTCGGCTTGCCGTCCTTGAACGGTACATACACCACTTCGTAGCCGCTCAGCGGCGAGCGGTCCCAGCTGCCGTGCTCGCCGATGAAGGCGCCGCCGTGGTACTGCGCCGGCAGTGCCTGTCCGGTGTAGAACAACAGGCCCAGGGGTGCCACGTGCGAGCCGATGGCGTAGTCCGGCACGATTGCCTTGGCCACCAGGTCCGGCCGCTGCGGCTGCACGCGTTCGTCCACGTGCTGCCCGTAGTAGCTGTAAGGCCAGCCGTAGAAGCCATCTTCCTTCACCGAGGTAAGGTAGTCAGGCACCAGGTCGGCACCGATCTCGTCGCGTTCGTTTGCTACCGCCCACAGCTTCCCGGTACTCGGCTCCCAGTCCAGCCCGGTCGGGTTGCGGATGCCCGAGGCGTAGATGCGGCTGCCGCGGGTGGCCACGTCCACTTCCAGCACCACCGCACGGCGGTATTCGACGGCCAGGCCGTTCTCGGTGATGTTGCTGTTGGAGCCCACGCCCACATACAGCTTGCGGCCATCACGGCTGGCCAGCAGTTCCTTGGTCCAGTGGTGGTTGATGGTGCTGGGCAGGTCGGTGAACTCGCGGCCCTTGTCCGACATGCGGGTTTCGCCGGGCACATAGTGGTACTGCATGATGTTGCCGGTGTTGGCCACGTACAGCGTGTCGCCGATCAGCTGGATGCCGAACGGCGAATGCAGGCCCTCGATGTAGACATGCTGGGTCCACGTGTTCGTTCCCGGCGTGCGGCGCAGCAGGGTGACCCGGTTCCCGCCCTTGCCGGCCTTGCCCGAGCGCGCTTTGACCTTGCCGGCAATCCACTGCTTGGGCGTGGTGACCGGTTCTTCACCGGGGCCGTTGCCTTCCACCACCAGTACATCGCCATTGGGCAGGGTCAGCAGGCGCCGCGGATGCTGCAGGTTGGCGGCGATGCGCTCGATCTTCAGGCCCTCGGCCACCGTGGGGGTCTGCCCATCAGTCCAGCCGACGCCCTTGGGCACCTGCATCGGCGGCATCAGGAAGTTGGCCGGCTTGGGCAGCGGCGGCTGCGGGCCCGACTGATCGGCGGGATGGTATTCAGCCTTGCCGGCGCAGGCCGACAGCATCACGGCCAGCGCCAGGGCGCCCACGGTGGGCAGGATGTGCTTAGCCATGACGACCTCCCTGCAGCACCGGCGGCTGCAGTGACAGCAGTATCAGGCCCAGGGCGATCAGGGCCACGGTCAACGCCGACAGGATCGTGCCCGGCACCGCAACGGCGTACGCGTCGCGGCTGTGCACGAAGGCGTTCCAGATGGCCAGCACCACCGCGACCAGGTTGAGGAAGAAGTCGATGCGGTCGATGCGGGTGGCGGTACCGTTGCGGCGCCAGACCGCGAAGAGGTTGATCAGGCGCGGCACGATGGCGATCAGCAGGCCGAAGGTGATCAGCCAGGCAGCGGCCTTGCCCCACATCACCTCGGCGCTGTTGAGATAGATCGCGTCGAAGATCAGTGCGCCGACGAAGAAGCCGAAAGGTATCGGGTTCAACAGGCTGAACAGCGTGGTGCCGAGGCCGCGATGGGCCTGGGCGAGCGGATTGACCATCATCGTGCTCCGTGCGGAAGGGTGCACGGGCTGTAGTAGCACAGCGCGATGTGAGGACGCGCGATGATGCCCCGGCGGGGCTGCCACACCCTCCGCGCAGGCACCGCGCTAAGTGGATTCGTCCTCGCGCACCTCGTGGAAGGGCAGCATCGTCTCGAAGCCGAATTCGTGTTCCATGCTGGTGCGGACCAGGCCGCCGATGGCGTAGCGGCTGGTGTTGGCGTGCACGTCTATGCCACCAGGCCGCCACTCGGTGCGCAGATGCAGCGTCTCTGCGCGTCGCATGACGATCCGTTCCTCCTGCAGCAGCGCGCGACGATGCTTCTTCATCAACAGGCGCAGCGGTTTCACCGTGGTGATGCCGAAGGCTGCCAGCTCGGGCAGCAACTCGCTGATATCGGCATCGTCGCCATAGTCGTGGCTGCGCGTATGCACGGACAGCACCACCTTGCGGATGACGGCAACCGAGAGCGGGGTCTGGTCCACGCGCGCACGGGCACGCTGGCGTGCCTTCTTCATGTGTGACTTCACCTGCATGCGATTACCCACGTTCCCCGTACCTCGAAGCAAGCACGCGATGATGGCGTGAAGGCATTCGAGTGCCCCGTCATAACTTGACGTACTAAGTGTTTGTGACGCAATTGGCACATTCGCACATTGCGGGTGTGAAGAGGTAGGGGGTTGTTCGTTGTGTCGCGTTTGGCTCGTTGCGATGGGGCAGTTCCGCCCCGCCGTCCTGCCATGCCGATTCACAACAGAAGGATTCGTGTATGAAGCGACACACGCAACGCACCGCGCCACCGCGCTCCGCGCGCCTGGCCCTCGCCACTGCCTTGGTACTGGGCAGCCTGGCCGTCACTGCCCAGGCCCAACAGGCCGATCCACTGGCGGCAATACAGTGGCACCTGCTCAACACCGGGCAGACGGTCCCGGCTGACACGCTGCCGGTGGCCGGCAACGATCTGAACGTGGATGGCCTGTTCCGCAACGGCATCCGCGGCCAGGGCGTCACCATCGCCATCGTCGATGACGGCCTGCAGATCGCGCATCCGGACCTGGCGGCCAACGTGGCCGCGGTGGCCGGCAAGAACTTCACCAATGGCTCGAACAACCCCACCCCGACCAACCCGGATGTCGACAACCACGGCACCATGGTCGGTGGCATCGCCGGCGCGGTGGGCGCCAACAACCTGGGCGTGCGCGGTGTGGCCCCGGCGGCGACGTTGAAGGGCTTCAACCCGATTTCGCGCTCGGCCCTGGGCAACCAGCAGAGCAACATTGAGTACGCCTGGTGGGACGGCGCGGAATCGGTCGACGTGCAGGTGTTCAACAACAGCTGGGGCGCCGGCCCGGGCAATCCAAACCTGCCGCTGGCGTACAGCGAAAACACGATTCGTTCGTACGAGCAGGCACTGTCGGGCACGCGCGGTGGCCGCGGCGGCATCTACGTGAAGTCGGCCGGCAACAACTTCAACAATGCCTCGATCAGCCAGACCCAGGATGTCTGCACCACCGACACCAAGAACCGCAACACCGGCTGCGTGCCGGCCGGCCGTGATCCGCGCAACAACCTGTTCAACGTGATCACCGTGGGCGCGGTGCGCGCCGATGGCGTGCGCTCGTCTTACTCCTCCACCGGCTCGGCCCTGTGGGTTTCGGCCTTTGGTGGTGAGTACGGCCTGCAGGCGCAGTACGCGCCCGGCCTGGTGGCACGCGCGTACGACCCGGCCATCGTCACCACCGACGTGACCGGGTGCGCGCAGGGCAGCAACAAGAACACCAACCGCCAGAACACCCTGGACAGCAACCTGTCGGCCATCGACAGCACCTGCAACTACACCGCCAAGATGAACGGCACTTCGGCGTCGGCGCCGATGGTATCGGGCGTGGCGGCACTGGTGCTGGAGGCCAATCCGAACCTGTCCTATCGCGACGTGAAGTACATCCTGGCCACCACCGCCACCCGCAACCACCCGAACCAGCCGGCGGTGACGTTGGCCGACGGGCGCACGCTGGTGCCGGGCTGGACGGTGAATGCTGCCGGCCGTGCCTACAGCAACTGGTATGGCTTCGGCGTGGTCAACGCTGCGCGTGCAGTGCAGGTCGCTGAGAACTTCCAGTCGCTGGGCCCGCTGGTCGACAGTGGCTGGCGCAACACGACGCGTACCGTGGCCATCGGCAACACCTCGGCTGCCGCCGCACGCCTGACCTTCCAGTTGGCCAACGGCGCGCGCAACATCGAAAGCGTGCAGCTGGGCTTCCGGGTCAACCACCGCAACACGCGCCAGCTGCAGTTCGTGCTGGTGTCGCCCAGCGGCACCCGCAGCGTGGTGCAACCGGCGTTCACCGCGATCGGTTCGGGCACGGGTGGCGCGCAGAGCAACTTCACCAGCTGGGACCTGCTGTCCAGCAATGCCTTCCTGGATGAGAATGCCAGCGGCACCTGGACGCTGGAAGTCACCGACATGGGGCAGGCCGCGACCGCAGCTTCGCGCGGCAACCTCGAATTCTTCAAGATCCGCGTTCTGGGGCACTGATGATGAAGACCACCATTCTGTTGAGCACGCTCGCCCTCGCGGCGATGACCTCCCCTGCCTGGGCACAGAGCTCGGGGCAGACTCCTCCGGCCAGGACCCTGTCGACCGTGGATGTGCAGGAACTGAAGGCGTCCGCTACCGGCCGCGCGTTCGATGTAGGCGGCACGCGTTTCCAGCTGTCCCCCTCGGCCACGGTGAAGCAGGCCAGCGGCGGCCAGTTCACGATCACCCCGCAGGCGGCGGCGACCACCAGCTCGCGTACCAGGCGTTCGCTGGATGGCGCAGCGGCGGCACCTGCTGATGCCGGTGCCGGCAAGTTCGCGGCGGCGGTCTCCCGTGACGGCGCGCCGGTGGTGGCGACGTCGCGGGTCAAGGTGTTCTTCACCGATGCAGCCTCGGCCCAGCGCGCAGCCGCCGCCACTGGCGGTACCGTGGTGAAGGTCTCCAAGGCTTCAGGCCAGGCCATCGTGGAGTACCCGTCGGTGAACGCGGCGCTGGATGCGACCACCAGGCTGCTGTCCACCGCCGGTATCCGCGCGACCGAGCCGGACGTGGTGCAGTGGGAAGAGACCAAGTAAGGCGTTGAGTGGTGCCCCTGGCCGGTTGGCTCTCCTGGCCGGCCGGGGGATTGATGTCAGGGTGTGCCGACCAACGGTCGGCACCCACCGCGGTAGAGGTGGCGTCAGCGGGCGGCGAGTGTGCCGCTGTGCTTGAGGTGGCAGCTGGCCAGTGCGTCGTTGCCGGCGGCCGGGTGGCCGGGTTCGAGCAGCAGGCGCTGCACGTCCGAGAACAGCTTGTCCACCGGCATGCCGTATGGCGCGAACAGGCGCAGGCGGCCCTGGCGGTCGAACACGTAGCCACCGGCGATGTGGCTCATGGTGTAGGTATCCGGTACCTGGCCGGGCTCCTTTTCGTAGAACGCCTTGAAGTCGCTGGCCATCGCCGCCAGCTGTGCTTCGTTGCCGACCAGCGCGATTGCCTTGGGATCGAAGGCTTCCACATAGGTGCGCGCAACCTCCGGCGTATCGCGCGCCGGGTCGACGCTGACGAACACCACCTGCAGCTGGTCGGCATCCCTGCCCATCAGGTGCTTGACCTGGCTCAGCTCGACCATGGTGGTCGGGCACACGTCCGGGCAGCTGGTGAAGCCGAAGAACAGATAGGTCACCTGGCCCTGCAGGTCCTTCGGGCCACGCACGGTGCCGTGGCTGTCGGGCATCGACCACTGTTGGCCAAGTTCTTCGCAGGCAATGTCCTTGGAATAGAAGTCCATGCGCGACTGCGCACTACAGCCGGCCAGCAGGCCGAGCAGCAGGCCTGCGGCCAGCCGCAGGCCACGATGGGGGAACGCAATGCCGTTCACGGTTCGCAGGCTCAGTTGATCATCATGTGGTAGTGCATGCTCCAGATGATCCAGACCGACAGCGCGACGACGATGAACAGGATCACCAGGGTGAACACGAAGCTGGCCAGGTTCCACCCGCCTTCGGACTTGCGGTCCATGTGCAGGAAATAGACCAGCTGCACCAGGATCTGTGCCACCGCGAAGCCGACCAGCAGGAACAGCGTGAGCGGCCGCGACAGCACCGGGTTCATCACCAGCGCGAACGGCACCACGGTCAGCAGCGCGCACAGCACGAAACCGATCAGGTAGGACTTGGTGGAGCCGTGCGCATTGCCGGCGCGCGAGGTTTCGACGTGGGCCATGTCAGAAGGCTCCGATCAGGTAGACGAAGGTGAAGACGCAGATCCACACCAGGTCCAGGAAGTGCCAGAACAGGCTCAGGCACGAAACGCGGGTGATGTTGGTCGGGGTCAGGCCACGGCGGTAGACCTGGTGCATGACCACCGCCATCCAGATCAGGCCGCTGGCGACGTGCAGGCCGTGGGTGGCGACCAGCGCAAAGAACGCCGACAGGTAGGCACTGGTGCTCGGGCCTGCGCCTTCGTGGATCAGGTGCGAGAACTCGTAGATTTCCATGCCGATGAACGAGGCACCGAGCACGAAGGTCACGCCCAGCCAGCGCAGCACCGCCGACGCATCGTGGCGATGCATCGCCAGCACGGCCTGGCCGTAGGTGATGCTGGACACAAGCAGCAGGAAGGTCTCGGCCATCACGAACGGCAACGAGAACAGCTCCTTGCCGGTGGGGCCGCCGGCATAGGCGGTGCTGAGCACCGCATACGAGGCGAACAGCGAACCGAACAGCACCAGGTCGGACATGAGGTAGACCCACATGCCGAACACCTTCATGCCGCCCTGCTCGTGGCTGTGGTCGTGTTCGTGATGGTCCTCGTGCGCCTGCGTGTCGCTGGCCAGCTCGGGGCGGGTCAACAGGTTCATGCGCGTACCTCCTTCAGCTTGGCAAGGTTGGCCGCTTCAGTGCGCGCCACCTCTTCGGAACTGACGTAGTAGTCCACGTCCTCGTCGTAGGACCGCACGATCAGGGTGACGATCATCGCGATGAAGCTGGCCGCGGCCATCCACCAGATGTGCCAGACCAGGGCGAAGCACAGCACCAGGATCCAGATGTTGAGGATCACCGGTACGCCGGTGTTCTTCGGCATGTGGATCGGCGCGTACTTCTTCGGCGGCGGCGGCAGGCCGCGCTTCTTCGCTTCATGGAAGGCGTCCAGCTCGTCGGCCTTGGGCACCACGGCGAAGTTGTAGAACGGCGGCGGCGACGGCGTGGCCCATTCCAGCGTGCGTGCGTTCCACGGGTCGCCGGTCAGGTCCAGGTTGCGCTTGCGGTCGCGCACGCTCACGTAGATCTGCACCAGCATCAGGATGATGCCCGCGAACACGAACAGCGCGCCGATGAAGGCGGCGATCAGGTACGGCGTCCACGCCGGGTTGTCGTACTGGTTCATGCGGCGGGTCATGCCCATGAAGCCCAGCATATACAGCGGCATGAAGGCCAGGTAGAAGCCGATCACCCAGCACGCGAACGACCACTTGCCCAGGCGCTCGTTGAGGGTGAAGCCGAACACCTTCGGGAACCAGTACGCGAAGCCGGCCAGGTAGCCGAACAGCGCGCCACCGATGATGGTGTTGTGGAAGTGCGCAACCAGAAACAGGCTGTTGTGCAGCAGGAAGTCCGCTCCCGGAATGGCCAGCAGCACGCCGGTCATGCCACCGATGGTGAAGGTGACCAGGAAGGCAATGGTCCACAGCATCGGCACACTGAACTCAACGCGGCCACCGTACATGGTGAACAGCCAGGTAAAGATCTTCACGCCGGTGGGAATGGCGATGATCATCGTCATGATGCCGAAGAAGGCGTTGACGCTGGCACCGGAACCCATGGTGAAGAAGTGGTGCAACCAGACGATGAACGACAGGATGCCGATCGCCAGCGTTGCACCGACCATCGACTTGTAGCCGAACAGCTTCTTGCGCGCGAACGTGGCGGTGACTTCAGAGAAGATGCCGAACGCCGGCAGCACCAGGATGTACACCTCCGGATGGCCCCAGGCCCACACCAGGTTCACGTACATCATCGGGTTGCCACCCAGCGTGTTGGTGTAGAAGTTGAAGTCCAGGTAGCGGTCCAGGGTGAGCGCGCCCAGCGCCACGGTCAGGATCGGGAAGGCGGCGATGATGATCACGCTGGTGACCAGCACGGTCCAGGTGAACACCGGCATCTTCATCAGAGTCATGCCCGGCGCACGCATGCGCAGGATGGTGATGAACAGGTTGACGCCGGTCAGCAAGGTGCCGATGCCCGAGGCCTGCAATGCCCAGATGTAGTAGTCCACGCCCACGCCTGGACTGAACTCGATGCCCGACAGCGGCGGATAAGCCACCCAGCCGGTCATGGCGAATTCGCCAACGCCCAGCGAGATCATCATCAGCGCGGCGCCGACCACGAAGATCCAGAAGCTGAAGGCGTTGAGGAACGGGAACGCCATGTCGCGTGCGCCGATCTGCAGCGGCACGATGATGTTCATCAGGCCGACCACGAACGGGGTGGCCACGAAGAAGATCATGATCACGCCGTGTGCGGTGAAGATCTGGTCGTAGTGCTCCGGTGGCAGGAAGCCGTCACTGCCCGGCCCGGCCGCGGCCAGCTGCGCGCGCATCATCAGCGCGTCGGCGAAGCCACGCACCAGCATGACCAGCGCCACCACCACGTACATGATGCCGATCTTCTTGTGGTCCACGGTGGTGAACCAGTCACGCCACAGCGGGCCCCACAGCTTGAAGTACGTCACTGCGCCAAGCAGCGCGAGGCCACCCAGCACCATGGCCACCAAGGTGACCACGACGATCGGCTCGTGCAGCGGCACGGCCTCCCACGTCAATTTACCCAACATGTTCGTTACTCCTGGGAAACCTGGGCACCGCCGGCAGCGCCCGCCGGGGTAGCCGCAGCGGTGTTCTCACCGACGCCGATGAACTGGTCGATGACCTTCTTGAACAGCAACGGTTCAACACTGGAGAAGTGCTGCACCGGTGCGTTCTTCGACGGCGCGGCCAGCGCCTTGAACTGGTTGAAATCCAGCGCCTGTGGCGCGCTGCGTACCTCGGCCACCCAGCGCTCGAAGTCCTCGTTGCTGCTGGCGGTGGCAATGAACTTCATGTTCGAGAAGCCATGCCCGCTGTAGTTGCCGGACATGCCACGGAACTGGCCAGGCTCGTTGGCGATCAGGTGCAGCTGCGTGCGCATGCCCGCCATCGCGTAGATCTGCCCACCCAGCTGCGGGATGAAGAAGGTATTCATCGTCGAGTTGGAGGTGATGTTGAACGCCAGCGGGCGGTTGGCCGGGAAGTTGAGCTGGTTGACCGTGGCGATGCCCAGGTCCGGGTATACGAACACCCATTTCCAGTCGGTGGCGATCACGTCCACGTGCAGCGGTTCACCGGCCACGTCCAGCGGCTTGTACGGGTCCAGTTCGTGGGTCGACTTCCACACGATCACCGCCAGGCCGGCAATGATCAGCAGCGGCACGCCCCAGACCACGATCTCCACCTTGGTGGAGTGCGACCAGTCCGGCGTGTATTTCGCTTGGGTGTTGCCGGCGCGGAAGCGCCAGGCGAATACGAAGGTCAGCACAATGGCCGGTATCACCACGATCAGCATCAGGCCGATGCAGATCAGGATCAGGTCGCGCTGGGCGAGCCCGACCATGCCCTTCGAATCCAGCAGCACCCAGTCACAGCCCGACAGGCCGACGCAGGCCAGGGCGACCAGCGCCAGGCGGATGCGGTTCCAGCAGATATTCATTGGAGGTCAACCCTGTTGAAGAAGCGCGCTTGACCGGCTCGCCTGCGCGCAGCGCCCGGGCGTGGAGCGGCTACACTGTGGGTACGAGGTCGCCTACAAGAGGGCGAACCACTCCAATCAAGCCCATACAAAATACATCATTGTATGGAATTGTACATCTGCACGTATGGAAAAGCCTGACCGATGACGCCACCTGCCGCCGGCCGCCGCCTGAAACACCCCAATCGCACCTGGGTTCGCCCCTTCCGCGAGGGCGCAGGCCCGCTGTACCTGCAGATTGCCCAGCAGGTGCGCGAGGCGGTGGATGACGGCGTGCTGCGCCCGGGCGACCGCCTGCCGCCGCAGCGCGACCTGGCCCAGCAGGTGGGCGTGGACCTGACCACGGTTACCCGGGCGTTCGCCGAGCTGCGCCAGGCCGGCCTGCTCGACGCGCAGGGCGCCGGCGGCACCTTCATCGCGCTGTCGGCCGGCAACCGCAGCACCTCGGTGGACCTGAGCATGAACATCCCGCCGCTGCTGGGCAGTGCGCCGTTCGCGCAGGGTATGGAGGCCGGTTTCCAGCACGTGGGCCAGCAGCTGGGCCAGGGCGAACTGATGAGCTACCACGTCGGCGCCGGTACCCGCGAGGACCGCGCCGCCGCGGTGCAGTGGCTGGCGCCGATGCTGGGCACGGTGGGCGCCGACCAGGTGGTGATCTGTCCCGGTGCGCAGACCGCGCTGTGTGCACTGATCCTGGCCTGCACCCAGCCGGGCGAGCTGATTGCCGCCGAGCAGCTGACCTACCCGGGCCTGCTGGCCGCCGCGCGCGTGCTGCAGCGGGGTGTGGTGCCGGTGGCGATGGACGCCGAAGGCATGCTGCCCGATGCGCTGGAAGAAGCCTGCCAGCTGCGCCGCCCGCGCCTGCTGTACCTGGTACCGACCATCCAGAACCCGACCACGGCAACGATGTCGGCACAACGCCGGCAGGCCCTGTTGGCGGTCGCCAAGCGCCACGATCTGACCGTGATCGAAGACGATCCCTACTGGTTGCTGGCCGGGGACGCCGCACCGCCGCTGGCCGCCCACCGCGACGCCGGCTGCCCGGTGTATTACATCTCCACCCTGTCCAAGTGCCTGGCACCGGGCCTGCGCACCGCCTACCTGGTGGTGCCGGCCGGCGAACCGATGGAACCGGTGCTGGACGCCCTGCGTGCGATCGCGCTGATGCCGACCCAGTCGATGGTGGCGGTGGCCTCGCAGTGGATCCGCAGCGGCAAGGCCCAGGACATGGTGCAGCGCTTCCAGCAGGAGCTGCGCGAGCGCCAGGCGATTGCTGCGCAGTACTTGCCGTCCCGTGCCCAGGCCCATCCGGCCGGCCTGCATGTGTGGCTGCCGCTGCCGCCACGGCTGGACCAGTACCGGCTGATCCAGGCCGCGCAGGAACAGGGGCTGGGCATCGCCAGTTCCGACGCCTTCAGCGTGGAAGAACCGCCTCCGGGCAACGCGATCCGCCTGTCACTGGGCGGCGCGGTCGACCAGGGCGCGCTGGCCGGGGCCCTGGCCAAGCTGAATGAAATCCTGTCTGAAGCCCCCGAGGCCCGGCACAACGCCATCGTCTGAACCGGACGCATGGCCCCACATCCATACAAAATGATATTTTGTATGCAATGTATGGATGAAGGGACGTGCCTCGATGCGCGCGGAGAAACTGAAGTTCCACCTGGTGATGGCCGGCTGCGGTGGCTTTGTGGGGTTGATGCTGGCTGTGCTGGCCTGGGTCTGCCTGCAGCCGCAGACCGTGGATGTGCAGGCCGCCGAACGCCACGCCATCGAGCAATGCGTGCAGCGCAGCGAGGATCCGTCGCGTAGCGAGATCCAGCGCCGGGCGCAGGCCGATTCCTGCCGCGAGATGCGCAAGCAGTACGTACACAAGTTCGGCGGGGACGCGTCCTGATGGGCGCAGCCGCGCCGCGTCGCCGCTGGTTGCTGCCGACGATGATCGCCCTCGCCTGCCTGTTCATGGCCGGCGTGGCGGCGGCGCTGTGGCAGTACTTCGGCTACAGCGCGCAGTCCACGTTCACCGAACAGGCCATCGTCTTCGACGACTCGCAGCTGCGCCTGCCGGCCGATCTGGCCGGTAATACCGGCCGCATCCGCGTGGTGCATTTCTGGGACCCGGCCTGCGGCGTGTGCAACCGCGAGACTGGTGCGCACCTGAGCTACCTGATCAGCATGTACCGCCGCGCCGGCATCGACTTCTACGCGATCCGTCGCCCTGGCACGCAGGGCGAACTGCCCGAGCCGCTGCGCAACAAGGTGATCAACCTGCCGACCATCGATGGCATCGAGCACATTCCGGCCAGCCCTGCCGTGGCGATCTGGGACCGGCAGGGCCATCTGGCCTACGCCGGGCCGTACAGCATCGGCATGGTCTGCAACTCGGCCAACAGTTTCGTCGAACCGCTGCTGGACAGACTGGTGCGCGGCGAATCCGTGCGCCCGAAAGGACTGCTTGCCGTGGGCTGTTACTGCCCGTGGCAGGCCAAGCGCTGAGGACGCGCAATGACATCACTGGCTCTGGGTGGCGTGGCCGCCGCAAACAACAACGGCGGTCACCTGTCCGAACCGACCGATGGTTATGGACAGGCTCCCGCCGTTGGAAGCAACGATACGCCCCGACATGCTCCGTACATGCCGCGACCGGATGTCGCAGCGCGCGAATGGATGCAGGACGTGCTCGCGCACAACGGGCCGATCTATCTGCGCATCGTCAATTCGCTGGAGCGCACGGTGCGTCGCGGTGGTCTTGCACCGGGGCAGCGCCTTCCCTCGCAGCGCGCGTTGGCGCAGCAGCTCGGCGTCGACCTGACCACGGTAACGCGGGCATTCGATGAAGCGCGCAAGCGCGGCCTGATCGAAGCGCGTGGGCCACAAGGCAGTTTCATCGCACCACCCAAGGCTGGCTTCGACCAGGTGGTGGACCTGAGCATGAACGTGCCACCGGTACCCGATGCCGACGCGCTGGCCGAGACCCTGCGCCGCGGCGCCGCCGCCGTGCTTGCGCGCAGCAATGCACCGAACCTGATGACCTACCACCTGGGCGGCGGTAACCCGACCGACCGCCATGCGGCAGCGCGCTGGCTGCAACCGATGCTGGGCACGGTGGACGATGCCTGCCTGCTACTGACCGAAGGCGCCCAGGTGGCGCTGGCCGCGATCCTGCTCAGCCAGGGCCGCGATGGCGACGCGATCCTGTGCGATGCGCTGGTCTATCCGGGCCTGCTGCAGGCCGCAGCGGCGCTTGGCCGGCGGCTGTTGCCGGTGGACTGCGACGAACACGGCATGTGCCCTGAAGCGCTGCTGCAGCAGGCACGCGGGAGTGGCGCGCGGCTGCTCTATCTCAACCCCACCTGCCAGAACCCGACCGCGCTAACGTTGCCGTTGCAGCGGCGCGAAGCGCTGGCGCGTGTGCTGGAGAGTGAAGGCCTACTGGCGATCGAGGATGATCCGTACTGGCACCTTGCCGAAGAGGCGCCGGTACCCCTGGCGATGCTGGCACCGCGCCACGTGTTCCATGTGGCGACGCTGTCGAAGGTGATCAGCCCGGGCCTGCGCACCGCCTTCGTGCGCTGCCCGAGTGCCGCGCATGCCGAGGCGATGACCGCCGCGCTGCGGGCGACGCGGCTGATGGGCCATCCATTGGTGTCGGCGCTGGCCAGCCAACTGTTGCTGGATGGTTCGGCACAATCGCTGCTGGCGCAGGTGCGTGCCGAGGCGCGCGAGCGCGTGCGCATGGCCCGCTGCCTGCTGGCGCCGTCGCTGCTGCTGCGCGCCGAAGGCCTGCACGCCTGGTGCAGGGTACCAGCGCCATGGACCGACGCCACGCTGGTGCGTACCGCGCAGCTGCAGGGGCTGGCCATCGCTCCTTCATCGGCGTTCTGTCCGCCCGGGGTGCAGCATCAGCACGGCGTGCGGCTGTCGTTGGGGCTGGCGGCGGACCGACGGCAGCTGGAGAGCGCGTTGCGGCGGATTGACCGGTTGTTGTTGTCGGACGCGCTGCCGGCACTACCCCAATGCCACCAGCGCCTGTACCAGCACATCCATCTGCGCCGGCCGGGTGAACACCGACGGTGTCACCCGCACGCAGGCACCCGACTCCAGGCCATCGCGATGGGTGGTGAAGATCCGATGCTCATCCAGCAAGCGCTTCTGCAGTGCCTGATTCTGTTCTACCGAGGTGTGGCCGCGCAGGCGGAAGCTGGCCAATGCGCTGGCCAGCGCCGGATCAGGCGACGACAGCACTTCGATATGCGCCATCTGCCGCGCAGGCACGGTCCAGCGCTCGCGCAGGTAGCGCAGGCGCGCCTGCTTGTTGGCTGCGCCGATGCGCTGGTGCAGCGCGATCGCTTCCGGCAGCGCCAGGTAAGCGGCGAAGTTGACCGTACCGGTGTGCACACGGCTGCCCACGCGGCCATCGTCGGTCTCGCCCATGTACGGGTCCAGGTCCGCAACGCGGCCCTTGCGCACATACATCGCGCCGACGCCGACCGGCGCACCGATCCACTTATGCAGGTTGATGCCGACGAAATCAGACTTCAGCTGCGGCACCGCGTAGTCGATCTGGCCAAACCCGTGTGCTGCATCAACGATCACGTCGATGCCGCGTGCGCGCGCACGTTCAGCGATTTCGGCCACCGGCAGCACCAGCCCATGGCGATGGCTGACCTGGGTCAGCAGCACCAGTTTCAGGCGTGGCAGCCGCGCGAACGCGGCCTCGTAGGCCTGCAGGATCTGCGCATGGTCGGGCACGGCCGGCAGCGCGATGCGCTCGACCTGCACGCCGCGGCGCTGCTGCAGCCAGCGCATCGCGCCGATCATGCTGTCGTAGTCGATGTCGGCGTACAGCACCTGGTCGCCAGGCTGCAGGCGGTTGTAGCCGCCGATCAGCGCCAGCATCGCCTCGGTGGCACCGCGGGTGAGTGCGATCTCGTCGGCGCCCACGCCCAGCAGTTCGGCCACCTGCCGCTGCACCGCCATGTACTGCGCCGGGAACGCATGACGGCCATACCAGGCATTGCCTCGGTTCACTTCAGCGGTGTGGCGCTGGTAGCTGGCCAGCGTCTCGCGGCCCATCGCGCCCCAGTAGCCGTTCTCCAGATGGTTCACTTCGTCGGTGACATCGAAGTGGCTGGCCACGGCGGCCCAGTAGTTTTCATCGCGGGCCAGCACGTCCGGCGCCACGGTCGTTGCGGGAATCTGCATGGACGCAGCGTAACGCGTGGCAGCCATGGCCGGCAGTGAAGAAAGTGCGGCTGCGGCCGGCAGCAAGGCGCCGGCACGCAACAGGGAGCGGCGGGCCGGGTCCATCAGAAGCTCAGCCGGTACTGTGCGTACAGGTTGGCACCGTCGGTGTCGTATGGCGCGTTGCGCGAGTAGACCAGGCCGCGACTGGCCTGGAAGGTGGCTTCGTCCGGATAGCGGTCGAATACGTTGTCGGCACCGACGCGCAGGCTGTGATGTTCGTTGATGCGATAGCCAACGGCCAGGTCGAGGAAGCTCATCGCGCCGAAGCGCTGGTAGATATCGCCCACTGCATTGCCGCTGGAATCGGTCCAGGCGCCGTAGTAGCGCATGCGTGCCATCAGCGACCAGGCGCCGATGTCCCAGCTGCCGGTCAGGCTGCCCTTGTGCTCGGGCAGGCGATCCTCGAACAGCACGCGCTGGGTCTCGTTGGTGGCCACCGAGGTGCTGCCATTGTCCACGCGGGTGCGGTTGTAGTTGTAGGCCAGGGTCAGCGTCATGCGGCCGGCGCCGAGGTCGCGCAGGTAGTTGCCGACCACGTCCACCCCGGTGGTGGTGGTATCGAAGTCGTTGGTGAAATAGTTCACCGAGGTATAGCCCAGCGGATTGGGCGTACCGGCCGGAATGGCGAAACTGGCCGACTGGCTGAAGCGGTCGCTGAGCTTGATCTGGTAGACATCCACCGAGCCGGACAGGCCCAGGTCGGTGCGCCAGGTCAGGCCCAGCGACGCGGTACGCGATTGTTCCGGCTTCAGCGGCCTGGCGCCGAGCAGCTGCGCCAGCGGATCGTTCGGCGACAGGCGGCCACTGGTGAAGATCTGCAGCGTGCGCGTATCCAACCCCTGGGTGGTGCTGGTGGTGTTGAGCTGCGCCGGCGTCGGTGCACGGAAGCCGCTGGACACGGTGCCGCGCAGGGCCACGTCCGGGGTGATCGCGAAGCGCGCCGAGAGCTTGCCGTCCAGCGTGCTGCCGAAGCTGGAGAAGTCCTCGTAGCGGCCGGCCGCACCGATGCTCCAGCGCTCGCCCAGCGGCACTTCCATGTCCACGTAGGCGGCCCTGCTGCGCTGGCTCCACTGCCCGGCCTGGCTGGCCGAGAAGCCGGGCGCGCCATTGGAATTTGCCTCCAGGCCTGCAGCCGCGCCAGGACCCACGGCGTACGAGGCGGGGTCACCGGCACGCACCTGATAGGTCTCCTGGCGGAACTCGCCACCGAAGGCGACGTTGATCGGCTGGGACAGCGCGGCCACGTCCCATTCGTAGTTGAAGTCGGCGTTGGCGTTCTTTTCGGTCTGGGTCAGGCGGCCAAGATCGAACGCGGTCGGGCTGGCCGGGCCGAGCGAAGCGTTGATGGAGTTCTTCAGGCTGTAGTCGATGGCGTTGCGGCCATACGACGCGCTGACATCCCAGCGTAGCTTCGGCGTGATCTCGCCACGCAGGCCGACGACCAGCTGCAGGTCGTTCTGCGTGTTGCCGTACTGCGGGCTGAAGCCCACCGGATAGATCGAACGCAGGTTCCAGCCCGGGAAGATCGCCGTGGTGCGGTAGGCGCCGGTGGTGGTGTCCGGGTTGCGCCAGTTGAAATCGCTGACACCATCGCTGTGGCTGTACAGGCCGAACGCATACAGCTCCAGCGTGTCGTTGGCATGGGCCTTCACGTTGAAGCCGACGCGGCGGCTTTCCAGTTCCGGCTGGCCCCAGCGCTGCACCGGATTGGGCACGTCCAGCTCCGGATGTGCAGCCTGGAAGGCGATCGCATCCGGGCGCTGGCGCGTGCGCGAGGTGGCGTCTGAGTTGGACGATTCGGCGAACAGCACCAGGCTGCCATAGTCGCCCAGCGACCAGCCGGTGCGCGCACTGAAATCGCGCGAGGCACCGTCGCCCTGCGCGTACTGCGAATAGCCGGCGGTGATCTCGGTGCCGGGCCCCTCTTCGAGGATGATGTTGATGACACCGGCGATGGCATCCGAGCCGTACTGCGCCGACGCGCCATCACGCAGCACCTCGATGCGCTTGATCGCGCTGGTGGGAATCTGTGCCAGATCAGCCGCCTGCGCACCGCGGTTGCCGAGCAGCGCGCTGCGATGGAAGCGGCGACCGTTGACCAGCACCAGGGTCTGGTCCGGCGACAGGCCACGCAGCGTGGCCGGACGCACGAACACCTGGCCGTCCGCCATCGGCAGGCGCTGCACCACGAACGACGGCACCAGCTGGGCCAGCACGTCCTTCAGGTCGGTGGATTCGACGGACGTGATGTCTTCCTTGCTGAACACGTCCACCGGCGCCAGCGTTTCGAACTGGGTGCGGTTGGACGCGCGGGTACCGGTGACCAGCATCGCGTCGAGCTGGGTGGGCGCGGCGCGGCTGCCGCCGGCGGCATCGACCGCATCGGCTTCCGCTGCGATCGCGCCTCCTGCGCTGGCCATGGAAAGGGCAAGGAGGATGGAACGCGAAAGCTTCGAACGATGCACGGCAGGGCTCCGGGAGGACGCGACAGGGCCAGCACCTGTGCGCACACAACAGGCCTGGACAAGGCGCGCAGTCTCGGCGCGATGTGTGAAGGAGGCATGACGTCAGTACGACAGCTTGAATCCGCACAGGCGCAAGAACTGCTAAACGCCGCGCCTGCCGATCCGCTACTGTGCCGGCATTGGATCCGGGGAACGGCAGGATGAGCGCGGCAGGCAAGGCGTTGTGGTACATCGAAACCCATGCGGACCAGCCCTTGGCGCTGGCCGACATTGCCGCTGCGGCCGGCCTGTCGCCGTTTCATCTGTCACGTCTGTTCCAGGCCCGCACCGGCACCCCGGTGGTGCGCTACCTGCGCGGGCGCCGCCTGACCGCTGCCGCGCAGCAGTTGGCCAACGGCGCCAACGACATCCTGCAGGTGGCGCTGGGTGCCGGCTATACCACCCATGCAGCCTTCACGCGTGCCTTCAGCGAACAGTTCGGACAGACGCCGGAGCGCGTACGCGAACAGGGCACCGATGGGCTGGCGCTGGTGCAGGCGATCCGCGTGGACGAGGCCCCGTCCGCCTGCATTGAAGCGCCCCGCCTGCTTGAGACGCCCGCGTTCCAGGTGGCCGGCATCGGCATGCGGCATACCCGCGACAGTGGTGGCGCGATTCCTGGCCAGTGGGCGCAGCTCAACCGCGAATGGCCGATGCCGGCGCCGATCAGCTTCGGCGTGTGCTGCAACAGTGATGACGATGGTGGCTTCGACTACATTGCGGCACTACCGGCAAGCACGGTGCCGAGCGTGCCTGCGCACTGGCGACGCGTGGACATTCCGGCGCGCCGCTACCTGGTGGCTTGGCACGGCGGACACATCTCGGCCATCCGCTCGACCTGGTTCTGGTTGCTGGATCATTATCTCCCTGCGTCCAACCTGAGCCTTGCCGATGCGCCGGACCTGGAGCGCTACGACGCCCGGTTCGACGAGCACAGCGGCAACGGCGGCGTGGAGATCTGGCTGCCCGTCGACGACCGTCACCACTGACAAGGAGTTGAAGATGCGCATGACCGCTGCTGTGCTGGGAGGAATGCTGCTGGCGTTCGCGAGCGTCGGCGCCGCCCGCGAAAGCGGCGTCGCCGGCGAGCGCCACGGCACGACGACGCTGGCCAGCGCCGCCGTGCGCGACGCAGAGCACCGTGACGCGCTGCGCTACACGGTCTGGTATCCGGCACCTGCAGGCAGCCGGGAAACCGCGCTGACCATCGGTCCACCCGACGCGCCGCTGTTCGACGTCGGCCGGTCGTCCAGGGATGCGCCGGTCGCCGGTGATCGCCTGCCGACCTTGCTGCTCTCCCATGGCAACGGCGGCAGCGCGCGCATGATGGGCTGGCTGGGCACCGCGTTGGCGCGGGCAGGCTATCTGGTGATCGCAGTCGATCATCCGGGCAACAACGGCGTTGACAGCATGACCCTGCCCGGCAGCGTACTGATCTGGCTGCGCGCCGATGACCTGCGTGCCGCACTGGCGGCTGTGCAGGCCGATCCGGTGCTGGGCCCGCATGTCGATCCTGAGCGCCTGGGGGTCGCCGGATTCTCGGCCGGCGGCTACACCGCACTGGTGGCGGCCGGTGCGCGACCGGACCTGCAGCGACTGCTGGCCTTCTGCACGGCGCATCCGGATGACGGCGTCTGCCGGCCCCAGCAGGAAGCGGCCACGCACACGATGGAGGCGCGTGTTGCCGCTGCGGCGTCGCCCGAGCTGTCGCCGTGGATGTCCCACGCCAACGACGCTCGCGCCATTCCCGGCGTGCGCGCGGTGTTCCTGCTGGCACCGGCAATCGTGCAGGCCTTTGCGCCCGAGCAGCTCTCCTCGCTGGAACAGCCCGTGTCGATCGTACTGGGCGAGGCTGACACGGTTGCGCCACCGCAGAGCAATGGCGAGGCTGCGCGTGCGGTGATTGCGGGCGCTGCACTGCAGGCGCTGCCCGGTGTCGGCCATTACGATTTCCTCGCCGCATGCACCCCGACCGGACAGCGGCGGCTGCAGGACCTGTGCAGGACGTCGGTGCCGAAGGCGCAGACCCACGCGCAGGCAGTGGACGCAGCAATACGATTCTTCAACCATTCACTGCGCTAGTGGCCGCCGGGCAGGCCCCAGCGTTACAGTGAGCGCGTCCATGGAGAATCGGTCATGCGCCTGCTTCACCTCACCCTGCCGGTGTCCGACGTCGCCACCGTCGCCGCGTATTTCCACGATGTGCTGCAGCAGCGCGTGGTCGGCAACCATGTGCACATCGGCTGGAGCACGATCGAACTGCAGGCGGCGGGTGATCACCCCATCGGTGGCGTGCACCTGGCCTTCAACGTACCGGACAACCGCTTCAGCGAGGCGATGGCCTGGTTGCGCGAACGTACCCCGCTGCAACGTAATCCTGAGGGCCTGGATTACTTTGCGCTGGAGAGCAGCTGGCAGTCGCAGTCGGTGTACTTCACCGGTCCCGACGGCCTGATCCTCGAGTTGATCGGCCGGCGCCGTCTGCCAGTCAGCACGCGCGCAGGCGCTTTCCATGGCAGCGAGCTGACCTGCCTGAGCGAGGTTGGCCTGCCCAGCCACGATGTCGATGCGGTGCGCGAACAGTCCAGCCAGCGCTTCGGCCTGCAGCCGATCAGCCCGCCTTCGCCGCAGTTCGCACCGGTGGGCGACGACGAGGGCCTGCTGATCATCGTCGCCGCCGACCGTCGTTGGTTCCCCGAGCAGAAAGACCTGCCCAATGCGCAGGGCGTGCAGCTGCAGATGGGTGATGTGAGCGGCAGCGGCGAGCTGCGCGATGCGACGCTGGGCTGGCGGGTGTGGGCGGCCTGAGCTACCAGCTGCCCGAAGCGCCGCCACCGCCGCTGCGACCACCGCCACCGGACCAGCCGCCGGAACTGCTCGAGGACGAACTCGACGACGAGGTGCTGGACGAGGAACGGTAGCCTTGGGACGACCTTTGTCCGCTGCGTGCTTTTTCGCCGGGCAGCAGGGTGAACACCCAGATGAAGTACAGGAACAGCGTGCTTGCGCAGGACACGATCGTCGCCAAAACGCGTGCGTTCTCGTCGCCGGCCCGGTCGATGGCCAGCAGCGCGCCCAGCGCATAGCCGCCGGTCAACAGCACCAGCACCACCAGGCGCACGGCGAAGCTGTTGCGGTTCTTCCGCCAGCGCGCGCGGCCGGCCTGCACCAGGAAGAACACCAGCATGGCGGCAATGGCGACCGCCAGGTTGAGCAACGTGTGCAGGGCAAGGCTGGGCGGCAACTGACCACGGACCAGCATCACCATGAAGAAACCGATACTGACGGCCAACATGCCGGACAGCACGATGCGCACACCACGGCTGCGACGCCAGCACCACCCCAGCAGCGCCGCCACCGGTACGGCCGGTAACAGCACGAAGAACAGCGCAGGCAGCACATGCCGCGGCAGCAGCAGCGTCGCCGAAACCAACCCAGCGGCCATCACCGCCGTTACCAGCAACGGCCTGCCCCAGGCAGGCAAGGTCGGCCAATTCGGCCTGGGCACTGCCGCATTGGCTGCCAGTGCCTTGCGCCGCCGCTCACGGCGTTTACCGCTGGACTCGGCCTCGGTCCTGATGGCCAGCAGGCGCGGCGGTGATCGCCACAGACCGGCCAGGAACCCCACCAGCAACGTCAGGGCAACGACCGAATCCCCTGTACGCCAATCCGCTGGCAACAGGTTGCGTGCGGATGAATCCTGCTCGGGCGGCAGCGGCTCGCCATCGATCAGCGCCACCAGCACCTTGCTGCCGTCCAGCATGCCCCGGTCCAGGTCTCCTTCGCGCAGGCGCGGCACGATCGCTTTGTCGATGATGCGCGCGGCATAGGCATCGGGAATGGTGCCTTCCAGGCCATAGCCGGTCTGGATGCGTACGCGCCTGTCCTGCACCGCCACCAGCAGCAACACCCCGTCATCGACACCGGCGCGGCCCAGCTGCCACTGGTCGAAGACACGCTGTGCAAAGGCTTCGATGCCGTCATCGCCAACACTGGGCACCACCAGCACCTGCAGTTGCGCGCCTTTGCGTGCCTGCAGCTGCAATGCCTGCTCGCGCAGCGTTGCGCGGGTGCTGGCGGACAGCGCGTTGGCGGTGTCCACCACCGGGTCGTCCAGCGCAGGAATCGGGACCGCCGCCAGCACTGGCAGTGGCAACAGCCAGAGCAGCAGTGCCAGCCCTCCCCACTGCCATGCGTTGCGCCACCGCAGCACCCGGCTCATGTGGACGCCGTGCCTTGCAATGGCGGCGTGCTGTGCATCATGCGAAACGGCATCCGTGTATGTCCTTGCCCCATGAACGGAAAAGCCGGCCGGATTACTCCGGCCGGCCTCCTTTACCACACACCTCTTCACACGCAGCGGTCAACGGCCCATGGCCACCCGCTGCTGCTCGTCCTGCACGTGTTGCTGCGAAGGCTCGTGCTTGGCCAGCATTGCAGCGCTGGTCTCCTGCAGGCTCGGTGCCGTCTGGGTCATGTCCACCGCAGTACGGAAGCCGGGAACGGTGCCCACGACGAAGGCCTTGCCATCCTGCACGGTGACCCCCTGCAGCTTTTCCGGCGAATCGATGCCCGCGGCCTTGGCCTGGGCGGTCACATGCGCGCTCATCTCGTTGCAGATCATGCCCGGCATGTGGCCGCGGATCGCATTGTGCAGCGGCGTATCCGGATGCGCCTTGTCGCCCAGTTGCGGCCCCTTCGGCGCCGCCTCGGCATGGCTGCGGCCTTCGGCCAGCTTGCCCAGCGTCGCCGGACCCGCCACGCCATCGGCGGAGAGCCCGTGCTGCTTCTGGTAGGCGATCAGTGCGTCCCTGGTATTGGCACCGAACTTGCCGTCCTCGCTCAGCGGGTTGCCTTGGCCGTCGCGCACGCCCAGGCGGTTGAGTTCCTTCTGCAGCGCAGTCACTTCCTCGCCCTTGGCCCCCTGGCGCAGCACACCGTTGTGGTCGGCGTCATGCGAATGGCCACCCTTGCCGGTTTCCTTCAGCTTGCCGTGGTCCCAGAAGTCCTGCGGGCTGAGCAGCTTGCCGTGCGGATCCTTCAACTGGTAATGCACGTGCTGGGCATACTGACCCGCACCGCCCGGGCCACGCCCGCCCATGGTGCCGATCGGCTCGCCCGCCTTGATCGGCTGGCCTTCCTTCACCTGGGTCGACTGCAGGTGCAGGATCTCGTGCGAGTTGCCCTGTGCATCCCTGATCTTCACCGTACCGTAGTCGCCACCGACGAACGTCACCGTTCCGGAGATCGGCGCGTTGACGGTCGGGTGCTGCAGATTACGGCCGTGCTGGCCGCCAACATAGTTGAAGTCGGTGCCACCGTGCGGCTTGTGCGCGCGGTGTTCGCCGAATTCACCGGTAATGTGCGGCTTGACCCCGTTCTGCGGGGGCAGCATCACCTGCATCGTCTGCTCGAAGGTGCGGGTCTGGCCTTCGGCATGCGCCGCTGCCGGCTTGGCCTGCGCGTGCGTGGCCGCAGCTACGGCGGGGGCCGCGTGGCTGCCCTGGGACTGGCCGTGGGTCAGTCCCAGGCGCTGCTCCACGAACCGCTCGTACTTGTCCACGTACGGCATCACCTTCTTTTCAGACAGGGCGAGGCCGCCGTAATCGCGGGTCGGGCCGTCGTGATGGTACTTGTAGATGTACTCCTCACCCTGGCCGCGCTTGTGCGCCAGCGTGCGGTTATCGATGTAATGGTCAACCAGTGCATCGGACTGTGCGCCGACGTCGAAGCGGTTGCGGTTGTTGAGGTGGTAGTGGTTGCCGGTCTTGTCGATGAACTGGCCCAGGCCCGAGGCCGAGGTGGTGCCAGCGGCGGCATCGGGGTTGAAACCCGATTCAACGCGGGCGATGGCCAGTACGTGCGCCGTTTCGCGTGGGGTCAGTCCCTTCTCGCGCGCCGACTCGATGATCGTGTCGATCACCCGTGACTGTACTTCCGGGGTCGCATCGCCCCACCGGCGGGAGTTGCCATGCAGGCGGCCGTCGCTCTGGTCGATCGGCTCGCGGTAGTGGCTCCACGATTTGATGCGGTCACTGCTGTAGGCCGCCCCGCGGGGCTGGACCATGTCCTGGTAGATGTCTGCCATGTCTGTGCTATCCATTCTATGAAAAAGGGAATTTCCTTAAGGGGTACTGCTCCTGGTACTTCTGGTACTGCGGTACTGCAGTGCTGCGTTCACAGCGCGCGTGCGACGTCCTGCCGCTGCGCTCAGTCTTCGATGTAGTTCACCTCCGGGTGCTTGATGCCGAGCGAGTCGATCAACTTCTCGTACTCGTCGTTGTTGGGCTCCTGCTCTTCGCCTTCCGCGCCGCGCAGCGGCGGTGTGCTGTGGGTCAACTGGCGGCCACTGGCGTCGTACAGGTAGTACCACTCGCAGAAGCTGCAGCCGAACGGCAGTTCACCGTACTGCACGACGAAGTACGGCGTACCGCTGCGGTCCTGCACGCAGGCCAGGCCAACGGCGGTATAGCCGTCCATCTCCTTGGGCGCAGCAATGGCCTGGCGTGCGCCGTCCTTTTCAATTTCCAGCGTGGTCAGCCGGGAAGCGTCCGTGTCTTGGGTGGGCTGGGCCGCCAGGTGCAGGCGGGTGCCTTGGCAATCGATATGCATGCCGGTCTCGTCGCGCGTAAGAGAGGTGGAATGGTCCGCAACGGCAGCCGCAGGTGCGGCCGGCGTCGCTGCCGGGTCAGTGGAAGCAGGGGCCGCCGGTGCAGCCGCCTCAGGGCCGCTGCAGGCAGCAAGCATCAGGGCCAGTACGGGGGCAACGGGAGACAGACGCATGCGGGGCTCCTTGGGTGAATCACACGACCGCTCGCAGGCGGTTGCTCAGGGGTCAGATCGATTCGTCCTCACGCTTGACCAGTTGCCAGCACGGCTTCTGGGCAAAGGTGTAGATCTGCTGGTCGCTGGTATCGGGAGTGCGCATCTGCACCTGTACCTGGCCATCGGGCAGGCGGGTGACCTGCATCTCGCGGCCCTGGCGCTGCAGCGTGGCCGGGTCCGGCATCACCGGCCATTCGACCTTGGCAAGCGGCACCTTCTCCTCCACCTTGCGTGGCTCCGGCTCGGCTTCGCTGTCGATGTGGCTGTCCAGCAGCGGATCGGCAGTGGACGTTTCCTGCAGCGCGATCTCGTTGCCGAAATGCTTGAGGAAGTCGTCGAAGACCGGATGGGGGCAGCTGGCAGAAGCCTCTGCCGGGGCCGCGGCAACCGGCGTGGCCGGCGTCGTGGCGGTGGCCGTGCTGGTCGGAGCCGGTACGGCGGCGTCAGCGGGGGCTGCCTGGGGCGCAGGCTTGCAGCCGGACAGCGCAAGCCCCAGGGCAAGCGCAAGCAGGGCAACGGGGCGGAGCTGGTTCACGGGATCCTCCTGATTCCGGGCGGTCGCGCGCGGTTCCGGCGCGGTAGGGAGGCAAGGATAGCCATGCCTCGGTCAATTCAGTTTCAACATCCGCTGTCAGGAATATCCCGACATGCCGAATTGTGACTAATATCACACTAATACTGAAATCAACGTCATCGCAGCAGCCGTTAGACTACGCCGCACACGCTTCGACCCTGGCCCCATGCGCGCATTCCTGCTTGCCCTCTCCCTGCTGCTGCCAACGCTGTGGCCTGGTGGTGCGGCCGCGCTGGAGGTCCGGGAAGGCGATCTGCTGTTCGTCACCGCCGGCCATGCCGGCCTGAGCGCGGCCATCGACGATGCCACCGGCAAGCAGGGCGCACCCAGCTTCGATCACGTGGCCCTGGTCGCTGCGGCGCCAGACGGCTGGGAGGTACTGCATGCGGATGAGAAAGGCTCGCGCCGGCAGACGCTGGATCAGTTCCGCGAGGACGCCCGAGGCAAGCAGCGGCAGGTCGTGGTCTATCGGCTGCGCGCATCGCAGCAGGCTGCCATCAAGGATGCGATCGCGACCGCACGCATGATGCTGGGTAAGCCCTACAACACGTCGTATGTGTTGAATGAGGACAGCTACTACTGTTCGGATTTCATCGAACGTGCGTTCCGTGCGCACCATGTGTTCGCACTGCAGCCGATGAACTTCCGCAACCCGAAGACCGGGCAGATCGCACGGCACTGGGTCGATCTCTACCGCGCCATGGGCATGGAGGTGCCGCAGGATCAGCCGGGCACCAACCCGAACGACATGTCAGCAGCGCCGGTGCTGCAACGCATTGGCGTGCTGGAATAAGCGAAGCCCCGCACTGGGCGGGGCTTCGCGCATCACAGGAAGTGGGTACCGAAGTCACTCCTCCTCGTCCTGCCCACCCTGTTGCTGGTTGCGCTGGTTGCGCTGCTGCTGTTCCTGCTGCTGTTGCTGCTGCTGGTCGCGGCCACGCCCCTGCTGCTGATCCTGCTGATCCTGCTGGTTCTGCTGGCCCTGCTGCTTCTGGTTCGGGTTCTGGTTCTGCTGTGCCATGTCCGATCTCCAAAGCCACACGCGGAATGCGGTGGACGGGGCCATCGTCTGCAGCGAAGAGTTAATCGCGCGTTGGTGGGCGGCTACATTGGTGTGTACGCGCGTGAATGAACGGGCAAAGCCCCTTGCGGCACAAGCCGATGAAGGATTCATATGGGTTCGGCATGTGCTCATGCCGTCAGCGCGACTGCGCGCATTCATGGCGTGCTCTGCTGGAAACACGCGCTGAACGGAGCTGGCGTCCTGCTCGCGCACGGACGCCAGCCCTGCACTCACGGCATCACCGGCGGCACATACGCCAGGGTCATGCCCAGCAGCCACAACAGGCCCAGCACCAGCGGGATGTGCACCAGCAACTGGATGAAGGTGAAGCCCACGATGTCGCGTGCCTTCAGCCCCAGCACGCCCAGCAATGGCAGCATCCAGAACGGGTTGATCAGGTTCGGCAGCGCTTCGGCCGCGTTGTAGACCTGCACTGCCCAGCCCAGGTGCGCCTTCAGCTCGTTGGCGGCCTGCATCACGTACGGCGCCTCGATGATCCACTTGCCGCCACCGGACGGCACGAAGAAGCCCAGCACCGCCGAGTAGATGCCCATCACCAGCGCGAAGCTATCGGTGCTGGCCACGTGCACGAACAGGCTCGACAGCCGGTGCGCCAGGGTCTGCCCGTCACCACCGGCGGCGTGGGTGAGGATCATCGCGATACCGCCGTACAGCGGGAACTGGATCAGCACGCCGGTGGTGCTCGGCACCGCCTTGGCCACAGCGTTGAGGAAGCTGCGCGGGCGCCAGTGCAGCAGCAGGCCCAGCGAAATGAAAAGGAAGTTGTAGGTGTTGAGGTTGGCGATGGCAGTG
Source organism: Stenotrophomonas sp. FR012 (assembly GCF_047520565.2). Classification (NCBI taxonomy): domain Bacteria; kingdom Pseudomonadati; phylum Pseudomonadota; class Gammaproteobacteria; order Lysobacterales; family Lysobacteraceae; genus Stenotrophomonas; species Stenotrophomonas sp. FR012. Next base: position 206,349 of record NZ_JAXBQL020000008.1, read on the forward strand.
ACCACCGGCTTGTTGGCGAACTCGTTGAACAGCCAGCCGAACGCCAGCAGCGAGAGCAGCACGGTCAGCAGCGGGCTGTATTCCAGCCATTCGCCCGGGCGCGTGCGTCGCTGCAGCGGTTCCGGCTCGGCCTGCGCAGCGCCGGGAAATTCCTCAGCGGTACGCGCACTGCCGGCTGCAGGCGCGGTCAGCCAGGCGATCAGCAGCGAGACAAGGATCAGCACTGCGGTCAGGGCGATCGACTGCCACAGAAAGATGGTTTCGGTGAACGGCAATACGCCGGTGATCTCCACCAGCCCCGGCGGCATGCTGGCCGGGTTGGCCTGCAACTGTGCGGCCGACGAGCTCAGCCCCATCGCCCACACTGCGCCCAGGCCGAGATAGGCCGACGCACCGGCGGCGCGGTAGTCCATGCGCAGTTCGGTGCGACGGGCCAGCGCGCGGACCAGCAGGCCACCGAACACCAGCGAGAAGCCCCAGCTGAGCAGCGAGGCGAGCATGCTGACCAGGCCCACGTACACCACCGCACCGCGACCGGTGCGCGGCACCCGGGCCAGGAAGTCGATGAAGCGTGCGACCACCGGCGCGGTCGCCACGGCGTAGCCGCCGATGACCACAAAGGCCATCTGCATGGTGAAGGGGATCAGGCTCCAGAAGCCGTCACCAAAGGCGCTGGCGGTGGCCTGAGGGGTCGAACCGAAGCCCATCGCGGCCAGCGCGACAATGACCACGCCCAGCACCGCGAACACATACGCATCGGGGAACCACTTTTCCGCCCAGGCGGCCGAGCGCAGCGCTGCGCGCGCCATCCAGCCGTCCTGTACTGCTGCCGTCGAGGCCATCGCCTACCCTCCCAGGTTCGATGGACCGATTCTGGGCGGTGGGGTGTGGGCTGTCTGCCACCTATTGGTCGTAGGTGGCGGTAGTGCCGGCCGCTGGCCGGCAAACTCGGGATCGCGCACGGGTGCAGCCGGCCAGCGGCCGGCTCTACCAACCCCTGGGGTCAGCGCAGCGCCAGGTCCACGGCGATACCGGCAAACAGCGCGGCGCCGACCCAGTTGTTGTGCAGGAACGCCTTGAAACACGGGCCGCGCTCGCGGTTGCGGCAGATCCAGAATTCGTACACCACCAGCGCGGTGGCCACGGCCACGCCGGCCAGGTAGTAGCCACCCAGCCCGCCGCGCACGCCAACCAGCGCCATGGTGGCCAGGAACAGCGCGTACAGCACGCCCTGGATGACCAGATCGAGATCACCGAACAGGATCGCGGTGGAGTGCGAGCCCATCTTCAGGTCGTCCTCGCGGTCGACCATGGCATACCAGGTGTCGTAGGCGGTCGACCACAGGATGTTGCCGGCATACAGCAGCCAGCCCAGCATCGGCACCTCGCCCTGCACGGCGGCGAACGCCATCGGGATGCCCCAGCCGAACGACATGCCCAGGTAGACCTGCGGCAGATGGGTGTAGCGCTTCAGGTACGGATAGCTGGCGGCCAGGAACACGCCGATGAAGCTCAGGCCGATGGTCAGCCCGTTCAGGGTCAGCACCAGGCCGAAGGCCACCAGCATCAGTACGGCGAACAGCGCCAGCGCTGCGCGACCGCTGATCGCGCCGGTGGCCAGCGGCCGCGCCTTGGTGCGCTCCACATGCGGGTCGAGCCAGCGGTCAGCGTAGTCGTTGATGACGCAACCGGCCGAGCGGGTCAGCCACACGCCGGCGGTGAACACGAACAGCGTCCACAGCGGCGGCAGGCCGCCGGCAGCCAGCCATAACGCCCACCACGTGGGCCACAGCAGCAGCAACGTGCCGATCGGGCGATCAGCGCGCATCAGACTCCAGTAATGCCGCCAACGCGGCGTCGCCGGCGACTGCGGCGAAGTGAGGGGGGTATCAGCCATGGCGATAGGATACTCCTGCCCCTCTGGCAGGGCTTTGCCGGTGGGGGGAGATTTGTTCGACGAAACTGGATAGAATGCCGGTCCCGCACCGCCTCATGGCGCTGCGATGCCCGCCCCGGCACTGGCCGACGGCGCGGCGGTTCTACAACGCGCCCGTAGCTCAGCCGGATAGAGTAGTGGCTTCCGAAGCCATTGGTCGGGGGTTCGAATCCCTCCGGGCGCGCCATTTTTCCTTCGTTGCCTGGCCGGCGCGCCGCCAGAAATGTCAGGGAATGAACGTTGCCGAGCGATGCTCGCAACCGGCAGCGTCCTGTACCACGATGGAGTAATTCGCGCCCGCGCTGGATGCGCCGGGCAGGAACAGGCCATCACCATCGAACAGAACGCTCTGCTGTTCATCCTGCCCGATCGACAGCCCGATCGCTCCCGGTGTGATTTCCTCAAGGATCACGTTGTAAGGCCGCCAGGCATCCTCGCCTGTGCGCCTCATCTCTGCGCGAGCGGTCCTTGAGTTCAACCTGCGTCTCTCATCCACCCACAGCTGAAGCGGCTGATCAGCGTTGTGGGTGACCTGGAAGCGCCCGTAGGTCAGTCCGTCGACTCTCTCGGTGCCGACGTAGGTGAAATGGGCCGGCGGACACTTCGTGGTGCGGTTCGGATGCGCCGCACAGGATGTCAGTGCAACCACGAGGCAAAAGGCGTTCAGGTGCTTCATGGCTTCGAGGCCTGACGTGGGTGGTTGTCGCGGCGGTGTTCGGCAGTGAGGGCAACCAGCACTACGCCCCAGAGCGGCGTGAGCAGCACGACGCTCATCACCGTCAGCGAAACCGGTACCTGCCAGAGCAGCGATGGGCTGAATCCGCTGAATCTATAGGCTTCCAGTACAAGCACCACGACCTGGGCCAGAAGGCCCGCGAGCAGCCCCAAGCCAGCCCCCTTGGCAAGCCGCCTGATCGTAAGGCGGCCCGCGGCGGGAACCCGTGCGCAGATTCCCAGCAACAAAAGGCTGACGGCATACAGCCAGAAGAAAACCTGATGTGAGTCGAAGGCGTAAAGCGCCCTGCCCACAAAGTGCAGGAACAGCCAGAGTGCTCCACACGACACCGCGTAGGCCAGCCCGTACCGAAGAATCTGCCTGGCTTTCATCTTGTACCTCTCCGAGGGCGTGCAGCCCGATCGCGTTCTTTTGTGGAGGAGTGCGGGAGCTCATGCACCTTGCCTCCCGCTTGGCACCCTACTCGCGCAAGGCATCGCGCAGCGCTCGAGAGTACCTGCCTGCCTCCAGCGTTCGCAGCTGGGCCAGTGGAATCCGATACCTCCTGAACAGTGCGGCCAGTTCCAAGACCTCCCCCTCCAGAACCGCATCTGGATCCAGGGGGAGATAGATGACATCCCCTCTGCCGACCACATTACCGATGCAGCCGATTCGACCAATCCACTCGAAGAAGAACCGTTCATCCTGTTGAGAAAAGAAAATTACCTTTTTCGCTTCAAGCTCCATGGTAAATCACCGTCCATTCAACCAAGTCATTTGAATGACGCGCCCCATTCCAGCCTTTGCGCTGATTACTCTGGAGCGGCGACAACGAACAGAGCTGTCAGCGCGCTGCAGAACATCCTGCGAAGACACGGGTGGGCTTCTTCTTCAAGCTCAAAGCGATCACGCGGCGCATGGGATGCTCCGGCACGTGCACGCCTATCTGCAATCACACTTCTTCACTCATCCTCCCCCCTATCTCGTAGGGGAGGCAGGCCAAAGCAGATAGATGATAGGCCAGTGGCTCCTGCTGCCCCGACGCTACTCTTTGAATATCAGAGTAGTCATCGAAAAGACTTCCAACTTCAAGCTCCACCCGCTCACCGCCCATGGAGTGGCGTTCCGACCATGGCACCACGCGGTAGAACACGTCCTCCACTTCAATCTCTTGCAAGCCCCTGGAGCGCAGCGCGTCGAACAATATTGATGAGACCTTTTCCAAGGTGTCCAAATTCATCTTCATACTAGACGCCAAATTCGAATTTCATAAGGCCAGGGTGGCACTGAAAAGAAGATTGCGACTGCCGGCCCAAAGCGGGTATCTGCGCCCCCACGCTAGAAGGATACGGAGAAGATATGGGAATCACCACCTGCATATTTCCCGCGCCCTGCCGAGAACGGCCGCACTTGCCCGTCCGACTTCGAGCTTCCGTATCAATCCAGCACATTCAGGCCGATCCCCGGTTTTCACTCCATAGATCACGGGCTCACCGTTCCTATCTACTCCATCCAAATAGAGCACTGCGCAGTCACCAGCGATTGTTCCAATGCGCACCGCACGAACCTTCTCGATACTGGCATCTGGACCGGCTGCACCCTCGCACATCCCACCGTAGTACGCACTACTCAGCTCAGCGTAGATGGGTTTCAGCTGCAGCTCCCCTAACCGGTCATTCTCGCATCCGCTCAGGGCGAGCACGCAGACGGACGCGAAAGACAAAGCGCGTAGGAAGAAGCCTTTGGCATCGAGAGAACTCCTGAGCAACCCCGATTTCATTTGACTGCTTTCCATTAGCTCCCCAGAACAATCTGCTCGAACGCATTGGTCGCGCTGCACCGATCTCCCTTGCGGTTGCCGAGCGCGCCATTGGTCGCACACTGGCGTCATCCGCCAGGCAGTAGGCGGAGCTCGACGCTTCAGCGCACTATAGCGCCGCCGAGCATCGGCCGAATACGTTGGCGGGCTTCTCCCGAAGACTCACGGCAGCCACCCGTTGCTTCTGCTCACCGCAGCCCCCCATCACCCCGTACATGATGAGAAGTCCCTAGTCGTTGACGTAGCCGATGAACTTGCCCCTACCTTCATCCGAAGCGGCCCTGACGAGATAGACGCTCTCCCCGGGCGCTGGCTTCAGGTCACTCAACGGCATTGGACCGATCTTCCCTTCAACCTCTGATGCCGATACCACGACCAGCGAATGCTCCAACATCCACTTCGCAATGGCTGCTTCACTATCAGGATCAAGTATGGAAACGCGGTCAAGCGGTAGAGTCGTTGAATTGCCAGGGAAAATTGCACCGGACGAAACATCTACCCAGTCCGACTTCCATTCCGTATGTTGAAACTGGTGAATGCTGCAGCCCCCTAGCATTGGCAAGAGCAGCACCGCTGCACGCAAGATGCCAGCCTTCGGCATGGACATGAGAGCCCCAGAAAGGGCCGGCCAAATGTTAGTTACCATCTGCAACCCGTTCTGCAAAACGATTCAGGGACTGCACCTCGCGCCCAAGATGGTATGTCATTTCTTGACTTCCCTATCATGGGCTGGCACTTGGCGTGTCGCTACGCTGCTCCGGATTTGCGGCAGCGTGCGCAGTCGAAGCACCTGGCCTGCGCGCATTGTAATCGGCATCCCGGCAGGCGCGCACGATCGGACTTCGTGCGTGCCTGATCACGCCCGGGAACCAGCACAGCACCAGCACTACCAGACAGATCGTTCCCAGCCGTACCCATTCACCCGCGACACTGGCCCCGATCAGCGGCAATGCCGCCACCAGGATGACGACCTGTGTGTACAGAAGATAGAGCGTGTACGTGCCCAACCGCGGGTCTGAACGAAGCTCGACGCGACACCTCCGGCAGGACATCTTTGCTTGACGCCTCCCAGCAAATCTCAGGGGAAAGCGCTGCCCGCTAGCGCCACAAAGTGGACAGATGAAGGTCATCAGGCGCATCGGTAAAACCTCTTTTCAGAAGTTTCCATCAGCAGGTTCCATCTGCGGCGTCGACCATACGCACCACATCATCAAAGCTCTTGCCAGCGGCGTCAGATCAAGATCACCACGCACATCGATGTTGGTCACGAAGGGCATCAATGCGCTGAGGAGAGCCACATCGTTGTAATAGGCCACCACATGCAGGGGCGTGTCCTCATAGGCTCCTCGGGTCTCCGGACAAGTCAGCGCCGCATCGCCGAAGTCAGTGCCGACACCGAGCCGGGAAAGCAGTTCGCTGAGTACAGGATCCATGATGTTCATCGGGCTGCACGCACGGTAGAGCCGTTTGCGTTGGCCCGATGATGGTCCGTCCCACAATCCATCTCTCCGTCAGATCCCTGTCGACCTACAAGCCAAGCGGTGCGTGCGTCTTGGAGCGATGCGCTCGACAGATCAGGAATCATGACTTGACAGGAATCAACCGGCTATCCCAAGTGCCCTCTACTAGAAGTGCAATCTCTGCGCCGGCAGAAGCCTCAATGAAGACCAAGGTGTCACCGTCGACAATTTCCCTGGCAGCCACTGGATCTAGGCCAAGGAGGAAGCAACACCGCTTGAATTCAAAGGAATCATCCTTTCGATTGAAGACCTTGAGATCGAGCACGACATTCTGGCTAGAGAAACCATCAATGCTTGCTCTCCTGACTTGGCCAAAGACCAAATCATAGGATGCCCGCGAAGATTCATCGAACAGAGAAACAGTCACACCTGACACCGGATCAAGACGAATTCCAACCAGCTGGAAATCGTGAATAGTGATACCCATGCAATCACCTGTCGGAACCATACGTCGCGCGTGATGCTCCAGGCGCAGCCTACTGATTGGATTTCATTCCTTTAATCACAATTGCCATGAACATGCCGCAAATCAGGAGTGACCCCAGCGCCACAGGCAACATTACAAAATAATCACCCCTCTCAAGATGACCAATAGCATACACCTTCAATACAAGATAGGACGAGGACCTCAAAAAAACTAGCGCAAATAACAACAAACCAAGCCAATTCAGCATTTTCTTGCGCATATGCATATCACCTCCATTATATGCAACTGCACCCAGACCCACCCGAAACATCCTTCACCGCCTTCATGGCATCCAGCGCATCCTTGTCAGGGGCTACGCAGTGCAACAGTTCCGTGTGGCCTTAAGGTGACCGTTGAACGTCAAGCCGAATGACGACAGCTCTCCCGTCTTCGCGCCAACTGCCCCCCCCCGCCACCTCGGTATAGATGGACTCTCTTTCCTTTGCATCCTGAGCGGTTTGTATCACTGACACTCCATCGTACGCCGTTGCTCGACCATTCACCATTACCAGGAATCCGGGGATTGCAACTTCGGGCTGCGGAGACAAAACACCGGCAATGGTGACTCCTTTGCCATTCACAGCTTCCAAGCCTCCAAAGGCGAGGTCTGCCACACCGAACGTCACGCCCAAGTAGTCGACGCACTCACACGGGCACAGACCAGGTGGATCTACCAAATACAACGGGACGCCACCTGCGTACGGCCGGCACTACCCCGGCAGTTGTTCAGAGCATCCCCGGAAAGATCTATGGTGCCCTCCTTTGCCGAAGACGGAGCAGGCCGACAGACCCGATTTTCCACATGGCAAACGCTGTGCAAAGAGAGAGCGCGACAAACGCCAAACCCGCAAATCCGTAGTCTCGTCCACCATCAGAAATATCAACCAGCACAAAGGCAAGGAGCACTGAATTTACGGCAACTCCAAGGCAAGCAACCAGCCTGAGCGCCCAGAAGAACATGATGTAGTAAGCCAAAAAAAACGATTGTACTTTCTCATCTCAAGGACACCCGCATCCTTTTCCAGTCGGCGCAGCTATCTGACCAGGAACTGTGTAGCCAGATCCCGACATGACGCCAAACCCAACTCCAAGCAGTGGAGGGACCGAAAGGGATCCACCACCGACCTTATCTCGCCTCATATCTTCAAGTGAGAAAAGGCGGCGAAGCCACCCAATCTGCTCCACTCCAATCCACCCAGTGCCAACTATTCCTCCCTCAAGAATTTCCTCGGCCGAGCTCCAAGCCTGATGATTTTTCGCGCAGGACCAAGATAGATATCACCGAATACAAATGAGAATGCGACAGCTGTATAGAAAACAAGTAGTGCACCAGGAATGGGAATCGCGCGAACGAAGCTAGCGCATTCGAGATTGCGGGCGACAAGCCACCCAATCATCAGCATCTCGGCCAGGAGCGCCATTGCGAACGCGAAACGCACCCGCCCAACCTCAATCGACAGAATTCCCCTTCTCGCCAGTTCGAACTTGGAATATGCGAGCAACATCAGCAACGCGAAGAAAAGAGCAAACATAACTTCCGGTGAGTACCTGGCGACTGGACAGCGCATACTCAACATGGACGCGATCAGCGCGCAACAGATCCCCAGCGCTCCCGCCGCAGCTGCACCCTTCATGAACCTTATGAAAATCACTTCGCCGGACATTGGCATTTATTGTAGTTTGACCTGTAATTCACGATTGCTCCAAGGGGCCCCAGGATCTTCGACCCACCCCGCAAGAGATTGGCGTTCCCCGGATGCGCTGCAGCTCGATTAAGTCGACCATTGGCAACCGAGATGCGGTTGGCATCGTCGTAGGTGAACGTCTTGCTGCCGATGCTGGTGGTGTTGCCCGCTGCGTCATGGCTGCGCGCCTCGACATCCACCGCAGTCAGCTGATGGCTGGTTGCGGGATAGGGTGTAGCGGGGGCGCCGAGCCCCCGTGCATCCCTCAGCAGACGTCACCGCACCAAGGTGCCCTGCCATCACTGTGTCCTCCCAACCTTGCTGGGTACGCTCTGGCCCATATCCAACTAGGTAATTCACGCAGTGGCAGCTCCTGTTTCGCCACAGTCTCCAGCTTGGTGATCTCAGTTTCGCCTCGCTTAGTTAACTCTAGTCCGCGCTTCTCGCGGTTTCCGGGCAGGATGAGCTCCGGCCCACTGTTGATCTTAGCTCTCGTATTCCATCCCGCACATACCCTATGTGACCCAGATAGCAGACCTTCAGCACGTAACGAGTCTTATCCGGATAAACATATCCAACAACCGGAATCGGAGTAGTACTCGTACCAATTACGCCCCCGCCCTCTGCCGAATCATAAACTTCGATCACGCCCTCCGGCACAACTTCTCTACCCTTGTGTTCGCAAGAGGTGATAGTTAAGACTGAGCAGATAAGAAAAATTCCAGGAATAAATTTCATCACCTTTTCCCGCGTTGAATGGTTGAGTCATCAGACATCCACCAAAGCAGGGGGTTTATTGATTCCGGAAGAATCATGTTCACAGGCTGAAGCCCCTTGCCAATCTCCCGCATGCAATTCTGCAACGGCGTCCCGCAGTTATTATTTATTGCACTGTACTCCCCCTGCGGCCTCGCGGGACATGCCGATAGCGAAGCTGCCAAGCGTAGTCATAAGGCGTTCGAGCGTTACCCATGGCAGCCTAACCTGATGCAGCAGCAAGTTGTACCCGCCGCCATACCTCATCCGACATCGAGTTCTTCCACGTCTGAGCAAGGAGATCCCGAAGAGATGGGTCGTGCTTTGCCAAGCTTTCAACCCTCTCGATTTCGGTCTCGCCGTGGGCAACCAAGTAGTCCTCCAAAGGTCCGGCAGCAAGATTGGAAAGTAGATGCGCATCCACATCCATTCGCCTGACAGCCTCAATGAATTTCCAACCTTCGCCAGGATCTCGCTGGATGATGCCATCAACTTCATCCAGCACGCCTGTGAGCGGACCCCGCTCATTCGCATCGACTGCGAGCCGATTAAAGTTAACCCATGCTTCAGCGACTTTTTCCATGCACTCTTTATCAAGCATTGTCTAGATCTCAAATTGGTTGAGCCATAGTGGCCCATTGCCAAGCCTCATTGCTATAACCTGCACAGCGCTTTGCTGCAGATTCAGCAAGCAATCGCCTCAACTGTGCCTGCTTGTTTTGAAATTGCTGCACATGCCCATCTATTGACATACGACCGGTAGCCAGAAGCCCACGTCTATCCAGTTTAAGATCCCAGTATCGCTTTCTCAGCTCGACCACCAAAGAATCTATCTTTGCTATGAGACGATTACAGTCATCGTCGTCTTCTTTCTCGCACGCCTTGGATATGATGTTCCGCGTCAGAATTGACGCGGGACTTTGCGGATTTAAGACACTGCTTGAGTGAGTTAAGCTAAGGCTGTTCAGCGCATTTGTCGTTGCGGCAAGGCCAGAAGACACTTCCCCCCAAGAAGCGGGCGCAGCGAAGTTTGATTGATTGTCTCCTGTAGGAGCTTGGTTCGAATTCATCATAGCGCGAGAGCCTGCGTGCACGCCGCTGCGCATGACTTGCAGACCCTCTGCGTCACTATGTGAGCCCGGGGAACTTAGTGCGTAGCTGAAGGTACTTATTCCACCGGCCAACCCAATCGGATCACTCTGCGAATACCGCCCCACAGCCGGGTCGTACTCGCGTTGGTAGTTGTAGAACAACCCACTCGCATCCGTCTCCTGCTGGCCCGGGAAGCGCAGTGCCAGCTCGAACGCCACTCCATCGCCATCCGGGTCAGCACTCGGAATCTGGTTGCCGAACACCTCGCTCTTGTTGTTCCACTCCCAGATCGCCACATCGCGCACCGGATCGATCACCACGCGCGGTGTGCCCAGATGATCCGGCTGCACGTAGGCAAGTTCCGGCACGCCGGTGCCTGGCACATTGATCAGTGCTACCGGATAGTTGTCCAGCCAGATGGCCTGCTGCTGCGCCTGGCCCGTGGCCGAGTAGTTGCCTAGCCACCGCCCTGCCTCGTCGTACAGCGTGATCTGAGCCGCGCCACTGGCCGGGGTACGCAGCACGCGTTCACCGCGATGGTTGTAGCTGTAGCTTTCCAGTACAGCATCACCCTGCTTCACCGCGCTCATGCGGTTGGCATCGCTGTAGGTGAACGTCTTGCTGCCGATGCTGGTGGTGTTGCCCGCTGCGTCATGTTTGCGCGCTTCGCCGTCCACCGCAGTCAGGCGATGGCTGGTTGCGGGATACGTATAGCTGGCGGTGCCTGCCGAGGTGGTCAGCGCGGTGCGATTGCCGGTGGCGTCATAGGCATAGGTTTCGATCGGGGTGCCGGTCGTGCCGTCCTGGGTCTGAGTCAGGCGGCCCAGCGTGTCGTAGGCGTACTTGGCCAGCACCGTCGAGCCTGCGCCGTTCTTCAATTCGGTGATCGAACCGACCGGGTCGTAGCCATAGCCCAGCGAGAGGCCACCTGCGGCCGGGTCGTGCACCACTTGCGGGCGGTAGTCCAGATCCAGCGGACGCTGTAGCTGGCGGCCGTTGCCATAGGTCCAGCCGGTCGCCGGGCTGAAGGCCGCATGGGTCACGTTGTTCACCACGATCTGGCGCGCCTGGCCGGGCTGGGTCAGGCCGATCTGGCTGATGCGGCCCTGGGGTTCGCGCACGTAGCATGCTGTACTCGTCTTCCCACACGAAGTTCCGCCATTTCCTGCTCAGCAGCATGCGAAGAGAAGGAGCCTGCTCCGCCAGACTCTCCAACTCTGCAACTTCATTCTCGCCACACAAGATCAGCAATCCTCCAACTGTCCAGCCACACGATTGAAGAACGAAGATGCAGTTGCAGATGCATCCATCTGAGCCTTTGAAGCTGTCACTCTTCAGTGCTGCATTGGCTCGTCGAGTAGTTCCAACTCCCTCCATCATCTAAACAGGCATCGATAGCCATTTGCCCCCGAAACCAAAAAGCAAGAGCAATAATCACTACAATTGCACAGAGAAGTACAACGGTCTTTGACTGTTTTTTCATTTCAATAATTGTCCGGCAATCCATTCGGCCTGAATGGTGAACATACTTCAGAACATGACCCCTCGCCCGCGTTATTTCGGCCGAACAAATTGGCCCGTTGGTCTGCGGCCGACGCTGCAGATGAATCCCCCTTCACCCGCTGATCAAATATCTCCCGAGCATTGCTCATATTGCAAGCAGCCGCTTTGCCGCCTTGTCCGCGCTGAGCAGCCTCACAGTTTGCCTTGCAATGAAAGTACTTATCCTGGAGCTTCGTGTTAGCCAGCCTCATGTCGATGTAGTTTCTCACGAAATCCTGGACCCCCTGCCTGTACTCCGTTGGGTACCCGCTCGGAGGAGGGGGCGTTGCGCCGGAATACTTGTAGATGTACTCCAGATCTCTTGACTGAAGGCCAAGCGAATCCACGCTCATTAGCGGTCCACCGCCCGCATAGGTGAACGTGCTTATTCCCCCCATCAACCCAATCGGATCACTCTGCGAATACCGCCCCACCGCCGGGTCGTACTCGCGCTGGTAGTTGTAGAACAACCCACTCGAATCCGTCGCCTGCTGGCCGGGGAAGCGCAACGCCAGCTCGAACGCCACACCATCGCCATCGGGATCGGCACTCGGAATCTGGTTGCCGAACACCTCGCTCTTGTTGCTCCACTCCCAGATCGCGACATTCCGCACCGGATCGATCACCACGCGCGGCGTGCCCAGATGGTCCGGCTGGACATAGGCCAGCTCCGGCACGCCGGTGCCCGGCACGTTGATCAGCGCCACCGGGTAGTTGTCCAGCCAGATGGCCTGCTGCTGCGCCTGGCCCGTGGCCGAGTAGTTGCCCAGCCATTGCCCTGCTTCGTCGTACAGGGTGATCTGGGCAGCTCCACCGGACGGGCTGCGCAGCACGCGCTCGCCGCGATGGTTGTAACCGTAGCTTTCCAGCACGGCATCGCCCTGCTTCACCGCGTTCATGCGGTTGGCGTCGTTGTAGGTGAACGTCTTGCTGCCGATGCCGGTGGTGTTGCCCGCCACGTCATGGCTGCGTGCCTCGCCATCCACGGCAGTCAGCCGGTGGCTGGTTGCGGGATAGGTGTAGCTGGCGGTGCCTGCCGAGGTGGTCAGCGCGGTGCGATTGCCGGTGGCGTCATAGGCATAGGTTTCGATCGGCGTACCGGTCGCGCCGTCCTGGGTCTGGGTCAGGCGACCCAGCGCGTCGTAGGCGTACTTGGCGAGCACCGCCGAGCCTGCGCCGTTCTTCAGCTCGGTGATCGAGCCAACCGGGTCATAGCCATAGCCCAGTGACAGGCCACCTGCGGCCGGGTCGTGTACCGCCTGCGGGCGGTAATCCAGATCCAGCGGACGCTGCAGCTGGCGGCCGTTGCCGTAGGTCCAGCCGGTCGCCGGGCCGAAGGCCGCATAGGTCACGTTGTTCACCACGATCTGGCGTGCCTGGCCGGGCCGGGTCAGGCCGATCTGGCTGATGCGGCCCTGGATATCGCGCACGTAGTCGGCCACGCTGCCGTCGGGGTAGGTCAACGCGGTCAAGCGACCCGACTTACTGTAGGCATAGCGCAGGGTGGTGGCCACACCATTGACGGTCTGCACCTTGCGGGTGACCTGGCCGAAACGGTCATGGCAGTACTGGGTGCTGCCATTGGCGTGCAGCACCTGCCCCAGGCGGCCCTCGGCGAAGCGCTCGTCGGCGGCACAGGCGGCCGGTGCCACGTCATAGCTGTAGCCCACGTCCAGATTGGGGTCCGGATAGGCGATACCGATCAGGCGGTTGAGTGCATCGTAGTGATAGGTGGCGGTGACGCCGCGTGCATCGGTGGCCGTCTTGCGATTGCCGGCCGCGTCCACGGTGTAGCTGCTGGCGCCACTGTCCGGGCTGACCTGCCCGGTCAGATCACCGAAACCGTTGTAGGCGTAGGTGGTATGCAGGCCCTTCGGGTCGGTGACCTGGGTGACCTGGTCCAGCGCGTTGTACTGGCTGCGGATCTCCGCCGCGACGCCGCCGACGTCCTGCAGGGTCTGCGCCAGGCGGTTCAACGGATCGTACTGCTGGCTGGTCACGCGCTGCAGGGCATCGGTCACCGTCTGTGGGTTGCCGTTGGCATCGTAGGCAAAGCCGGTGGCGTGGTTGCCCGCATCCTTCAGCGCGGTCAGCTGGCCAAGCGTGTTGAACGTCCGCGCCAGGGTACGGCGCAGGGTGCCGCCTGCATCCAGCGTGTCTTCCTTGAGGCGGTTGCCGGCGTTGTCCAATACGTAGTGGATCGTGTTGCCGCTGTTGTCCGCAATATCGGTCAAGCGCTGGGCGGCGTCATAGACATAGGTGACACTGCTGCCGTCCGGCTCGGTGACCTGCTGCACCTGGCCGGTCGGCCAGTAGCTGATCTGGGTCACCCGGTCCTCGGCTGTGGTGGCACCGCGCACGGTGACCGAGGTCGGCCAGCCGCGCGCATGGTAGGTGTAATCGGTGACCACGCCGTTGGCATCCTTGACCGACAACGGCCGCCCGAACGCGTCGTAGGCCAAGGTCTCGACCGTCTGGCCCAGCGCATTGGTCACGCTGCGCAGGTCGCCCTTGCGATAACTGCAGGCACCACTGGTCGCGCATCCCGCGTCGTCCGCGGTGTAGTAGGCATAGGTGGAGACATCCGCCACATCACTGCGTGGGCCATCCACGCTACGCAGCAGTCCCACCAGCGGGCACTCCGGCCCTTCGGCCTCACAGTAGGTCTGCGTGGTGATGCGGGTATCACCGGTCACCCTGTCGCGCACGGTGATGGTGGTTGGCTGGAGGCGCGCATTGCGTGCGATGCGGATCTCACGGTTACCGATGGTCTGCTGCACCAGCCGATTGCTGTCCATGGCCACGCGCATTTCGCTGACGCGCTGGTCCGGAGTACCGGCCGCTTCGGTGGTGGTGGTCACGCTGACGGCGCCTGCGGCAGCATCACTGGCCTCGGCATAGGCGTAGCTGGTGACGACACCACGGCGATCGGTCACCGACTGCAGCCGACGCCGGAAATCGGTGCCCTCGGGCAGATAGGCGCGAGTGATGCTGCCGTTGCTTTCGGTGATGCTATTGACCTTGCGCGGAAGGCCACTGGTGCCGCTGGCGGTCAAGGCGTAGGTGCTCTGCTTGCCCAGTGCGTCGGTGACGATGGTGGTGCCTGCCGGCGTGTACTCCAGGCGCACGCCATCAATGCCCACGTCGGCTTGGCTGCAATCGCCGGAATGGCGGCTGCAGGTGACTCGCCCTTGCGTGTCATAGCCGTACCAGCTGTAGCGCTGGTTGTCTTCGGCGGTCACGCCGGTCAGGTAGCCCGGGAAGCGGGCGTCCTCATAGTGATAGGTACGGCTGGCACCGTCGGCATAGGTCGCGGTGATCAGTTCCCCGGCCGGAGAATAGGCGTAGCTCACCACAGGCTGGCCGGCGATCACCAGGGCCGAGATCAGTGAATCGTCGCCCGGCGCGAGGTACTGGACATCCACGCGCCGACCGGTTGAATGGGTGATGCTGAGCAGGCGGCCGCGGCTGTCGTGTGCATAGGTCAGCGAAGTACCGTCTTCGAGATCACGGCGCTGCATCAAGCCATCAGCATCAAAATAAATGCGCTCTCCGGCACGTGAAAGTTGCCAGTTGGTGCCCTGCTGGACCGCACGATCGCCGCTTCCGTCCATGGCTTCGTAGCTTGCCCCCACTTTCTGGAATGCGGTCTGCCCGCCATCGGCGCCGATCAGCCCAACTTTCAGTTCGGGGCTGGGAGGGAAGGTGGAATCGTCTACGCCTGCGGTAAGCCGCAGATTGTGGGAATGGGTCCAGCCCGTACCCAACGCGCCGCCCGCCGTGCTTGTCAGGGAGTGATAGTGGCGTTGGAAGCTCACCCATCCAAGGTTGAAATCCGGCTCAGGCTGGGATTTATCGCCAGTGGTCGGATCACACGGGTTACCAACAGGACACTGCTGCGGCGGCAGCGGCCCGCTTGTGTAGGAGAGCATGGGCGACATGTGCGGCTCGTCCTGCTGGACCAGGGAGCACATCTGCAGGGCCTCATTCCACGTCAGGGACGGTCGATTCGGACAAAGCGCCGTTCTGGCCCGGCGCACACGCTCCCACCCCACTATCGACGAGCATTCTTGAGTGCTCTGATGATAGAAGTTCAAGGTGTAATGGAAATCCTTCTCCTCGTTGGTGACGCTACCGTCGTCGCCCCTGCCAAGTCCAAGGAGCTCCACCCAAGGATCCTCCGTGAGTGAAGTCGCCGGGCACTGCGGGTCGCTGACGCGGGTAGCGAGGATCGCGCTACGAATCTGATCTTCGGATGAGTACTCCTGCCCTGAGTGGATGTAGACCCAGTCGGTAGTAACGATCTTCTCGGGTCTCACCCGGTAATCGTAGATGACCTTCTTTCCAAGGACGCGTTGGCGTTTGACATGCCAATCGAAGGGTTTGTCCTTTTCGTACTGGGAAAAGAGCGACTTGATGTCCTTCTGCACCGCCGCTTCGGTGGCTCGCGGCTGGCCCATCGACAGGTAGCTCTCCCACTTCTTCTGCACCTCCTGCGCCTGCGCAGCCCAAGGAGCCAAGCTCCCCAGCGCGATCATCGCCAGTGCGGCACACGAAATGGTCTTCAGTCGTTTCAACATCCCTGTTCTCCTTCCTGGACAAACACAGCACCGGCGGGAACGAGAACGTGGGGCGGTTGCCTCACCACGTCATGCTTCGGATCGTCCCTGGTCCGGAATGCGGTCTGACCGCATGGGGACGTTATCTCCGATGTCGTTTACACATTCAAGTCATAAAGTGTGGAGTGGGTCGGATTTCAGAGTTTTCTGATAAAGCGAGCGGCCGACCGAACAAGCAGCCGAGCGTGGGCTCGGCTCTACAAGGCGAATGCCTCCAGAAACAGAAACGCCGGGCATCGCCCGGCATTTCCGTCACAGCATGGAAGGGATGAATCTCAGTATTTACCGTCGAACGCGAAGATCGGCTTGCGCGTCTTCCACGCACCAGCAGTAAAGTCCGGGAACTCCAGCGTCTGGAAACCGTTGGCGATCGACTGCTCGCTCAACGGGGTGATCGCACTCCAGGTCACCGCGTCGTAGATGTCGATCGGCATCGGTGCCTTGGCTTTGAGCGCTTCAACAAATGCATGGATGACGAACCAGTCCATGCCGCCGTGGCCGGCGCCGGCGGCGGTGTCGGCATTCTGTTTCCACAGCGGGTGCTCGTACGCGTCCTGGTACTTCTTGAACTCTTCCCACTGGTGCGGCGGGCTGCGGCCTTCGATGTGGATCGAATGGTTCACGTCCATCCACAGGCCCTTGGTGCCCTGCACACGGAAGCCCATTGAATACGGGCGCGGCAGCGAGGTGTCGTGCTGCAGCAGGATGGTCTCGCCGTTCTCGCAGGCCAGCGTGGTGGTGACGATATCGCCGAGCTTGAACTTCACCTGGGTGCTGGGGTGGGTGGTGCCACCACTCTTGGCCACGGTGTATTCGTGCAGGCCGCGTGCCTTGGTCGCGAAGGCGTTGATGTGGGTGAAGCGGTTGCCACGGTTGATGCCGGTGTACATCGCACAGGGGCCGATGCCGTGGCTGGGGTACAGCTCACCATTGCGTTCCACCGAATGCTCGGTGCGCCAGCGGGCTTCGCTCCAGCCCTTGGGCCCGAACTCCACGCCGCTGTCGTAGGGCTGGTTGGGGTCGCCGGAATTGAACTTCACGCCGCGCAGGTCGTGCTGGTAGCCGGCCTGCAGATGCACCAGTTCGCCGAACAGGCCCTGGCGCACCATCTGCAACGCCGCCATCACGTCGCGGCGGTAGCAGACGTTCTCCAGCAGCATGTACGGGGTGCCGGTGCTCAGCTGGGTCTTCAGCACGTCCCAGTGGTCCTGCAGCGTGATGCCGGCCACCACTTCACAGCCCACGGCCACGCCGGCCTGCATCGCGGCAATCGCCATCGGTGCGTGGTACTCCCACGGCGTGGCGATGATCACGCCATCGATGCCCTTCTGTTCCAGCAGGCGCTTCCAGGCGTTGGTATCGCGGTCCTGGCCGTAGGTCTTCGGGGCCGGCTTGCCGGCCTTGGCCACCATGTCCATGGCACGGCCGAGCATGATCGGTTCGATGTCGCACAGCGCGACCACCTCGACATCGTCGCGGCGCACCAGCTCCTTCAGCAGCACAAGGCCACGCATGCCGGTACCGATCATGGCCAGGCGCACTTTGCGCCCGCGTGCCCATGCCGGGGTCTGCGGCAGCAGGCTGCTGGCGGCGACAGCGGCACTGGCCGCGATGAATTCCCTACGCTTCATGGCAAACATCTCTCCTCTTGGCAGCGTGCCGGCCGCAGCCGGCACGCCAGGTCAACCAA
>NZ_JAXBQL020000009.1:0-125737 GCF_047520565.2 Stenotrophomonas sp. FR012
CCGGCGTCGGCCGTTGGCCGTCACCTCCTCCTTTACTTTGCCCAGACCCCTGCCCGCCCCGACGAGGCTCGGCTTGCGGCGGCCAAGGCATCGAGCAGGCTGTCTCCAATAAAGCGCCGATAGATTTCGAACGCAGGGCGGAGGCCCTTGCGTACGAAGTAAAGGGGGAGGTGACGGCCAACGGCCGGCGCCGGAGGACATTCGTACGCAAGGGTCTCCGCCCTGCGCCACGCAGAATGAACCCACCGCACGCGTGCCTTCGTTTCGATTCGCCGCGAATTGTGCCTTCGTTTCGATTCGCCGCGAATTGAAGGGCCCCGCCGGGGCAGGCAGGGGTCTGGGCAAATGTCCCCCGGCGTCGGCCGTTGGCCGTCACCTCCTCCTTTACTTTGCCCAGGCCCCTGCCCGCCCCGACGAGGCTCGGCTTGCGGCGGCCAAGGCATCGAGCAGGCTGCCTTCAATAAAGCGCCGATAGATTTCGAACGCAGGGCGGAGACCCTTGCGTACGAAGTAAAGGGGGAGGTGACGGCCAACGGCCGGCGCCGGAGGACATTCGTACGCAAGGGTCTCCGCCCTGCGCCACGCAGAACGAATCCGCCACGCGCCACGCAGAACACACCGCGAAGGAACCTCAGCGCCCGCGACCACCGTGCCAGTGCTGGTGCCACGCCTGGAACATCAACACGTTCCACAGGTGCGTGTGCCACTTGCGCTCGCCGCGCAGGAACGCTTCCCAAATGCCGCGCACGCGTGCCGGATCGAAACAGCCCTGATTGCGAAGCAGCTGCGGGTCCAGCAGCGCCTCCGCCCAATCGCGCAACGGACCGGCCAGCCAGCGCGCCATCGGCGGGCCAAAGCCGCGCTTGGGACGGTACACCAGCGGCTCGGGCAGGTAGCGTGCCAACAGGTGCTTCAGGATCAGTTTGTGTTCGCCGTCGTGGTACTTCAGGTGCTGCGGCAGGCGCCAGGCCAGTCGCACCACCTCCATGTCCAGCAGTGGCGCACGGGTTTCAACGCCCGCCGCCATGCCCGCGCGGTCGACCTTGGCCAGGATGCCCTCGGCCAGATCCATGCGGAAATCCAGCAGCTGGATGCGCGCTTCGGCCGGCAGCGCCGAGTCCTGCTGCTGGAAGATCGTCACCGGTTCACGCGCGCCCAGCACCACCTGCGCCGGCTGCCGCCAGCGGGTCACCCGCTGCAGGTAGTGGCCTTCCACATCGTTGGCAGCAACTTCGGCCACCAAGGCACGCCATCCACCGAGACGACCACGCTCGGCGTTCATGCGGTTGCCGCTGCGCCGCGCCAGGTCGCGTACCCAGTCCGGCAAGCCACCGCACAGGCGCGCATTGCGCAGCGCGCGGCCATAGCTGGGGTGGCCGAAGAACAGTTCATCGCCACCGTCACCGGTCAGCGCCACCGGCTTGCGTGCCCCCAGCAGTTCACTGGCCAGCAGCGTCGGCAGCTGCGAGGCGTCGGCGAACGGTTCGCACCAGACCTGCGGCAGGCGCTGCAGCAGATCCAGGCCCTGGCGCGCGTCCATGCGGTGCAGGTGGTGCTGCACACCCAGATGGCGCGCGACCTGCGACGCCCAGTCGCTCTCGTCATGTCCCGGATCGTCGAAGCCGACCGTCCAGGCTTCGATCGGCAGGGTCGATTGGGCCTGCATCATCGCCGTCACCAGCGATGAGTCGGTGCCGCCGGACAGGAACGCGCCACAGGCCAATGGCGAGTGCATGCGTGAAGCGATGGCCTTCTGCAGTACCGCTTCGAGCTGGTCGGTGGCCTGTTCCAGGCTTGGCGCCGGCTGCAGCGGCTCCTGCAGTGCACGCTGCATCGCGTCGCGTGCGCACCAGTAACGCGCCCCCCCCTGCGCGGCCTGGCTGGAGTAACCGGCGGCGTGGTCGCTGAGATCGATGCGCAGCATCGCGCCCGCCACCAGCTTGTGGATGCCGCGGTAGATGGTGTGCGGCGCCGGCACATAGTCGTGACGCAGCAGAAGGCTCAGCGCATCCTGGTCGATGCTCGGTGCGAACCCGGCGAAGGCCTGCAGCGCCTTCAACTCCGAGGCGAACAGGAACTGGCCCTGGTACCAGCCGTAGTACAGCGGCCTCTCGCCCACCGGATCACGGGCCAGCCACAGCACGCGCGACTCGCGGTCCCAGACGCTGAAACCGAAGGCGCCCTCGATACGCGACAGCGCCCGCTGCACGCCCCATTCGACGATCGCCTGCAGCAGCAGCCGTGCATCGCTGCAGCTGCGTGGCAGATCGCGCAACTGCGCCTGCAGGTCAGCGCGGTTGTACAGGCGGCCGTCCAGGCACAGCACGTAGCGACCGCAGTCCGAGCTCAGCGGCTGCAACGGCGTATCGGTCGGCGCCCGGCAGTGGCCCAGCGCGAGGCCGGCCTCGGCGTCGGTCCAGTAGCCGATGCGGCCACGCCCACGCTGCTGCAGCGCCCGCAGCATCGGCGCCAGCTGCTGCAGCAACTGCTCGTCCTCGGCAGGCGGCAACCAGGCCCCGACCACGCCGCTCATCGGGAGCCTCCGCACTGGCGGCGGCGGGACGGGTTCAGCAGGCAGAGGGCGGCGGGCGACATGGGGGACGGCACGCGGAGCGGAGGAGACTCCATGCTCGGCGCCGGACCGCGCGGCGTCAGTCGCTTTGCTGTCAGCGATCGTCACCCGTCGTATCACGAAGGTAACGTTTTGTAACAGCATCAGGCTATGCTGAACGCCAAGTTGTTGCCGGGACTGAGACCCGGCCCCTGCGCCAGCAACCCCGGCTGAATGGCGCCCGCCCCCGGGACCCGGGCGGCCCGATGGCTGGGATAGCATCGCCGCGCTCGTGCCGTGGCGGTACGTTTGCGCCTACGGAGGCCTTGGAAATGCTGGATATCGTACTGGTCGAAGACGATGCCCGCCTGGGAACGATGGTCAGCGACTACCTGCAACGGCATGGCTACCAGGTGGCCCACGAGCGCAGCGGCGAGCGCGCAGTGGCCCGCATCCTGGCCGAGAAACCAGCCCTGGTGCTGCTCGATGTCGGCCTGCCCGACCAGGATGGTTTCGAAGTGTGTCGGCAGATCCGGCCCCTCTATGACGGCATCATCTGCGTGCTGACCGCCCGCACCGACAACATCGACCAGGTTCTGGGGCTGGAGCTGGGGGCCGACGACTACATCGGCAAACCGATCGAACCGCGGGTGCTGCTGGCGCGGCTGCGCGCCCACCTGCGCCGCCACCGCCGGGTCGAACCGCGTGACGGCAGCCTGCGCTTCGGCGAGCTGAGCATCGACCCGTCCACCCGCAACGTGCACCTGCAGGGCAGCCTGCTGGAGCTGACCACCGCCGAGTTCGACCTGCTGTTCCTGCTGGCCAGCAATGCCGGCCAGATCCTGGACCGCGACGCGCTGCTGCGCGGCCTGCGTGGCATCGCCTTCGACGGCCTGGACCGTTCGATCGATGCCCGCATCTCGCGCCTGCGCCGCAAGCTGGGCGACAACCCCGAGCAGCCGGAACGGATCAAGACCGTCCGTGGCCGCGGCTACCTGTTCAGCCGCTCGGCATGGGGATGAAGCGCACGCCCTCGGCGATGCGCGGCCACGCCTTCCACTTCCTGCGCTACGGCATCGGCTTCCTGGTTGCCCACCTGTTGCTGATCGTGCTGGGCCTGTGGGCCTGGGATGCCCTGCTGGAGGACCGCACCGAAGCCGGGCTGCAGGCCGAAATGCGTGGCACCCATGCCCTGCTGCAGCACCGCTTCGCCGAAACCCCGCGCGACCAGTGGCCGGTGCTGGCACGCGAACTCGACGCCGATTTCGCCTACGCGCTGCGCATGGTGCCGCTGGCTGAGGCAGTGAAGGCGTTGCCGGCCAGCCAACGTCCGCCGTTCAACAACGGCCGCGTGCAGATCGACCTGGAGCACATGCGCAGCCTGCAGCGCATCGGTGACAGCGACTACGCGGTGATGCTGGGGCCGCTGGATGAAGCGCTGCCGGACGAGGGCTGGCAGGACAGCGAAGTGTCGGGCGTGGCGATCCTGCTGCTGATCCTGATGGTGGCGGTGGCATTGCCGATGTACGTGATGGTCTATCGGTTGTGGCGCGACGTCTCGCAGCTGGCGCAGGCGGCCAGGCAGATGCGCGATGGCCAGTTGGACACGCGTGCGCCGCGTGCGGGCACCGCGCTGGTGCGGCCACTGGCCAATGCCTTCAACCACATGGCCGAGCAGCTGCAGCAGCTGCTGGAAAGCCAGCGTGTGCTGGCGCAGGCGGTGGCGCACGAAGTGCGCACGCCATTGGCGCGGATGCGTTTCGGCCTGGCCGACCTGGAGGACACCGCGCTTGATGATGGGCAGCGCGATGCACTGGGCGGATTGCGCACCGATGTGGATCGGCTGCAGCACCTGACCGATGCAGGCGTCGAGTACGCCGCACTGGGCCGCTGCCATCAGCTGACCCGCCAGCGCCTGCAGCTGGCGGCGCTGGTGCGCGGCGTGGTCGCCCAGTTCGCGCCGCTGCCGATGCCGGTGCAGCAGGCGCTGTCGCCGGTGGGTCTGGTCAACGTCAACCGGCATATGCTGGAGCTGGCACTGCGCAACCTGCTCGGCAATGCACTGCGCTACGCGCGCCGGCAGATCCGTATTGCCAGCAGCGTCAATGACGGCTGGCTATGCCTGCAGGTGGAGGACGACGGCCCCGGCATTGCACCCGAACTGCGCGGCCAGGTACTGCAGCCCTACGTCCGGCTGGACCCGGGCAGTCCCGGCTTCGGCCTCGGCCTGGCACTGGTGCAGGTGGTGGCCGACAAGCATGGCGGCCACGTCGAAGTAACCGATTCGTCGCTGGGCGGTGCCTGCATCCGCCTGCACCTGCCGCTGGAAAACGGCGGCGGCATCGTCGAATGCGAAGCGGCCTGCTAGGCCGCCGGTTCCGCACGCGGCAAGGCAAACACGAACAGCGCGCCACGCTCGCTGTCGCGCAGTTCGATGCGGCGGCCGTGCAGCTGCACGATGCGCTGCACGATCAACAGCCCCAATCCGCCGTTCTCGCCGCGCCGCGCGCCCAGCGCGGCCGGTGCCTGGAACAGCTGGGTGCGCAACGCCGGCGCCACCCCTGGGCCGTCATCAGCCACGCTGACCTCCACGCTGTCGGGAGTCGCGCAAAGGCGCACCTCGATCTGTCCACCATCGGGTGCATGGCGCAGCGCGTTGTCGAGCAGGTTGGTCAACACCCGTTCGACCAGGCCCAGGTCGGCGCGCACCAGCGGCAGGCCGGGGGGGAACGCTGCGTGCAGCTGCTGGCCGCGCGCCTGTGCCGCCAGTTCGAACTTCTGCAGCACGTCCTGCAGCAGCTCCGGCAGCGCGAACACCTCCCACTCCAACCGCACTTCGCCATGCTCCAGCCGCGCCAGCTCGAACAGCGCGCGCGCCAGCCGGCCGACCTTGGCGCTCTGCGCCAGCGCGATACCGAGATAGCGGCGGCGCTCGTCCGCTGACAGCGTGGCGTCCTTCAATGCCAGCGTTTCCAGGTAGCCATGCAGCGACGACAGCGGCGTGCGCAGGTCGTGCGAGATATTGGCAACCAGTTCGCGGCGCTGCAGGTCCTGCTGGCGCAGCTGCTGCCACTGCTCGCCCAGCCGCTGCGCCATCTGCGCGTGCGCGTGTTCGAGGATCACCAGCTCGTCGCGCTCACCGGGGCGCAGCGGCTCCGGCGGTGGCAACGGCGTGGGTGCGTCGATGTCGAAGGCCTGGATGCGTCGGGTCAGCCGCCGCAGCGGACGGGTCACCCAGTAGAACGCCACCAGCCCGGCCAGCAGGCCGAGGCCACCGACCAGCACCACCGACCACAGCGTGGTGTTCCACTGGCTGCCGGCCGCAAGATCGTCGGCCAGCATCTGCCGGTGCTCGCCGACCAGTACCACGTACACGTAGCCCGCCTGGCGACCCTGCACGACCAGCGGGGCGACGCTGAACACCTTGCGGCCATCACGGCTGCGCGGGTCATCGCCGAGGATCGGCAACGGCGCACCGGCCAGCAGGTGGCGCAGCGGCGCCACGTCCACCCGGTTTCGCACCAGGTGCCCACTGGGTGCATCGTGGCCGAGGATGCGGCCCTGGTCATCCAGCAGGTAGACCTCGACGCTGGGATTGACCGCCATCAACTGGCCGAACAGCGCCCGCACCGCCGCATCACGCATGCCGCTGGTATCCATCAGCTCGCTGCGCTGGGCGATGTGCTCGGCCAGGCCCAGCGACAACCGCTGTACCACCTCCTGCTCGTGGCGGGTATTGGCACGCATCTGCAGTGCAAGCAGCGCCATGCAGCACGTCAGCATCAGCGCAGCGGTCACCACTGCCAGCTTCTGCCACAGGTTCGGCTTGATCATGCCGCTGCTCCGGCCGGGTCGACCAGCTTGTAGCCACGGCCCCACACCGTCAGCAGCCGCCGCGGATTGGCCGGATCGGGCTCGATCTTGCTGCGCAGGCGGTTGATATGGGTGTTGACCGTATGCTCGTAGCCATCGTGCTGGTAGCCCCAGACCTGGTTGAGCAGTTCCATGCGCGCGAACACCTGGTCCGGGTGACGGGCGAAGAACAACAGCAGGTCGAACTCGCGCGGGGTCAGCTCCAATGGATTGCCATCCACCGAGGCGGTACGCGCGACCGGGTCCAACTGCAGTCCCCCCAGCTCGATCGCGCCGGCATCGATGCGTGCGCTCTGCGCCATCGCCTCGGCGCGGCGCAGCAGCGCGCGCACGCGTGCCACCAGTTCCGGCATCGAGAAGGGTTTTGCCAGGTAATCGTCCGCGCCCAGTTCCAGGCCGACGATGCGCTGGGTTTCGCTGCCGCGCGCACTGATGATGATGATCGGCACATACCGCGCCATCGCGCGTGCGCGCTGGCACACCTGCAGGCCGTCCACGCCGGGCAGCATCACGTCCAGCACCAGCGCATCCCAGGGACCTTCCTGCTCGAGCAGGCGCAGGCCGGCATCGCCGCTGGCAGCATGGGCGACGTCGTAGCCCTCATCGCCCAGGTGCATGCGCAGCAGGTCGGCGATGTGGGCATCGTCTTCAACGATCAGCACGCGTTTGGTCGACATCGTCAGCTCAAGGCCAGTGGGGAGGCGGGTTGCATTGTGGCGCGGGACGGCCGCCGATACCTCACGAAAAATTGAATCCTGCGTGAGGATTCGTTGACCCGGGCGGGCGCAGCATGGCCCCGTCATCCCCTTCCCGGAGTCCGCCATGTCCTTGTCCCGCCGCCATCTGCTGGGCCTGGGAGGTGTTGCCACCGCCGCCGGCCTGCTCGGCCTGGGGGCCTGCAGCCGCGCCGCCCCGGCCGCCGCTGAAGCGCGTCCGTCGCGACAGTTCGAGGTCATGCACAGTGATGCCGAGTGGCGCCAGCGCCTGACCCCGGCGCAGTACGCGGTGCTGCGCCAGCAGGCCACCGAACGGCCGTGGAGCAGCCCGCTCAACAAGGAACACCGGCAGGGCACCTTCGCGTGTGCCGGCTGTGCGCTGCCGCTGTTTTCCTCGTCCACCAAGTTCGAGAGCGGCACCGGCTGGCCCAGCTTCTGGGCGCCGCTGCACAACGCCATCGGCGAAGACCGCGACGTTACCTTCGGGATGCTGCGGGTGGAGGTGCACTGCCGTCGCTGTGGCGGCCACCTCGGCCATGTGTTCAACGATGGCCCACGCCCGACCGGGCTGCGCTACTGCATGAACGGTGCAGCGATGGTGTTCGTTCCCGGCGCCACGGATGGCACTGCCGACGGCTGGCGGGTGCCGGTCGGTTCTTCCCCTGTTTCCGGAGCCTGACGATGCTGCTGTTGCTGCTTGCCTACCTGGGGGGCGCACTGACCCTGCTCAGCCCCTGCATCCTGCCGGTGCTGCCGTTCGTGTTCGCGCGTGCCGACCGTCCGTTCCTGCGCAGCACGCTGCCATTGCTGCTGGGCATGGCGCTCACCTTCACCGTGGTTGCCAGCCTGGCCGCGGTGGGCAGCCAATGGGTGGCACAGGCCAACCAGGTCGGGCGCTGGATCGCCCTGCTGCTGATGGCACTGTTCGCGGTTGCCCTGCTGTGGCCACGACTGGCCGACCATCTGCTGGCGCCGTTCCAGCGCGTGGGTGCCCGTCTGAGCGCGCGCGCCGATGCCGCGGATGCCGCTGGGCGCGGCGGCGCGTGGACCTCGCTGCTGATCGGCATCGCCACCGGCCTGCTGTGGGCGCCATGCGCCGGTCCGATCCTCGGCCTGGTGCTGACCGGTGCCGCCCTGCATGGTGCCAGCGTGGGTACCAGTGCCCTGCTGCTGGCGTATGCGCTGGGCGCGATCACCGCGCTGGCACTGGCGGTGTGGGTGGGCGGCCGGGTGTTCCGTGCGCTGCAGGCGCGGCTTGGACTCGGCAATGCACTGCGCAAGGTGCTGGGCGTGGCCGCCCTGCTGGCGGTGGTAGCGATCGGCCTGGGCTGGGATACCGGCCTGCTGACCCGTCTATCCACGGTCAGCACCGCGCGTATCGAGCAGGGCCTGCTGGACGCGGTACCCGGCGCGCAGCCGGCGGCACCACCGATGATGATGATGATGGCCGGTGCCAACGCCGCTGGCGATGCACCGCTGCCGGTCGAGGGCACCCTGCCCGCGCTGGACGGGGCCACCGGCTGGCTCAACAGCCCACCGCTGACGGCCCAGCAGCTGCGCGGCAAGGTGGTACTGGTCGACTTCTGGACCTACTCCTGCATCAACTGCCTGCGTGCGATGCCGTTCGTTCACGAATGGGAGCGCCGCTACCGCGACCACGGCCTGGTGGTGATCGGCGTGCACACGCCGGAGTTCGCCTTCGAGCGTGACCCGCGCAACGTGATGAAGGCGGTGCAGCAGCTGAAGGTCGAGTACCCGGTGGCGCTCGACAACCAGTACACGATCTGGCGCGCGTTCAACAACCGCTACTGGCCGGCGCAGTACTTCGTTGATGCGCAGGGCAACATCCGCGGCCACCAGTTCGGCGAAGGCAGTTACGCGCGTTCGGAACAGATGATCCGTCGCCTGCTGACCGAAGCCGGGCAGGCCAACCTGCCGCCGCCTGCCGATCCTGCGGCCGCCGACCTGAAAGGCGTGGCCGTGCAGGCCGACATGGGCAACCTGCGCTCGCCGGAAACGTATCTGGGCCACGCCCGCGCCGAACAGTTCGCCTCGCCCGGCGGGCAGCGCAGTGATGCCGCGTTCGACTACTCCTTGCCAACGACCCTGGCGCTGAACCAGTGGGGACTGTCGGGGCGCTGGACCGTCACCGATGAAGCCGCACAGCTGCAGCAGGCCGGTGGCCGCATTGCCTTCCAGTTCCATGCGCGCGACCTGCACCTGGTGCTGGCGCCCAGCCGCGACGGCAGGCCGGTGCGCTTCCGCGTCTGGCTGGATGGCAAGGCGCTGCCCGCCGCCGATGCCGGTAGTGATGTCGGCGCCGATGGCAGTGGCGTGGTCGACGAGCATCGCCTGTACCAGCTGGTACGCCAGCGCGGCACGGTCGGTCCGCATCGCTTCGAGATCGAATTCCTCGATGCGGGCGTGCAGGCCTATGCCTTCACCTTCGGTTGAACCGGGAGCACATGATGAAACTCTCCTTTGAACAGGGCATCGCCGCCGGTGTGGCCGGCCTGGTGGCCATGGCATTGATTGCCGGGGTGCTGCTGGTCGATCACGGTGCGGCTGCGGCGCCGGTCGAAGCCAGCGCGCAGATCCAGGCACTGCCGGCCCCCACCGGCGATGCGGCGTTCCGCGATGACGCCACCCACGCCAGCGTGGTGTTTGCCGGCGGTTGCTTCTGGGGCGTGCAGGGCGTGTTCCAGCACGTCAAGGGCGTGAGCAATGCGGTGTCCGGCTATATCGGTGGCAGTGCAGCCAATGCGCGCTATGAGCGCGTCAGCGGTGGACAGAGCGGCCATGCCGAAGCTGTAAAGATTGACTACGACCCGCGCCAGGTCAGCTATGGACAGCTGATGCAGGTGTTCTTCTCGGTCGCGCACGACCCGACCCAGCTCAACCGCCAGGGTCCGGACCACGGCAGCCAGTATCGCTCGGCGATCTTCAGTGATGACGCCCGCCAGCAGGCGGCCAGCCGTGCCTACATCGCCCAGCTCAGCCAGGCCGGCAGCTACCGCGCACCGATCGTCACCCAGCTGGTCAGCGGCCAGCGCTTCTACCCGGCCGAGAGCTACCACCAGAACTACATGACCAACTACCCGCAGGCCGCCTACATCCGCTACTACGACGCACCGAAGCTGGCGGCCCTGGCCAGGCAGTTCCCGGCGCTGTACCGGCGCGAGGCGGTGCTGGTGCCGATGCGCTGACGGCATTTGCCCTGGGGCTGATCGGTGCTCGGCTCTACACACAAAAAAAGACGCACGGCGGTCCCGCCGTGCGCTTGGAATGCGCCAGCCACGCCCCGATCAGGCCCGGCCGACGACGACATGCTAGGCTCGCCATCATCATGGGTACAGCACCAGATGGCGGGATGCTCGATGGATACAGATGACCAGGCCACGATGATCCCTCCACGCTACCAGCGGCTCTCCGACGAACTGGCTGAGGCCATCCACGGCGGTCGCCTTCCGGTCGGCAGCCGCCTGCCTTCGCTGCGGCAGATGGCGTCGCAGCGCAGGCTCAGCCTCAACACGGTGATCGCCGCCTATCGCCAGCTGGAAGATGCGGGCCTGGTCATTCCGCGGCCCAAGGCCGGCTTCGAGGTGGCGCCGCGGCTGTCGGTGCCGGAACGATCATTGCGCGATGCGCCCTCGGCACCCACCGCACCGCTGCAGCAGGTGCTGATGGCGCGCGTGCTGGAAGCGCAGCGCCGCCCGGGTGTGGTCGACCTGGCCTTCGCCGGCCCGCGTGGTCGCCAGTTCTACCCCGGCGCGCAGTTGGCCAAGCACACCGCGCAGGTACTGCGCCATGGCCAACAGACGGTGGAGACCTACGCGCGCCCGAATGGTTCACCGCGGCTGCTGGCGCAGATCGTGCGCCGCAGTCCGCGCATGGGCCTGCACACCCACGCCGAGCGACTCCTGCTGACCCATGGTGCGATGGAAGCCCTGCAGCTGGCGTTGCGCGCGGTCACCCAGCCCGCTGATGCGGTGGGCATCGAGGCGCCGTCCTACTTCAACCTGTATCCGTTGCTGGCCAACCTCGGCCTGCAGGTCATCGAGTTACCCACCCACCCGCAGCACGGACTGGATGTAGATGCACTGGATGCGCTGCTGGAGCACACGCCGCTGGCCGCACTGGTGGTGATGCCGACCGTGCACAACCCGCTCGGCTGCACCATGCCGACCGCCGCCAAGCAACGCTTGGCCGAGCTGGTCAACGCACGGCAGCTGCCCCTGATCGAGGATGCGGTGTACGCCGAGCTGCAGTTCTGCGAGCCACCGGCCCCGTTGCTGAAAGCCTTTGATCGCGATGGCTGGGTGATGGTGGTCGGTGGCTTCTCAAAGACACTGGCGCCGGATTACCGCATCGGCTGGCTGGATGGCGGTCGCTTCGCAGAGCGCATCGCGCTGCTGAAGTTCCAGTCCACCGGCGGTGAGCCGCAGCTGCTCGGCGATGCGGTGGCCGCGTATCTGGAAGCAGGCAGCTACGAGCACCATCTGCATCGCATGCGCCGCCTGTACCGCGAACAGGTGGGACGGCTGCGCCAGCTGGTAGCCGAGCATTTCCCGGCAGGCACCCGCGCCACCGAACCACAGGGCGGATTCCTGCTGTGGCTGGAACTGCCGGGCGTTGACACGCGAGAGCTGTTCGAGCGAGCGCTGCAGGAGGACATCGTGTTCATGCCCGGCCAGGTCTATTCGCGTGGTGCGCGCTATCGCCACTGCCTGCGGCTGTCGTGCTGCCAGAGCCTGGATGCGCGCTTCATCGGTGCGGTGGAACGGCTGGGTGCGATCGCGCGGGAGCTGGCGGCTGCAGCACGGTAGTGCCGGCCGCTGGCCGGCAACTGCACGGACGTGATTCATCGAGGTTGCCGGCCAGCGGCCGGCACTACCCCAGGTCGTCGAGCAGGTGCGCCGCCAGCACTTCACCACTGGCATTCGGCAGATGCGGCAGCCGTCCCCAACACGGCATCGGCAGGCGCTGCTGCAGCGTGGCGATGTTCTCGTCCTGGCGCTGCATCGCCGGGTCGATGTGGTTGCCGATCCAGCCCAGGCAGTCCACGCCGCTGGCCTGCAGTGATTGCTGCGTCAACCGCGCGTGGTTGACGCAGCCCAGGCGCATGCCCACCACCAGCAGCACCGGCAGCTGCAGCGCACGCACCAGGTCGAGCTGGTCCAGCGTGGCCGAGACCGGTGCCAGCCAACCGCCCACGCCCTCCACCACGACGATATCGGCCTTCGCGCGCAGGCGTTCGAACGCGGCCACGATCGGCGCCAGCGCCACCTGCACGCCGTCCTCGGCAGCGGCCAGCTCCGGTGCCAGCGGCTGCCGCAGCGCATAGGGATTCAGGTCGGCATATTCCGGTACCGGCCAGCTGGCCGCCTGCAGCGCCAGCGCGTCCTCGTTGCGCAGGCCCTGCCCCAGGTCCTCGCTGCCGCTGGCCACGGGCTTCATGCCCACCGCGCGCAGGCCACGCTGGCGCAGTGCATGCAGCAGCGCGGTGCTGGCCGCGGTCTTGCCGATTTCGGTGTCGGTGCCGGTAACGAACAGGGCGGGCGGCAGCGTAGCGGGCAACGGCATCGATGGGCTCCAACAGGGCAACAGTGCGCGCATTATCGCCGGCCCGGCGCACTTGCTAGACTGCAGGCATGTTCGCCAATGCCTCGCTCACCGGCAGCAAGCCGGAACAATACGCCCAGCTGCTGGAACAGGCCCGTGGCCTGGTCTACGCCGAGTCCGACCGCATCGCCAACGCGGCCAACCTCTCCGCACTGGTCTATCACGCCCTGCCCGACCTGAACTGGGTGGGCTTCTACCTGTATGACGGCAAGGAACTGGTGGTCGGCCCGTTCCAGGGCCTGCCGGCCTGCGTGCGCATCCCGCTGGACAAGGGTGTGTGCGGTGCCGCCGCCAGCCAGCGCGTAACCCAGCGCGTGGACGACGTCGATGCCTTCCCCGGCCACATCGCCTGCGACTCGGCCTCGCGTTCGGAGCTGGTGGTGCCGCTGCTGCGCGGCGATGAACTGATCGGCGTGTTCGATATCGACAGCCCGAAGGTCGGCCGCTTCGACGCCGACGATCAGGCCGGCCTGGAAGCCATCGCCCGCGTGTTCGTCGAGGCACTGGGATGAGCGCACCGAAGCTGCGCAACATCGGCCCGAAGAGTGCAGCGTGGCTGCGCCAGGTCGGGCTGCGCAGCCGCGAGGACCTGGTTGCGATCGGCGCAGTTGGCGCCTTCGTCAAGGTCAAGCGGGCCGGCTTCAAGCCCAGCCTGAACCTGCTGTACTCGCTGGAAGGCGCATTGCTGGACTGCCACTGGCAGGAGCTGAGCGAGCCGCAGCGTGAAGCGCTGGTGCAGGACTACGAAGCGCGCATCGCCGCGCATCCGCTGAAGTCGGCCGGCCCGGCGTCGGGCCCGGTGCATGAGCAGCGCTTCGATGCCGACGATGACGCTGAAGACAGCGTTGCCGAGGGCGCGGACGAGGATTGACTGCACCGGTAGTGCCGGCCGCTGGCCGGCAACTGCGTGATCCTTGCAACGTTCCTGAGGCTGCCGGCCAGCGGCCGGCACTACCGATGGACTACGGCTGCTGCAGTTCCAGCAGCTCGCCCACCAGCCCGACCTCGCCCCGCTCCAGCCACACCCGCAGGCGCGTGCCGTGGTCGATGCGCAGGGCCCAGCACAGCGACATCGGCAGGCCGCAAACCTGCGACAACACCATGCGCAGCGGGCCACCATGGCTGACCACCAGCGTCGGCACCGGATCATCATCATCGAGCAGGCGATCCAGCGCGCGCGCGATACGCCGCTCGAAATGACCCCAGCTCTCGCCGTTCGGCGGCGGGAACGCATGCGGATCGGCATGGAAGGCGGCCAGCGCATCTTCCGGCAGGTCGAACAGCGACTGCCCGTCCCAATCGCCGAAATCCAGTTCTTCCCATTCCTCGTCCGCTTCGACGTCCAGCCCGCGTGGGGTGGCCAGCGCCATCGCCGTGTGCAGGGCGCGCAACCGCGGTGAACTGATCACCCGCTCCCAGCGTTGCCCGGCATAGGCCTCGACCAGCTCCTGCGGCAGGCCGGCCAGCTGCGGTGGATCGCTGCGGCCATCAAGGAACTCATCGCGACCGTTGCCGGCATGGCGGACCAGGTCGAGGATCATGCGTGCGTCCCGGACGGGCGACGCAGGTACAACGGAGAACGGGCAGACATCGGTAACGGCACCACGGGATCGAGCAACCATTCTAAAGGCACAGCAGAGGCAGCCGCGCAGGCGCGACGCAACGGGACGGCCTGCGATGCCGTAGACTGCGCGCACTTCCAGGTGACCTGCGGCCGTGGCCGGCAGGTTGAAACGGGAAGCCGGTGACGCGTGATTCCATGCCAGGCCGGCGCTGCCCCCGCAACGGTAAGCACGTCAGTTCCAGGCAACACCGCCACTGTGCCGCAGGCATGGGAAGGCGCCTGGACGGTGGCCTCGCGCCACCCGGCGGCAAGCCCGGAGACCGGCCCGGAAGCCTCAGGTCGCGATGCGGTGGGCATGGCGCTGGATGACCGTGGCGTGCGCTGCGGCATCGGCGCGTGCCTGCCTTCGCGGCTCCTCCCCTTCGCCACGCGGGCGTGCGTGGCACCTGGAGTCCCCCCATGAAGCTGCAGTCCCGAATGCTGTCCCTGGCCGTACTGGCCGCCCTGCCCGCGCTGGCACAGGCCGCCGATGACACCACCGCGCTCGACCAGATCCTGGTCACCGCCACGCGCACCCCGATCGCCCTGCAGGACAGCATCGCGCCGGCCCAGGTGATCGACCGCGCGCAGATCGAATCCAGCCAGGCCACCTCGCTGCAGGAACTGCTGCGCGGCCGCGCCGGCATCAACCTGACCAATGCCGGCGGGCTCGGCAAGCAGAGCTCGCTGTTCCTGCGCGGCACCAACTCGGGCCACACCGTGGTGCTGGTCGACGGCGTGCGCATCAACAGTGCCGACCTCGGCCTGGCGATGTACCAAGACCTGCCGCTGGCGCAGATCGAGCGCGTGGAAATCGTGCGTGGCCCGCAGTCGAGCCTGTACGGCGCCGATGCCATTGGCGGCGTGATCCAGATCTTCACCCGCCGCAACCAGGGTGATTTCGCCCCGCACTTCCAGCTCGGTGGCGGCAGCAACGGCCTGCGCGAAGCCAGCGGCGGGATCGGCGGCGGGACCGAACGCGGCTGGTTCGGCGCCGACATCGCCTACCAGCATTCCGATGGCATCGATGCCTGCCGCGGCTCGGCAACGCTGTTCACCGGCTGCTTTGCCGACGAACATGACCGCGATGGCTACCGCAACCTGTCCAAGAGCCTGCGCGGTGGCTACACCTTCAACGACCAATGGAACGTGGAAGGCAGTGCATTGCGTGCCGACGGAAAGAACCATTACGACGGCTACTACAACTATTCGGAAACCCGCCAGCAGGTGCTGGCCGGCAAGGTGCGCTACACCCCGTCCGAACGCCTGGCGTTCACCGCCAATGTCGGGCGCAGTGACAACGAGTCGGACAACTTTGGTGACTTCGGTGCCCGTGGCAGCGCTCAGACCCACCGCGACAGTGCCTCGCTGCAAGGT
Organism: Stenotrophomonas sp. FR012; assembly: GCF_047520565.2. Lineage (NCBI taxonomy): Bacteria > Pseudomonadati > Pseudomonadota > Gammaproteobacteria > Lysobacterales > Lysobacteraceae > Stenotrophomonas > Stenotrophomonas sp. FR012. The sequence goes on from NZ_JAXBQL020000009.1 coordinate 15,743, forward strand.
GACTTCGCCTTGGCAGAAGGCCAGCTGCTGAGCACCGGCGTGGACTGGAGCGAAGACAACCTGGATGGCAGCAGTGCCGGATATCGGGTCGACAGCCGCCGCAACACCGGCGTGTTCGTGCAGTACCAGGGGCGCTTCGGCCGCCACCAGCTGCAGGCCAGCGCGCGCAACGACGACAACCAGCAGTTCGGCAACCACGCCACGGGCAGCCTCGGCTGGGCGATGGAGCTCGGCCACGGCCTGCGTGTCAATGCCAGTTACGGCACTGCGTTCAAGGCGCCGACCTTCAGCGACCTGTACGACCCGTGGAGCGGTGTGCCGACGTTGAATCCGGAGAAGTCCAAGAGCACCAACCTGGGCGTTTCGCAGCAGGGACAGGGCTGGCACTGGGGCCTGGACGTCTATGAAACCCGCATCGATGATCTGATCACCTACGATGCGGCGACCTTCAGGATGCAGCAGGTGGAGAAGGCGCGCATCCGCGGTGCCGAACTGACCGGTGGCGTGCTGCTGGCCGGCTTCGACATCAACGCCCAGCTGAGCTACACCGACCCACGCAACCGCACCGGCGGCAGCACCCAGTTCGACAACTGGCTGCCGCGTCGTGCACAGCAGACCGCGCGCCTGGACCTCGATCGACGTTTCGGGGCCTTCCGCGCAGGCCTGACGGTTCAGGGAGCGGGCAAGCGCTATGACGATGCCGCCAACGCGGTGAAGGTGGCGGGTTACGGCACGCTGGATCTGCGCGCCGAGTACGCGCTGACGCCGTCGTGGTCGCTGCTGGCGCGTGCCGCCAACGTGTTCGACCGCAGGTATGAGACGGTGGCGTGGTTCAACCAGCCGGGCCGTGAGTACCAGTTGAGTGTGCGTTACCAGCCGAAATGATCGCGACGGTCATGGTAGTGCCGGCCGCTGGCCGGCAACATCATGACCTTCGGCAACGCATTCCGGGTTGCCGGCCGGCGGCCGGCACTACCCCTGCGTCAGCCCTGCAACCCCGGCAGTTCACGCAGGTCATCGATCACCGCCACCGCATGCGCGGTGGCCAGGTCCAGACCGCGCGGGTAGCCGTAGCGGACCAGCGCGATCGGCATGCCCGCATCTTCGGCGGCGCGGTAGTCGGTCAGCGAATCACCCACCATCAGGCAGGCATCGACCGGCAGCCCGAAGTGCGCAGCGATATGCCGCAGCGGCTCACCGCTGGGCTTGCGCTGCGGCAGTGAATCGCCGCCCAGTACCAGCGCGAACGCATCACCGATGCCCAGGTGCTGCAGCAGCGGCGGCACCAGTGCTTCGGGCTTGTTGGTGCAGATCGCCAGTGGCACGGCGCGCGCGCGCAGCTGCGCCAGTGCGTCGGCCACGCCATCGAACAGGCGCGGGCTGCGCAGCAGGCACTCACGGTAGTGCACCATGAACACCGGCATGACCTCGGCCAGGTCGACCTCACGACCGGCGGCGTGCACGGCCTGTTCGACCAGGCGGCGCACACCGTCGCCGATCCAGCCGAGCACGGTGGCTTCCGGCACCCGTGCCATGCCGATGGCTTCCAGCGTGCGGTTCAGCGCTTCGGCGATGTCGGCTGCGCTGTCGACCAGCGTGCCATCGAGATCGAATACGACCAGCGGATAGGGATACGACAAGGGACGACGCCTGTACAACGTGGGGCCGTCCATTGTACGCCGCGCTTTTTCCCCGGGATCGGCCTCAGCCGATCCTGCGTGCGCGGGTGGCCAGAAAGGTGGGCAGGTAACGGTCGATCAGGAAGCGCGGCTTCGGCTGCCAGTCTTCCATGAACCGATCAATCACGAAGCCTGCATCCAGCTGACCGCCGATCAGTTCGGTCAGGCTGTGGCCAAAGGTCAGCGCATCGCCGCGGGCGAGTTTCGCCTCACGCTCTGCGGCGGGCAGGTCTTCCAGGTCCGAATAGGGAATGGCGTACTGCGGCCGGATCAAACCCTGTGCATCCAGCTGCGGATCACGTGCACCGACGAACAGCACGGGGTTGTAGAAGCTGGCCATCAACATGCCATCGCGCGCCAGCACGCGGCGGCATTCGGTCCACACCGGGCGCACGTCGGGTACGTACAGGTTGGAGATCGGATGGAACACCACGTCGAAGCTGTCATTGGCGAATACGTGCAGGTCGCGCATGTCGCCCTGCACCGTGCGCAGCTGCAGGCCGTCGCGCGCAGCGACCCTGCGGTCCTGTTCCAGCTGCCCGTCGGACAGGTCGAACACGGTGACGTCGGCGCCCGCAGCGGCCAGCACGGGTGCCTGCTGGCCGCCGCCCGAAGCCAGGCACAGGATGCGACGGCCGCGCACGTCGCCCAGCCAGTCCAGTGGCAGCGCGCGTGGGGTCAGGTGCACCTGCCAGCGCCCTTCGCGCGCGGCGGCAATGGTTGAACTCTCCACCGGGCGCGACCATTCGCGCACTTCGCTGGCCTGGCGGTCCCAAGCAGCACGGTTGTGGTCGATCAAGGCCTGTCCATGGTTCATGTGTTCTCCTTGCCCGGTGGGCGCCAATCCAGATCCTGGAAGGCCGGGCTGGCGAAACACTCGGCCAGGTAATCCAGGAATCGCCGCATGATAGCGGGCTGCTGGCGCCGTGACGCGTACACGGCATGAATGCCGAGCTCGTCCAGACTGAATCCGGGCAGCAGTTCGATCAGCTCGCCGCTGCGCAGCAGTGGCGCCACCTGGTAGGTCGGCAGCATGGCGATCCCGGCACCGGCGCGTACCGCCTCCAGCAGCAGCGAGGCCTCGTTGGCGCTGATGTTGCCGCCCACCGCCACCGACAGCGAACGGCCATCGCGGTGCAGCTGCCACAGGCTCTTGCCGACGTAGTGGTGGGTCAGGCAGTTGTGCGCGGCCAGGTGCTCCGGCGCGGTCGGCGTGCCACGCGCCTGCAGGTACGACGGCGTCGCGCACAGCACCGAGCGGCAGGTGGCCAGCCGCCGCGCGATCAGGCTGGGGTCGATCTGGCGCGCGATGCGCACGGCCAGGTCCACGCGCTCCTCGACCAGGTTCACCGTACGGTCGACCAGCAGCAGCTCGATGCGCGCCGCTGGATGGCGCGCGACGAAACCGGCCACCGCCCGTGCCAGGTGGCTCTGCCCGAACGACACGCTGGCGGTCACCCGCAGCGTGCCGTGCGGCTCGGGATCATCACTGGCCAGCTCGCCCTGCAGTTCTTCGCCGATCGCCAGCATCTGCCGGAAGCGCGCCAGCGCCGCCTCACCCGGGCCGGTCAGGCTGACCCGGCGCGTGGTCCGGTGCAGCAGGCGTGCGCCCAGCCAGCCCTCGACCTCGGCCAGGTAGCGGCTGACCATCGCCCGCGACATGTCCAGCACTTCCGCGGCGGCGGTGAGGCTGCCGCGCTCGGCCACCTCGACAAACACGGTCATGGCGGTCAATCGGTCCATATGCTCGATCCACGCAACAAACAAGCGCGTTATACGCTGTTTTTCGAGCGACTGCAGCAGCCTAGAGTGGCCCCATTCCCAGCCCACATCGCCCCACGGAGTCCTGCCATGAAGATCGCCCTCGTTGGTTCCACCGGCAACATCGGCCGCCAGATCGCCCGCCACGCGCTGGCCCACGGCCACGAACTCACCGTCATCGTGCGCAGCGCGCAGGACCTCCCGGCCGAACTGGCCGGCGCCCATCCGGTGATCGCCTCGCTGGATGACCAGGACGCGCTGGTCGCCGCCATCGCGGGCCACGACGTACTGGCCAGCGCCTACGGCCCGCGCCCGGGCGACGACATCGGCCGCGTGGGCGAGATCGCCGCGCAGCTGGCGGCCGCCGCGCGCAAAGCCGGCGTACCGCGCCTGGTGGTGGTGGGTGGCGCTGGCAGCCTGGAAGTCGCGCCGGGCGTGCAGCTGGTCGATACCCCCAACTTCCCGGAAACCTACAAGCCGTACGCGCTGGCCCATCGTGAAGCCTTCAATCGCCTGCAGGCAGTGGACGACCTGGACTGGACCTTCTTCTCGCCGGCCGCCGAAATCGGCCCGGGCGATGAGCGTGGCCAGTATCGCGTGCAGCCCAAGGCCTTCCTGGCCGACGCCAGTGGCCACAGCCGCATCAGCTATGCCGACTACGGCGCCGCGTTCGTCGCCGAGCTGGAAGCGCACGCTTACCCGAAGCAGATCATCACCGCCGCGTACTGATCCAGCTACGCCCCTTGTAGAGCCAAGCCCGCGCTCGGCTCTACGCGAACATGCAGCCGGGCATTGGCCAGGCTCTACACAAGGAATTTCCCATGCGTACCGCTGCCCTGCTGCTTCCCCTCGCCCTGGCCGCCACGTTCACCAGTGCGCCGCTGCTGGCCGCACCGGCCACCGCGGCGCCGGCCGCCGCGACGAAATCACAACTGCACCTGCAGACCTTCCATCCCGGCCCGCAGGCGATGTTCTCGGTATCCTCGGTGCTGATCGAAGGCCGGCATGACGCGATCCTGGTCAACGCGCAGTTCGGCGCCAGCGACGCACGCAAGCTGGTCGAACGGATCCGCGCCAGTGGCAAGCAGCTGACCACGATCTACATCAGCCACGGCGATCCGGACTACTACTTCGGCCTGGCCACCCTGCAGGATGCCTTCCCGCAGGCACGCATCGTCGCCACTGCGCAGACCGTCGCCCACATCCAGCAGACCCGGGCCGGCAAGCTGGCCTACTGGGGACCGAAGATGGGTGCCGACGTGCCGGCCCGCATCGTGGTGCCGCAGGTGCTGGACGGTGATGCCCTGCAGCTGGAAGGCCAGCGCCTGCCGTTGATCGGCCTGGATGGCCCGACCCCGGACCGCACGGTGCTGTGGGTGCCGTCGCTGCGCGCGATCGTCGGCGGCATTCCGGTGGTGGCCGGCGAGCACGTGTGGATGGCCGACACGCAGACGCCGAAGTCGCACACTGACTGGCTGCAGACCCTGCAGCGATTGCAGGCACTGAAGCCGAAGGTGGTGGTGCCGGGGCATTACGCGCCGGGTGCGGCGCTGGATGCCAGTGCGTTGCGCTTCACCGCGGACTACATCCGCGCGTTCGACGCCGAGGCGGCAAAGGCGAAGGACAGTGCGGCGCTGGTGCAGGCGATGCAGGCGCGCTATCCGAAGCTGGACGGCGTGGCGTCGCTGGAGCTGAGTGCGAAGGTGGCCAAGGGCGAGATGCCGTGGCCATGAGGTGGGGAGTTTTCTTTTGCAGGGCTGCGCCCTGCACCTGCAGAGGCAACAGCAACAGCAACAGCTGGCTATCGGTGGGAAGGCGAGGTGGGTCCGGTTGCGGGGGGCGCTGCAAGTACGTCCATGTAAGCTCGGTCGCCGCATCCATGCGGCTCACGCCCCCGCAACCGGACCCACCCCGCCTTCGACAGTTCTCTTCGATCTGCGTGGGTCGGATCCCGTTGCTGCGCAACGGGCTCTGACCCCGCTGTTTGATGATTAGGTATCTGTGGGATTGATCATGTCGTGCTCGAACAGTTCCCCCTGCACCACCGGTTCCTTTTCGCGGAAGCCACCCAGCCCGACACCCACCAGCCGATAGCGCGTCTCCGCCGGCAGGTCGACGCGGGCGCGCAGGGCCAGTGCGATGTCGCGCAGTTCTTCCATCGATTCCGGCGGGCGCTCCGGGGTGAAGCTGCGGGTGAGGATGCGGAACTGCGCGGTCTTCAGCTTCAGCACCACGGTATGGCCGACACGCTCGGTCTTGCGGGTCGCCTTCCAGGTCTTCTCTGCCAGCTGCACGATGGCCTCGGTCAGGTCTTCCAGCAGCAGGTCTTCGGCGAACGTGTCCTCCGAGGAAATCGACTGCACCTGCTGGTCCGGCTCCACCGGCCGCTCGTCGATGCCGCGTGCGCGGTTGTACAGGCTGCGGCCGAAACTGCCGAACGCTTCTTCCAGATCGATCAGTGCCCACTGCCGCAGGTCGCCGCAGGTGGCGATGCCGCGCGCGGCCAGCTTGCCTTCCATCACCTTGCCGACGCCAGGCACCCGGCTCACCGGTAACGGCAGCAGGAAGGCGTCCACCCGCTGCGGCGGAATCACGAACTGGCCATCGGGCTTGCGCCAGTCCGAGGCGATCTTGGCCAGGAACTTGTTCGGCGCGATCCCGGCTGAAGCAGTCAGGTTCGTCTCCTCACGGATCTGCATGCGGATGGTACGGGCGATATCGGTCGCCAGTTCGATGCCGCTCTTCGGCTCGGTCACGTCCAGGTAGGCTTCGTCCAGCGACAACGGCTCAACCAGGTCGGTGTGGCGCAGGAAGATCTCGCGCACCTGGCGTGACACCGCCTTGTAACGTGCGAAGTCGGGCGGCACGAAGATCGCATCCGGGCACAGGCGTTCGGCCCGCACTGCCGGCATGGCCGAACGCACGCCGAACACGCGTGCTTCGTACGATGCCGCGCACACCACCGAGCGTGCGCCGCGCCATGCCACAACCACCGGCTTGCCGCGCAGTGACGGATCGTCGCGCTGCTCCACCGACGCGTAGAACGCGTCCATGTCAACGTGGATGATCTTGCGCAGTCGGGTCATGTCAGGTGGAAAAGGCGGGGCCGGGCCGGGTGGGCCACACGCCGAAGTATGGTCGTTGCACATCAACAGGATGCGCGTATTCCCTTGAAAACACTACGGTTGCGTACGGTTGAAATGTTTGATCGGGACAGTTTCCACGGGCATTCTCGGGCGCTTGTTTCCCTGTTCTCCGCTTCCAGGATTGTGCTTCATGACCCGTCTCCACGCGTTCAACCGCGAACAGCTGCTGGCCAGCGCACGCGGTGAACTGTTCGGCACCGCCGCCGGCCGTTTGCCCAACGACCCGATGCTGATGTTCGACCGCATCACCGACATCCGCGAGGACGGCGGACCGCATGGCAAGGGCATGGTACGCGCCGAACTGGATATCCGCCCGGACCTGTGGTTCTTCGGCTGCCACTTCATCGGCGACCCGGTGATGCCAGGCTGCCTGGGCCTGGATGCCATGTGGCAGCTGACCGGCTTCTTCCTGACCTGGCTGGGTGCACCCGGCAAGGGCCGCGCGCTGGGCTGTGGCGAGGTGAAGTTCACCGGCCAGGTATTGCCGGACGCCAAGCTCGTACGCTACGAGATCGACATCAGCCGGGTCATCAACCGCAAGCTGGTGATGGCCCAGTCGGACGCCCGCATGTACGTGGACGACCGCGAAATCTACAGCGCGCGCGACCTGCGCGTCGGCCTGTTCACCGAAACCGGGAGCTTCTGATGCGTCGCGTCGTCATCACCGGCATGGGCATCACGTCCTGCCTCGGCAATGATCTGGATACCGTTTCGGCCGCGCTGCGTGAAGGACGCTCGGGCATCACCGCCCTGGCCGACCACGCCGAAGCAGGCCTGCGCAGCCAGGTCGGTGGCCGCGTCGACCTCGACCTGGACGCCTTGATCGACCGCAAGCAGAAGCGCTTCATGAGCGACGCGGCGGCCTTCGCCTACCTGGCCATGCGCGATGCCATCGCCGATGCCGGGCTCAGCCCCGAGCAGGTCAGCAGCCTGCGCACCGGCCTGATCGCCGGTTCCGGTGGCGGCTCCAGCGAATGGCAGATCGGTGCCGTCGACCTGCTGCGCGAACGTGGCGTGCGCAAGGTCGGCCCATACATGGTGCCGCGCACGATGTGCTCGACGGTCTCGGCCTGCCTGGCCACGGCCTACCAGATCAAGGGCGTCAGCTACTCGCTGTCGGCTGCCTGCGCGACCTCGGCGCATTGCATCGGCGCCGCTGCGGACATGATCCGGCACGGTGCGCAGGACATCATGTTCGCCGGCGGTGGCGAAGACCTGCACTGGTCGATGAGCGTGATGTTCGACGCGATGGGTGCCCTGTCGACCAGCTTCAACGAAACCCCGGCCAGTGCCTCGCGCCCTTACGACAAGGACCGCGACGGCTTCGTCATCGCCGGTGGTGGCGGCATGCTGGTGCTGGAGGATTACGACCACGCCGTCGCACGCGGTGCGCACATCCATGCCGAGCTGATCGGCTATGGCGTCACCTCCGACGGTGCCGACATGGTCGCGCCCTCCGGTGAAGGTGCGGTGCGCTGCATGAAGATGGCGCTGCAGGGTGTCGATCGCCCGCTGGACTACCTGAACACCCACGGCACCTCGACCCCGCTGGGCGATGTCACCGAGCTCAACGCGATCCGCGAAGTGTTCGGCGATGCGGTGCCGCCGCTGTCTTCGACCAAGGCGTTGTCCGGGCACTCGCTCGGTGCAGCCAGCGTGCACGAGGCAATCTACTGCCTGCTGATGATGCGCGATGGCTTCGTTGCCGGTTCGGCCAACATCGGCGAGCTGGACCCGAAGGTGGAGAGCTTCCCGATCCTGCGCGAGAGCCGCGAGGAGAAACTGGATACGGTGATGTCCAACAGCTTCGGCTTCGGTGGCACCAACGCTGCGCTGGTGTTCGGGCGGGTGTGATTGAAAAGGTGTGCCGACCAACGGTCGGCACCCACCAGAAGATGTAGAGCCGAGCCATGCTCGGCTCAGTGCCAACCAAGGTCGGCACCCACCGCTACTTCGGCAGCAACGGCAGCAGCAGCGCGTGCGCGTCTACCAGGGATCCAACGATGCGGTGTCCCAGGGCACGCAGCTCTTCATCCGGATGCACCAGGTCCGGCACCTGGATCACGGTCATGCCGGCCGCCAGCGCCGCGCGCGTACCGGCCGGTGAATCCTCCAGCGCCAGGCAACGCCCGGGCACCTGCCCCAATCGCTGCGCGGCCAGCAGGTAGATATCCGGCGCCGGCTTCGGCCGCGCCACGTCGCCACTGGTGATCACCGCATCGAAATACGGCAGCAGGCCAGCAGCGGCCAGCTTGCGGTTGGCCCGCGGCTGCCGCGTGGTGGTGGCCACCGCCCGCGGTACCGCGTGCACTTTCAGCAGCTCCAGCAGTTCCAGGATGCCCGGACGCAACGGCAACCCGGTCTGTGTGCGTGCCTCATACAGGTCGTGGCAACGTGCGGCCACCGCATCGATCACGCTGTCCTCGATGCCCTGCGCGCGCAGCAGCGCGTGCGAATCGCGGTCGCCGAGGCCGACCATGCGCAGGAACACCGTTTCATCCAGGCCCAGTCCGAACTCGTCGGCGGCCTGGCTCCAGCAGGCCAGCGAAACGCGCTCGCTGTCGATCATCAGGCCGTCCATGTCGAAGATGACGGCGTCGGGGAGGAACGGCAGCGCAGCAATGTTGGTCATGAAGCGAACAGCGTATCCAGGTCGGTGGAAGTGAGCTGCCGCCATTGCCCCTCGTCCAGCCCCTGCAGGTCCAGCCCGCCGACGCGGCTGCGATGCAGGGCCTGCACGTGGTTGCCGGTGGCGGCGAACATGCGGCGTACCTGATGGTAGCGGCCTTCGTGCAGCACCAGCCGCGCACGGCGCGCATCCAGCACCTCCAGTTCAGCCGGCAGCAGGGGCGTCTTCTCCGATTCCAGCATCAGCGTGCCGCTGGCGAACAGCGCCACCTCGTCGCCGCGCAGGTCCTCGCTCAACTCGACCTCATAGACTTTCGGCAGCTTCGACTTCGGCGAAATGATCCGGTGCAGCAGGCCACCATCGTCGGTCAGCAACAGCAGGCCACTGGTCTCGCGGTCGAGGCGGCCGACCGTGGACAGCACCGGATCGCGGTCGCGGAAGCGCGGCGGCAGCAGGTCGTAGATCAGGCGCCCGGTGTCCTTGGTCGAACAGGTGTAGCCGGCCGGCTTGTGCAGCGCGATCGACAGCCCCGGCGGTGGGTCCAGCGGCTCGCCATCGACCCGGATGGCGTCATGCGGTACCTGGTCGTCGGCATACAGCACCTCGCCATCGGCGTCGGTGACGCGGCCTTCGCGGAACATCCATTGCACCTGCTTGCGGCTGCCATAGCCCAGGTTGGCGATGTGCTTGACCAGCTTCACTTGCCCTTCCCCTTCACTGCTTCCACCAGCTTGAAACCGTCGCGTTCGGCGACCACGCGCACCGCGCCGAAGCTGTCGTTGAGGGTGTGCTCGTAAGGCAGGTGGCGGTTGGCCACCACGTACAGGCGCCCGCCCGGGCGCAATGCCTGCGCAGCCACGGCGATGAAGCGCTGGCCGATGTCCGGGCGGTCAGCGCGCGACGGCGTGTGGAACGGCGGGTTGCTGATGATGACGTCGTAGCCCGGCTCGATGCCGGCGGTGACGTCCTGCCACAGGAAGCGCAGCGGCAGCGGGCGCGGTGGCGGCGCCAGATTGAGCTCGGCCAGCGCCAGTGCGCGCTGCTCGGCCTCGTACAGGTCCAGCGCGGTGATCTTCGGGCAGCGTTCCAGCAGCTCGCGCGACAGGTAGCCGTAGCCGGCGCCGAGGTCGGCGGCGCGTCCGGCCAGGTCGGCCGGCAGGTGCTCGGCCAGCAGCGCCGACGCCGGATCGATGCGATCCCAGGCGAACACGCCCGGGCGGCTGAGGAAGCGACCGCCCACGATCGGGCGCACCGCATCCAGCGCCGACCAGCGCCTGGCCAGGTCAACGTCGTGCTGGCGCTGCAGCGGGGCGGTCCAGTACACGCGGCAGTGGTTCTTGGTCAGGCAGCCACCGAGGCCGGCCAACTGCTTGAGGTCGCCCTCGCCCGAACGCGCACCTTCGTTGTTGGACTGGCAGGCAACGATGCGGCCGCCGTCGGCGACCAGCGCCAGCGCACGGGCGAACAGCGCACGGGCTTCTTCGCGCTGGCGCGGCGGCAGCACCAGCACCAACGGGTAGCGGCCCTTGCCGGCCGCGTCATCCAGCTGCCCGCTGACGGTCCAACCGGCAGCCTGCTGCAGCGGTTGCGCGAACGGGGCGAAGCTCTGTTCGCAATGCACCTCGCGGTTGCCGGCCACTTCGCGCAATGGCCAGCCATCGCGGGCACGCAGGAAGGCCACCGGGCCCTCCGGCCAGCGCAGGGCGCCTTGGGAGAACGGCAGGAGCAGGGTCTGCAGGGGGGCGTCGTCGCTGGAGGCCATCGGCGCGGGTACTTCAAGCGTGAGGGCCGTCCATTGTACCGGCTTGGCCGGGCCGGCCCCGGCGGCCCGCTTTGCGAAACCCGAACGGGGCCTTGATCCGCCAGAAACATTGAAACGTTCAGGGTAGAGGCTCCCCCCGGAAACCCAGGAGAACCTGCATGCGAGCCTTGTTCGTCGGTGGCGTGGTCGACAACAGTGAAATGGACCTGGAAGGCAGCCATCCGCCCGTGCACTACCCCGAGGACACCGGCGGCGGCCACTCGCGCTACCGGCTGCATCAGATCGGTCATGGTGCCGACGGCAGCGTTGCCTACGCCGTCTATGGGGCACCGGACCTGGCCGATGACGAGGTGGCGAGGGTTGCAGAGGAGCGTGCGTACGCACGCCGATTCGAGGCGACGCCGACGTTGTTCGAGCACTGACACATCCGTAGCGCCCGAGCCCACGCTCGGGCGGCGGCAGAGCCGAGCGTGGGCTCGGCTCTACACCGGATCAAGGCGCCTTGGGTGGCAGGCGGTTGATACTGGCGATTTCATCCAGCCACACATGGTGCTGCTGCACCGGCGTGTCGTAGTCATCCAGGCGCAACTGGCCGTTGCTGCCTTCATCACCAGCGGCGTTGCGGTATTGCTGCACAGTTGGCCTCACCGCCACCGTGCCGAGCAGGCGGCGGCCATCGTGCAGAATCAGTTCCACCTGCGTTTCGCCATCCAGCTGCGGCAGCAGGGCTTCCAGGCGCGCGATCTGCGCCGGATCGGTGTGGATACGTGGAGCTATACGGGACATCGGCGACCTCCTGACTGCAGGGTCGCCTATCGGCCGTGAATGTTCAGTGCAGCGCACTGTCCGCGCGTGGCACCTGCACCTTGCGCACGGCAGCCACCAGCTGCGCTACCGAGTACGGCTTGGCCACATGCTCCTGGAAGCCCGACGCCAGCGCGCGGCGGCGGTCGTCGGCACGCGCCAGTGCAGTCACCGCCACCGCAGGCAAGGTCGCCGCATCCACGCCCATGTCCTCGCGCAGCGTGCGCACCAGGCCATAGCCGTCCATGCCCGGCATGCCGATGTCGGTCAGCAGCACGTGGTACTGCAGGTGCCCGGTGTCGGCCAGCAATGCCAGCGCTTCGCCGGCCGAGCTGGCCGCAGACACGCTGGCGCCCTGCTCTTCCAGCATGCGCCGCAGGTACTCCAGCACTTCCGGCTGGTCTTCCACCGCCAGCACATGCATGCCGCGCAGCGGATACGGCTCGACGATCACCGGCTCCAGGATCGGCCCGCTGATCACTTCACGCAGCGGCCGCCGTTCGGCATCGGGAACATGCTGGGGCAGGCGCACGGTGAAGGTCGCCCCGTGGCCGTGGCCCTCGCTGGCCGCAGTGACCGTACCACCATGCAGTTCGACCAGCTGCTGCACGATCGCAAGGCCCAGGCCCAGGCCGCCATGGCGGCGGGTGGTGGTGCCGTCGGCCTGGCGGAAGCGGCTGAACAGATGATTGAGGAATTCGGGTGCGATGCCATCACCGCTGTCACGCACGGTGATCTCCCAGTGGTTGCCGTCGGCCCGCAGCTGCAGGTCGATGCGGCCTTCAGCCGGGGTGAACTTGATCGCGTTCGAGAGCAGGTTCCAGAACACCTGCTGCAGGCGCGTGGCGTCGCCCAGCACCAGGCTGGGTTGCGTGGGCAGCTGCAGGTGCACGTCCAGCGCCTTGCCTTCGGCCACCAGTTCCTGCGCGCCGATCGCCTCACCCAGCACCGCGCACAGGTCCAGCACTTCCACCTCCAGCTGCACCTTGCCCAGCAGCATGCTGCTGAGGTCGAGCATGTCCGAGATCAGCCGCTTCTGCGCACCGGCGCTGTTGGCGATCACGTTCAGGCCCTTGTACAGCGGGCTGGTGTTGTCCACGCGCTGCAGCAGCAGTTCGCTCCAGCCGAGGATGGTGGTCAACGGCGTACGCAGCTCATGCGACAGCGTGGCCAGGAATTCATCCTTCAGCCGCGCCATGTTTTCCGCAGCACTGCGCGCGGCACGCTCGGACTGCAGCAGTTCCTCGCGGGCCAGCTCGATCTCGCGGCGTTCGGTCACGTCCGGGCTGCTGCCGGCCAGGCCGATGAAACGGCCCATGCGCGAGAAGCGCGGGCGGGCATTCATCTCCAGCCAACGCCACTGGCCATCGGCACGGCGCGCACGCACCAGCGCATGCATGGAGCGCTGCGCCTTCAATGCTTCCTGCAGTTCGTACTCGAAGACCGATGCGTCGTCCGGATGCACCAGGCCGCGCCAGACGTCCTCCGGCACGCGCGTCTCGTCACCGCCGAAGAACTCGCTGAAGGCACTGTTGACGAAACGGGCATGGCCGCGCTCGTCCAAGACCCACACCGGCATCGGCAGGCCGTCGGCCAGCGCACTGAAGCGGGCTTCGCTTTCGCCCAGCTCCACTTCCATCTGCTTGCGTGCGGTGATGTCGAAGAACAGGATGCCGACCTTGTCCTCGCCCGGCCGGCCCACGCGCACCGCATCCACCGCGAACGAGCGGCCCAGCGCACGCGCCTCCATCTCGAACTGGGCCGGGCGGCCGCTGCGTGCGACCTCGCCATAGATGCGGAACCAGTCCTGCTCATGGCCGGGCTCCAGCGCCGTCATGCGCTTTCCACGCGCATCCTTCAGCCCTGTGTGGCGCTCGAAGGCATCGTTGACCTCGATGAAGCGGTAGTCGACCGCACGATCACCCTCGAACAGCACCTGGATCACGCAGAAACCGGCGTTGATGCGCTCAAGCACGCCATGATGCAGGTCGGGTTCGGGCGCCGGCACCGTCATCGGTGGGCGCTCCACGAGGGGCGGCAGTGTGGACAAGGGTGTCTGTGCAGGCCAGGTTGGAGGCACAGCATCTTCCAAAGGGCGTATTCACAGCGTCAAGCGCCGTCAGTCATGGTTGACGTCGATGAATTGGCGGCAACCGCTCTTGCAGACGACGCATGCGGCCATTGTCGATACCGGGAAGCAGGATCACACTCGATCTGTGATCAACATCGCCCCCATCGAGGGGACGCAGGAGACCGTGATGAAACGCTCACTCGCGATTGCCCTGTTGGCAGGCGCCCTGGCGGCGGGCGGCGCCAGTGCGGCACCGCGCACCGTGACCGACCCGGAAGCTCCCCGCGCATTGCAGGCCGATGGCCCGGTCAGCGTGAAGTGGGACGATCCGGCCAAATTCACCGAGATCCGCCAGAGTACCAACCGCTTCGAGGCCGAGCGTGGCGACTGGGTGCAGCAGCTGGCACGCTACCTGCAGACCGCTGCCGCCAAACCGCTGCAACCGGGACAGACGCTTGATGTGACCCTGGTCGACATCAAGCGCGCCGGTGACTACGAGCCGTGGCACGGCCCGCGCGGCCGCGACATCCGGATCATGCGCGACATCTACCCACCGCGGATCAGCCTGCAGTACACGCTGAAGGACGCCAGCGGCCGCATCGTCAGCGAGGGCGACGCGCGCCTGAGCGATACCGGCTACCTGCACAACATCGGCCTGAAGAGCGACAGCGATCCACTGCGCTACGAGAAGCGCCTGATCGACGACTGGGTGAAGCGGCAGCTGACAGCGCAGGCCACCGCAGCACGGTAGGCCGTAGGCCCATCGGCAGGTGTCGACCTTGATCGACACGCATTACAGGGCGCCGACCAAGGTCGGCCGCTACCAGAGTCGCGCCCGGCGCCCCGTACCGGGCGACCGCTACGCGTAAAGCCCATCGGTAGGTGTCGACCTTGGTCGACACGCATTCAAGGCGCCGAGCGTGGGCTCGGCTCTACACGTACACCTTCGCCACGCGCTTGACCGCGCACGGCAGCTGGTAGGCACTCACGCCACAGCGCGGCGCCAGCTCCGACAGCGTCGGCGCGCAACCCCACAGCTCCACCACGCTGCCGATGCCGGCCTGCGGATGCGCGGTCAGGTCCACCGTCAACATGTCCATCGACACGCGCCCGATCAGGCCGCCGGGCTGCCCGTCGATCAGCACCGGGGTGCCGTTCGGGGCGAACTGCGGGTAACCGTCGGCATAGCCAAGCGCGACCACGCCTACGCGGGTGCGTGCCTTGGCCACGAAGCGTGCGCCATATCCCACCGGTTCACCGGCTTCGATCCAGCGCTCGGCGATCACCTTGGACTGCATCGTCATCACCGGGCGCAGGCGCGCGGTCAGCGCGGTGCTGTCCGGCAGCGGGTTGGCGCCGTACAGCATCAGGCCGGGCCGCACCCAATCGCTGCGCACCTCCGGCCAGCCCAGCAGCGCCGGCGAATTGCACACGCTGGTCTCGCCGTGCAGGCCGTCGATGGCGCGCGCGAAGGTCGCGGCCTGCTCGCGGGTGCGCTCGCTGTCCAGTTCGTCGGCACGTGCCAGGTGGGTCATCAGCACGATGCGCTCGACCTGCGGCAGCGCCGACAGGCGTGCATGCGCCGCGCGGAAGCTGTCCACGTCCAGGCCGAGGCGGTGCATGCCGCTGTCCAGCTTCAGCCACACCGTCAACGGGCGCGGGCTGTCGAACGCCGCCAGTGCCTCCACTTGCCACGGCGAACCGACGGCGAACCAGAAGTCATGCTCGGCCACCAGCGCCATGTCGCTGGGCTCGAAGATGCCTTCCAGCAGCAGGATCGGCGCACGGATGCCGGCCTGGCGCAGCTCCAGTGCTTCTTCGATGGTGGCCACGCCGAAACCATCGGCCTCGCCTTCCAGCGCCTGCGCACAGCGCACCGCGCCATGCCCATAGGCATCGGCCTTGATGATCGCCAGCGCCTTGCCCCCGCCCAGTTCACGGGCGAGGCGGTAGTTGCTGCGCAGGGCGCCCAGATCGATCAGCGCGCGGGCAGGACGCATGTGCGGTTCTCGTGTTGCGGCGCGTGACCGTACTGGCCGTAGCGGAAAATATCCAGGCCTTCGGTGCTGATCTGCGGCTGTCGCGCGCTCATCAGGTCGGCCAGGTAGCGGCCCGAGCCGCAGGCCATGGTCCAGCCCAGCGTGCCGTGGCCGGTGTTGAGGTACAGGTTGCGGAACGGCGTGGCGCCGATCACCGGCGTACCGTCCGGCGTAGCCGGGCGCAGGCCGGTCCAGAACTGCGCGCGCGACAGGTCACCGCCCTTCGGGTAGAGGTCACGGACCACCAGTTCCAGGGTCTCGCGGCGGCGCTGCGACAGCGACAGGTCGAAGCCGGCCACCTCGGCCATGCCGCCGACACGGATGCGGTCGTCGAAGCGGGTCACCGCCACCTTGTAGCTCTCATCGAGGATGGTCGAGGTCGGCGCCATCGCCGGGTCGGTGATCGGCAGGGTCAGCGAGTAACCCTTCAGCGGGTACACCGGCAGGCGCATGCCCAGCGGTGCGACCAGCGCCGGTGAGTAGCTGCCGAGCGCAACCACGAAGCGGTCGGCGGTTTCCAGCTTGCCGTCGATGCGCACGCCGGTGATGCGGTCGCCATCGAACTCCAGGCCGGTGATGTCCTGGTCGAAGCGGAATTCAACGCCGGCATCCACGCACATCTGCGCCAGGCGGCGGGTGAACAGCTGGCAGTCGCCGGTCTGGTCACGCGGCAGGCGCAGCGCGCCGACCAGGCCATCGACGTGGGCCAGGGCCGGTTCGGCCTGGATGATGCCGGCGCGGTCCAGCACCTCGTACGGCACGCCGTACTGGGCCAGGATCTCGATGTCCTGCGCCGAGGCATCCAGCTGCTGCTGGGTGCGGAACAACTGGGTGGTGCCCAGGTCGCGGCCTTCGAATTCGATGCCGATCTGCGCGCGCAGCTCGTTCAGGCAGTCGCGGCTGTACTCGGACATGCGCACCATGCGCGCCTTGTTGATCGCATAACGCTCGTGGGTACAGTTGCGCAGCATCTGCCACAGCCAGCGGTACTGGGCCAGGTCCATGCCCGGCTTGATCGCCAGCGGCGCGTGTTTCTCGAACAGCCAGCCGATCGCCTTCTTCGGCACGCCCGGCGCCGCCCACGGCGAGGTGTAGCCGAACGACAGCTGGCCGGCATTGGCGAAGCTGGTCTCCAGCGCTGGGCCGGGCTGGCGGTCGATGACCGTGACTTCAAACCCGGCCTGTCGCAGGTACCAGGCACTGGTAGTGCCGATCACGCCGCTGCCGAGAACTAGGACTCGCATGGGACTTCTCCAACCCGATCATTCCCTGCACTGGAGCGTGCCGGGGCCATAATTGGGGAAGTATAGACAGCCAATACCAGTTGATTTGCCTGAATTGAAATCAACCGGCAGGATGTTCTCCTGCAATTCATTCCCCAAGGTTGACGGCCATGGCCACCCGTACCCGCGAACTGGACAAGATCGACCGCAAGATCCTGCGCATCCTGCAGGCCGAAGGCCGCATCTCCTTCACCGAGCTGGGCGAGCGGGTCGGCCTGTCGACCACCCCGTGCACCGAGCGGGTGCGCCGCCTGGAACGCGAAGGGGTAATCACCGGCTATCACGCCCACCTCGACCCGGCCGCGGTAAAGGCCAGCCTGCTGGTGTTCGTGGAGATCAGCCTGGCCTACAAGTCCGGCGACATCTTCGAGGAGTTCCGGCGCGCCGCGCTGAAGCTGCCCAACGTGCTGGAGTGCCACCTGGTGTCGGGCGACTTCGATTACCTGCTGAAAGCACGGATCAGTGAAATGGCTTCCTACCGCAAGCTGCTCGGCAGCACGTTGCTGACACTGCCGCATGTACGTGAGTCGAAGAGCTACATCGTGATGGAAGAGGTGAAGGAGACGCTGAGCCTGCCGATTCCGGATTGAAGCTGGGAACCGGTTGGGGTCAGAGCCCGCTGCGCGGGATCCGACCCCGGTCGGCATCTGGCAAGGGGTCGGATCCCGCGCAGCGGGCTCTGACCCCGGTCATGGCGACAGTCAGCGCTGCTGCGGATGCTTCTGCGTGCGCTGTTCCTGCTGCTTGCCGCCCTTGTGCGGCGGCTGCGGCTCCATCTGTTGCTGTTGCTGTTGCTGCTGCGGGTTGCGGCCCTGCGGTTCCTTGCCGGGATGACGGTTCTGCTGGTTTTTCATGGTCGCGATCCAGTGGACGAAGGACATGCGGCGGCGGAATGCCGGCGCAGGGCCACGGTGGTCCCGCAACGGTTAATCGCAGGCGAAAAAGCAGTGATCGGCTGGATGCTGTTTTCGTGCGTTCAGCCCGCTCAGCGTCAGCCAGCAGCCAACCTTGGTGGCACCAGGACTCAGCGCTTGATCTGCTGCCCATCGCCGGCCGGCACGCTGTCGTAATAGCGGCCGGTGCGCGAATCGAACACGCGGTTCGGGCCGGCCGGGCGCACGCCCGGAACGATGCGGCCATTGCGGTCATAGACCTTGTCGGCCGGCTTCGGCACCGGCGTCGGCGCGACCCGGGCCGGCCCGGTGGATCTGATCGGCTGCGCCGGCTGCGGCGACGGCAGCACCTGCGGTTGCGGGCGAGCGGCCTGTGGCGGTGGTGCCACGGGCTGCGGGGCCACGGTGGTCGCGCTGCGGGTCGCAGTCGGGTCGGCGGTCGGCACCTGCGCCAGCGCGACGATGGGCAACAGGGCCAGCAGCAGGGGAAGGATTGGTTTCATGGCACGCTCCGGCGTGGATCGCGTTCAGCTTGCGCCCGCCCCTGTGTGCCGCCCATGAACGGCCATCACACTTGCAAGGTCGCGTCTTCACCCCCACGTTTTCCGCCATCCCCAGGCCATCGACCCCACGGAGCGCCGCCATGACCGCTTTCGACCTGACGCCCCCCACTGCCACCCAGACCGAGGCGCTGATCGCTGGCCTCAGCAGCGAGGAGCGCCGCGTGCTGCTGCAGCACGGCACCGAGGCGCCGTTCTGCGGCGTGTTCCTCGACAACAAGCGCGAGGGGGTCTACTGCTGCAGGCTGTGCGCGCTGCCACTGTTCCGCTCCAGCACCAAGTTCGATTCCGGCACCGGCTGGCCCAGCTTCTTTGCCCCGTTCGACCCCGCGCATGTGCGCGAGATCCGTGATACCAGCCACGGCATGGTGCGCACCGAGATCACCTGCGCGCGCTGCGGCAGCCACTTGGGCCACGTGTTCCCGGATGGTCCGCCGCCCACCTACGAGCGCCACTGCCTGAACTCCGTCTCACTTTCGTTCACCGGCAATGGCGAGCCCTGGCCCGATCCGTTGCAGCGTGGCGGCGCAGAAAGCGGCGTGGCGGGCTGAAACACCCCGCTGACCGATTTCACAGAATTCCCTCTTCAGAAAACCGGGCGACGGGCCGACAAGGAGATATCCCCTCTCCTTGCGTCGCCCCATGCTCATCATCGTTGGATTCCTGGTCGTCATCATCAGCGTGATCGGGGGCTACCTCGGTGCCCACGGCCGCCTGGGTGCCCTCTGGCAGCCCTATGAGCTGGTCATCATCGGCGGCGCCGCGCTCGGCGCCTTCCTGGTCGGTACCCCGGCCAAGACGGTCAAGCAGACCCTGCAGGCCATGGTGGGTGTGTTCAAGGGCCCGCGCTACAAGCAGCAGGACTACATCGATGTGCTCAGCCTGCTCTATGAACTGCTCAACAAGGCCCGCCGCGAAGGCTTCATGGCGTTGGAAGACCATGTCGAGCGCCCGGCCGAAAGCGCGCTGTTCGGCAACTACCCCAAGGTGCAGGCCGACCACCACCTGATCGATTTCATCACCGACTGCCTGCGCCTGATGATCGGCAGCAACATCGAGCCGCATGAGCTGGAACCGCTGCTGGAACTGGAGCTGGAAAAGCACCACGCCGAGGCCATGGCCCCCTCACAGGTGCTGACCAAGGTCGCCGACGGGCTGCCCGGTTTCGGCATCGTCGCCGCGGTGCTGGGCATCGTCATCACCATGGGCTCGATCGGTGGCGACATCGTCGAGGTCGGTGGCCACGTGGCCGGCGCGCTGGTCGGTACGTTCCTGGGCATCCTGCTGGGCTACGGCTTCGTCGGCCCGATGGCCGCCGCGATGGAGGCCCGCGCCGAGCAGGACAGCCGCATCTACGAATCGGTCAAGACCGCCCTGCTGGCCTGCCTGCGCGGTTACAACCCGAAGATCGCGCTGGAGTTCGCCCGCAAGACGCTGCCGTCGAACGTGCGCCCGGCCTTCTCCGATTTCGAGCAGCACCTGAAGACGGTCAAGTAAGCCATGGCCGAGACCAAGCCCACCGTCATCGTCCGCCGGGTCAAGAAGGCCGGCCACGCCGCCCATCATGGTGGTTCGTGGAAGGTGGCCTATGCCGACTTCGTGACCGCGATGATGGCGTTCTTCCTGGTGCTGTGGCTGATGGCCACCACCAACAAGAACGACCGTGCGGCCATTTCCGAGTACTTCCGCAACCCCAGCCCGTTGAGCGGTCAGAGCGCCACGCCGGCGCCCGGCATGGCCGGCCCGGGCGGCGCCAGCACCTCGATGATCAAGCTGGGCGGTGCCACCGACATTTCGCGTGGCAACAGCAACGACCCCTTCCAGAACCAGAAGGAAGCGGTACCGCAGCCGGTGGACCAGCAGCAGCGCGACAAGCAGCAGCTGGAAGCACTGATGAAGGAGCTGCAGGAAGCGATCAGCAGGAGCCAGGCCCTGGAGCCGTTCAAGGACCAGCTGCTGCTGGACCTGACCCCGGAGGGCCTGCGCATCCAGATCGTGGACAAGCAGAACCGGCCGATGTTCGACCTCGGCAGCGCCACGCTGAAACCGTACACGCAGCAGATCCTGCACGAGCTGGCCAACTACCTGAACCACGTGCCGAACCGGATCAGCCTGACCGGCCACACCGACATCACCGCCTATTCGGCTGCACGTGGCTACGGCAACTGGGAACTGAGCGCCGATCGTGCCAATGCCGCCCGCCGCGCGCTGGTGGACGGCGGCCTGGAGGACAACAAGATCACCCGCGTGGTCGGTCTGTCTTCATCGGTGCTGTTCGACAAGGCCGACCCGCAGAACCCGATCAACCGCCGCATCAGCATCGTGGTGATGACCCAGGCCGCCGAAGCTGCCGCCTTGGCCGGTGCCGGCCCGCAGGTGGGGCTGTCGGCGCCGACCGCCGACCCGGACGTGCAGGCCGCGCAGGGTGAGGCGCACTGAACCGGGGTCAGATCCCTTTCCCCTGGAAAGGGATCTGACCCCACCTGCGTGCGGCCGCTACAATGGCGGTCTTTCCGTTTCCAGGTGACCCCACCCCATGTCCCAGAACTCCAAGGCCAAGCGCGACAAGCGCAAGAAGCAGCAGGCCAAGCGCCCGTTCCTGCGCCTGAATGCCCAGCAGCAGGTGCAGAACCATGCCGTGCTGACCAACGAAGACGGCCAGGTGGTCGCCGCCATCGGCCTGCAGGGCCGCGAATGGCTGCTGGCCATCGGTGGTCAGACCATGGGCAACGCCGAGAACCCGGTGCCGATGCTGGCCATGCTCAAGCACCTGTCCAACGTGCAGGAAAAGGAAGGCCGCAAGGTCAACCTGGAGTATTCCGAGCTGCTGCAGAAGCTGCTGGACACCCTGGCCGCCGAATCCGGCCAGACCGCTGACGAGTACCTGGACAAGCTGGTGTCCGAGTTCGAGACCGTGGAAGCCGAAGAAGGCGAAGAAGCCACTGAGGCCGCCGAAGGCGATGTGGTTGAAGCTGCTGCCGACGCCGAGGCCAGCCCGGCCGCTGACAGCGACAGCAAGCCGCAGGCCTGAACCGGCCGCGGCGGTGACGGTCTACGTCGATGACGCGGTGCATCCCTGGCGCGGACAGCGCTGGGCGCACCTGATGGCCGACACCCTGGCCGAGCTGCACGCGATGGCGGCGCAGCTCGGCATCCCACCGCGGGCCTTCCAGAACAAGGCCAGCGGTGCCCACTACGATGTCACGGCCGAGCTGCGTACGCAGGCGATCGCGCTTGGCGCGCGAGCGATTTCCCGGCACACCGATCGTGACCTGGTCAAAGCGGTGATTGCCAACGCCAGGGCGCAGTACCGGCCGTAGGCGCGCTGCCGTTTGCCTCCTGTAGAGCCGAGCCCATGCTCGGCTGCTCTACGCGGACTGCAGCCGAGCGCGGGCTCGGCTCTACATGCGCAGCGCTGCCGGCCCGTTCAGAACGGGTCGCTGCCCAGGCGGATTTCCACGTTCAGCAGCGAGCACAGCGCCAGCATTGCGTCGTCGTCGCGGGTCAGCGCCATCACGCCGGTGAAGCCGTCACTGCCGGCATCCACGCTCCACAGCGTGTAGTTGTGCTCGCGCAGGCGGTCGAAGGCGGTGGACATCAGCTGCACGCCGTCCAGGTCTTCGGCGAAGTCCTCGTCATCCAGGTCGCCGCCCCAGTCCAGCTGCAGATTGAAGCGCGCCGACAGCTCGTTCACTGCCGACTGCAGCGATTCCAGATCATCACGCTCGACCTCGAAACCGGACTGCCAGGCGATGGCCGTGAACAGGGCCGGCAACCAGTCGCTGTCCGCTTCCA
The DNA here is from genome assembly GCF_047520565.2 of Stenotrophomonas sp. FR012. NCBI lineage: Bacteria > Pseudomonadati > Pseudomonadota > Gammaproteobacteria > Lysobacterales > Lysobacteraceae > Stenotrophomonas > Stenotrophomonas sp. FR012. Next base: position 38,165 of record NZ_JAXBQL020000009.1, read on the forward strand.
GCGGCTGCCCGTCCTCGGACAGGTGCTCGCGCCAGCGGTTGAACTGCTGCAGGGCCAACTCTTCGTCGCCCGGGTTGATCAGCACCAGCAGGTTCCAGACCCGCGCCTCGAATCCATCCTCGTCGAAGTCGTGGATGTCTTCCTCGAAGTCGAAATAGTCGCTGTTGTCGGGCATGGCGGAACGTCCTCTGGGGCAGGCCGGCATTCTACGGTTTATCCTGTGCCGCTGAAGCCGGCCTTGGTGGCCGTCACTGTGAATGAAGCGATGAGCGATACCCCTCCCGACCACCTGGCGATCAACCCGGCCAGCCCCTTCCATGATGCGCAGGCGCTGGAGCGCGGCGTCGGCGTGCGTTTCAACGACGTCGAGCGCGACAACGTCGAGGAATACTCGGTCAGCGAAGGCTGGATCCGCGTGCAGGCCGGCAAGGCCCGCGACCGCCGCGGCAACCCGATGACGATCAAGGTCAAGGGCAAGGTCGAAGTGTATTTCCTGGACCAGAAGCCGGAATAACCGGCTGTTCCGACCTGGCGTCAGATCCCTTTCCTGCGGAAAGGGATCTGACCCCGCTCGACGGCGCATGGCCGCCGAGTCACTCGCGCTTGCGCGATTCCAGCAGGTCCAGGTTGCGGATCAGGCGCCGCGAGATCTCATCGGAGATCACCCCGCGCCGGGTCAACCGGAACAGCTCCTCACGCTCGGCATTGAGGCCGGCGCTGCGCAGCTGGCGGTAACCCAGCTCCATGCGCCGCACTTTCTCCGGGTCCACGTCGGGCCCGTCGTTGTCCTTCTCCAGGTGCCGCTGATACAGCAGGCTCACCCGCGAGGCAGCGTCGTTGTACAGCTGCACGTTCTCGGTATTCTGGTTCATCACCAGCTGCTGGCGCATGCGCTCGACCCCGGCCAGCGCGGCCTTTGACGACAGCCGGCGTGCCAGGTCCTCTTCCTTGCGCTCGCCCGAATCGGCCGGCAGCTGCAGGCCCTTCAGCAGCTGCGGCAGCGCCACGCTGGCGCCGACCAGCGAGAACAGGATCACCGCCGCGGCCAGGAAGATCACCAGGTCGCGCGCCGGGAACGCGCTGCCATCAGGCAGGAACAACGGCAGGGTCAGCACGCCGGCCAGGGTGATCGCGCCGCGCACGCCGGCCACCGAGGTCGCCACCACGATGCGCCAGTTCGGTGCCTCGCCGCGTTCCAGGCCTCGGCGGCGTGCACGCAGCAGGTTCCAGCGCAGCGACAACCATACCCACAGCAGGCGCAACAGGATCAGCGCCAGGTTGATCACCACCACGTACACCAGCAGCCACCATGCACTCTGGTGGCCGGACTCGTTCATGGTGGTGGTGGCACGCTCGACGATGCCGGGCAGCTGCTCGCCCAGCAGCACGAACATGATGCCGTTGAAGCTGAACTGCAGCATGTTCCAGACGCCCGCGCGCTGTACGCGCATGCTGCCGGAGACACGGCCGGTCAGCTCGACGTAGCTCATCGCGATACCGGCCGCTACGGCAGCGAGGATACCCGAGGCATGGATTTCTTCGGCCAGCAGGTAGGCCGCGAACGGAATCAGCAGGTTGACCAGCATCGCCGCACCCGGTTCCTCGCCGAAGCGGCGCCACAACCAGCGCTGGAAGGTGGAGACACCGAGGGTGACCGCCACGCCCACCGCAAGGCCGGCCACCGCCACCCACAGGAAGGTCAGCGAGGCCGTGGCCAGCGAGAAGGAGCCGGTCATCACCGCCGCCACCGCGAAACGGAAGCAGACCAGGCCGGACGCATCGTTGAGCAACGACTCGCCTTCCAGGATGTGCATCAGTCGCTTGGGAATCGGTGCCTTGGAGGCGATCGCGCCGACCGCCACCGGGTCGGTCGGCGAGACGATGGCCGCCAGCGCAAAGCACACCGCCAGCGGCATCACCGGAATCATCCAGTGGATCAGCAGGCCGGCACCGATGACGGTGAACACCACCAGGCCGAACGCCAGTTCGAGGATCGCGCCCTTGTCGCGGAACAGACCCTGCTTGGGGATGCGCCAGCCATCAAGGAACAGCAGCGGCGGCAGGAACAGCAGGAAGAACACTTCCGGCTCCAGCGCGTGGCCGCGGTTGAACACCCCGGCGATGACCGCGCCCAGGCCGATCTGCACCAGCGGCAGCGGCAACGAGAACGGGAGGACGCGAACCAGGTAGCCGCTGGCGACAACGGCCACCAGCATCGCCAGGACGACTTCAATGGTATGCATGCTTCTTCCAGGAAGCGGCGCGCGGGGAGGCTCGAAGGCCAGCGCCGGAAACCCGGAAAAAACTACCACATGCGGCCATGAGCGCGACGGCCGGGGCGGTCGCGCGTCAGCCCCGGCTCATGCCCCGTCGAAGCGGTACAGGTCCATGGCGAGGAAGCCGGCATCGATGCCGGCATCGATGCGGCGTGCACCGAAGCCGTCCTCGCCGGCTGCGCCCATCGCGAAGAACAGCGGCAGCAGGTGCTCGTCGGTCGGGTGCGCGCGTTCGGCGAACGGTGCCTGCCGGCGGTAGTCGAACAGGGCCTGGCGATCATCGGCGGCCAGGCGCTGCTCGACCCACTCGATGAAGGGCCGCACGTACGACGCTTCCTTGCCATCCTGGTAGTCGCCCCAGTCGTGCAGGTTGTGGGTGATGCTGCCCGAGCCGACCAGCAGCACGCCCTGCTCACGCAGTGGCGCCAGCGCGCGGCCCAGCGCGAACTGGTGCCCGGGGCCGAGCAGCGGCTGGATCGACAGCGGCACCACGGGGATGTCGGCTTGCGGGCGCAGCAGCCGCAGCGGCACCCACGCGCCATGGTCGAGGCCACGCTGAGGTTCGAGCGCCACCGGCAGGCCGGCAGCGGCGATGCGGCGGGCCACTTCTTCGGCCAGCGCCGGATCGCCGGGCGCCGGGTACTGCAGTTCGAACAGCGCGCGCGGGAAGCCGCCGAAGTCATGGATCGTCGGCGGCTGCGGATGCGCGCCGACCAGCGGCTGCCGACCCAGCCAGTGCGCCGAGGCCATCACGATGGCGCGCGGCGTCGGCAGGTCGCGCGCCAGCTCGGCCAGGCGCACGCCGACCTGGCCCGGATGCAGGGCGGTCATCGGCGAGCCGTGGGAGATGTACAACGAAGGCAGGCGGGACATGGAATGCTCCAGTTGCAGGATCAGGCGGCGATCAGCGCGAACGCAGGGTCCACTTGCCGTCGCCGACCAGGAACAGCACCACCAGCGCCAGTGCCCAGAACGCCGGGTATTCCCAGCCGCCGCCGGCATTGGCGAAACCGAAGCCGTTGACGCCGTGCACGGTGACGATGGTGCCCAGCAGCAGCGGCACGCCGGCCAGGCCGACCCAGCGCGCGTAGATGCCCAGCAGCAGCGCAGTGGTGATCACCAGCTCGGCGCCGATGGTGAGGTAACCCAGCACGCCGGGCAGGCCCAACGATTCGAAGAATGCCGCCGTGCCCGCCGGGGTGAACACCAGCAGCTTGATCAGCGCATGGACCAGGAACAGCACGCCCAGGGCCAGGCGCAGCAGGGTGGCGCCGTAAGGGGCCAGCGGCGAAACGGGAGGGGGGGCGGTGTGCATGGGAAGCACCTTGAAGGGAGTGGATACAGGTTATTGCTACTTCACGAGCCGATAAATACGATCGTCTGACGGTATTTATTTCATAAGGCGCAACAATGGACACCCTCGAGGCGATGCGCGTGTTCGTAGCGGTGGTCGAGCGCAACGGCTTCAGTGCCGCGGCACAGGCCCTGGGCATGTCGACCGCCGGCGTCACCCGCCAGGTCGCGGCACTGGAAAAGCGCCTGTCCACCCGCCTGCTCCACCGCACCACGCGGCGGGTCAGCCCCACCAGCACCGGCGCCGCCTATTACGCCCAGTGCGTGCGCCTGCTGGCCGAGTTCGACGCGCTGGAGGCCAGCATCGGCGCGCAGGCGCTGGAACCCTCGGGCACGCTGCGCATCAACGCACCGGTCAGCTGGGGCATCGCCCGCCTTGGCCCGTTGCTGGCCAGCTACCGCGAGCGCTTCCCGCAGGTGGAACTGGACCTGGCCCTGTCCGACCGCCTGGTGGACATGGTCGAGGAAGGCTACGACGTGGCCATCCGCATCACCCGCGAGCCGAGCCCGGCGCTGATCGCGCGCCGGCTGGGCGAATCGCGGGTGAGCCTGTGCGCGGCGCCGGCCTACCTGGCTGCACGCGGTACCCCACAGACGCCGCAGGACCTGCAGGATCACGCATGCCTGAGCTACAGCTACTGGGCCGCTGGCGACCACTGGCCGCTGCAGGGACCCGGCGGTGAAGTGAAGGTGGCGGTGAACAGCCTGCTGCACGCCAACAACGGCGACGTGCTGCGCGAAGCGGCGATCGCCGGCATGGGTGTGATCCTGCAACCCGACTTCCTGCTGGAACACGCGCTGGCCGATGGCCGCCTGGTACGCGTGCTACCGGAATGGGAGGCCTCGCCGATCGGCATCTTCGCGGTGTATGCCAGCCGCAGCCACCTGGCGCCGAAGGTGCGCAGTTTCATCGACCACCTGGTGGAGGCCGGGGTGTAGCCGAGTCGGGTGCCTGCCGGCCGCTGGCCGGCAAATACGAAGCCCCCGATCAGGCAGGGACTTCATCCAGCGCGTCGATGATCCGCTCCAGCGGCGCCGGCCGCCCCAGCAGGTAGCCCTGCACCTGGTCGCAGCCATGCGCAGCCAACCAGTCCAGCTGCCCCGGCGTTTCAACGCCCTCGGCGATGATGGTCAGGCCCATGCTGTGGCCGAGCGACAGCAATGCGCGGCAGATCGAAGCGTTGCGCGGATTGGTTTCCACGTCCGCGACGAAACTGCGATCGATTTTCAGGATGTCCAGCGGCAGGTGCTGCAGGTAGGACATGCTGGAATAGCCGGTGCCGAAATCGTCCAGCGACACGCTGATGCCCTGCTCGTGCAGGCGCTGCATGGTCTGCATCGCCTGCGCCGGCTTGCGCATCAGGCTGCTCTCGGTCAGCTCCACGTGCAGTGCGCCGCGGGCCAGTCCGAACTCCTGCTGGACGCGGGTGAATTCGGCCACCAGGTCGCTGTTGAAGAACTGCACTGCCGACACGTTGACTGCAATCGGCAGCTCGCCCCAACCGGCCTCGACCAACCGCCGCTGTGCCTTCGCCGCGGCGCGGATCACCCAGCGGCCCAGTGCCAGGATCAACCCGGTGTCCTCGCACAGCTGGATGAACTCGTTGGGCGGGATGAAGCTGCCATCGGCCTGCGGCCAGCGCAGCAGGGCCTCCAGCGCGGCCGGGCTGCCATCGCTGGCGTGCCGGATCGGCTGGAAGTACAGCTGGAACTCGTTGTCGATGGCGGCATGGATGCGCCCGGCCAGGCGCAGGCGGTCGGCCAGCCGCGTGGTCACTGCCGCATCGAACCAGACCACCACGTTGCCCTCGGCACGCGCCGCGTGCGCGGCCTGCGCGGCCATGCCGATCACCTGCTCGGCGCTGTGGCCGTCACCGGCAGTGTGCACGGCCACACCGATGCGCGGTTCGAACTGGTGCAGTGAATCCTTGCCACGCATCGGCGCTGACACGATCTGCAGCAGGTCATCCAGCACGCGCTGGGTATCGTGCTCGGCCCCGATCGCGAACACGAAGTCTTCCGCCGGCTGGAATGCCAGCGTGCCGCAACGCGCCCCCAGTCCACCGAGCCGGGTCGCCATCGACTGCAGCACCGCATCGCCGATCTCACGGCCCAGCGTATCGGCCACAAGCTGCAGGCCACGCAACTGCACGAAGGCGATGGTGTAGCCCTGCTGCTGCTCGTCCAGCTGTTCGGTCAGGGCGCGCACGTTGAGCAGGCCAGTGGCCGGGTTGTGCCGTGCCCGATAGGCCAGGTCACGCTCGTAGGCCAGCCGTTCGCTGACATCCTCGGCCAGCACGAGGCACGCGGGTTGTCCGTCGAAATCGAGCCTGGACAGGTGTGCGCGCACCTCGAACACACTACCGTCCTTGCGCCGGTGCAGGCGGACGGTCGCGTCCGGAGGATCGCCCACCTGTGCGCGCTGGATGGCACCACGCACTTCGTCCCAGCCTTCGCGCGGGCGGATGTCGAGGATGCTCATCGACAGAAACTCGTCGCGGCTGTAGCCGTACTGGCGCACCGCAGCGTCGTTGACCTCGATGAAGCGCAGCGTATCCGGGTCGAATACCCAGAACGGTGCAGGATTGCGGTCGAACAGCAGCCGGAAGCGGCGCTCGACCTCGCTCACCTGCTCGCGCGCCTGGTAACGCTCACTCAGGTCGGTCAGCGCCCCGATCATGCGCCGCTCGCTGTCGGCCACTTCCACCCGCTGCCCACGTGCGCCCACCCAGCGCACCTCGCCCCCGGGCAATACCAGGCGGAACACCTGGTCGAGCACGGCGCTGCCGGCGAATGCCTGGTCAAAGGCATGCTGCAGGCGCGCGGCATCGTCGCGGTGCACGCGTGCGAAGAAATCGGCAACCGGCAGCGCATCGGTCTGCACGCCAAAGATCTCGCGCGCCAGCGGCGACCAGCGCAGCAGTGCGGCGTCCTCATCCACGTACCAGGTGCAGACACGACCGACCTGGTGCGCAAGACGCAGCTCGGCGTGGCCTGTTTTCAGCTCCTCGGCCATGGCCTGCTGGCTGCGGGTGCTGCGCCGCACGGCGTACAGCAGCACCAGCAACACCGCGATGTAAGCCAGTACGATCGCCACCGACGCCTGCAGGTACGGCCACCACGGCGCCAGTACGTCTTCGTCGGCCAGGCCGACCTGCACCGCCAGCGGGCTGTGTTCCAGCGTGCTGATGGTGATGATGCGCGGTACGCCGTCGACCACGCCCGGCACGCTTCCCAGCTCGACCACCGCCTGCGTGCCGAGCAGGTCACGGCGCGGCAGGTCGTAGCGGCGGCCCACCGTGCCGTGCGGATCAGGCACGCGGGCCAGCATGTAACCCTCGGCATCGCTGATCGAGACCAGTCCGTTGGGGCCGACATCGAGGCCGCCGACGATGCGTTGCAGTTCGCCACAGCGCAGCCGCGCCAGCAGCCAGCGCCCGTCGGCCATCGCCAGCGCCAGCGGCACCACCCAGCCGCCATCGCTGGCCCGCTGCGGCGGGCCGATGTACAGCGCGCTGCCCAGGCCACGGCGCTGCGGATCGGTCCACAGCGGCAGCTGCAGGTCGCCCGTGCCGGCCGTCAGCGGTCGGCCATGGCTGTCGAGCACGACGATGCTGTGCAGCTCGGCATGCCGGCGCAGCACGCCGCCGATGGAGGCATCCATCAAGGCCGGCGCCTGTACCGGCACACTGCGGAACACCTCGACGGCGTCGGCGGCGATGCCGGACAGGGCGCGTTCCAGGTTGCGCAGCTCCAGCGCCAGCAGGCGCTCGCTGCCCACCGCCAGCGCGCGGCTCTGCCGCTGCGCCGCTTCCAGGCGGCGGTGGTAGTCATTGACCAGCATGAGGGTCAGGCCGGTCACCAGCAGAACGCCCAGCAGCACACCGCCCCAGGTGATGGCGCGCAGCGGCCGTGCCAACGTCCGTTTCAGCGCGGGCATCGGTTGATCTTCCTTGTGCAGTCGGCTGGCTTCATGCGCGAACGAATCCTCCACGTCCCCGACCTCAACGGCCGGCGGACGCCATTCTTGACGCCTGACCCCACCCTGCATGGCCACCTCCCCCGTGTCCACGCAGGGCTCCAGGGTCCAGCATGCACCACCCCGGTGACGGCGTGAAGATCGCGTCTGCGCGTTCAGCCAGATCCTGCACAGGACGGGCGGCGCAAGGACGCGGCCAGTGGCGCCGGAGCGGATTAGACTTGGGGTTTTCCGCTGCAAGAGAAGTCCATGTCCAAGCTGCGCCGTCCCACCCTGGCGCTGGCCATCGTTGCCAGCCTGTCCCTGGCCGCCTGTGACCGCCCGGCCGAACCGGCCGCCGGTGCCACCGCGCCGGCCGATGCCGCCCCCGCTGCGGCCAAGCCGATGCTGGGCAGTTTCGGCTTCGATGCCAGCGGCATGGACCGCAGCATCGCCGCCGGCGACGACTTCTTCGGCTTCGCCAATGGCACCTGGGTGAAGAACACCGAGATTCCGGCCGACCGCTCGCGCTTCGGCAGCTTCAACGTCATTGCCGAGAAGACCCTGGCCGACACCCGCGCCATTCTCGAAGGTGCCGCCGGCAACACCAAGGCCAGCGGTGACGACAAGCTGATCGGCGATTACTACGCCGCCTACATGGACGAGGCTGGCATCGAGCAGCGCGGTCTGGCGCCGGTGCAGCCGCAGCTGAAGGCCATCGATGCGATCGCCGACAAGGCCGGGCTGGCCCGCGCCCTCGGCGGCGACCTGCGCGCCGACGTCGACCTGCTCAACGCCACCAACTTCTACACCGACCGCCTGTTCGGCCTGTGGGTCTCGGTGGACATGCTGCAACCGGACCGCACCGCGCCGTACCTGGTGCAGGGCGGGCTGGGCATGCCCGACCGTGACTTCTACCTGGGCGATGGCCGCATGGCCGAGCTGCGCAAGCAGTACCAGGCCTACATCGCGCAGATGCTGCAGCTGGCCGGTGTGGCCGACCCGGCTGGCAAGGCGCAGCGCATCCTGGCGCTGGAAACGAAGATCGCGCAGGCGCATGCCACCCAGGAAGAAACCAATGATGTGACCAAGGGCGCCAACCCCTGGACCCAGGCCGACTTCAATGCCAAGGCGCCGGGCATGGACTGGAGCGCGTTCCTCGATGCGGCCGCGCTGGGCAACCAGCAGGACTTCATCGTCTGGCAGCCCAAGGCCGTGGCCGGCCTGTCCAGGCTGGTCGCCACCGAGCCGCTGGACGCCTGGAAGGACTACCTGGCCTTCCACGCGCTGGACCGTGCCGCCGCTTACCTGCCGAAGAAGTTCGCCGATGCCCGCTTCGCCTTCCATGGCACCGCGCTGAGCGGCACGCCGCAGCAGAGCGACCGCTGGAAGCGCGCCGTGGATGATGCCAACCATGCCGTCGGCGAAGCCATCGGCAAGCGCTATGTCGAGAAGCACTTCGACGCCAAGACCAAGGAGCGCGCGGACGAGATGGCGAAGAACATCATCGCCGCGTTCGCCAAGCGCATCGACGCGCTGTCGTGGATGTCGCCGCAGACCAAGGCACATGCCAAGGCCAAGGTTACCGGCCTGACCGTGGGCATGGGGTATCCGGAGAAGTGGCGCGACTACACTGGCCTTGAGATCCGCCGTGATGACCCGCTGGGCAACGCGCAGCGCGCCGAGCTGTTCGAGTACCAGCGCAACATCGCCAAGCTGGGCAAGCCGGTCGACCACAGCGAGTGGGCGATGCTGCCGCAGACCATCAATGCGATGAACGTACCGCTGGAAAACCGCCTGGTGTTCCCGGCGGCGATCCTGCAGCCGCCGTTCTTCGACGGCGCCGCCGACGACGCGGTGAACTACGGTGCGATTGGCGCGGTGATCGGCCACGAGATCAGCCATGGCTTCGACAACGCCGGTGCGCTGTTCGATGAAACCGGCAAGCTGCACAACTGGTGGACCGCCGAGGACCTGAAGCAGTTCAACGCCGCCGGTGATGCGCTGGCCGCGCAGTTCAGCAGCTACGAGCCGTTCCCGGGCGTGCATGTGAACGGCAAGCTGACCCTGGGCGAGAACATCGCCGACGTGGCCGGCCTGGGCACCGCCTACGACGCCTACCAGCTGTCGCTGCAGGGCAAGCCGGGCCAGACCCTGGAAGGCTTCACCCCGGACCAGCGCTTCTTCCTCGGCTTCGCCCAGGCCTGGCGCAGCAAGAGCCGCGAGCAGGCGCTGCGCAACTCGCTGCTGACCGATGTGCATGCACCGGGCCAGTTCCGCGCACTGACCGTGCGCAACATCGACGCCTGGTACCCGGCGTTCGAGGTGAAGGAAGGCCAGAAGCTGTACCTGGCCCCGGACAAGCGGGTCAAGGTGTGGTGATGTAACCGGAACGGGCGCCGCAAGGCGCCCGTTTCACTTGCGGGTAGCTGCCAACCTTGGTTGGCGCTTCCGCGGCACCGCGTGAAGGGCGTGCCAACCAAGTTTGGCACCTACCAGGCAACCGCGGGCCACTCGCGCAGGATCTCCACCGGAGCGCCCATGCGTGCACAGGCGCGACTGGCCAGGCCATCGGGCAGTGCGCGGCGGAACAGCGGCGCCATGCCCTGCATCAGCTTCGCAGACGCCGCCGCCTGCGCGCGCTGGCGGCCACTGCGTTCAAGCATGCCTTCGGACCAGTCCGGCAGCAGCGCCGCGCCCGCACCGAGGAACACCTCGCGCGACAGCCCCGGCACCGGTACCGGCAGGCGCACGCCGGACAGCACCTCCAGCACCTCGCGCGAGCGCTCATCCACACGCAGCTCCGGCTGACGTGCACAGAAGTACGCCGCCACTTCCGCTTCGCTGCGCGGCACATCCACCGCGCCCAGTGCCTCGGCCACGCAACGGTACTCGTCGTAATAGCGATCGGCGATGTGCGCCGGCACCTCGCGCCCGTAGCGTCGGAAACCCTGCAGGAAACCGAAGGCTTCGGTCACGTGCACCCAGGTCAGCAGTTGCGGATCGTCGGCGGCGTAGGGCTCGCCCTGCGCGGTCTGCCCGCGGATCTGCGCATGGATGCGGCGCACCTTGGCCACCAGCGCCTCCACCTCGCCGCTGGGCGCATAGCTGGTGCCGGCAACGAAGGCCGTGGTGCGGCGCAGCCGACCCACCAGGTCCTGGCGGAAATTGGAGTGGTCATAGACCCCGGCCAGCGCGCGTGGGTGCAGTGTCTGCAGCATCAGCGCGCACAGGCCACCGGCGAGCATCGAGGGGAATTCGGCGTGCAGCCGCCAGGTGACGCTGTCCGGGCCGAACCAGCCCGGGTCGCCCTGCGGATGGTCGTAATCGATGCCGCTCTGGCCGCGCGGGAAGGCGTCCAGTACCCAGCGTCGGATCGGCGCGGTGACGGGGCGGGAGAGTCGCTGCAGCAGAGCCGGCATCACAGGTCCAGGAAAGGCGGAAGAACAGTCGCGTCTTGCGCGGTTGGCTCCGATTCTCGGCGATCACGCCTCCGGCGGCGAGCCTCCCCGCTCAGCGACGGTTTCATGTGCGGCCGCAGCACGTTTCACCCTGCGACATCCTGTCGCAGGCTGCGACTGCGATGATGCAATGCATCAATTTTCACCCCCGCCGGGCAAACCCTTGCGCCGCTTGGCATTGCCCCCGTTGCACGGCCCGCTGGAAGTGCTAGAACTGGACCTGCCACACCGTCCAATGCTGATCGACGCACGTTCCACAAGGAGCCAGCCATGATTGCCTTGTTCAAGGGTTTGGGAATTCTGCTTCGCGACAACGAGCTCTACAGCAGCCCGTTCGACAAACAGGTGGCGCACTGGCGCAACCTGAGCGAGCAGCAGATCCGCGATGAAGTGGCGGTGCTGGCCCAGGCCAAGTGCCAGTGGCTGATCGCCTCGATCGTCGGCTGGCAGGCGGCCTCGCTGCTGATCCTGGGCCTGATCGCCAACTACCTGTGGCGCGATGACTTCCATATCACCTTCACCCGCGTGGTGATCGTGTTCGGCTCGTGGGTCTCGATCCTGTTCGTGATCTGGTTCATGGCCAACATGTTCGATCAGCAGGCCGGCTTCGAGCGCTGGATGAAGGCGTTCAACAGTCGCGCCCGCATCAGTTCCAAGGCCGACAGCGTCGAACACGTGGCCGAGGCGCTGGACCTGGCCGAGCACTACCCGGAAGTGCTGGACTACAAGCAGGCGGTCACCGCCAGGCGCGAACTGCGCCACGAGGACATCCGCATCATGACCGAGATCGGCCGGATGAAGCAGCACTCCGAACTGGTCGGCCGCCTCAACCATGTGGGCGAGACCGAGCACCATCACGACCTGACACTGCAACCTGCCTACTGAGCCTTCAGGGAAGCGGGGGGACCCACACTGCCACCGTGATCACTCACGGTGGCAGTGTTCTATCGGGTCCTGGCTGACGCACTGGCGGAAGCCGTCGGGCAGGCCACGCATGGCCTCGGTCTTGCCTGCTGCAACTGCGAACCGGCGCAGCGGCGGTGCGGTACACGCCGCATCGGGGCTGCAGCCCGGATCGAGCACCAGGTAGTGGCAGGCACCACTGCTGCTGGCAATGCACTGGAAACGAGCCTCGCCATCGACGACGGTAGCCTTGCTGTACAGCGTGTCCACGCCGTTGGCGTGGGTGCGCGTGATCGAGGTGTTGCGGGACCTTTCGCAGCCGGCCAACGCCAGCACGACAATGCACGCAATCAACAGTCGGGGCATGTTCGTTCCTCGGTGAAGGGGATGCTGCTGCGGCTACATGCCGCGGAACAGGCTCATGAACGGCTGGCTGACCACCAGCGTCTCCGTGCGCCCGCGCAGGCGCAGCACGCCGCGCCCGGTATCGTCGCGGCTGACCGCCGCCACCGCCTTCATGTTGACGATGGTCGAACGATGGATCTGGCGGAAGTGCTGCGCATCGAGCACTTCCAGCAGCTCGCGCAATGGTGTGCGCAGCAGGCTTTCGCCGGTGGCGGTGACCACGGTGGTGTACTTGTTGTCCGCGCGGAAGTAGGCCACGTCTTCCAGCATGATCAGCTGCGTCTCGCGCCCGTTGCTGGCGGTGATCCAGGCCAGTGGCGGGCGCTCGGCTGCGCCCTGCGATGGGCCCAACCGCTGCAGCAGGCGCTCCAGCACGGCATCGTCCTGGCGCGTCGATGGCAGCCGCGACAGGATGCGCTCGCGGGTGGCCAGCAGGCGCTCGTCGCTGACCGGCTTCAACAGGTAATCCATCGCGCCCTGCTCGAACGCATCGATGGCGTACTGGTCGTAGGCGGTGACGAACACTACCTGGGTGCGCGGGCTCAGCTCGGACAGCGAGCGTGCCACCTCGATGCCGCTGATGCCAGGCATGCGGATATCGAGAAAGGCGATGTCCGGCTGCTTCTCGGCCAGCTGCTCCAGCGCGCTGGCACCATCCTCGCACTCGGCCACCAGCGCGAGGTCCGGCCACAGCCGGCCCAGCTGCTCCACCAGTGACTGCCGCAGCAGGTCCTCGTCTTCGGCGATCAGGGCTTCAAGCGGCATGGCTGCGCTCCTTGTGCGACTGCGGCAGGGTCATCGTCGCTGCCACGCCGCTGGGGAAGTTGGCGACGATCGCCACGCCGGCCTGCTCGCCACAGGTCAGGCGCAGGCGCTCGCGCAGGTTCTTCAGGCCGATGCCGGTACCACTGGTGCCCTGGCCGAAGCCGAGCCCATCGTCGGCCACGGTCACCGTCACGTGGTCGTCGAAGCCGCGCGCCAGGATCCAGATCGTGCCGCCGCCGGGCTTGGGTTCAAGGCCATGCTTGATCGCGTTTTCCACCAGCGTCTGCAGCGCCATCGCCGGCAGGTGCACGCCATGCAGTTCGTTGGGCACCTGCACTTCCACCGCCAGCCGTGCGCCCATACGGATGCGCAGGATCTCCAGGTAGGCGCGGGTGCGTTCCAGCTCCACGCCCAGCGTGGACACCGATTCGTCCACCTGTGGCAACGAGCTGCGCAGGTACTGGATCAGGTGGCCGAGCATCTGTTCGGCCCGTGCCGGGTCGGTGCGGGTCAATACCTGCGCGTTGGCCAGCGTGTTGTAGAGGAAGTGCGGTTCCACCTGCGCATGCAGCAGGTTCAGCCGCGCCACCGACAGTTCCTTTTCCACCTGGGTCTGTTCGGCCGCAGCCTGTTCGTCGCGGCGCTGGTCGGCGACGCGGCGACTGATCGCGCGGGTGACTGCTTCGGCGTTCTCGAAGTTGCTGCCCTCGTCCAGCGCCAGCAGGTCGGCCCACCAGCCGGCATCGGGTTCGAACAGCAGGGTAACGGTGCTGGTGCCCTGCCCCGGCGTGACCGTGGCCAGCACGCTGTTGCGCTTGATCGCCAGCCGCGCCGGCAGGTTCCAGCGCGACGGCTGGCGGCCATTCCAGAGGTCGACCCGGCGCACATAGGCGCGCACCTGCAGGCTGCCGGCCGAGCTTTCCACATCTTCCACGCGGGGTAGTTCTGAGATTGCCGCCTCCACCACCGAAAAGGCGTGGCCGGCGTCCATCGGCAGTTCGATCTGGCGGCGCTGGCGACCGGACAGGGTGGTGGCATCCAGGCGACCGGCCACCAGCCAGACCCGGCGGATGTGGGTGATGGCACTGCCCAGCGCGGAAATGATCAGGAACATCGCCAGCAGGCCGAAAATCCAGCCCGGGCCATCGTTCATGCCACTGAAGATGCCGCTCCAGACCATGCCAGCGACGAACAGCGCCGCAGCCCAGGCCAGCAGGTGACGGAACAGGAGTGAAAGGCTGGCGAACACGGCGGCGCCTTGGAGGAAGGGGGTGAGCCGAGCATAGGGCGGCCGGCCGGGCAAGCAAGCGGCCTGCGACGAAGGGTCGGAAAGTGCGGATGGAAGCCGCTATGGAAATGCCGGGAACGCGCCTGCGCATTCGCGCTGGCGCTCCCACGGCTCGCCTGCGCAAGCCGTGGGCCCCATCTCACCAGCACCCACATCCCCGCGCCTATGGCGCCGCCCCCTGACTCAGGGGACGGTTGCCCGGACCGAGTGCGGTTGCCGGCCAGCGGCCGGCACTACCGAACGCCCTTACTTGCGCTGGCCGGCGCTGGCGTCACGCACGGCGCGGAACGACTCGTCCTTGCTCCAGTTCGGCCAGGCACGGGAGTTGGCCAGCTGGTTGCCCAGCGTGTACAGCACTTCCAGGTCGCGGGCGGCACCGGCGAACACCCAGTCCGGCTGCCATTCGTCGCCCTGCTGGTGGTAACGCTTGGCGGTGTAGTCCTCGGAGGCCTTCTTGCCCGCAGCCACGCCACCGTCCACCCAGTCCTGGCCGGCCGACCACGACAGTGCCGGCACGCCACGCTTGGCGAACGGGAAGTGGTCGGAGCGGAAGAACAGGCCCGCTTCCGGCTTCGGGTCCGGCGTGTAGCGGATGTCCCAGCCCTTGGCCACGTCCTTCAGCTGGTCCAGCAGCTCGAAACGCGCGGCACCGTAGATGCCGAAGTCACGCGACGGGCCGAACGGCGCCATGCCGTCCATGTTGATCACCGCCACGGTCTTTTCCAGCGGGTACAGCGGATGGGTGGCGTAGTACTCCGAACCCAGCAGGCCCTTCTCCTCGGCGGTGACCGCCAGGAACAGCAGCGAGCGCTGCGGGCGCGTTTCCTTGGCGAAGCCACGGGCAAGCTCGAGCAGCGAGGCGGTACCACTGGCGTTGTCCAGTGCGCCGTTGAAGATGCGGTCACCGCGCGCGTCCGGCTCGCCCACGCCGATGTGGTCCCAGTGCGCGCTGTAGATGATCGTCTCATCCGGATGGCGGCTGCCTTCCAGGCGTGCGGCCACGTTGTGCGAGGTGATCACTTCGGTCTTCACCGCGTACTTCGCGTCCAGGCTGGCGCCGGTCAGCGGCACCGGGGTGAAGTCGCGCTGCTGCGCCTTTTTCTTCAGCGCCTCGAAGTCCTGCCCGGCGGAGCGGAACAGCTCCACCGCCAGGTCGCGCTGGATCCAGCCTTCCAGCAGCGGGTGGCTTTCGGCCGGGTTGTCGCGCACCACGTCGAACATGGTGTTGGTGTTGGAACCGGCCACGGTGGCCCAGCCATAGGAGGCCGGTGCGGTCTCGTGCACGATCAGCACACCCAGTGCACCCTGGCGCGCGCCTTCCTCGTACTTGTAGGTCCAGCGGCCGTAATAGGTCATGCCCTTGCCGTCGAAATCACCCTGGCCGGTTTCGAAGTCCGGATCGTTGATCAGTACGACGGCAATCTTGCCCTTCAGGTCCACGCCCTTGAAGTCGTCCCAGTTGCGCTCCGGGGCCTTCACGCCGTAGCCGAGGAACACCAGCGGGGCCTTGCTGATGTCAACGTTGCTGGCGCCGTTCATGGCGGCGCGCACGGCAATCTGCTTGCCCTGCTCCAGCGCAACGGTCTTGCCGCCCTGGTGCAGCGCCAGCTGCGGTGTGCCGACGATGTCGCCCTTGCGCAGCGGCACGGCCTGGGTCCAAAGGCGCTTGCCGTCCTTGAGGTCGCCGCCCGGCTGCAGACCGGCGTCGGCAAATTGCTTGCTGAGGTAGGCGATGGTCTTCTCTTCGCCGGCGGTGGCCGGCGAGCGGCCTTCGTAGGCGTCGGAGGCCAGTTCCTTGACGTCGGCGGAGATCCGCGCGCCATCGAATTTCGGGGTGGCCGCCATCAGTGCGCTCGACACTGACAAGGCCAGCAGGCCCAGTGCTACTCGCTTCATTGCTCTCTCCAGCAGGGAAATCTCTCTGGAGTGTAATGGGATTCGGCAGGGCTGCGCCCTGCACCCGCCGAAGCCAGGGCAGCAGCAACAGCTGGAGCAACAGCAACAGCAGAAGCAGGCATTCGGTGGGATGGCGGGGTGGGTCCGGTTGCGGGGGACGCCGTAAACCCGTCCTTGGGGGTTTGGCCGCGGCATCCATGCCGCGGACACCCCCGCAACCGGACCCACCCCGCCTTCGACAGATCTCTGCTGCTGTTGGTGGGTGTCGACCATGGTCGACACGAACGGAAACAAGAAGGGGCCAGATCCCTTTCCCGGCGGGAAAGGGCTCTGACCCCATCTGTGTGTTGCTTGAGCCTGTTACCAGTTCGGGTCTTCGGCCGGGGCGGCGGCGGCCTTGGGCTTCGGCTTGGCCGCCGGGCGTGCGGCCGCGGCGGGAGCGGCCGAGGCGGTCGCGCCTGCGGCGGCGGCAGCCGGCTTGCTGCCCAGCTTCTGGCGCAGTTCGATCTGGCCCGGACGGAAGCCGCCGCGCATCGCGTCAACGCCGTCTTCGATGGTGCCGTACGAGGTCTGTGCAGCCACGCGGTCGATGCGGATGGTGCAGCATGGGTGTTCGCTGCGGCCCAGCGAACGGCCGGTCTGCGGGTCCTTCAGTTCCTCGCCCAGGCGCACAGCCTGCCAGCGCTGGCCGGCCTGCACGGTGTCACCGCCCTGGCTCAGCACCACCTGGTCACCGTCCACCGACACCACCGACACCGGGAACAGCGTGGTGACGATGCTGGTGCCGATCTGGCCGGACAGCGATTCCATCATCGCCGCAGCCATGTTGCGGCCGTTGACCACACGCGGCAGGGTGCTCGGGCCGGTCGAGGCCAACTGGTGATCGAAGCTGTCGGACATCACCACCTGGCCAGTGGTGGCGTTGACCAGGCGCAGGGTGATGCGGCCGCCACCGGAGTATGAGGTCACCTGACGGTCGGACATGCGCAGGTTGCGCACGCTGCGCGGGTACTCGAAGCGTTCGATGGTCGGGATCAGGATCAGGTCGGTCGCCAGCTGCTGGCCGACGCGGGCAGTGTCCTGCAAACGCACGTTGCCGCTGTTGATGTGGTCGATCTCGGCCTGCAGTTCGTCGCCGAACTCGCGATCCAGCACGATGAAGCGCTGGGTCTGGGTCAGCGTGTCGGACAGGCGTGCGCGGATCGCGTCGGCCACTTCATCGGCGCTCACGCGGCCATCGCCCACGGCATAGCTGCCGGCCTTCGTACGCGGCAGCGCGACCACGATCTTCGGCTTGCCCTGCTCGTCCGGTGCGCGGTACTGGGCGATCTGGGCACGCACGCGTACCTTCCAGTAGCTGCGCATGCTGCGGTGGGTCACGTCGGAATCGAACGAGCTTGCGCCACGCTTGGCATCGACGCTGACCTTCTCGTCGTAGCGCTCCTTGACACTGGCCGAGGCACCGCCGCCCTTGGCCGTGGCTTCGCCAGAGGCGCTGGCAGAGGCCGAACCCTTGAAGCTCCAGCCTTCATCGCTGGCGCGCACGCGCGCGATGGTTTCCTCGTCCAGCTGCCGCACTTCGTCCTGCGACAGGATTTCATAGCCCAGCACCGCGCCCTGCGAGCCGGCGATCATCTGCTGGGTGAACGCGTCGGCGCGGATATCGCCGACGTGTTCGTCATCCACGTCCACATGCAGGCCTGCGCGCAGGCCCTGCATCTGGCTGGCCACGCGTACACCGTTGACCTGCGCCACCGCCGACTGCAGCGCCGCCAGCACCGCCAGTTCCGGGGTGCTGCCGATGCCGTCGGCCTCGCGCGCGACCTGGGTGGTGCCGCCGAAATCCGGCGTGCCACGCAGGGGCGCTGCTTCCACTGGCGCATTGCTGGCCAGTGCACTGGTTGCCTTGTCCTTGGCGGGTGTGGGCGCATCGGCGGCCGGGGTGTCCTGCTTGCCGCAGGCTGCAAGCAGCACGGCGGCCAGGCCCAGGCCGATCAAACGGGAGGTCGTACGCATGGGGTTGATCCTCGGATCAGATCGAGTCGAGCATCGAATCGGCGTTCGACGGCACCTTCACCTTGCTCTTCTTGGCGAAGGTCACGGCCGACTTGGTCGAGCCGTACAGGCCCTGGATGAAGCCCGGCGATTCCTTGGCCACCCATGCACCGGCAGCCAGTTTGCGGCCGACGGTGGCCATCTGGGTGGCGCCCAGGTTCTTCATGCCGGCGGTGAAGTTGCTGGCTTCGCCGCCCAGCTTCTGCGCTTCGGCAGCCGACGCCAGCAGCGAGACCAGGCCTTCGGCATAGTGCTGCTTGGATTCAGCGTTCAGCTCCGGCTGCGCGGCCTGGCGCTCGTCGATCGCGGCCTGGGCGGCTTCGCTGACCGACACCGACTTCTTCATCGCATCGACGCTGACCGAACCCGACGACAGCGCCTGGCGCTCGGCTTCCAGCAGCTGCACCTGCTCGGCCAGGCCGAAGGCACGGGCGAACGAGGCCTGGGCCTGCAGCGAGTGCGACTGCGAGCTGACGAAACGACGCACCAGTGCTTCCTGCGCGGCTTCATCCGGTGCGGCGGCGCTGGAGGCGCTGCTGCTGGAGGTACCGGTGGCGGCGCCGGCCAGATCCTTCAGCTTGCCCAGGCCGGCGTGCGCCGGCATCGACAGGGTGGCGGCCGCGATGGCCAGGACAAGAGCGGTATTGCGGATCATGTGAGAGTCCTTTGGGAGAGACGGCCGCGGTGCGGCACGTGGGGAATCGGTAACCCCGGTGGATGCCGAGCGAGCTCGGTACCCACCGGGGTGGCGGATCAGCGGACCGCCTTGACGTTCAGTTCGTTGATCATCTGCTGGGCGGCCTTTTCGGCAGCCAGCTGCAGGGCATTGGTACGGGCCACGGTTTCATTCGGGCCAGTGCCGGAGAACTGCACCGGGCCGACCGACGACACGGTGCGCGGGAAACGACCGGTCACGTCCAGCACCTTGCCGGTGACAGTGACGAACACGCGGGTGTTGCCACTGGCCGGGTCGCGGTCGCGCATGCCGACGTCGAGGGTGCCGACGGCGATGTACGGAATGTTGGCTGCACGGATGCCGTTGGCGGTGTCACGCAGGGTGGCCGGGGCCAGGTCGTTGCCGGTGCTGAAGTCCTTGCGGATACGCTCGATGCTGAGCAGGCCACGCGACTCGCCTTCCACGTATTCGGCTTCAACCACTTCGTAGCCGGCGGCGCTGAAGGCACCGGTCATTGCGGTGTTGACCTCGGCGGCGTTGGCCACCTTCCAGGTGATGTTGTCGGCGCGTGCGGTGGTGCTACCGCCGCTGGTGACCGACACCGATCCGTTCTGGTTGATGCTGCCGTTGGTGCTGACCGAGTTGCCGCGGAAGCTGTCGCCCTCACGGGTGTTCTCGCTGTAGCTGCTGCTGGCGTCGACGCGGCGGTATTCCTTGTCCTGGAACGACTGCACGGTGTCCTGCGAGCGCGCCATGAACAGGAAGGTCAGCAGCGAGCGCTGCGCGGCGGTGGCACCGGCCACGGCCGAACCCGCATCCAGCTTGGTCTGCAGCAGAGTGGTGTTGATCTCGGCACGGACGGTAACGGTGTAGGTCTTGGCCTTCTTGTCTTCGGTGTCCGACAGCTGCACCGCGCTGAGCACGTAGCGGTCGATCTCGCCGATGAACTCGGCGCGGCGCGCTTCGAACAGGCGCAGCTTGGCCGCACCGGTTTCGGCGATGTACGCCTCCAGGGCGTTGACCTTGGCCTTGTTCAGGGCCTGGGCACGTGTATCGGCACTCAGGCGCAGGCCGTAGCTGGCCGAGCCGGTGCCGCGCGAACTCGCGGTCTGCGCAGCGACCGGCGAGGCCACCACCAGCGCGATGAGGATGAGCAGGATGGTACGCATCAACGACATGACTTGATCAACTCCTGAAGGGCTTGGGTCTGCTGCTGCAACGGGCGGCCGCCCGGCTTCTGTTCGTCCAGCCAGGCGCGCGAATCGGCACGCTTGGCGGCGGCGCCGGCGAAGGCATCGAGCCCGGCCAGCAGGGTTTCGTAGCTGGCCGACCACTGGTCGACCTGCCACTGCGTGGCCGGAACCACCTTGGTGGCCCCCTTGCGCAGCGGCTGTTCGAAATAGACCTTCCCCGAGAACGGTTCGGTCACCTTGGCGGTGAAGAAGGCGCCGAACAGCATCGTCTTCATCGCCGGGGTTTCCTCGATCACGCCGTTCTTCAGTGCATCGACCTGCAGGTTGATGACGTAGTCGGGTTCGGGAATCTTCAGCTGGTAGACCTTGCCGTCGGCAAAGCGGGCAGCCATCGCGCCACCGATCGCCTGGCCCGAGGCCGGCGGCAGCAGCCCGACGCCGGTGTTGGAAGAAAGCGTCTTGGACAGTTCATGGGCCAGCGTGGCGCGCAGCGGCGCTTCCCACTTCGGGTCGGGCAGCTTGGCGCGGACCGCGTCGGACAGGGTTACTCCACCGACCTGCAGACGGCGCACCGCCGCGTCGGGCAACCTGGCCTGGGCAAGGCTGGCCGCCAGCACCTGCGACAGGCTGGTATCGGCGCCGCCATACAGCAGATCGGCGACGATCGCGTCGATATCGTCGTTGTCCGGTCGGTAATCCTGCACGTCGATGCGCTGCAGCGTAAGCGGATAGGACGCGATCACCTGGCGCTCGCGGAAGTCGAAGAACAACGCCTGCAGCGCCACTTCCACCAGCACCTTGTACTGGTCACCGATCGGCTCGACCGAGACCAGTTCGCGGTCCAGCGCGGCGGCCAGCACGGTGGCGCTGGTGGTGCCGTCGAGCATCGCCACCGGCTGGTCGATCAGCTCCAGGTGGGCCGGTGCGCGGCGCTTGAGCGACTGCGCCAGCGTCTGGTTCAGCGGGACCAGGCCACGCCGTTCCAGCACCGCATGCGCATGTGGCGTGGTCGCCTGCACGGCGGCGGCGTCAGCGGTATAGGCAAAACCGGCCCAATAGGCCTGCTGCGATTTGTCCGCGGCCTGCACGGCCGTCGGCCATACGGCCAGGCACAGGGCACAGGCAAGCAGGCGCGCAAAAGCGCGCGATGCGCTCTTCGTCCTTGAATACATCCAACCGCTCCTCGGTCAATACGCACGGAATGCGGGCGCTGATGCGTCCGCTGGGCGCGAAACATAGCCGCTCAGGCGCGCGGCGACAAGTGCTGTCCTTGTCGGCTCAGTCCGTGGGGGGCAGGCCGGCCCGTTGCCGCAGCAGTCCGCGCTCGGCCTGGTTGTGGCTGAGCCGAGCCGCCTCGCCAAAAGCGTCACGCGCATCCTGCTCGCGCCCCAGTGCCTGCAACAGCTCGCCACGCACCACCTGCAGTGGCGCGTAGTCACGCAGGCGCGCGTCGACCAGCAAGGGCTGCAGTTGCGCCCACGCGGCGAAGGGACCGTCGCTGCGCAGGATCGCCACCACCCGGTTCAATGCCACCACTGGCGAAGGCTGCACCTGCAGAAGCTGTGTATAAAGCGCAGCAATGCGCGGCCAATCGGTGGCGTCAGCGCGACGCGCAGCCGCATGGCAGGCCGCGATGCGTGCCTGCAGCACGTAGGGATCCTGCCCGCCGCCTGCGGCCAGCGCACGTGCCAGTGCCTGCTGACCACGTTCGATCTGCAGCCAATCCCAGCGCGCGCGGTTCTGCTGGTCCAGCAGCACCGGCGCGCCCTGCGCGTCCACCCGCGCCGCTGCACGCGAGGCCTGCAGCTCCATCAGCGCCAGCAGGCCCAGTACCGGCGGCACCGGCAACCGATGGGCCAGGATGCGGGCCAGGCGCAGCGCTTCCTCGCACAGTGCCGGGCGCATCCAGTCATCGCCGGCGCTGGCCGCATAGCCTTCGTTGAACACCAGGTAGATCGCCTCCAGCACCGAAGCCAGGCGCTCCGGCATCGCCTCCGCGCGCGGCACTTCATAGGGCACCTGCTTCTGCGCCAGGGTGCGCTTGGCGCGCACGATGCGCTGGGCGATGGTCGGTTCCGGCTGCAGGAACGCGCGTGCGATCTCCACGGTGGTCAGGCCACCGAGCAGGCGCAGGGTGAGTGCCACGCGCGCATCGGCCGGCAGCACGGGATGGCAGGCCACGAACATCAGCCGCAGCAGGTCATCGCCCAGGTCATCCTCCAGCGCCTGGTTGTCATCGGGTGCCGGCAGCGCCGCCGGATGCAGTTCCTCGCCCCATTGCGCGTGCTGCTGCGCCACGCGTTGGTGCTGGCGCAGCACATCGATGGCACGGTTGCGCGCGGTGGTCATCAGCCAGGCTCCGGGGTTGTCCGGGATGCCCTGCTCCGGCCAACGCTCCAGCGCGGCCAGCCAGGTGTCCTGGGCCAGTTCCTCGGCACGGCCGACATCGCCACCGAGCAGCCGCGCCAGGCGCGCGATCAGCACTGGCGACTCCATCCGCCAGAGGGTTTCCAGACGCTGCGTCAGTGCGGGCTCGAGCATGCGCCGATCACAGCACGCACGCCCGGCCCGCACAAGCGCCGCAGCTCACGCTTCAACAATCGGCTTGAAGCCACCCCAGAACATGCGCCGGGTATCGAACGGCATGTCCTTCGGGCCCAGCGACGCCAGCCGCGGGTCGGCCATCACCTTTGCGTTGATGCGGTCGCGTGCCGCGCGCGAGCGGAACACCACGAAGGCGACGATCACCGTCTCGCCCGGTTTCGCCTTGACCGCGCGCGGGAACGAGGTGCTCTTGCCCGGTTCCACATCGTCGGCCACGCATTCCATGTACTGCAGCGCGCCATGGTCCTTCCACACCGCGCCGGCCTTGCGGGCAAGGCGGCGGTAGGCCGCCACCTTGTCCTGCGGGCACGGCAGCACGTAAGCGTCCACGTAAGCCATACGGGTTCTCCTGCGGCGGCCGTCAGCCCGGCTCGCCGGCCATGTGTGCGATCTCCCAGAGATGGCCGTCCAGGTCCTGGAAGCCACGCTGGTACATGAAGCCGTAGTCGCGCGCCGGCTGCGGTTCGCTGGCGCCGGCGGCCAGGGCCTTGTCCACCAACTCGTCAACGGCCTTGCGACTGGGTGCCGAGAGCGCATTGATCACTTCCGTGTGGGTGTGCGCGTCGGCAATCGGCTTGTTGGTGAACTGCTGGAAAAAGGGCTGGGTCAGCAACATCACGTAGATGCTTTCGCTGATGACCATGCCGGCCGCGTCGTCGTTGGTGTAGGTCGGATTGAAGCTGTAGCCCAGCGCGGTGAAGAATGCCTTGGACTTCTCCAGATCCTGCACTGGCAGGTTGACGAAGATCATCTGCGGTTGTGGTGCACTCATCGTTGAAGCTCCTTGTGGATGACAGAGGCGGGATCAGGGCTGCTTCATGCAGTTGACCATCCACGGCTTGCCGTAACGGTCGATCAGCATGCCCCAGCGATGTGCCCAGAACGTTTCGCCGATCGGCATCTGCACCTGGCCACCTTCGGCCAGCGCGGCGAACACGCGTTCGGCTTCTTCGATGCTGTCGACATCGACATTGATGGTGGTCGAGCCGCCCTCGCCACCGCCGGGACCGTCGGCCGCCATCACGATGGCGCTGCCGATTTCCAGCTGGCTGTGCGCAACGTGGTCGAGGGTTTCCGGCGGCATTTCGTTGCAGCCCGGCGAGCCATCGGAGGGCGGCATGTCGCGGTACTTCATTTCCGAGGTGACCTGGCCACCGAGTGCCTTGGCATAGAACGCCATTGCCTCGTGGGCCTGGCCGCTGAAGCCGAGGAAGGGAATCAGTCTCATGGCAATACTCCGTTGTGCGGTTCAGGGCGATAGTGCCGGGGCGTGCCCGGCAGGGAGAGGAATCGGATCAGCCTTCCAGCTGTGCACGCAGACGCTGTTCCTGCTGCTGTAATTCGGGGGTGAAGGCTTCACCAAAGTCTTCTGCGGAGATCAGCGGACGCAGTTCCAGCGTGCCGCCCTCGCCGAACGGCGCACGGCTGGCCCATTCAACGGCCTCGTCCAGCGACCGCACCTCCCACAGCCAGAAGCCGGCGATCTGTTCGCTGGCAGGACCGAACGGACCGGCCTCGACCTTGGGTGCCCCGCCGCCGAAATGAATGCGACGGCCGCGCTGGGTGGCGTGCAGGCCTTCACCGGCCAGCATGATGCCGGCGGCCACCAGTTGTTCGTTGAAGGCGCCCATTTCGGACAGTTCCTGTTCGCTGGGCATGCGGCCGGCTTCGGAGTCGGCGTTGGCCTTCACGATCACCATCACTTTCATTTTGGTCTCCCGTGGGACGCGTGGTGCGTGCCCTTCACTGGGTACAACGAACCAGGGGGCTGGGAATCGACACGTCTGTTGGGAATTTTTTTCTTGCGCGGAAAGCGCGCCTTCGGCGAGGGTCGGCGAACGGCGGAGCCCCTCCGTGGTGGTGTGGGTTGGTCGCGGAAAGCTGGTTTTCTGGGAGTGGGCCGGGCGGGCGGGGTTGGCGGGGACGCCGTGAACCCATCCGTGGGGGCTTAGCCGCGCCATCCATGGCGCGGATACCCCGCCAACCCCACCCGCCCGGCCCCAGACAGATCTCTGCGGCTGCCCCACCACGGGAAAATCAAGAGAAAAGGCAAAAGCAAAAGCAGCAGCAACGGCGGTTGGCTGGCGGCCTCAGCTTTACGAGCGAAGCGACCCGCTTTTGCTCTTGTTTGTGATTTTCCGTGGTGAACGCCGCAGGAAACTGTCCAGGGCCGGGTGGGTAGGCGGGGCGGGGGTGTCCGCGGCATGGATGCCGCGGCTAAGCCCCCACGGATGGGTTTACGGCGTCCCCCGACCCGCCTACCCACCCGGCCAAGCCCAAGAATCACGCTGTAGCGCCACCACGGAGGGGCTCCGCCGTTCGCCGATCCCCGCCGAAGGCGCGCTTCTGCGCTGCAACATGCCCGTGCGCAATCCTGCGCGATCATGGACCCCCGCCCCCGCCAGGACCATGCCATGCAGCAGTACCTGCTTCTGATCTACATCGAGCCTGCCCTGCTGCAGGCCCTGCCCACCGAAGAATTCAACGCGCTGATGCGCGACTGCCTGGCCCATGCCGACAAGCTGCAGGCCGAAGGCGCGCTGCTGGCCGCACAGAAGCTGCAGCCGGTCGATACCGCACAGACCCTGCGCGTGCGCGATGGACACAGCCGCGTGCTCGATGGCCCGTTTGCCGAAACCCGCGAGCTGCTGGCCGGCTTCAACCTGATCGTGGCGCGCGACCGCGACGACGCCATGCGCATCGCCCGCGACTTCCCGTGGGCACGCTTCGGCAGCATCGAAGTGCGGCCGCTGGAAGACATGGACGCCGAGCGCGAACGCTGCGGCGCCCCGGCTGCGGCTATGGCAGCAGCCGTACTCTGATCTCGCGCGGGCCGACGCCTTCGTTGCCGCTGTAGTCGCGCACGCTGGCACGCACGATGTACTCGCCCGGCGGCAACGCCGCCGGCTGCCAGCGCCCGGTTTCCATCAGGCCATCACGCACGGTGTTGGTGGCCAGGTAGCGGAACCGGGTCACCGCGCTGCCATGCACGGTGATGCCGCTGTCCGGTGCGTAGGCCACGCGCACCGCTTCCCGCTGCGGCGGCATGCGGTTGAACATGATGTTCCAGCGCGGCTGCTCGTAGCCCTGCAGCGGATGTCCCGTAGCATCGAGAATCTGGTAACCCACCTGGTACATGCCCAGCCGGCGTCGTGGCAGATTGTTGTCGACCTGGTCCCAGGCCTCCACCACGATCTGCACGCCACGCCCCTGCCGCGCAACCATCACCACGCCATCGCTGCCGGCGGCCATCGGCTGGTCGTTGTCGTCCAGCAGGGCCACATCGGTGATGCGCGGTGCGAAGTGGTCGGCGTAGCCCTGGAAGCCCAGCGCTACCGCGTTGGTCTCGAAGCCACCGGTACCCACCGCCAGGTGCACGTGCGCCTGGTTGTTGATGCTGCCCAGGCGGTCTCCCACGTGGATGCGCATGCCACGGCGCACGCGCATCCGCTGCAGCTTGCCCTGCTCGTCATACAGCGCCTGCCAGCGCGCGTCGAACGGCACATCGCGCGGGGTGCGGCCGACACGCATGTGGATGTACTTGAGGCGGTCCACCGCCAGGCCCTCGGCCTGCTCGCCCAGGTTCCAGGCCGCCACCGGGCTGCTGATCTTGCCATCGGCAATCGCCAGCACGGTCTGGCCCACATCACCGCGCACGTCGAAGCCGCCATGCAGGTGGTGGCGGCTCTCACCGCTGAAGTTGCCGCGCACTTCACCCAGGGTGCCGACCACTTCGTGCCAGCCGTCCTGCGGTGCGAGCGGCCAACGGCCGCCCGTCTTCGGCAGCGCGGCATCGGCGGCCGGGCCGACCAGTGCCGGCGCCGGCAGTTCGCCCACCGGCAGCGGACGCAGGCGATGCAGGCGGTAGCCTGCGGCGTCGGCCACCAGCACGCTGCCATCGGCCTCCATCGCCAATCCGCTGGGGCGGGCCAGGCGCGGCAGGCGACCGTTGCCGACCAGTGCGATCTGATGGCCCTGCGGCGTCACCTGCACGATGCGGCCATCCATATCCCCCACGTACAGCACGCCATCGTGGGTGGTGGTCAGCGACAGTGGCCCATTGATCACGCCACCGCCGGCAACCACGGTGCTGACCGTGCCATCGGTCCCCACCCGGCGCACGGCGTTGTTGAACAGATCGGCCACCAGCAATGCACCCTGCGCGTCGAAGGCCAGCGCCACCGGCGTATCGAAACGCGCAGCAGCGCCCACGCCATCGGCAAAGCCTGGCCGATCACCACCGGCCAGGGTGCGCACACTGCCATCGGTACCGATCACCCGGATGCGGTCATTGAACGTGTCCGCCACGTAGACCTGGCCCTGCGCGTCCACCGCAACGCCCATCGGTGCATCGAAGCGGGCCTGCATGGCAGGGCCATCGGCGAAGCCCTGTTCACCACCGGCCAGCGTGGTCACCTGGCCATCGGTGCCGATGCGGCGGATCGCATGGTTGCCCGTGTCGGCCACGTACAGGTTGCCCTGCGCATCGCCGGCAATGCCCGAAGGCGTATGGAAGCTGGCCTGCAGCGCAGGGCCATCGACACGGCCCTCGCCCTGCCCGGCCACGGTTTCAACGCGGCCATCGGGCAGGCGGCGGCGGATCCGGTTGTTGTCACCGGCATCGGTGAAATAGATACTGCCATCGGTGCCGCGCAGCAGTGCATACGGGTCGGCGAAGCGCGCCTGCGCGGACGCACCGTCGCGGTCGCCGGGGTGACCATCGCCGGCCAGCGGCTCGATCTGCGCGGTCCAGGCCAGCGGCGTGGGCACCGGGCCGGCAGGGCCGGCCAGCGTTTTCAGCGGGGTATCCCACCAGGTTGCAGCCAAGCCCACCGCCGTTGCCAACGCCACCCCTGCCGCCATCCATTGCCACCGTGCCATCGTGTTGCGCTGCCTCTGCCTGCTGTTTGAAGAGGCACCGACAATAGACGCTGCGCGTGCGATCCGCCACGGCCGATCATGCGGCTGAACACCAGGATTCGCTTCGTCGTGCTTGTCCTCGCTGGCCGTAGCAGGTTCAATGCGGTTCCCACGGATGGAGATTCTCCATGCCCCGCGTTCTCCCCCTCACCGCCCTGCTGCTGGCCGCATTGGCCAGCGCGCCCGCCTCCGCTTCGATCACGGTGGCCCCGCAGAAGCCTTCGGCCACCGCCGATGCAGTACACGCGGCGTACGCCACGCGTTGGGATGAGGCCATCCAGCAGGCACGCGACGGCAACACGCTGGGGGCGCTGATCAGCATGGAGCGGCTGATGGAAGATCCGTTGCTGGACGACTTCGATGCCGAGCATCGCGGCCGCGCCTCGCAGGTCGCCGGCTGGACCGCGCTGATGCAGAAGAAGCCGGACCAGGCCCGCCGCTACCTGCAGCGGGCGCAGGAGGCCCTGCCGGAGGATGCACAGATCCTGCTCACCCAGGTGTCGGTGGAACTGTCGGACAACCAGCCGGCCGCAGCCACCTCTTTCCTGGTAAAGGCACTGCAGCACGCCGACGCACCGCTGCCGATCGATCACCACGCCATCAACTACCTGCAGTACCGCCTGCGTGAGCAGCCGCAGAAGCGCATGGACCTGCTGCAGGCGCTGTTTGACAACGGCTGGAAGAGTGGCGGCCTGGAACCCACCGGGCTGTGGCTGGCGCTGGCCACGCTGCAGGCCGACAACGGCCGTGGCGACAGCATTCCGGCCACGCTGGCGCGGATCGACAGCCCGGCCGAGATCATCCGCCTGCGCAGCGACAAGCGCTTTGATCGCTATGTCGATCGCGGTGACGCGCGTTTCGATCCGGTGCAGGCGGCACAGCGCCACCTCGATGAACTGCGTGTTTCCGGCCTGCTCGACCGCGCACTGGACGCGCGCATGGCCGAGTTCAGCACCACCTTGCTGATGCTGGACCGCAACGAGGAAGTGCTGTCGTTGACCGAGGGCATGGCCGGTGCCGCCAGCAACGGCGAATCGCCTGCCGCTGCGGAGGCGGAATGGGTGGCCTGGCTGCTCAACAGCCGGCTCACCGCACTGCGCCGGCTGGGCCGCACCGATGAGGCACTGGCCACGGCGAAACAGGCCGCCCGCATCGGCGCGCTCGGCCCGGATGGTGTCGAGCACCAGATGAATGTCGGCTTCGTGTTCAGTTCGCTGGGGCGCATGCAGGACGCTGCGCAGGCAGTGAATGACATGCCGGGCCTCGCCGGTTACGGCAAGGCCGCACAGGCGCTGCTGCAGTTCGCCGCCGCCCGCGAGCGCGGCGATGCCAAGGCGCGCGATGCAGCACGCGCGGTGATCCTGGCCCAGCGCGACGATGCCCGCCTGTTCCATCGCGAAATGCTGCTGGAGGAAGGCGACCTGGACGGTGCCGCCGCCGTGCTGATCGAACAGCTGCGCTCGCCGGTTGAACGCGGTGAAACCCTGGCCAGCCTGCAGGACATGCGCACCTATCCGTCATTGCCGGGCGATGTGCGCATCGATGCCGCGTGGCGTGCACTCAAGCAGCGTGCCGACGTGCAGGCGGAGGTGGCACGCGTCGGCCGCATCGAGCGCTACGACCTGGTCAGCACTTCCACCTCGCGCTGAGTCCCTGCTAGCGGGCTGGCACTTCGGTGCGGATGCCCATCGCTTCGCGGTAGCGCGCGTACAGCGCCATCACCTTGTCCACATAGGCCAGGGTTTCGGCGTAGGGCGGCACGCCCTTGTAGCGGGTGACCGCACCGATGCCCGCGTTGTAGGCAGCCGCCGCCAACGGGCGATCGCCGTTGTAACGGCGCAGCAGCGCGCGCATGTAGCGTGCGCCGCCCTCGATCGACTGCTGTGGCGAGAACGGATCGCGCACGCCATATTCCTGTGCGGTCTCCGGCATCAACTGCATCACGCCCTGTGCGCCCTTGGTCGAGACCGCCAGCGGATCGAAATTGCTTTCGGCATGGGCGATCGCGCGCAGCCAGGCATCATCGACGCCGGTGGCTTTGGCCGCGGCCTTGAACTGCCTGGCGTGCTGCGCGAGCTGCGGCTTGCCGACCTTGCCCAGGCCCTCGTGCGCCGGCTCGCCCGGCGGCGTGGCCACGGTGAACTTCAGGAATACCCGCGAGCCGGGCAGGTTGCGGGTGGAATAGACCAGCACGCCGTCCTGCTCGCGCTCGTACAGCACACCACTGAACACGCCCATGTTGCCCCACAGGTTCGGGGCCTGGATGGCGTTGTCGTCGATCTCCTTCGGCGTGCACCGCGATCCCGGCTCCGGTGCGGTGGCCAGGCTGACGGTGTTGCCCTGCACGCAGCGATAGACCGTGCGCGCGGCAGCCATCCCGGGCCACAGGATGGGCAGCAGCACCAGTGCAAGCAGGAGAGGTCGATGGGACATGGCGGCCGGATGATCCGGCCGCGCCCGCGAATGTTGGGTGAATGGGGGGCCGGCAGGGCTACGCCCTGCACCCGCGGTAGTGCCGGCCGCTGGCCGGCAACCTCAACGGCAACGGCAGCGGCCGATTTCCTGCGGCTGACAGTAGATCCACGCCATGCGTGGATGAAACTCTCTGGAGACGATGGATCAATCGATGGAACGGAGACGTTGGATCACTTCGCGGCCCTCCGGCGCACCCAATACCCCGCGCCCAGCAGCACGAACCACACCGGGCTGGCGATCAGCGCCTGGCGGGTGTCGCCCTGCAGGCTCAGCAGCACCAGCACGGCGGCGAAGAACACCAGGCAGGCCCAGCACATGGCAACGCCGCCGGGCATCTTGAAGATCGAGGCAGCGTGGCGCTCCGGGTAGCGGCGGCGATAGGCCATGTAGGCCACCAGGATCAGCGACCAGACGAAGATGAACAGCACCGTGGCCAGCGTCGTCACCAGGGTGAAGGCGGTCACCAGGTTCGGAATCAGGTAGATCAGCAGCGTGCCGCCCAGCAGGCACAGGCACGAGAACAGCAGGCCTCGGGCGGGCACGGCAGCGCGTGACAACTTCGACAGCCCGCGCGGGGCGTGCCCCTCTTCGGCCAGGCCGTACAGCATGCGGCTGGTGGAGAAGATGCCACTGTTGGCCGAGGACGTGGCCGAGGTCAGCACCACGAAATTGATCAGGCTGGCGGCGGCGGGAATGCCGGCCAGCACGAACAGCTGCACGAACGGGCTCTTGTCCGGCACCACCTGGCGCCACGGGGTGACCGCCATGATCGCGATCAGCGCCAGCACATAGAAGATGATGATGCGCACCGGGATCGAGTTGATTGCCTTGGGCAGGTTGCGCTCGGGATCGGCGGTTTCGGCGGCGGTGGTGCCGACCAGCTCGATGCCGACGAAGGCGAACACCGCAATCTGGAACCCGGCGAAGAAGCCGACCAGGCCCATCGGGAACATGCCGCCGTCATTCCACAGGTTCGACAGCGACGCGGTGTGGCCGCTGGGTGAAGTGAAACCCCACGCCACCAGCCCGGCGCCGGTGATGATCAGCGCACAGATCGCCACGATCTTGATCAGCGCGAACCAGAATTCCATTTCACCGAACAGCTTCACCGTCACCAGGTTCAACGCCAGCAGCAGCATCACGCAGGCCAGCGCCGGTTTCCAGGCCTCAAGCCCGGGGAACCAGAACTGTGCGTAGGCGGCAATCGCGATCACGTCGGCAATCGCGGTGACGATCCAGCAGAACCAGTAGGTCCATCCACAGAAGAACCCGGCCCACGGGCCGAGCAGGTCGGTGGAGAAGTCGATGAAGGATTTGTACTGCAGGTTGGACAGCAGCAGCTCGCCCATCGCACGCATCACGAAGAACAGCATCGCGCCGATGATCAGGTAGACGAAGACGATGGACGGGCCGGCCAGGCTGATGGTCTTGCCCGAGCCCATGAACAGGCCGGTGCCGATGGCACCGCCGATGGCGATCAGTTGCAGGTGGCGGTTGGACAGGCTGCGGCGCAGGTGCTCGGGGGGCGTGGCGGGCTCGGTCATGGGCGCGGGAAGGGGCGGGCGAAGCGTTCGACGGTAGTCCTCCGCGGCGCCGAGCGCCAGCGCCAGACGGCCCCATTGCGTCAAAGCAGGCCGCTTTCACCACAATGTGACCGAATACCGTATTGATCCCATTCCGCCCGGCCCGGTGCCATGCTCAGATAGCCGCACCTGCCCAAGGACCGGCCCGACCATGCGCCCTGCCCCGCCCGCCCTGCTGGAGCCCCGGCCATGAGCCGCCTGCGCGTCATCATCGGCGGTACCGCACTGGCCCTGCTGGCCGCTGCGGTGCCGATCGCGGTCATGGCCTACGCCACCTGGGACCGCGCGGTCAGCGTCGAACAGCAGCGCCTGCGCGACATCGCCGATCGCACCCTGCGCCGCTCCGACCTGTCCTACCAGGAGGCGCTGGCGGCGCTGAAATCCGCCGAAGCCGGTACCTACGTGTCCTGCAGCCCCGAGCACATCCGGCGCATGCAGACCCTGGTAATGACCACCCCATCGATTGACCAGATGGGCTACTTCGAAGGAGGCAAGCTGCGCTGCACCTCCTGGGGGCCGTTCCTGTCGGATGTGGATCAGCCCAGGCCGGACCACGTCACCAGCGACGGCGCCGGCATTGCGGTGGATGTGCGCCCGGAAATCAGCGGGCGCCGCCAGGTGCTGGCGATCCTGTATGGGTCCTACGACGCTCTGGTGGACCCACGCCGCTTCGTCGATGTCATCGCCGACCCGAATGTGCGGCTGGCACTGGCCAGCCCCGATGGCCGCCTGCTGGCCAAACAACCCGGCCTGGATCCGGACCTGCTGCAGGCACTGCTGCGCGACCCGGGCGAAGGCCTGGACCACACCACGCTGTTCGCTACCGCGCGCAACGAGGAATGGCTGGCCGTCGCCACTACACCGCGCACCGCGCTTGCCGCCGCCTTCCGCCAACAGGCCTGGCTGTACGTGCCGGCGGGCCTGCTGCTGGCCGCCGCCGGGGCCGGCCTGGTGATCTGGCTGTCGCGGCGCCGCCTTTCCCTGCGCGGCGAACTGGCCACCGCCATCCGTCGCCGCGAGCTGTACCTGCATTACCAGCCGATCATCGAACTGGACACCGGCATCTGCGTCGGCGCCGAGGCGCTGGTGCGCTGGCAACGCCCGGATGGCACCCAGGTGCGCCCTGACCTGTTCATTCCACTGGCCGAAGAGGCCGGCATGATCGCCGACGTCACCGACCTGGTGATCGAGAACGTGGTGCGCGACATGCGCGAGCTGCTGGTCGCCGACCGCAGCGCGCACATCGCGATCAACCTCGCCGCCGAAGACATCAGCAGCGGTCGCGCCCTGAAGATGATCTCCCGGCACATGGCCGGCAGCGGCATCCTGCCGCAGCAGATCTGGATGGAGGCCACCGAACGTGGCTTCCTCGATCTGGACCGCGCGCGCACCATGCTCGCCGCCGCCCGCCGCGCCGGCCACAGCGTGGCCATCGATGATTTCGGGGTTGGCTTCTCCAGCCTGCAATACCTGCAGCAGCTGCCACTGGATGCGCTGAAGATCGACAAATCATTCATCGATGCGATCGGTACCGAAAGCGCCACCAGCCCGGTCACGCCGCACATCATCGACATGGCCAAGGAGCTGGGCCTGTGGGTGGTGGCCGAGGGCGTGGAAACCGAAGCGCAGCTGGCCTACCTGCACAGCCGGCATGTGGAATTCGGACAGGGCTGGCTGTTCTCGCGGCCGTTGCCGCGCGATGAGTTCGTCGCCTTCCATCAGAAGCGGCAACAGCAGTACGGCGCTGCACGCGAACACATGCAGAACCCGCGCAGCGTGCCGATCGAGCAGGTGCCGCTGGATTAGCAAGGCAAAAGCAAGGCCCACGGTAGTGCCGGCCGCTCGCCGGCACCGCGTCATCACTGATCAACAGCTACGCCCACGCCTTCGGCCGTGCCAGCAACCACGTGGCGGTCACCGCCAGCAACAGCAACGGCAGCCATCCCAGCTGGCGTGGGCCGCTGGCCTGCAGCAGCACCCCGCCTGCCACGCCGCCGGCCGCAATGGCCAGGTTCCAGCCGGTCACCAGCATCGATTGCGCCAGGTCCGCAGCGGCCCCGGCGCGCCGTGCCAAGGCGGTCTGGAACAGGGTCGGCACGGCGCCGAACGCCACGCCCCACAGGATCGTCGCCAGCAGCAGCGCGCTCGCCACGCCTGGCCACACCAGCAAGGTTAGCACCGGAACGATGAAACCGATCACCGCCGCCCACACCAGCGCATGCAGGTAGCGATCCACGCCCCAGCCGGCCATCGCGATGCCAGCAATCGCCGCCATGCCGAAAGCAAGCAGCAGCCGGTCCAGCCACGCACCGGCACCCGCGTCGACGGCCAGCGGCTCGATGTAGGTGTACAGCACGTTGTGCGCCAGCACGTACAGCGCCATCACCAGCAGCGCACTGCGTACACCGGGCAGGCGCCACACGGTCGCCAGCGAAGTGCGTTGCCCGGCCCCAGCGGCCGGCAACGCAGGCAACGCCCAGGGCGCGTAGGCCAGCAGCAGCAGACCCAGCACGCTCATCAACGCGAACGCCCAGCGCCAGCCGATCTGCTGGCCAAGCAGCGTTCCGGCCGGCACCCCCAGCGACAGCGCCAGCGGCGAACCGACCATCGCGACCGCAATGGCCCGTCCCTGCAGCGACGGCACCACCATGCGTGCGGCGTAACCGGCCACCAGCGACCACAGCAATCCGCCGCTCACACCGGCCAGGAAGCGCGCAGCCAGGATCAGCGCGTAACTGCTGCTCAACGCGGTCAGCGTATTGACCACCACGAAGCCGGCGATGGCCGCCAGCAGCAGCGGACGCCGTGGCAGGCGCTGAGTCAGCGCGGTCATCGGCAGTGCGGCCATCACCGAACCCAGCGCATATACGCTCACCAGCTGGCCGACCGCCGCATCACTCACGCCCAGGCTTTCGCCCATCGGCCGCAGCACACCCGCCGGCAGGGTCTCGGTCAACAGGGTGATGAAGCCGCCGCCGGCCAAGGCAAGCAGGCCCGCCCACGGCAGGCGCGTGGCCTCGCCAGCCGGACTGGCGGCATCGATGGCATGGCCGCTCATCGCGTAGTCTCCAGGTCGGCATAGACCGCGTCGCGCAGTGCATCGACAAAAACGCCATCCATCCCTTCGTACAGGGTGTTGGTCAGCGCCACCACGCTCAGCCCACGCGACGGGTCGACGAACCAGCTGTGCCCGTAGGCACCGCCCCAGCGCCAGCTGCCTTCGCGCTGTGGTGTGCCGCTGGCGGCGGCATCGCGCAGTACCGCAAAGCCCAGCCCGAAGCCCCAGCCGGCCGGTTCCGGCGGCCCCTGCTCGCCCACCTGCGGGCTGGCCATCTGCGCCGCCAGCGCGGGCGGCAACAGGCCAGAGCGTTGCACGTCGCGCAAAGCCTCCAGCACCGCCATCACCTCATCGGCGGTACCGACCAGGCCGGCGCCGGCCGAAGCGAACCGACTGGCGTCGGTGGCACGCGCGGGACTGAACTCGATGCCCAGCGTTCCCTCGAAAGGTGCGACCACCTCGCCTTCCTGCAGGCGATGCGGTTGCGGCGTGTCGCTCACATACGGCGTGGCCAGCCGCTCTGCATCGCGCGTAACGAACGCGGTGTCGCGCAGGCGCAACGGGGCAGCCAGCAGACGCTGGAACAGCGCCTGCAGCGTTTCACCGGTCGCGGCTTCGGCCACCGCACCGGCCACGTCCACGCCCAACGAGTAAAACCACTGGCTGCCCGGTGCGAACAGCAGTGGCACCTGCGCGATGCGGCGCACGTTCTCGGCCAGGGTCAACGGGTTGGCGTCTATGCCATCGCTGACGCCAGCGCGCGCGTAAGGTCCCTCCGCATCCGCCTCCAGGAAGCGATAGCCCAGTCCGCTGCTGTGGCTGAGCAGCTGGCGCAGGCTGATCGGCGGCGTGCTGCCATCGGCCAGCGCCGGGCGGAAGTCCGGCAGCCAGCGCTGCACCGGCGCGTCGAGGTCGAGCACGCCTTCAGCCACCAGGCGCAGGATCACCGTGGCCAGCAACGGCTTGCTGACCGATGCCAGCCGGAACAGCTGATCGCGCTGCATCGGCCTGGCCGACTCGCGGTCGGCCAGCCCGCTCGCGCTGGCATGGCGCAGCACGCCGTGCTCGCGCACCAGCACCACCGCACCAACCAGGCGCAACGGATGGACCTGCTGCAGCAGCCGCTGCACCGAAGGCAGCGTCGGTGCAGGTTCAAGGGAAAGAGCGGCATTCATCGCGGTGATCCGTGGGGAGAGGCCCGCCACGTTAGGCAGCGCGCGGCGCTGCAAAAAGCCGGTTGCCGCTCCGGGCATCATGGACCGTGCAGTCCGCAATCGGCATCATGCCCGGAACTGCAACGCCGCAAGGGCTGCCCGAGGCCCCGCACCACAGTGTTGCGATGGCCGCGCCGCGTGCCGCGATCACCTGCCCCTACCCTGCCGTTTTCATTGCTGCTACGCCCATGTCAGTCCTGGACAACCTCGCCAATCTGCAGACCTTCGTCCACGCCGCCGACACCCGCAGCTTCGTCGAGACCGGGCGCCTGCAGGGCATCTCGGCATCGGCCGCAGGCAAATGCGTTGCGCGGCTGGAGCACGCACTGGGCGTGCGCCTGTTCCACCGCAGCACGCGCAGCATCACCCTCACCGCCGAGGGCCAGCTGTTCCTGGTGCGCTGCCGGCGCATCCTCGACGAACGCGATGCCGCGCGCACCGAACTGGCGCAACCGCACGCTGCACCGAGCGGCACGCTGCGGATCAGCCTGCCACTGGTAGGCGACCTCACCCTGCCGTTGATGGCCGAATTCATGGCCGCGTATCCGGACATCCGCCTCGACCTGGATTTCAGCGACCGGCTGGTCGATGTCATCGAGGAAGGTTTCGATGCGGTGCTGCGCGTTGGCGAACCCAGCGACTCGCGGATGAACGCGCGCCGGCTGGGGGTGTTCCCGCGGCGTGTCGTCGCCTCGCCGGGCTACCTGCAGCGTCGCGGCGTTCCACGCACGCCGGCCGACCTGCTGCAGCACACGTTGCTGCACTATCGCTTCCCCAGCACCGGCAAGCTGGAGCCGTGGCCGATCCACTGGCCCGACCACGAAACACCGCAGGAGCTGCCGGTGCACATGGTGGCCAACACCATCGAGGCGCGGGTGGCGCTGGCGCTGCGCGATACCGGCCTGGCCTTCGTGCCGGTGCACTCGGTGCGCGATGCGCTGGCCGGCGGCCGCCTGGTCACCGTGCTGGAGGATCATGTGCACTCCTGCGGCACCTTCCACCTGCTGTGGCCGTCGGGCCGACACGTATTGCCGAAGCTGCGGGTGTTCATCGACTTCGTCGGCGCCCGCCTGGACACCGTGCCGTAGCCGCGAGAAATCCACCCATGCCCGGCCCACAGTAGATCCACGCCATGCGTGGATGCTCTTGTAGTGCAGAGCCATCAAACCATTCAGCCAACCCCGCTATACTGGCCGCTCATTCCTCCCAGAGGCTCGCGACCAATGCGCCATTGATGCCGCCGTCTTCCCAACAGACGGCCTGACTCTTCCCGCCCCTGCGCGCAGGGGAGAACCGGCATCCATGGAGGTCGCATGACCACACATTCCCTCACGCTCGATCGCGTGTCGTATCGGCTGGCCGACGGCCGCCCGCTGTTTTCCGATCTGTCGTTTTCCTTCGATCCGGTCGCCACCGGCCTGGTCGGTGCCAATGGCACCGGCAAGAGCGTGCTCGCACGCCTGCTCGCGGGTCGGGTGCGGCCAGAGAACGGGCAGGTGCGCAGCAGCGGCCGCGTGTTCCTGTTGCCGACGCCCGGCTATCCCCCCGCCGGCACGGTCGGTGAACTGGCCGGCGTCGGCGCGGAACTGGCCGCGCTGCAACGCATCGAAGCCGGCAGCGTGGATGAGGCCGACTTCGCCTGCGTCGGCGACCATTGGGATCTGCGCGAGCGCCTGCAGCAGCAATGGCAGGCGCTCCGCCTGCCCGACGATCTCGATCCCGCCCAACCCGCCGCGCGTCTCAGTGGCGGCCAGGCCATGCAGGTGGCGCTGTCCGGCGCCTGGGCCAGCGGCGCCGATTGGCTGATCCTGGACGAACCCAGCAACCACCTCGATGGCCGCCATCGCCAACAGTTGTACGAACGGTTGCAGCAGTGGCGCGGCGGCCTGCTGGTGATCAGCCATGATCGCGAGCTGCTGGCGCAGATGCAGCAGATCGTCGAGCTCGACGCGCGCGGGCTGCATCGCTATGGCGGGCCGTGGCAGCACTACGCCGACGCGCGGGCCGCCGAACGCGAAGCGGCCGCCGCACAGCTCGACCACGCCCGCGCCCAGCACCGGCAGCAACAGCGCAGCGCGCGCGAGCAGCACGAACGCCAGCAGCAGCGCCAGGCACGTGGCAATCGCGATGCGAAGCAGGCCAACCAGGCACCGATCCTGCTTGGCCGGCAGAAACAGCGTGCCGAAGCCAGCCACGGGCGCGCGCAACAGGTACAGGCCGATCGTCTTCAGGCCAGCGCCGACCAGCTGCGCGCAGCGGCTTCGGCAGTTCACGCCGCGCCGGAGCTGGCGCTGTTCGCCGGTGACGGTGAACGCGGCAACGCACGTCTGCTGCAGGCGGAGTCGCTGGTGCTGCCGCAGGGTTGCAGTGCACCGTTGCAATTGGAGATCCGCCGCGGCCAGCGCATCGCCGTGGTCGGTGACAATGGCAGTGGCAAGTCCACGCTCCTGCGCGTGCTGGCGGGCCAGCTGCCTGCACGCAGCGGCATCGTGCAGCGCCATGCACCACTGGCGCTGCTCGACCAGCAGCTGCTGGGATTGTCCGGCGAACGCAGCATTCTCGACACCGTGCAGGCCGCCAACCCGGTGGCGGATGCGGGTGAACTGCGCACACGGCTGGCCCTGCTCGGGCTGGACGCACAGCGCATCCAGCGTGCAGCCCACAGCCTCAGCGATGGTGAACGGGTGAAAGGCGCACTGGCCAGCGTGCTGTATGCCGATCCCGCGCCGCAGCTGTTGCTGCTGGACGAGCCGGGCAACGCGCTGGATCTGAGCGCGTTGCAGGCACTGGAAGAACTGCTGGCGGCATGGCCGGGCGCGCTGCTGATGGTCAGCCACGACCGGCACCTGCTGCAGGCGTTGCGGCCGACCCACGTGCTGCAGGTGGGCACCGGGGGGTGGCAGTGGCGTGACGGCTTGTAGATCCACGCCATGCGTGGACCTGCTGCAGCAGCCGAGCGTCGGCTCGGCTCTACAGGATAGGCCATGCGTGGATGCATGCATGGCCTATCGACCAGGGGTAGTGCCGGCCGCTGGCCGGCAACCCATGGATCCTCAGTGCACCGTCACCGCTTCCACACCGGGAATGCCTGCGGCAACTGTTGCCACAGCAGCGGCCCCGCACGCAGTTCCTGGTCGTTGAGCAGGCACGCGTCCAGCTCCGCACGCACCGCGCGCTCATCCATGTGCACGCCAATCACCACCAGCTCCTGGCGGCGGTCGCCCCACAGCGGGTGCCACAGCCGCTGCATCGCCGAATGCGCGGCCGCATCCGGGAAGTCTTCCAGACCCGGCAACGGTGCGCTCCAGCAGTCGGCCTGCTGCCGCGCCCAGCCCAGGTCGCTGTACGGCAGCGGCGTGGGCGGCAGCAATGGCGCGGTGTCCTCCAGCCCAGCCCGCACACGATCACGCGCGGCGTACCAGAACCCCGCCGCCTGCGTCCGCGTCGCGGCGCCCACGGTGTTCAGCTCACCCACCCAGTCCATGCGATTGGCCAGCCAGAACCAGCCCTTGCTGCGGATCACGCCGGGCATGCCCGACTGCAGCGCGCGGGCGAAGCGCGCGGGATGGAACGGTCGCCGCGAGCGGTAAACGAAACTGGCGATGCCGTACTCTTCGGTCTCCGGCGTATGCTCGCCACGCAGTTCCTTCACCCAGCCCGGCGCACGTTGCGCACGCTCGTAGTCGAAGCGGCCGGTGTCCAGCAGCTCGGCCAGTGGCACGTCACCGAAGCGGGACAGCAGCAGCTTCGCGTCGCGGTTCAGGCCGCGCAGCACGGCCAGCGTGTCCTGCAGCACTTCGTCATCCACCTGGTCGACCTTGCTGACCACGATCACGTCGGCGAACTCGACCTGCTCGCACAGCAGGTCGACCACGCCGCGATCATCATCCGGCCCAGCCTGCTGGCCGCGCTCGGCCAGGCGCAGCGTCGAGCCGAAGTCGGCGAGAAACGCGCTGCCATCCACCACCGTCACCATCGTGTCCAGGCGCGCGATGTCACTCAGGCTGAAGCCCTGCTCGTCGCGCACCGCGAACGTGGCCGCCACCGGCATCGGCTCACCGATGCCGGTCGACTCGATCAACAGGTAGTCATAGCGACCGGCGTCGGCCAGGCGCCGCACTTCCTGCAGCAGGTCATCGCGTAGCGTGCAGCAGATGCAGCCATTGCTGAATTCCACCAGCGTCTCTTCGGTGCGGCGCAGCTCGGCGCCGCCGTCGCGCACCAGTTGCGCGTCGATGTTGACCTCACTCATGTCGTTGACGATGACCGCCACACGCAGGCCGGCGCGGTTGCGCAGGATCTGGTTGAGCAGGGTGGTCTTGCCGGCCCCGAGGAAGCCGGACAGCACGGTGACCGGAAGGCGACGGTCGGCGCGGGAAACAGTGTTCATGTCGGAGCGGGTTGGCTGCGGAGTGTAAATGTTACTGTATAACACTATCTGCGCAAGGAGCGTCCCCTGATGAAGTCGCCGTCTGCCGCCCTGCTCGATGCCGGCGCGGTCGCCCTGTCCAGCCTGTGCCTGCTGCACTGCCTGGCGCTGCCCCTGCTTGCAGCCGCGCTGCCGCTGTTCGGCAGCTGGGCCGAAGCCGAATGGGTCCACCTGCTGTTCGTGGCCATCGCCCTGCCGCTGACCGGCTACGCGCTGTGG
This sequence comes from Stenotrophomonas sp. FR012, assembly GCF_047520565.2. Classification (NCBI taxonomy): domain Bacteria; kingdom Pseudomonadati; phylum Pseudomonadota; class Gammaproteobacteria; order Lysobacterales; family Lysobacteraceae; genus Stenotrophomonas; species Stenotrophomonas sp. FR012. Next base: position 78,896 of record NZ_JAXBQL020000009.1, read on the forward strand.
CGGGCGGAGCGCCGTCATCCGTTGCCGGTGCTGGCCTGGGCCACCGCCGGCGCCGGGCTCGGCCTGCTGCTGGCCGGTGCGCTGGCGCTGCCCTCGCACGACTGGGAAACACCGATGACCGTCACCGGCAGCCTGCTGCTGGCCGCCACGCATATCTGGAACGCGCGGCACCGGCACGGGTAGTGCCGGCCGCTGGCCGGCAACCCCATGAACGCCGCACGCAACCTGCAGGTGCCGGCCAGCGGCCGGCACTACCGCTACAGCTTCAGCATCATCCGCAGCAGGTACATCAGCAGCGGCAGCGCACTCAGCACTGCACCGCCGATGCCGATCCACGGCCAGCGCTCACCGCGCACGCGCGATGCTACGGCCAGGCCGCCGCCCACCAGCGCCGCACCCAGCACGCCCACGCCCAGCCCTGCGGCCATGCCATTGCCACCCGCAGCGACCGCCGCCTGTGCCGCCACGGTGCCTGCCCCCCACCCCACTGCAATACCCAGCCAACTGGCCACGCCGCACCACGGTGCCTTGCCCTGCGCCATCCGAAAACCCCTGTATCCTTGCCGAATTTCCGTACGGGCCACGCCCGCGTGCTGCCTACACTAGCCGCACCTGCCCTGTAGGGACATCCCATGCGCACGCTCCGCCTGCTGCTGCCCGGTGCCCTCCTGCTGCTGACCGCCGCCTGCAGCGGTGACGCCGGGCTTCCGTTTTCCACCGACCCGCTGCAGGGCTGCTTCGCCACCAGCGCGCGCAAACCCGCCGACTTCCGCATCGACAAGGAAGGTGGCCAGTACTTCGTTTCCTTCAGCCGTGGCGAGCAGTGGCAGCGCGAACCCAATGCCCTGCACAAGGCCACGTCCAGCGAGATCAGCCGCTACTTCCGCGACGACGCCGAGCAGATCGACAGTGCGTTGATCCGCATGGCCGGCGGTTTCGGCATCTTCCACTTCAACAAGGGCGCGACGCTGAAGGGCAAGGCCAGCGACAGCGACTACATGGCGTTGATGCTGATCGGGGCCGGGCCGGTGTATGCGGTGAAGTGCGATTAGCGACACAGACTTTTGAGAAATGTTTGAAATCCAAAGAACTGCGTAATGCAACCAAAAGCACCATTGGGCAAGTAGCGAAGATGAAGCCTCACCCAGATTTTGAGAGGCCCAAGTGAAATTGCAGCTAGCCATCATCATGTTCATCGCCTCTGTATCCGTGCAGGCAGGAGACGGGAATCCAGCTGTCGGACAAACCGCAGACGAAGCAAAGATCCCGGAAAAAATCGTTCGCAGCGCAGAATGGCCCGACTTCATTGGGGGGACGATCAGTGTGGAGCAGTCCCTCACCCGCAACTCGAAGGGACAATATGTATATCGCTACGACGATCAAACGGAAGCGACGAAGCAGTATCACGAGGCTTCCTGCGCAGATCTTGGAATGAACCCTGCCAAGGGCGAGTCCATCACAGTGGGGCCAGGAAGCGCTGCATGGCATTGCTCAAGCATCGATTCGAACAGTGCTAGCGACGCAAAGAGTACTGACTATGTAATCGCCTATGCACCAAATGGACAGGTATCAGCTGGCCAGAACTTCGTTTCCTACGGAACCGTAAGATTCAACAGCTCAGTCAGTGGGAACATCCAGGGTAGCGCGCAAATAGACAACGGAAGGTGCCGGACCTTCTATAGCGAGTATTACCCGCCAAACACGGTGGGAAATCACACTGCACGAGTCCTCTGCTTTGCTCATTCCCCGCAGACGATGAATACGCTGATGGAAGGTTGTGTACCGCGCGCCTGCGCCAGTGATCGTGGTTCCATCAGAGCCAACTGATACCAAAACCTTTTGACCTAGCAGTGAGGGTGACCAAGCCACCCTCACTGCTTAGGTACATGACCCGATTCCCAATGATCGCTACCATCGCTCAATCCCTGATTTTCGTATCAGGCTCGTGCATCCCAGGCCAACTGAGCGCGGACTACAGCCTCCAAGGGACACCAGTGGTCATCCGCAGCACATTGGCCCCTGACAGTTCTGGGAACATGATATGCATCCAGCAACTTTTGATCAGAAATGAAGAGGGAGTACTGACCTATCATTACGATCTTCAACCGTCAGCGTCACGCGACTTCCACAGAGAATTCTGTGCCGCTATGGGCATGACGCCCTCAGTGGGAACTGCATCTCTACCAACGCCCTCCACCGGTTGGGTCTGCACTACGGAATCTCAGTATCCTGGCAAAGGTCCTGCGGTACCATGCCCTCCCCCGAACCGCCCCGGTACCCGCCGTGCCCCATTACACCGGCCCCCTGCTGACCCGCGACAGCGCCGATACCCTGCGCCGTGCCCATGACAAGGGCGCCGCCGACTGGCAGGGATCGCTTGACCTCGGCCGCAGCCAGGACAGCGTGGCGCTGGATGCGGACGGCTTCCACTTCCGGGGCCAGCCCTACCCTTGGCCGGGCAAGCTGAAGGACCGCACGCTGTACTACTGGGATGGCGAGGAATTCGCGCCGATCTCGCGCTACAGCGGCTCGCTGATCAAGCTGGTGCCCACCGAATGGGGCGCACCGACCTTCGAGATCGACGGCATCAAGATGCTGCCGACCTCGAAGCTGTCGCCGTTCGAGGATGCACGCCGCAAGGTGGAGCTGGTCGCCCCGGCCGGCAAGGTCATCCTCGATACCTGCGGTGGCCTGGGCTACTTCGCCGCCTGCGCGCTGGAGGCCGGTGTCGGCCAGATCCGTTCATTCGAGAAGAACGCCGATGTAATGTGGCTTCGCACGCTCAACCCGTGGTCGCCGGATCCAGACTCGGCTGCCGCCGGTGGTCGCCTGCAGTTCAGCCACGGTGACGTTTCGCAGCAGATCGAACGGGTGGCCAGCAACAGTGTCGACGCAATTCTGCACGACCCACCGCGCTTCGGCATCGCCGGCGAGCTGTACTCGCAGGTGTTCTACGACCACCTCGCCCGCGTCATCCGCAAGGGCGGTCGCCTGTTCCATTACACCGGCGCGCCGAACAAGCTGACCAGCGGCCGCGACGTGCCGCGTGAAGTGGCCAAACGCCTGGAAAAGGCTGGTTTCAAGGCGGAACTGGCGCTCGACGGCGTGCTGGCCGTCAAGCGCTGAGCCTCACTCCGAATCAACCTTGGCCAGCTTCATCACCCACGCCGGCACCCCCGGTTCGCTGGCGTAGAAGTCCTTCGGCTTGTTCTCCGCCATCGCCCAGCGATGCAGCCAGCTCGGGCCATAGCGGCCGTTGTAGCCTTCCGCACCCCGCGCATACGCCGGGTCACGCATCGCTTCGTCCAGTGAAATGAAGCGATAGCCGCGGCGCTTCGTGGCCGCCACCAGTTCGGCAAGGGTGGCCGCATTGAGCTCGTTGGCGTGCATCAGCCACACCTGCGGCAGCGCGTACCCCAGCAGCGCCTGCGACTGCTTCTCGTAGTAATCCAGCTTGTTCAGCATGTACGGCACGTAGCCCTTGCGCAGCTGCGCCAGCGTCGCGTCGCTCGCCGGCGAATCCGCCTGCTCGTTCATCACGTTGGCATAGGCGAACGCCCACACCCATTCCCCGTTGTCCACCGTCACCGGTGCCACGCGATAGCCATGCTGCTTGAAGAACGCCTCCATCTGCACGCGCTCATCCGCGGTGCGCCCGGCCCGCAGGTAGGGGTGGCGCATCCACTGTGGCGCCTGCCCCTTCTCGGCCAGCAGCGGCCGCAGCACCGTTTCGCCGCGCAGGAAATCCTTCTGGAACGCCGCCACGCCTTTCGCATTCAGATCCATGTGCGAGTACGTGTGGTTGCCCAGCACATAGCCAGCATCGCGCCAGTCGCGCAGCATCTGCACCCGCGCCGGCTGCACCTGTCCATTCACCTCAAGCTTGTTCTCATTGACGAAGCCCACCACCGGCACGCCGGCCTCGCGCAGCTGGGCCATCAACGCTTCGTGCCGCGCCTGCAGATCCGGCGGCACGATCTGGTCCAGCCGTGCCCATGGCAGATCATCGATGGTCACCGCGATACGACGGTCCACCTCGGCGGCGTGTACGGCCAGCGAACACAGCAACAACGGCAACGCACGCAGCAACAAGCGCATCGGGTCTTCCCTAGAGTGGCGAGGCGTCGACTGTAGCGCGATTGCCGCGCGCCGCCGAGCGTGCGCTCTGCATGTCTCGGATCCGGTCGGCCGCGGAGGCCCGTCAGGCCACTGCCGATCGTGCCGCCCGAACCCGCACGATTGCCCGCCACAGGGAGATGCCCCCCACCATCGTCGCCATCAGCAACGCTACCAGCACCAGCGCCAGGTCGTCCGGATTGCGCATCAGCGTTGCGTTCTCGCGCGCCAGGATGTGGAACACCACGGACTGCGCCTGCACCAGCGGGGTATCGCCCTCCGCCACCAGGTCCATCAGGCATGCCGTGGGTGACAAGCGCGCCACGCTGTTCCATGCGTTCTCGTACAGGTGCAGCGTCCACCCGGCCAAGCACAGTGCGCCGCCATGCAGCAGCAGCAGCGCCACGTTCGCCGTGCGCAGCCCATCGCGCAGCCACAGCGCGCGGCTCGCGCACACCGCCATCGCACCCAGCAGCGCCAGCACGATGCCCGCCAATGGAATCCAGCTCAATGGCTGCCAGTCGTCCAATGCACCGGCGCGCGCCATCACCTGTTCGGCCATCTGCAACCGCGCCTGCTCATCCGGGCCACCGCACGCCGCGGTGATCGGCTCCAGCAGCAGGTCGACGCGGCAATGGAAGAACCCGGAAGCCAGTGCAACGGACAGCAACGCGACCAGCTGCAGCATCAGCAGGATCGGCCCCTGCCCACAGATGCGGCGGATTCGGGAGGTGGCAGCGCTCATCGGTTCATCCATGACAGCAAAGAGCCATCCTAACCAAGCAGTTCGCACGTGTCGGCTGGCGGATGCGACACACACCACGCAGCGCCGTTACGATGGCACGGTTGTTTGAATGCGAATTTTCCTTGGTATTCCCGATGGTGATGCTGTACCTGATCGTACGAACGCTGCTGCCCCTGCTGGCATTCGTGCTCGCGTGGTACCTGCTCGCGCGCCTGATCGACGCGCGCGTCGCCCGGCTGCCACGCGTCCCGTTGAACCTGCCGGCGCACAGCAGCAGCCCGCGCAGGAAGGATCGGCGCATCTACGCGCGCAAGCTGCGGCGCAAGCCGGGGCTGCGCACGGCGACCCGCGCCGCCGCCGCGCCGCGCAGATGGCGCCTCGCCGCAGCTGTCCTGTCGATAGGCGTGCTGGCCGCCACTGTGGTCGCCATCCCCGATGGTGCGCGCTTCCAGGTGATGGTGGGCAATGTCATTGGCTACCCGGGAACCATCATCGAGGTGCGGGTTCCCGCAGCAGCACAGCCTGTCGTGCTGCAGGCATGGCGCCCCGTACTGGCACACCTGGGAAGGCCCGTGGCGATGCGCTATCCGATTGCTCGCACCGGCGGCGAGCATGAAGCCCATGCGGTGGTGCCCACGCAGGTCCGTCAGCAGGGCGACCAGCTGCAGGTGGCCATCGCACTGCCGGTGGACAGCGAAGTACTGCGTGCCGAACTGGCGCGACAGGCAGGATTGCCGGTCGAGGCGATCAACGTGCAGAGGCGCGACGTAGCGCCATGGCGGGAGTCGGGCTGGCGGCCACTGCCCGGCCCCTAGCGCCGAGACCATGCTCGGCTGCCCTTTGCCCCTTTCCCCGAACGGCACGCGCTGCGCGCGCCAGCCGAGCATCGGCTCTGTGCTACGCCACGTCCCCACCCGGCCTGTGAATCACGACCCACGCGGCAGCTTCGCCGCCCACATGTTGTCCACCAGGTTCGGATACCGCCGCCCGTTCTCCTCGGCACGTTGCCGTGCCGCCGCCTTCTGCGCATCCGACAGCGGTTGCGACGTCTGCCCCTTGGGCCTGGGCTTCTTCCACGGGGGTGTCTTTGGCTCGCGCATCGCCGCAGCTTACCGCTTCAGGAAGTTCAGCAGCGCCAGATTGAAGCGGTCGGCGTGGCTGGTGTTGCAGCCGTGCGGTGCACCTTCCAGGATCACCACTTCGCTGCCCTCAATCGCCTCATGGGTGCGCTGGCCGGAGCCCTCGAACGGCACGATGGCATCGCTGTCACCGTGCAGGACCAGCGTCGGCACCGAGATCTTCTTCAGGTCATCCCGGAAATCGGTCGTAGCAAACGCCTTCATGCAGCCCAGCGCCGCCGCCTGGTCGGATTGATGGCACAGCGCGATCGCCGCCTGGCGCGTGTCTTCGGTCACCATCAACTGGCCGTTGGCGCTGAAGAAGTCGCGGGTGAAGCCATCGAAGAACGCTTCGCGGTCCTTCTCCAGCCCGCTGCGCATTTCATCGGCCTTGGCCTGGGTCAGTGGACCTTCCGGATTGTCGTCGCTGCGCAGCAGGAACGGCGGCACAGCGGCCGCGAACACCACACTGTGCACGCGATCCTGGCCATGGTTGGCCACGTAGCGCGCCACCTCGCCGCCGCCCATCGAGAAACCGACCAGAGTAACGTCGCGCAGGTCATGCTCCTCGATCAGCCCCGCCAGGTCCGCCGCCAGCGTGTCGTACTCATAACCTTCGGCCGGCTTGTCAGAGCGGCCAAAGCCACGCCGGTCGTAGCTGATCACCCGATACTGGGCGTCGCGCAGGATCGCCACCTGCGTCTTCCAGGCATCGGCGGACAGCGGCCAGCCGTGGATCAGGATGACCGGGCGGCCATCGCCACCCGTGTCTTCAACGTGCAGGCGGATGCGGGAAGCAGGCATGGGCGCTCCTGTGGAAGGGAAGGAGTGCAGGCTAGTGGCCGTCACCTGTGGCGGCTGTGAGGGAATCCCGGTCGCTCATGACATCCCCTGCACAGGCAACGGCCTCAAGGCTGGAACCGGGCCGCCAATATGGGCATTCATTCCGTGGCAGGGCCGTTTCGTCGGAAGCCGGCTGCAGTGGCCCAAACGCCATGCGAGCCTGCGTGAACCCTCCCTGGAGCCTCACCATGCTGCTGCTCACCCTGCCCTTGCTGGCCGCCGGCCTCGTTGCCACGCCAGCGCCCGCCGACACCCTGCGCGTGCAGATCCGCCACGCCGATATCCAGCTCTTCGCTGCGGCCTTCGAGGCCTGCGATGCCGACAAGGCCGCCGCGATGACGACCGACGACATGGAGTTCTTCCATGACAAGGATGGCAAGTCGGCCAGCAGCCGCGAGGACTTCCGCCACAGCGTGGCCAACCTGTGCAGCAGCGCGCGCGAGGGTGGCTGGCAGCTGCGCCGCGAGCTCGTGGAATCTTCGCTGCAGGTGTTTCCGCTGCACGATGAGCGGGCGCTCGAAATCGGCGACCACCGCTTTTACGAGCGCGGCAAGGACGGGGTGGAACGCTGGACCGGCCAGGCCCGCTTCATCCAGGTCTGGCGCCGCGTGGACGGGCACTGGCTGGCCGAACGGGTGATCAGCTATGACCATCGGCCGGCGGACTGACCTTTCCGGCGCCCTTCACCGGCCGGATCTATACTGGCGGGGTTCACCCCGACCCACCGCTACCGTTCGATCGCCATGGCAGAATTCACCCCCAACCACCCCGACTACGGCCTCAACCAGCAGATCCGTCAGGGCGTGGCCGCACTGGACGCCCAGCATGGACGTCCGTTCGACCAGACCAGCGAACGCCTGACCGCCAGCCTGACCGTACTCGCCCGCGAACAGGGCCTGCAGCAGGTCGACCACGTGCTGGTCAGCAACGCCACGGCCCAGCACCCGGCCGGACACAACATCTTCGTGGTGCAGGGCGACCCGGCCAACCCGGCGCACCTGCGCGCGATGATGCCGACCGCGGTAGCGGCGCAGACGCCAGTGGAGCAGTCGATGCAGAAGTTGGGGTTGGGTGCGCAGCCGCAGGTCGATGTGCAGGCGCACGAAATGCAGAATCCTGCGCCTCGGATGGGGTAAGCAGGCGCGGAAGCGGTTTCTCTCCCGCTATTTGAACTCTGAAACGAACAGGCCTTCCCGCTTCAGAACGTCTCTGGCCTGGGTGACATAGCTGCTCACCGTAAGTCGATCCAATGGAAGCATCTCGCCCTGCTTCTTCGCCGGCAGCAACCTTCCCGCCTGCTGAAGACGGAATGCCTCGTGGTCCTTCTGGATGTTGATGGATGACACCTTTCCATGGACCTTCAGCAGCTCCAGCACGCACACATGGAAGACCTGTGGCCTGCATTGCGAGATGAACTTCTCAATGGACATCTTCGGGTCGACGAAGTACGGCTTGAACCGTTTGAAGAGTCCCTTCCTTGCACCGTCCTCCAGGTTCTTGATGTAGGCATCCAGCGGAACGTCGATGTTCGAGAGATCATGGATGTACTGGTTTCTGATCTCTGCAACGGCCTTGAACATCGATTTCTGTTCACTGTCGATGATGTTCATCTTGCGCAGAAAATTGATCCTCACTTCCTGCGCAAGATTGCTGATCACATCGAATATCAGCGGCTCGCGCAGGGCATCGACGACGGCCCGCGTGAAAACGGCCTCGACGAGCTGCGCCAGCTTCGAGATGAAGCTCCACGAGTCTTCCTCTTTGTAGAGTGCTACGGCGAATCCCTTCGGTATCGCCAGCTCTTTGTTCAACCTTTCAAATGCGAGCTCGACGAACGCGGTATACGTACTCATTGGATAGCCTCCCCTGGAAGGCTGATGACGCTACATGTACCGCCCCACTGCAACAAGCGCTGCCCCTGCTTTTGCAACACTTCCTAGTCCAGCGTCATGCGAGCCGCACAAACGGATGAGGCCCGCTCCACGGCCGACGGCCGAGGACACGGCCCTCGTCAATCCAGCGCGAATGCTTACAACTGGATGCGTGCCACGCTCTCGTCAGCGCCCTTGTCATCCTTCTCGCCGTTCTTGATGCTCACGAACAACACGTTGTTCTTCGCATCCAGCGCCAGGCTGTTCGGGTGGGTCGGCACCGTGTAGGTCGCCACCTTCTGGTAGCTGTCACTGTTGTAGGCCGTCACCGTGCCCGCCTCGCGGTTGGTCACGTACAGGCGCTTGCGCGGTGCATCCAGCAGGATACCCAGCGGGCCGGCATCGGTCGGGATGCTGGCCAGTTCCTTGCCGGTGCTGCGGTCGAGCACCAGCACGCGCTGGCCCGGATGCTTGCTGACCAGGCCGCTGCTCTTGGCCTGGTAACCACGCAGGAATTCCGAGCCCTGGTCGGTCACGAACAGGCGCTTGCCGGCCGGATCCAGCGCGATGTTCATCGGCTGCTCGGCGGCGATCCTGTGCTGCGCCACCACCTTGTTCGAATCGGTACCCACCACCACCAGGTCGGCCAGCAGGTTGCTGGTGTAGACGCGCTTGTTGGCCGCGTCCAGTGCCAGGCCCGGCGCCTTGGCATTGCCCAGGCCGTCGATGGTGTTGATCACCTTCAGCGTGTTCGTATCGATCACGAACAGCACGCTGCTCACGTCCGGCTGGCTGCTGTGGCCGGTCACGTACAGGCGGTTGGCCGCGCTGTCGACCACCAGCTCGCGCAGGTCATGGGTGTAGGCGGCCTTGCCGTCCTTGCCGGTCTTCTTCTCCATCAGCTGGATGGTGCCGACGGCCTTGTTCTGCGCGGTGTCGACCACGGTCACCGACAGGTCCACGGTGTTGCCCACGTACAGGCGGTTGTGGGCGTCATCCAGCACCACGCCGAAGGCTTTGCGCTCCAGCGGGATGCGGGTTTCCACCGCCAGCGTGGCCGGGTTCAGGCGCAGCACCTGGGCCGGGCCGGCGTCATCGCCGAAACCGCCAGAGGAGGCCACGAACACGGCGTTCTGCTTCGGGCTGTAGGCCAGCTCGTACAGGCCCTTGGCCACGGCCTGGCGCTGTACAGCGGCGGTGGCACTGGCGGCGGGTGCGTTGTCGGCGAACGCGGAGGGCACGCCGAGGCTGAGCGAAACGGCAACGGCCAGCGCGGCCGAGCGGAAGAGAGGAATACGGAACATGCGAGCGTCCTTGAATGGGCACGGGAAGGTGTCCTGGCTCGCTGGGCCGTACTGCGACGGCCCGCCCCGCATCTGTCTGCGCGGGGTGGGCTGGCTGGGGTTGCGGGGGGAATGGTAGCAGGTGGGGGGCGTGGCGTGCGCCGGCGCGGGCATGGCCAACGCTCGACCTCGATGCTGCGCCCGCCGCTATCCCATCCGTGGGCCGTGGCTCTGCTGAAGCTGCTGCTCCTCCTGCAGGCGCTGCGCGTCTCCCTGCCGCTGATTCTGCTGCAACTGCGCGACCCGATCGAACGAGGCCTCCACCGGTGCCTGCGCAGCCACCTCCGCCGGCATGCTGGCGCGCTGGTGTGCCGGGTCACTGCGGTCGCCCTGCACGATGAACAGCTTCGGTGCGGTATCACCGCGCTGCTCGCCCAGAACCACCTCGTCCACGCGCGAGAACTGCTGCTCCTTCGACAGCGCGAGCAGGCTGGCGCTGACATTGCCGTTGCGCGCCCCGAAAGCGCCGAGGTCGGCTACCTGCTGGTGGATCTGGTTGAGGCGGGCATGATCGTCGTGCGCCGGGTCTGCGGGCGTGCCGCTTGCCGCGAGCGTACTGTTGCCGCGCCACTGCTCGCCGTTCTCGGTGAACATCCACTCGCGGAAGGTCTGCTTCGGCATCGGGTTCCACTGCACCTTGTCCAGTTCGCTGCCCTTCACCTGCTGCGGAATGGCATTGACCGCGCGGATGTTGTCCAGGACCCTGGTAGCGCCCTCGTAGTTGGTGATCTCCCCGGCCAGCCCGACCGGGCGCAGCCCAGCGTGGTTCAGGGCACCCCATGCGAAATCGGTGCAGGCGTTGGAGAAGAAGTCGTACTCCATGTCGAAGCCGTGCTTCTTCGGGTTCGCCGAGAACTCGAGGATGCGGTCGTACTGCGCCTTGCTGATCTCGATCGTGCGCTCGAAGCGGGGTTTGTCGTAGACCAACACATCCATGTCATCGACTTTGCCCCTGTTCGGCTCGTCCTTGGTGCCTGCGTGGGTGAAACCCATGCTCTCCGGGAAGGGTTCACCCGAACGGCGCAGCGACAGGAACATGTGCCCCGCGAACGATGGCTCCAGCAGAAACCTGTTTCCCTCAGCATCACGGCCGTAGCGCGGCGTGCCGGGGGCCGCCAGATGAATGGTTACGCTGTAGCGTTCGGCATCGTCCTTGTGCATGTCTACTTTCCTAGTGATTGGTAGCCAACGATCAGTTCTGCTTTCAGGCCTTCCAGCCGGGGCCGATCCTCCACAAGGTCCACCCGCAGAACGTAGCGCCCGGGTGCAACGCCTCCGACCTGCGCCAACTGCAACGTGCGATAGAGCACCTCTTCAGAGTACAACCCGGCCTCGGCCAAGCTGTTGATGTCCACGCTCCCCGTGGTCAGGTCTGTTACCACGCCATCGTCCCCGATTTTCTGAGAATCGCGTCCATCGCGAGTACGCTGCCAGAGCTGCACAGGACCAGGTGCACTACCATCAATACGCTCCAGGCGCAGCCGCGTTGGCAGCCGTCCGTGAGTGATCTTCTCCGAAGCATCCAGCAGCCGTCGCGCATCGGTATCCTGCAGCCGCAACCCGATGTTCAGGATCGGAATGGCCGGCTTCTGGGGCGCCGGCAAATCAAACGTGACCTCGGCAATCCGACCGGCCTTCTGCAACTGCACGGCCCGCGTGAGCGGCACAACCGTGCGGGCCTCGGCCTGTGCGCGCGTCAGCAGGGACGGCGCAACCTCAGGCGCTGGTGACGCACGGCATGCCGCCAGCGCGCCCAGCACCGCCAGTACCACCAGCCCCCGCCGCAGTGGCCGCGTCATTGCTCCTTCAACCGCAGCGAATCGGCCACATCGGTCTTGGCCGCCACCTCGGTGGCGATGCTGGCGCGGCGGTGCCCTGGGTCGTTGCGGTCGCCCTGCACGATGAAGATGCTCTCGGCGGCATGGCTGTTCTGGGTCGGCCTGCTGAGCAGCACGTGGTCCACGCGCGAGAGGTTGTTCTGCTTGGCCAGCACCAGCAGGCTGGCGCTGATGCGTTGGCTGGCGGCATCGAACGGGCGCCCATGCGCAGCATCCAGCTCGGCCACTTTCTGGATCAGCTGCGAGAACAGGCGATGGTCGGGATGCGAAGGGTCCAGCAGCGTACCGGCCACTTCAATCGGCGTCGGCGGCGGCTCATCGCTGGCACGGTCGCCCTGGCGATGATGCTCGGCCTCGCGCTCGGGCATCGCGTGGTGGGTTTCGGCATTCAGGTCGCTGCCCGGGAACGGCGCGGCGATGCACTGGATCTCCGGCAGGTTGAACAGCACCGCGAACTCGCCCAGATTGCTGCTGCCATCCAGCGGCGCCGGCAGCGGATGCAGCCCGGCGTAGTGCAGGGCCGCCCAAACGAAGTCGCTGCAGCGGTTGATGGTGGCCGGGCGATCCACATCGAATTCGAACTCGGCGGGTTCCTCGGCGAAATCACGCAGGCAGCCGTAGTGCTCCTCGGTGATTTCCAGGGTGCGGCTGTAGTACGGGTCCAGATGCTCGTCGGCATCATCGTGGCGCACCTGCGCGTACTGCACGCCGGTGGGGGTTTCGCCCGGCGCCTGGCGCGGCGGCGCGAAGCCGTAACTGTGGGCCTCGTCGCCCGCGGCCACCTGCAGGTACATATGGCCGCGCGGCGAGATGCCCCCACTTTTCAGCGGGGTGCCGGGCGCGGCCAGATAAACGGTTACGGTGTAGCGTGTTGCCTGCTCCATGCCTGTTCAGCCTTGATGGGTGCTGCGGTCCTGGGCGGATGATGGCATAGGTGGATTGGGGGGCAGGTGGAAGAAGAGAGGACGCCGATCGCGACTTGCCGAATATGTGAGCCAGCATGCAGTAATGACCCCGCGGTGGCCGCGGTCTCGGCTGCGACTGGAGCTTGCCATCCCACCGTTCTATAGTCGTTTCGATCATGCAAGGGAATCGACCATGAGCAGAGCACCGGCTTGCCGGCTTGCCTCCTTCGCCCTGGTGGCCGTGCTGAGCACCACCGCCTGCGCGAAGGCCCCATCCACGGAAAAGGACCCGAACGGAACCCCCATGTCCGAAACCGCAACCAGCCCACGTACGGTGGGCGGACAGACCTACACAATGCAGCCGGTGGAAGCTCGGCTTGGCCCGCACCGCTTCATGTTCCCGGCCAACCTCTACTACAACCAGACGGGCCCCTTGGCCGATGGGGGCGTCATGCTCACTGTGTTCTGGCCTGATTTCGATGCAGCGCCTCCTGGTGATCGCCCGGTGCGCAGCACGCAGGACAGCCGGCGGCAGGTACTGGTCGAGCTTAGGTACATCGATCGCGTTCCCATCCAGAACTATCTGGCACGCCGGTCCAGCAGTGAGGCCACCAGCGCGCCGGGGTCGCTGGAGCGAAGAGACCCGGTGGAGAATCTTGCGCTACGCGTTGCACAACCCGAGCGATGGGGCCTGACGCCCTATGCGATCGACCCATCGTTGATGGAAGCCTATGCAAAGGAGTCAGAGGCTGCGCTGGGCAGGCCTTACGTGCACAACCCGGGGATGGAGCCAGACTGGTATGTGGCCCGCTCGGCGGAGGGGCAACTGACAACGTTCATCAGCTGCGACCCGGCAGATCGCATTCCTGACGGACTTGTAGCTCAGGGAAAGACACTTGAACGCGTCGGAGAAGGCCAGATCGCAATGTGCCGCCATTCCATCGTGGATGTGGGCGACAGCATCGCCATCGAGATGAACTATGCACGCGTAATGCTGAGCGACTGGCAGCGTCTGGAAACCAGCGTGCGTGATCTTCTGGAACGGTATCGCGTTCAGCCGTGAACGATGGAGGTCCGGGCGCTCTTCATTCGGGTCGTACAGTGGCTTCAACCCGGACAGGGACCCACCGAGGGTCATCACAGCCAAAGACGCTTCTGCGCAGCTCTCCTCCATCATGAGCCTGCGTCTACGCAGTCCAGTTCGGAGAGGGAGACCGATGAATACGATCCCCGTCTATCGGCAGAATGGCGAGCTGACTTACCCGTGACACTCAGCGTACCGGCGGTGGCGAGGCTGCCTTATTTAGGCCTGCGCAAGTAAGCAACCAGCAGTTCCGGCTGGTACGGCTCAAGCTGTGGCAGAGGGGAGTGCAGTTGCACTTCAACCCGGCATCGGCCCGGCGACGGATTGCGTGCCCATGCGAAGGCCAGCTGTGCATAGTTATCATCGGGTCGTTCCAGCCCAGCATTCTGCAGCGCCAGCACGTCAACATCGTCCAGCCACGCATTTGTCACTCGACCATCAGCGGGGATGGGAATTGTTCTGGCAGGTTCCCCAATGACCCATTCCAGCCGGTGCAAGGGCACGTCCTTCCATCCACTCGATTCCAGGCGCTGCATGGAAACCTTCGCCTGGAACCCGGACGCCCGAACATCGGCCAGTGCCCAAAACGCCGCGGTGTTATCCGTGCGGTCAACGCGAATGCCGATCATGAGCGTTGGAGAGGAATTTTTGCTGGGAGCAGCCACATCGAACTCGACCGTCAATGGTGCATCCATTGACGAGGTGGGCATGGCTCGCACAAGCGGCACCAGATCCGGACGATGGGCCTCTGCTATCGAGCCTTCGTCGCGAGCCGCATCGGGCCGGCACGCGGTAGCCAGAAGAACGAGTAGTGCTGCGAGCATGCATATCCGGCGCATTCCATGTGGCGTCATCTTCAGTCCTCCGTCCAGGTCGCCAGTGCAGTGCATGCCCTACTCATCCCCCGCTCGCCGCACGAATCTGTATGTCGTGCTGCACCCGCTGGTCTTCCAGCTGCTGCTCCATCTGGTTGGCAATGGCACGTTGGTTTGCCTCGCGGCTGACCGCATCGAACTGCTGCAGTGATTCCTCCACCGATGTCTGCGCCGCCAGCTCAGTCGGCATCGCAGCGCGCTGATGGGCCGGATTGCTCGGTTCGCCCTGGACCACGAACAGCGTGTGCCCTGCCGGGTGTTCGTGCGTGGCGTTGCTCACCAGCACATGGTCCACCCCTTCCAAGTCGTTGTCCTTGGCCACCACCAGAAGGCTGACGGTCATGCGTTCGCTGACTTCATCGAAGCTGCGACCGTGCTTGGCGTCCAACGCTTCCACGCCCTCGCGGATCTGCTGATACAGCGCATGATCGGGATGGCCGGGCTGCGTGGGGTCCTGCACCACCCGGCTCGGGGCCGATGCCTCATCCGGTGCGGGCGCGGCTGGCTCGGGGCTTGGCGCTATCGTGGGCGCGGCAGTAACAGTGACAGCCGCAGTGACGGGCTGGTGGTCATCCAATGGAGCCGTTTCGGGCTCTGGCACGTGTTGTGCCGCTTCCTGCTCCAAAGGCCATGGATCGCGCGCAGGCTCAGCAGGCAGCGGCTCCTTGAAGGGCACCGGTTCACTCTCCTGCACTGCCATGTCCTGCTTTGGAGTGGGAGCAACCGCAGGTGCGACCATCTGCTCCGGTTCCAATGCCTGCTCTGTGCGCTGCGTGGGCATCATCTGCGTTGCCGCATCCAGAGGCGCGGCGACATGTGGCGTCGCGCGCTCAGGTGCGGCCGGTTGTGCCTGCATCGGCCCAGCGGGCTCCGGCGTCTGTGAGGCGATACGGTTTTCGGTAGGCGCCTCGCTGTTTGGATGGGGCTGAGGTTGGGGCTCCGCCTCACGCCGCTGTGGCTCGCGACGCTGCTCGGCGTGCCGCTGAAGCTCGGGCTTGTCCTGGGGGGCGGGCGTAGGCGGTGGCGTGACCCCTATCGCGGGCGGCGCTGCCGCCACCGCCGCAGGCGCGATGGGTTGCGCAGTCGCCGGCTCTTCAGGCCGCACTTCCACGTTCCCATCCTGCTCGGATGGCTTGTCGCCATGTGCCACCTGCGCGGCTGCTCGTGCAGCCTGTCCTGCATCTACCTGCGCAGCACCCAGCCGATTTGCCTCCTGCAGTGCCTGCCGGTACGCCTCCTGCTCACCCGCCGACAGCGCTGTAATGCGTAGCTCGGGCGAGTCGGGCAACGGCGCCTGCTCATTGGCACGCGCGCGCACCTCATTCCATGCGGCCTGCAGCTCCTGCGTGCTGGTGGTCGCGACGGCGCGCGCCACGCCATCCTGACCCACTTGGTAATGGGTGATGGGCCGGGACGCGCCCGCGTTGCCCTCGGCTACAGGCCCCAGTTCTTGCAGCGTGGGACCCGTAATGCCGTGCTGCTCGCGCGTGCGTGCCGTGGCCAGGGCAATGGCCTGCTCCCACGCCGGGGTTAGTGCGACGCCCGCAGCGTAGTAGCTGTGGCGCAGCTCGTTCTGGTTCACCTCCGCCGCAGACGGCAGCGGCCGCGATTCCAATGCGGCAATGGTCTGGTTGAACTGATCGAGCGACGGCTGCTGGATGGTGCGGGTCAGCTCCAGCTCCAGCGCCATGTTGCCCTGCGCGATCTGGCCAGCATGGCTCCATTGTCCTGCTTCATCGCGCTGGTAGAGCTGGTTGTCCGAGCCCTGGATGGCGTCGGGCCTGGCACGGGCCTGCTCCACCGCCTCCGGCACCAGCGGCACGAAGTCACTTGCGCGTGTAGCAGCACGGGTCTCCAGGTAGCTGGCGGCAATCGCGGCCTTGCCGTTGGCGATGTTGTTCTCGATGCGCTGCACCGCCTCGCGATTCAACTCGTTGGCGCGTTCGGGGCTGGCGGTCTGCGTCTCATACACACCCCGGTCGTTGGCACCGGACACACCGATCTTGACCTGCCGCGTCCACTGTTCGGTCTGCGCATCACGGTGCCAGTTGGGATTGTCCAGACGGCCCTCGCCGTCCTTCGCCGGGATGCTGAAAGGATCCTGCGGCGGCGGCGCCTTGCCCAGCGCCAGCTCTACCGCTTTTACATGGGCGTATGCGCCCAGCTCGCGGGCCTTCTCGTAACTGGCACCCACACTGCGCTCAGTCGGATTGCCCAGGCCGTCGCCCGCGCTGTCCATGACCGCCTGGCGCTGCCAGTTGAGGCCATTGAACTGCCATGTGACATCGGCCTTGTCGGTCTGCTGGTAGATGGCGCGGTTGTCGAGCAGATCGGCACCCTTGTCGAACGCCTTGCTCATCAGCAGCGCATCGCCCGCGACGATGGCCGCAGGGACGAAACTCGACGTGCCGATCAGTGATGCGGTGGCCATGCCGCCGATCCAGCCACCGCCGTTGCGTGCCAGAGCGTGGGTGAGCTCGGACTGGGCGGCCGTGCCGTTGCCTTCTTCCAGCAGTTGCGAGGTGCGGCGGGCGGTGATGACAGCGTCGGCGCCGGAGGCGAGCAGGCCGCCGGAGCGGATCAGTTGGCTCGTGGAGGCTTCGCCGAGGAGGAGGTCCAATGTCGCACCGCCTTGCTGCGAGCGCGGGCTGCGAATGCGATGCCCGGCCTCCTCGCCGAGCACGCGCTCGACCGTCTGGATACCCGGCTCTGTCAGAACAACTCGGCCACCGTGGTGGGCATTGGAAATGGCAAGCGACAGGCCGCTTCGCTGCAACTCAATGTTTCCACCGCGAGTCAGTGGCTTGGCGTCATACTCGATTCTATTGAGCGTAGTCACGATACCACTTTCGGAATGAGTGACAGCCACCCAGCCAAGGTCGACCCCGGTGAAACCTTTCAAGGCTTGAATCTGAGCGATATGCCTTTGGTGGTACTCAGGAACTCCGTCAAAAAAATCCCGGATTCGTTTGTTCGTGATCGCAGGCGTGCTTCCCAGCGGAGTATTCGTGTTGAGATCGCCGTTGATCAACCCGACCTTGACGGTGTCTCGCAATGCTTCTACACGTGCCATCACTCTATCGAGGGCGTCAGAGTCATTCAGCAGCGCGGCCTTACCGTCTCGCGTTCTCTGAATCTCGTTCAAGCGCCGAATCATTCCGTTCTGGTATTCACCCAACGGTCCGCCACTGTGAGGCGTAATGCCCATCGCATCTGCATAGGCAGGGTTTGCGGGGAGGAATAGCCGGTTCTCTTGGGCGTGAATATTGAATCGCCCGGCCTCCTGCAGCTTTGCGAGCAATGGGCTGTGCCTCAGCGTCTGCTGCTCAATCGCGTGATGGTCCTGCAAATGAGTGGAATGTCCAGCCACAAATCCTCCTTGACTCAAGCATCGCCTGGTCTCAGCAGTTCACCGCGTCATAGAACCACAGACCGTTGGACGTACCGCTGGCGATCAGTCCCGCGGCTTCGACCGCCTCCTTGAAAGTGCGGTCGCAGAAGACACCTTCGTAGTAAGGGAGCCGGAATACGTGAGCATCGCCGATGACCTCCCGCTTGAACGCCAAGCGGACGTCGCCAGTCAGATCGTAGTATTTCCCCTCTTCATAGTCGTCACTAACGATGATCTTCAACTGGGATGCTGCCTCATCCAAGGCATCAATGGTTCTGATGACATCGCAAAGGAAATAAGGGCCACCCATTGCTCCATCAGCGAGTCGATAGTCAGTCTCCCTGAACGCAAAAGCTCCTGGGTCCACGGCCGCCATCACCTCGCGGAGACGCCCGGAAACGAGCCAATAGCCGCTCATCCCAGCTTCAAGATCCTCCGGTGGCCACCCTTCGCTTGGGTAATACACTAGGCGCGGGGTCTCGCGCAGAGGCGGGAAGCCCCCCTGATCGGGACGCAAGAGGAAATTTGGAGGCGTCTTCAGGGAAGACTCGTTCTCAAAAACGACGCCATGCCCTTTGCCGCGCCGTCGAGCATCTGGGCGCAACTCGAAGAACTCGCCCTTCTTTGGCAGATTCGAATTCATTGCTTGTCTCACCTCAGAATCAATCTAAATAAGCGTGCCAAGAGCTTATCAGAGGGTGTCAGCCTTCCATGCCTTCTTCGAGTCATCCCCGCGCGCTCTCAGCCTGAAGTCCCCTCCACCGACATAGCGCACTACTGCTTCTCTCCAATTCCTCTGGCCGCTCTGAAGTACCGATGCGACCTGACTCTTACCGCTCTGCCTTCAACTCAAGCACTGAATAGGCATGACTGCTTTTTAAACCGTTCTGCACCGGCAAGCAATCGGACAAAAATGAAATCGATCTTGAGTTCGACTACCGATCCCGTTCCATGAGACGCGCCGCAGCCGTCTTCAATTTTTACATGCGGATTATGCTTAGAATGACGCGCGCCATATCAGACATTGGCTGCGTCCTTGAACCTCAGGCCACGCATTTCACACTCGCTTCCAATTGCCGCAGCGCGTATGGCATCCCGGACCATGCGATCGCAGTAGACAAGATCGCCGGAATACGGGCTCCTGAAGACATGACTGTCCCCGATTACGTCCCTCTTGAATGCCAAGCTTGATCCGCCACGAAGGTCGTAGAACTTTCCGCCCGGATAGCCCTCATCGACGATGACCCGGAACTTCGATGCTTCCTCATCGACGGCATCCAGTTCGCGAGCAACCTCGCACAGGTAGTACGTTGGGCCCTCTGTGCCGTTCGGAAGCACGTAATCACACTCCACGAACTCAAACGCAACGGGATCTATTTCGGTGAAGGCCATCTTGAGGCGCTCTGATACCAACCAGTAGCCACTCATTCCTCCCTCGAGATCCTGCGGTGGATCCCCCAGCTTTGGTTCGAGAACCAGGCGCGGTCTCTGCGCCAGAGGAGGGAAACCACCTTCTTGAGGGCGGATGATCAGCCTGGGTGGCGTCAGCAGTGCGCCCTCATTCTCGATCTCAACGCCATGCCCTCTTCCCCTTCGGGTCGTGTCGGGCATGAGCAGATAGAACTCGCCGGGCGCAGGCTGATTACGTTCTAACGTGGGCATGTGCTTGTTCCCTTCCGAATTTGAGGCATGTACCGCAGTCCGCATACTTGCAGCATCGGTCACGAACTTGGTGCCGATGGAACCGACTCAGCAGTTCACCACATCTTCAAACCAGAGCCCGTTGGATCTCTTGGCCGTGACGATGCCGGCAGCTTCCACCGCATCCTTGAACGTTAGGTCGCAGATAACCCCGCCATGGAAGGGCAATCTGAACACATGAGCCGAACCCAGCACTCTACGATTGAACGCCAACCGGGCATCGCCGGTCAGGCGGTAGTATTTCCTTGCCTTGTACTCATCTCTGATCACGATTTTGAGCTGGGAGGCTTTCTCATCCAAGGCATCCAGCGTGCGGACCACGTCGCAAAGGAAGTAGGTTGGCCCTTTTGAACCGTCTTCCAAGCGGTGGTCCAGCGAAAACGAACGCGTCAGGGTCAATCTCTTCCATGACCTGGCGCAAACGCTCGGAGACCAGCCAGTAGCCGCTCAACCCGCCTTCCAGGTCCTGTGGAGGGACACCCTGCCGCTCCCTATAGACCAGGCGCGGGGTTTCACGCAGTGGAGGGAAGCCACCGGCTTCGGGTAAGAGGATCAGCCTGGGAGTCGCAAGCAACGCGTCCTCGTTTTTAAAGACCACCCCGTGACCCTTTCCTCTACGGGTAGCATCCGGTCGTAGCTTGAAGAACTCGCCCTTGCGCGGCTGATGGGTGGAAGTTGATCCCATGCTTGTTGTCTCACGCTGTAAATGTGAATCGAGATTGCTCGAAGGCTGCTACGCGGACCTTCCACCGCACGAGGCAGCCCTGGTGTTCGGCAGCAACTACAACCTGGAGCTGGACCATGGGCAGTGGCTACAGCCGGGCGCACCTGACTGAATCGGGCGGCCGTTCGACAGCCGGAACTTGTCTGCCATCAGCTGTCTCCCCCAAGGTCAGATTTCCGCAGCATCCACGAACGAGATGCCGCTATCCCGAGGATTCGTGGGAAGCCCCGCCGCGTGAACTGCATCAACAAACTCGCGGCTCGCGATCACGAAGGTGCTGAATGGAGTCAGGAAGACATGCCCATCTCGCACCACCTCAGAGCGAATGGCCAGACTCGCCCCGCCTGCAATCGAATAGAACTTTCCGTTGACGAAGTCCTCATCGACCTCGATATCCAGCCTTGAACGCTCCTCGTCTATCGCGTCCAGTTCACGCACCACGTCGCACAGGAAACGCCGTGGCATAGCTGTGCCATCGGCCAGGCGGACATCACACTCAGCAAAGTCGAACGCATGCGGATCCACAGAATTCATCACCTGCCATAGCCGTTCCGAGACGAGCCAGTACCCGCTGAAGCCGCCCTCCAGGTCACGCGGCTCAGGGCCCTTGGAAGCATCGATGACAACGCGTGGCTTCTCGCAAAGCGCCGGGAAACCCCCATTGTCCGGACGGAGAATGATGCGCGGTGGATCGAGCAACACCGACAGGTTCTCAACCTCGGCGCCCCGGAAAGGACGGCTGCTTTCCAGATCTGGTGAGAACAAGTAGTACTGGCCCGCTTGAGGGCCTTGGATGGGGCTTTGCTTCATCTCCTGCGTCCCTGGATTCGCTTCAATGACACCGCAGATGGAGCTTACCCCTCTTGGCATGGTCGTTTCGAGGCAGCGACAGGCTCACGGTTTCCGCTGATGCCGCCCAGTGATGACTGAGAGGCAGATTCTGCCCTCCATCGCATCCTCTGAGATGGAGGCAGACCATTCTCCCTCCCCCACTGAGGATGCCCATGACCAAGATCGACCCCGCATGGCTGGAAGCCTTCGACAAGGAGCTCCTCCGCCTGTTCGCCATCGACCATCGCGATGCCGGCATGGATGAATACCTGCTGGGCTGCTACACAGACCTTCCGCCGCGTGAGGCTGCCCTGGCGTTCGGCAGCGACTACGACCTGGAGCGCGACGATGCGCTGTGGCCTCGGCCGGGGGTGGCGCTGCAAAGTTAAGTTGTGTCGCAATCGGCACGCTGCGCGAATGGGGCATGTGGGCTACGTGTCGCTTTTGGGATCCCGAAGAGCTACAAACCGTGCTTTTCAATGCGCATTCCGGCGATAACTTAACACCGGCCGAAACCACCGCACCGCAAGGGTTCTGCCACGCCTGCTCCATGCAACAATGCCGTAAGCGTCAGCATTTACGGCCTCTGCGGTCTACGGTTTCTTGGCATCTCGCAACCATGCGAGTACACCTTGGCATGCCACCGGAAAAGGGTGGCGCGGGGTTCGAAAGCCCGCTCAGTAACCTTGTGTTTTGCGCTTGTCAGCCGGCGTCACCTTTTGGGTGGCGCCGGCTGGCAATCCGTTCGCGTTCCATGGCGGGCGGTGCGTGGGGGTCCTCGGACCCACCGGCTTGGTTACTGTCCGGCTTTCGAACCACGCACCGTCCGCCGCCTCTATCGGTGGCGTTGCTATCTGTCCTGTACGGAGCATTGCCATGAACACATCGGACTTCCGTTCCCTGCACGCGCAGTACGATCCGGACAACGCCGAACCCGAGCGCGAACCATCCGTCGATCCCAACGCCTTCGTCGCCACGCTACACCGCATCGGAACCGGTGCAGCGGCGGACGGCCAGCCTTGGCCGGAGCGGCATCAACTGCCTGGGCGCTGTCTTCAGCTGGCGGATGCGGATTGCGCGCTGGCGGGTCTGCGTGTGGTGGCGGAGCTGATGCTGGCCGCAGAGCGGACCCGGCAGAACGGTGCGCCCGAGGAGTACCTGGGGGACCGGGTTATGGAAGGGTTGAAGATGGCGTGTGTGGCGTTGACTGCGCAGGTGACTGAGCGGTTGCACGTGCGGGAATAGCCCAGTTGGACGTGGCCATCTGCAGCGTGACTGCTGGTCACCCACGCCCTATCGGCGGACCGTTCGCCTTCTGGTTCATTCCCTGTCTGCAGAGCGTCCAATGAAGCCTGTGATCCATGGCGCTGTGCTGCTGGCGGCGCCGTCTGCCACGATCGCCAGCCGGCATGTACCCAAGGCAGGCCCGGAACTGCGTACGTTTCGAAAGGTGTCTGACGCTGAATTTGCTGTAATGCGCGAGGAAGCCGCCCGCGCGGTACGCGGGAGGGAGGTACTTCGAGATCAGCTGTCACGGCATACCCGTGATGTTGGTGGATAACTCGCTGTAGCAGCTTGTAATCGTGCTGTATGCGAATAGGCAGATTGATGTTCCGTGCGTTGTGCCGCTGCTATCGCATTGCAGTGGGCGGATTGTGGCGCAGTAGTGGCCACTAGTCCTGAGTGCGTAAGCATGCTGGATGAGCTCCCGTCCGGCCTCACCTCCATGAACACCCACGACGCCAGTCTGGCCTTCCGCGCGAGTGAGATGCCCCCAACCCCGCTCATCTTCCTGCTCACGGGTCGATGAAGTCTGGGTCGACCAAGCTCTATCAAGGCTCTGGCGGCCGCCTGCCCGGCTTGCCTTCTGCGGCACGAAACAATCGGGCATGATGCCCCAGAGGCTGCCCCATGCGACTCAGGCATTCGGCAATCGCCCCTATCGCCATCCGGCGCCACTAAAGAATCAGCGATAGGGGCTTCCACCCTGGTATGATTCCGTCAGGCGTCGGGGGGCGCGGCTCAGACATTCAGATCGGAGCACTGAACCCTGCCGCAGACAGATTGGGGCCGACATCCTGGATCAAAAGCGACCACCCTTTCTGAACGCGAAAATGAACAAGGGAGTGGTCGAAGGCAGATGGATTTTTCACGGTTAATCGCTATCCAAGTTTCCACAGATTACTGTGCCATCGCTGGCCAGGATCTCTATTCCCTTGCGATCACTGGATATCCACTCCGAAAGGCAATCATTCGCGACACTCGAGTCGAGTCGGATAGCGCACTCCCATACAACTGCCACGCGCCAGCTCATGTCCAGAAGCGACCTGACTACTGCCAGGTCGCGCTGTCGATTGGCGGAGAGTTTTGCATCCCAGAAGGCTGCTCGTGTCTTCGGCAGTCTGAAAAGAGGGCAACCCTCATGGCGATGCCAGAAGCACCCGTGTACGAACACCGCCGCCTTCCATTTCGGAAGCACAAGGTCAGGCTTTCCTGCGAGGCCCTTCGTATGAAGTCGAAAGCGGAAGCCGCGCGCCCAGAGATGCCTTCGGACAGTGACTTCCGGCTTAGTGTTCCTGGCCCTGATTCTTGACATCAGTGCTGATCGAACAGCCTGGCTCATCACATCAACCATCTAGCAGAGACTCCGTCTTGACAGCAGTACGCAAGCCCATCGGTGTAATTGATATCTTTGCCGGCCCCGGTGGCCTGGGCGAAGGGTTCAGCAGCTTCAAGCCCGATGAAGGTGCCAAGTATCCCTTCGAACTCGCGGTATCCGCTGAAATGGAGAAGTCTGCGCACTCGACTCTCCGTCTAAGGGCCTTCTATCGCCTTCTCATCCGGCAGGAAGGCCAGGTCCCGCAAGAGTACTACGACTATCTGGATGAAATTGCGAAGGGCGACGCCCTTCCTCCGGCAGCACACTTCGGAAACGGTCGATGGAGCGACCTGTGGGCTGAAGCCGAGCGAGAGGCACTCAACCTCACCTTGGGAGAAGAGCGGGACAATCAGGCTCTCTATTCACGGATCAACGAGGTCAAGGATAGGTACGAGAAGATGATCCTCATCGGAGGCCCCCCGTGCCAGGCTTACTCCGTCGTAGGCCGGGCTCGCCAGCGGAATGTGGAGGGGTTCTCCTCAAAGGGCGACAAGAAGCATTTCCTCTACAAGCAATACCTGGGTCTTCTTGACGAGTTCTCACCCGCTGTCTTCATCATGGAGAACGTCAAGGGAATCCTGACTTCCAAGGTTGGCAACAAGGAGATGTTCGCTGCAATCATGCGCGATCTATCCGACCCTGCTGCAGCCCTGAAAAGGGAAAAGAAGGGGGGGAAGAACGGGCATCGCTATGTGCTTCTTCCTATCCACGTTGAGGCGAATCAGAAGCGGACCAGCGAACTTGTCGCGGAGGATCCGTCTGCATTCATTATCAAGTGTGAGAACCACGGAATTCCACAGGCGAGACACCGGGTCATCATCATGGGTGTCCGGGAAGATCTTCTTCCCGATGGAATCGAGGACTTGCCCGGCCTCAATGCTGCAGAGCCGGTCAGTGTAAAGAAGGCCCTCGAGGGACTTCCCAGGCTGAGAAGCGGACTGAGCCGCAAACAGGACGATCCCGAAGAATGGCGGAAAGCCATGGAATCGGAGAGGGATCGCCTGGTGCGGATTCTGGACAAATCCCATCCAGAGTTGATCGAGAAGCTCAGCTCGATTGTTCCATCCGGCGGGCTTCCGCGCGGCTCGATCAAGTACACTCAGGAAAGCAATCCTTACGTCAAGCAGCTCAAGAGCGACTCGCAGCACTCCGTGCTCAACCATGAGACTCGGGGACACATGAAATCCGACCTCGGGCGCTACCTCTTCTGCGCGGCATTCGCGCGCGAGCACGACAGATCACCGACCAGCCGTGACTTCCCAAAGAAGCTCGCGCCTGATCACTTGAACTGGGAAAGTGGTTCGTTCTCGGATCGCTTCCGCGTTCAGCTCAAGGGCAAACCTTCAAATACGGTGACCAGCCACCTTTCGAGAGATGGTCATGCGTTCATCCATTGGGATCCTCGCCAGTGCCGAAGTCTCACTGTCAGAGAGGCCGCTCGGTTGCAGTCGTTCCCGGACGACTATGTTTTCCTCGGCAATAGGACTCAACAGTTTGTACAGGTCGGAAATGCAGTTCCGCCTTTGATTGCCAGACAGATCGCCCGAGTCGTGTGGTCGATACTCAGCTAGGCAAAGGGTTCAACAGGGGGAACCAATGAATCAAGGGGAAATGGAGCCCCTGGGCTCTGCAGGTACCCGGGCTGGCAGTGAAGCCAGCGCCGGGGACAAGCGGCAATCATCGCTGAAGCCGCTCCTTCGACTCGCCGCGCTTCGCGGCGATGCGGAGTATGTTCTGCGCTACCTTCAACTCGGGGGTGACGTAGAGGCACGCGACCAGCAGGGGCGGACACTACATATGCTTGCCGCTTCCAAAGGGCATCTGGATCTCTGCCGCCTGATTTCGGAGCATGCTTTCGAAGTTCAGCGGCTTGCAGTCGAGAAGGCTGACGATTCAACAGTCGCGCTGGACAACCTCTGGAGCAATGAACGTAATGGTGAGGCCGAGGAATCTGCTCGAACGCGAGCCACTGATTCCATACGGAACTCCTCTCACGACGGTGCTGAATTCGAATCCGAGTTCTTTGCCACTTGGGAGGAAGAAGTTGCGACCGAAGCGCCGCTGGAGGATCCTTCGCTTCGATCGACAATACAGATTGTGCAGGACGTGATTTCCAAGCACGTAATTGTCGATAACGATGAGGATTGGAATGACCTGGCGAAGCTGCTCCCAAGTCACGCCGAAATTTCACTGGTCCGGGAGCTGAATCACAGCTCGACCCATGGACTCTTCGAAGCGCTAGTTCATCGCGCCCAGATGGAGGGCAACTTCAATCCTCTTGACCTTGAGGTCATCTCCCGTGAGATTGAAGGCGATGAGAGGGGCGATGTATTTCGCCAGCTCACTGTCCTTATGGGCCAGATTGATGCTGTACCGGAAGACGATGATGAATGGCTACCTCCTCTGTATCTAGAAAAGGATAGCGAACCAGCATCGGACAGCGATATCGGTGAACTGGAGCAGTTCATGCAGGATCTCGCGTCGATGACGAACGATCCCTACTTCCACTTCGCAAAGGTTGCCCAGTCGTCTGTTCTGCTTGACCGTACGGGCGAAGAGCGAATTGGGATTCTGCTGGATTTGTCCCTGAAGGATGCGTATCGCGCCATCGCAGAGAGCCCGCATGCTGTCGCGTCGATAGCACGCCTAGCCACAGACTTTGAGCGGGGTCGCCTCTCAGTCGGCCAAATCAGCCACATCAGCAGCGAAGACGTTGAGCGCGCCAGCGATCTTCTCGACGCCTCGGATGACGCCGATGATGATCCAGCCCCGGCCCGACCCGTCAGCGGACTCAACCTTAGCGACATGCTGGAAAGCGCACGCTGCAGATGTTTCGCCTCCCAGGAAAATCCAGACAACCAAGGTCTTGCTAGGGATGCATTGGCCGCTGTATGTGCGCTGGAGCTGACCTCATCGACCGTTAAACGGTTTGACAAGGAGTTCAGGGCAGCTGGGTGCACAAGCGTACTACTGCGTAGAGCGGTGCAGCGTCTGTCGCGCCTTGAGCTCGAGATGTTCCATGCAAACGTTCGACTCGCAGTGCACGTGGCAGATAGCCACGCGTGGAGCACGCTGCCACGCATGGATCGCATTCAGGAGTGCCTGATAGGCCTGCTCAAGGCTATCGACAGATTCGATTACGCAAGGGGCAACAAATTCTCCACGTATGCGATGTGGTGGCTGAAACAGTCCGTTGGGCGGGCCATCGGAGACACAGCGCGTGTCATAAGGTTACCCATACACGTCATGGAAAGGGTCAACAAGGTTTCAAAGGCAGTCAGAGTCCTCCGTGAAGACTCATTAGATGACGTGCGCGCCGAGGACATCGCAAAGGCCTGCGATCTATCAGTCGGGGATGTAGCAAAGTTGCTGAATGTGGCGCACGATGCGGTCTCTTGGGACCAGCAGGATGAGACAGCGGATTTGGTCCTCGCCACTCCAGATACGTTTCAGCCGCCTGAGGAATTCACTGATGGATATCTGCGTAAGCGAGCGATCGATGACTGCCTAGGTGCGCTTGGTTCAAGAGAAGCTGAAGTCATTCGACATCGGTTTGGATTGATCGACGGCAGCGACAAGACATTGGAGGAAGTTGGCCAGATCTTTGGCGTGACACGGGAACGCATACGTCAGATTGAATCCAAGGCACTAAGACTGATGCGCCACCCTTCGCGACGTCTCAGGGAGTTGGTCAATGGAAAGCCAGAGGCTGACGATGCAGCAGAACAGTAAAGGTAGGCCGCAAGGCCGAAATGCTCCCCCCAGGGCTGACGCCATGGTTGAGGCACTGCGCGGCCTGGGCTACACGACGGCCACGGCGCTGGCAGACTTGGTGGACAACAGCATCTCCGCTGGCGCCGGCCATGTAGAGATCCGGTTCAATTGGAATGGCGTAGACAGCTGGATATCCATTGCAGATGACGGCAGAGGTATGAACGATGCTGAGCTGTTCAGCGCAATGCGCCTCGGTGACCGCAACCCCTTGGACGTACGGGGGGCCTCGGACTTGGGTCGCTTTGGCTTGGGACTCAAGACAGCATCGTTCTCACAAGCCAGAAGGCTGACCGTACTGAGCGTCAAGGATGGTCAGTCGAGCTGCCTGCGCTGGGATCTGGATGTCTTGGCTTCAGATCCTGACGGCGAGTGGCACCTTCTTGATGGACCCGAGTCGTCCTCCGAGCCACGCCTCGGCCAGCACGCTGCGCACTCATCAGGGACGGTAGTTCTGTGGGAACAACTCGATCGGATTGTCACTGAAGGCTTCACAAGCAGGCATTTCCTTGATCTCATTGACGACGTGGAGCGCCACCTCGCAATGATCTTCCACCGCTATCTTGATGGCAGCGGTCCCGGCATTGAGCTGCGGCTCAACGGGAAAGCAGTGAGACCATGGGACCCATTCCTGTCATCGAATCCGGCAACTTGGAGGTCACCCGAGTCGAGCGTTGGCGAAGGTGGTTTGAGAATCACCAGCCAAGCCTTCGTGCTGCCCCACAAGGACCGTCTCAACGACAAGGCCTACGCTGAAGCGGGCGGAATCGAGGGATGGTCGAGTCAGCAAGGCTTCTACATCTATCGTGGACGGAGACTGTTGGTTGCAGGCAGTTGGCTCGGCTTGGGACGCGGACGCTCTTGGTCCAAGGACGAGGCTCACAGGCTCGCACGCATCCGGCTGGACCTGCCCAACGATCTTGATGCGCAATGGAAGATCGACATCCGCAAGTCATCCGCTCATCCTCCCGCTGCACTGCGGGATCAGCTCTACCGCTTGGCCGAAGACGCGCGCGACAGGGCGCGCAAGGTATTCCTGCATCGGGCGCACTCAAATTCATCGCTGGGCCGCCGCGACGAGGTTGTATCCGTATGGCAGTCCAGAGAGACGGCGACAGGGCGACGTTACCGCGTCGACCGTACACATGCAGCGGTGAAAGAACTGCTGGATGACGCAGCGTACGGCACCAAGGTTGAAGCGATGCTGCGTATCCTCGAGGAAACTATCCCCGTACAGAGGATCTGGCTTGAAGCTGCAGAAAGCGGAGAGCATGCAAAGGGCGGATTCACAGGGGAGACTGACGACTCAGTTCGAGAGGTTCTCAACGTGATCTACCGGAGCTTGGTTGAGAAGAAGGGCATGTCGCCGAGCATGGCCAAGCGGCAACTTCTAAGAACCGAACCCTTCGATCTGCACCCAGAGCTGGTCAAGAATTTGCCGGACAATATCTCCAAGGACTGAAGAGAGAACTATGAGTGACTCAAGCGAAAGCAGCGTTATCAAGATTGTCCAGGAGCTTCTGGCTGGCGAGAAAGATTCAGGACCGATCACTCCAGCGTTGATTGACGAGAAGATCAGCCTGGTGCTGATGATGAATCGAAAGTGGGCAGCCGATCTTGATCGTGACGCTGTTACGGACGAGCTTATCCGGCGATTCAGTGTATGGATCGGTGATGACATCAGTCTCTCCGACGATCGTGGCCATGAACCCTGGCTCGACTCCTCCAGGAAAGAGGACTGGCGTTACTGGCAGCGCTATCGGGAGATGATCGAGAAGGACTTGTCTTGGGACATCGCTGACAAGCTGGACAAATCAACCGACAAGATTCTGGGGATGCTTGAGGATCCTCTGCGCTCTGGCCAGTGGAGTCGCCGGGGGCTTGTCGTCGGGCACGTGCAGTCAGGCAAGACGGCGAGCTATACCGGTCTCGTATGCAAGGCGGCGGATGCGCAGTACAAGATAATCATCGTCCTCGCCGGCCTGCACAACAACCTGCGATCCCAGACCCAGATACGGCTTGAGGAAGGCTTCCTGGGGTATGAGACAAACTCTATGCATGATGTACTCAAACGCGTGGGCGTCGGCTTGATCGACACCGACCTGTCCATCAAGCCCAATTGCGCTACAACGCGAGCCGACAACGGTGATTTTGGTGGGCTTGCCGGAAAACAGTTTTCGATCAGCCCCGAACAGCGGCCTTGGCTGTTTGTCGTCAAGAAGAACAAATCGATACTTGTCAGGCTTCTCAGGTGGATTCAGACGCACGTCGCGGACGCTCCTGTTCCAGGCGCGGAGCCCGCCTCCGCGAACACGAAAGGGCTTCCCATCGTGGCAAAAAGGGCGACCAAGTTCCCGTTGCTCATCATTGATGACGAGGCTGACAATGCCTCGGTTGACACAGGTGAAGAGGTAGTCGACGAGGATGGAAAGCCCGACGAGGAACATGACCCAACAGCGATCAACAAACTTATCCGGCGCATACTGAATTCGTTCTCGCGCTCAGCGTACGTGGGCTATACCGCTACGCCTTTCGCAAACATCTTCATTCATGAGCGCGGTGAGACACGAAACGAAGGGCCGGACCTGTTCCCCTCTGCCTTCATCCAGAACCTGGCAGCGCCCGACAACTACGTTGGCCCTACGACGATGTTTGGGCAGGCATCCCCGGAGGGTCGCAAGGGACAGCTTCCCCTGACCCGACCTGTGGGTGACTACCAGTCAGACGACAAGACAACGGGATGGATGCCTACGGGCCACAAGATCGATCATGTCCCGCAGTGGAGCAAGGCACACGCGCTACCACCAAGCCTGAGAGAGGCAGTCGACTCCTTTGTCTTGGCATGCACTGTCAGGAAGCTCCGTGGCCAAGGAAAGAAGCATAGTTCGATGCTCGTTCACGTCACGCGATTCAACAACGTTCAGAAGGTGGTAAAGGCTGACATTGACGATTACATCAAGCATGCCCGACAAGCGATTGGGCGCGGGATCGGCCACGCCGACGCCCTATCCAGCCTGCAGGAGCTGTGGAACCGTGACTTCCTTCCTGCTTCTGCCGCGATTCGTGAGCTTGGGTTGGGTGACCTTCCCAGTGCAGATGCTACTTGGCAAGACGTCGCGTCTGCGCTGCCGGGAGTACTCGATGATATCGAAGTGCGAATGATCAACGGAACTGCCAAGGATGCCTTGGATTACGAGCAGAACAAGGATCGAGGCCTCAAAGTCATCGCTATCGGAGGCGACAAGCTTGCACGCGGCCTTACGTTGGAGGGCCTCTGCACCAGCTACTTCCTGCGCGCATCAAAGATGTACGACACGCTGATGCAGATGGGTCGGTGGTTCGGATACCGTCCGGGCTACCTTGATCTCTGCCGTCTCTATACATCCCCGGACCTTATTCGCTGGTTCAAGCATATCTCTGATGCATCAGCAGAGCTGAGAGAAGAGTTCGATCTCATGGCCAACTCTGGGGCGACGCCGAGGGAGTTTGGGCTGAAGGTCCAGTCGCATCCCGAGATGATGGTTACGTCGCAGATCAAGATGCGGAGCGCGAAGACACTGCATCTTTCGTACAGTGGAGAGCTTGTTCAGACAGTCAGCTTCCCGACTGATCAACCGACTCTGAATCGAAACCTGGATGCAGGTAATCGGCTTGCCGTTCAAATGGGAAAGCCTGACGAGAGCAACCCCATAAAGGCGGCATTCCAAGGTGGCTCCAAGGAATGGCAGGGGCATCTCTGGCGAGGTGTCGACTTCACAACCGTAGCCGACTTCCTAGACAGCTACAGCACACTGGCAGCCGCCCACCGGGTAAACAGCAACGTGATTGCTCAGTTCATCCGCAAGATGGCGGAAGCAAGCGAGCTCACGGAGTGGACAGTGGCAGTTTTGGGGACTCAATCGGGTGAGCCCTACGAGCTTGCTCCAGGGATTAGTGTTGGCATGGCGCGCAGAAAGGCGGATTCGATGGAGGGGAGCCGGTACTCGATTGGTGTCCTCCTTGATCCGACCGACGAGTCAATTGACGTGAGCCAGGATCAATGGGACGCCGCGCTCGCGCTCACCGTGTCCACTTGGGAGAAGAGGGAGGAGAAGAAAAGTGCTTCGGCTCCGGACACCCCCAGCGGCGTAGCGCTGCGCCGAGTTCGAGGCAAGGGAACTTCGACCGTAAGGGCGGAACCAGAGAAGGGCCTCCTGATTCTGTACGTTCTTGATCCAGCTCGTGCGGGCGCCAAGACAGGGGCAGATTGGGAACGCCCGAAGAACCTTGCAGGCGCCCCACCCGTGTTGGCATTTGCCGTGAGCTTCCCAGGAAGCAGCTCCGATATCAAGGTTCCCTACAAGGTGAACAACGTCGGTTGGGAGAGCGAGTATTCCGACATCCCCGAGTACGTCATCAACAACATCGGCTGGGAGGATATGAATGCTCAGCTCCAGCAGTGACACAGAGCTGGTCGCCGCGTGGCGCGCCCTGAGCGGCCTTGCCACAGGGGATGGCTGGAAGGTTATCGAGCTTTTCAGCATTGGAAACTGCTGCGTCATGGCAGGCCGTCGTGGCGCGCGGAATGAAGAGAGCGTCCTGGTCGGCGTCAAGGGAAACGTGCCATCCCAACCATTTCAGCTGCCACGCGGCCAGGGTTTCAGCCTCATAAGCACGGAGCTTCAGGGCCACCATGCAGGCCACTCGTGGTTTGCGTTGGTTCGACAGGAGTCAGGATCGCTTGAGCTCTTTACCAAAGTGGCGGTAGATCTGGTGAACCTGATGGAGAGCACGTCCGCTCAGGACGGCCTACGGATTCATAGTGCAATGATTTCCAGGATCCGTGCTTGGCAAGCCTTCATGAAGCGCGACAGCGATGGCGTTCTTTCCACGGAGGAAGAGATTGGGCTCTTCGGAGAACTCTTGGTTCTTCAAAACCTTCTGGACGATGGAGTTTCAGAGTTCGACGCTCTTGACAGCTGGGCTGGGCCTGACGACGGACTACACGACTTCCTGCTTGGCAATGGTGCAATCGAAGTGAAGACAACCTTGGCGCCTGTAGGATTCATCGCAAGAATTTCCAACCTCGATCAGTTGGATGACAGCCTGCACCAACCCCTCTTTGTTGCGGCAATTCGTCTCGCTCAACTGAGTGAGGGATCAACTCTTCCCGACTTGATTGACCAAGTGGCTGGACGAATCCACGATCCCGGCGCATCTGCCTTGCTGAACAGTCGGCTCGTTTCAGCTGGTTACATGGACGTGACCCGAGCCGAGTACACGAGGCGCTTCCGTTTCAGTGAGCTCACGTATCGAACCGTGCGTGCTGACTCGCCCCGCCTTACTAGACCCAGCGTGCCTGCAGCAATCCTTGATGCACGCTACTCGCTCGATTTGGATACCTATCCTGTTGCGGCGTCCACCTATGCAGATATTTCGATTAGCCTTGGAGTGAAGAATCAATGGAACTGACCGATTTCCTTTCGCAGATTCGCGCGGAAGTACAGGATGAAATAGAGGAACGCATGTCCGTTTCGGGGACCGCCTACCCCTATCCGGAGCTGGTGTTTGCCGAGATTGCGATGCGCCACATGGAAGAAGTGGGCATGACGTACGAACCACAGGTCTGCTACGTTGAGACGCGCGTCCATGTAGGAAACATCAGGCTAAGCGGATATTCCATCTCTGAGGACGGGGAACGTCTGGACCTGTTCGTGACGTCTTACAAGGATTCGGACAAGGTCCAGGCCGTTCCGGACTCTGAAGCGAAGCAAGCAGCGGAGTACTGCTTCCGCTTTCTTTCCCAGTCTGCCCAGGGAAGGATGACGAAGACGCTGGATCCATCGAACGATGCATACGAACTCGCGGTACATATTGAACGTGGCTATCGGGACTTCGAGGAGATCCGGATCTACGTGCTGACGGATGGCCAGGTAAAGACCAAGAACTTCAAATCTCAGGAGGTCGGAGGGCGAACCGTGCGACTTGAGGTGATGGACATCGAGCGGCTCAACCGTCACCTGTCGGAGGGGAAGCCAAGGGACGAACTGGTGGTCAATTTTGCGGAAGTGGCAGGTACACCGCTCCCGTGCGTCTATATCCGGGGTGAGGAGGACAGCTATGACTACGCGATGACCGTATTCCCGGCCGACGTGCTTCGCCATCTGTATGACAAGTACGGCGCCCGACTTCTTGAGGCGAATGTGCGGTCCTTCTTGAGTGCAGCGGGAAAGGTAAACAAGGGCATCCAGGCCACGTTGCGCTCAGAACCAGAGAAGTTTGTCGCCTACAACAATGGCATCGTCGTGGTCGCCGACGAAGTCAGCCTCGGAAAGACCAGCGATGGGGGACCTGGCATTGCGTGGCTGAAGGGCATGCAGATCGTCAACGGTGGCCAGACGACTGCATCAATCTACTTCACCAAGAAGAGGTTTGCAGACACCGACTTGTCCAAGGTTCAGGTGCCGGCAAAGGTCGTAATCCTAAAGACGGATAACTCCGCTGCAGAAGAAGCGCTTATCAGCGACATTTCGCGGTTCGCGAACAGCCAGAACACTGTCAAACAGTCCGATCTTTCCGCCAACTCACCGTTCCACGTTGAGCTCGAGAAACTGTCTGACACCGTCTATCTCCCCGATGGTGTCGGCCGCTGGTTCTATGAGCGTGCCTCCGGCAGTTACAACACCAAGTTGGCACGCGAGGGAAGCACGCCTGCCAAGTACCGGACCCTCAAGACATCAGTCATTCCCCCCGCGCGCCGCGTGGTCAAGACAGATCTCGCCAAATTCCTGAACTCTTGGGATGGGAGACCCGACCAGGCTAGCCTCGGCGGTCAGAAGAACTTCGCCCGTTTCATGGACGATGTGAAAGAACGGGAAGAGCGTGGAGAGTCTGTGGTCCCGGATGCAACTGGGTTCAAGCAGATGATAGCCAAAGTCATCATCTTCAAGCAGGTTCAGTCGCTTGTCCGACCTTTACTGCCTGCGTTCCAAGGCAACGTAACCATCTACTTGGTCGCTCTACTTTCTCAGCAGCACGGATCAAAGATCGATCTGATGCGAGTGTGGGAGCAACAAGGCCTCTCTGATGGCTTCAAGGATCAGATCCGGATATGGGCCAAGGAGGTCAACGCAGCTCTTCATGCCTCGGCGAAGGGAAGAATGATCAGTGAATGGGCAAAGAAAGAGGAGTGCTGGGGTGTTCTGCGCAAAATTGAACTCAGTCCCGCTCGAAATCTCGCACCTGAACTCAAGAGTTTCCCAACTGGCTGAAATGGGCGAGGCCTGACTTCAACGGTTGCAGCCGAGCCCCCGAATTCTGTCGCACCCAAACCTGGGCAACAGAATCTCGCGAACACACAACCGCAGCACAACCATAATCACCACTAATTCAGTGGTGATTATTTTTATAAGGATATCAATTCGACATCGAATTTGCGATTAGATCAATTGCGTCATGAGAGATTTGCTCAGCGGAGTCGAATGGTGTCTCGAGCGTTTCAGGATGTCGTGGCGATTCGGTCAGCCCATGGAGGCAGGATATCGTGGAGATGTATGGATCTTCGCTCTTCATGAGCGCCCTCGTTGCGCCAACATCCGCGAATTCAACTAGCTCATTTCTATCAAAGGATTCAGCAGCATTAACGGTTATTCCATTAAGCTTAAGGATCGCAACTGACTCCATCTCCGTCGCGGAAAGCCCCCCTCTTCTTATTTCGACACCCTTCCCCTCCACGCTCAACGGCTGCGCAACCGCTTGTGCCGCGTTTCCACCCATGCTCAGAATCTTATCGAGATTGTTGGATGCGATAGCGTTAATAACCTCCCTCTGCAATGCCAGAGCAGGCGAATCGACTGCACGACTCACTTTGGAGAGCTCATCCCGCGGGCTTAGGTAGGCTAGACGTCCCATTCGATATCTTATTTTCGGGACAATCCGCTTCTCTTCATACCCGCTGACGGAGTGATGCTTCTCGATTAGTTCAACGATCTCAGAATAGTACTTTCTCTGCAGAAAATGGGCCCGCTCGGATAACTCGTCGATGGCGGCATCCTCAGAAAGCGAAGCCATCCTGTTGAACTTTAAGAATTTTTCAAACTTATCGATGTAACCAGCGCCTTGCGCAACCGCGGAATAATCCATTACCGGCAGCCTGAACCCCGACCTAGAGAACCGAAGCGACAAGTCATTTGACGCGACAGGCTTCGCTACCAAAAAAGCCTTGATATCACCAACCAAGCTCATCCAGCTATCTTCATTTGGATCTCGCTTGAAATCATCCTCTCCGTCAAGCCATTGCGCAGCTGTAATATTTATCGTTTTCTCGGAGGATTCATCGTGAACCGTCAGACCCATAGAATCCAGAATTCCCCTCACCTTATCGGCCGCCCGCGACACTTGCGCCTTCGTTCCGACAAGGGTGATGTCATCGACGTAGCGGAGATATCCCACATCAGCCTCGCCCATGGCATCATCCACTGACCTCATTACCAAATTTGCCAGTAGGTGACTGAACATTGGGCCTGTCAGAATGTGTCCACCGGCACTACTTGTCTGCTCACCGTGATCACTTATTAATCGCTCCCCCAAGAGAACCATAGATGACGGCAGGTCAGAGTTAGAACAGGCTCGCTTCCATGCGCCGAGTGCCAGCGCACAAGAAACGGATGGATAGAACTTCTTTATATCGATGAACTGGACCGTTGAGTCTCCATCACGCCTACACAGGCTACTTATTACATCATGGCGCCTTTGGAGGCCAATCATGTAGTGCTCGAATATTCCCGAGCAATCCGACCCACGGGTTGGCCGATAACTAAAAACCTGGTCAGGAATCGAAAATCCGTCACCCAATGACTCCGAACAAGCACTTATCAGAGCAGCCTCAGCAAGAGCCTCATTCGCAGTCGGAAAATGCATCTCTCTATGCAACAGAGAACCATCAACCTCCTGCTTATAATGCAAGCTCTTGAAATAACTTGGGGTACCCCTTCGGCACACCAGATCAGGCGCTACAACTTTCGCCCATTGATCTGTCCGAGATGACTCATTATCCAAATAATACCTTAGCCCGAGATACGTAAGCACATCCCTCTGGCGATATTGATTAAGGGAACGGACCGCCAGCACCCCCGGCCGCTGACTCCTTCTCATATCCAACCCCCAACCTTAAACGGGATTACCGATAAATGAACTCTAGCCGTTATATCGGGTTGTAGTGGAAGTTGAAATCTCGCCTGGGCAGAATAGTGAATATCAGGAACGATCACTCTAGGTCTGAGGAAATTCCACGCACCAGAGCAAAGCTTAAACAACCAATTAAATATATTTCCACCCGAGGCCACCTTCATCGGCGGTTCAATCCAAACAGCGAAACTGTTTTCATTGGAAGCACTGGACATCAAATTGTATAGATGAGGCTCAGCGACAGCCCAGTTCTTCGAATTGTTCACAAATCCACTGAAATTGGCTACCAAGAGAAGCCTTCGCTCCACCGAACCACAGGCTTTCTCACACGAACTTACAAGCTGGGCAGTGCTTTCTTCACAAGTCACATCCCACTCCATAAAGTCCAATTCAAGGAATATAGCTTGATCCTCAAGACTTGGGACTAGACGTTCGAGCATTGATCTTGCGTAATCAATCGCGTGCGGCGATAACTCTGCTCCTAGAAGCCGAACGGATAGGGGCTCCCTAGGCAGAACTTTCTCCCTTCTCAGCTCCGCAAGCGCCGAAAGGAAAACAGCAGCGGCAGCGCCAGCCCCGCATGGAGCATCGGTGAGGCTTAAAGACGTGCCTGCGGTACACTTAATGAAGGTATTGGACGTCAGGCCCACTTCGTTCTTGGGATCAAGAATTGCCAGCAACGTTCGGGCCGCGGAGCCATCAAACGAATGCGCAAAATGCTTGTCCGTTTCCTCCTTGCTCGCGCCACCTATAGGTCCCTTCTGAGCAACTTTAGTTGCAGCGTCCCACAGCCCATTCTCGTTCACCAAGTCTTTGTAGACTTGGCATAGCGGAGCGGGCAGAACCAAGGTACTGACTTCTGGTAGCCAAAGCGATTCCGGAATCATTTCTGGCTGAAGTAGCCGTTCCTCACTCATCCACTGTCCTTATGTGAGCGCACCTTAAAGAAACGGGCGGCCAAGCCGCCCGTTGCCCTTATTGCTCTAAGCTAGCAGTAATCAAACCCCAACAGGATTAGCCTTCTCCGGATCAATCTTGTACTGCTTGATCGCCCGGGCCACATCCTTCGCGGTCATCTTCCCTTCCTTCGCCAGCGCCGCAATCGCGGCATGCGCGATGTAGTACCGGTCAACCTCAAAGAACCGACGCAGGTTCGCACGCGTATCCGAACGACCAAACCCATCCGTACCCAGCACCGTATACGACATCGGCACGAACGCACGGATCTGGTCCGCATACGCACGCACGTAGTCGGTGGCGGCAATCGCCGGGCCCTGGCGGCCTTCCAGCAGCTCGGTCACGTAGGCCTTGCGCTGCTCACCTTCCGGATGCAGGCGGTTGGCACGCTCCACGTCGAAACCATCGCGGCGCAGTTCGTTGAAGCTCGGGCAGCTCCAGATGTCGGCGGTCACGCCGAAGTCCTTGTCCAGCAGCTCGGCGGCGGCAATGGCTTCGCGCAGGATGGTGCCCGAACCCAGCAGCTGCACGCGCAGCTCGCCCTTCTTCGGCTTGCCGGCGTCGGTCAGCAGGTACATGCCCTTGACGATGCCTTCGGCCGCGCCTTCCGGCATTTCCGGGTGGGTGTAGTTCTCGTTCATCAGGGTGACGTAGTAATACTCGTCCACCTGGTCTTCCATCATGCGCTTGGTGCCGTGCTGCAGGATCACCGTCACTTCGAAGCCGAAGGTCGGGTCGTAGCTGCGCACGTTCGGGATGCCACCGGCCACCAGATGGCTGAAGCCATCTTCGTGCTGCAGGCCTTCACCGTTCAGCGTGGTGCGACCGGCGGTGCCACCCAGCAGGAAGCCGCGGGTACGCATGTCGGCGGCCTGCCAGGCGATGTCGCCCACGCGCTGGAAGCCGAACATCGAGTAATAGATGTAGAACGGCAGCATCGGCACGTTGCTGACCGAGTAGCTGGTACCGGCGGCCATCCACGAGCTGATCGCACCCGGCTCGCTGATGCCCTGCTGCAGCACCTGGCCGCTCTGGTCTTCGCGATAGAACATCAGCTGGTCCGCATCGACCGGCTTGTACTTCTGGCCGAACGGCGCGTAGATGCCGATCTGGCGGAACAGGCCTTCCATGCCGAAGGTACGGGCTTCGTCGGCCACGATCGGCACGATGTGCGGGCCCAGTTCCTTGTCGCGCAGGGTGATGTTCAGGCTCTGCACGAACGCCATGGTGGTGGAGTAGCTGCGCTCGCCGCTGCTCTTCAGCAGGCGCTCGTAGGCTTCCAGCTTCGGCGCGACGAAGGTCTTGTCGGCCTTGCGGCGGCGCTGCGGCAGGTAACCGCCCAGCGCGGCACGGCGTTCCTGCAGGTACTGCACTTCCGGCGAATCCGGGCCCGGGTGGTAGAACGGCACCTGGCCGTCGGCCAGCTGCGCGTCGGTCACCGGAATGTTGAAGCGGTCGCGGAAGTGGCGCACCGCTTCGTCGTCCAGCTTCTTGGTCTGGTGGGTCGGGTTCAGTGCTTCACCGGCGCTGCCCATGCCGTAACCCTTCACGGTCTTGGCCAGGATGACGGTCGGCATGCCCTTGGTGTTCACGGCCTGGTGGTAGGCGGCGTACACCTTGTGCGGGTCGTGGCCACCACGGTTCAGGCGCCAGATGTCGTCGTCGCTCAGGCCGGCGACCATCGCGGCGGTTTCCGGGTACTTGCCGAAGAAATGCTCGCGGGTATAGGCGCCGCCGAAGGCCTTGCAGTTCTGGTATTCGCCGTCGACGGTTTCCATCATCAGCTTCTTCAGGACGCCATTGGTGTCCTTGGCCAGCAGGGCATCCCAGTAACCGCCCCACAGCAGCTTGATCACGTTCCAGCCGCCGCCACGGAACACGCCTTCCAGTTCCTGGATGATCTTGCCGTTGCCGCGCACCGGACCGTCCAGGCGCTGCAGGTTGCAGTTCACCACGAAGATCAGGTTGTCCAGGCCTTCACGGCCGGCCAGGGCGATGGCACCCAGGGTTTCCGGCTCGTCGCTCTCGCCGTCGCCGATGAAGCACCACACCTTGCGGTCGGACTTCTCGATCAGGCCACGGTTTTCCAGGTAGCGCATGAACTGCGCCTGGTAGATGGCGGCCAGCGGGCCCAGGCCCATCGA
This sequence comes from Stenotrophomonas sp. FR012, assembly GCF_047520565.2. Lineage (NCBI taxonomy): Bacteria > Pseudomonadati > Pseudomonadota > Gammaproteobacteria > Lysobacterales > Lysobacteraceae > Stenotrophomonas > Stenotrophomonas sp. FR012. Next base: position 118,977 of record NZ_JAXBQL020000009.1, read on the forward strand.
CACGGTCGGGGTCTGCCAGTAGTCCGGCATCAGCCACGGGTGCGGGTACGAGGACAGGCCACCGCCGTCCACTTCCATGCGGAACTTGTCCAGCTGCTCTTCGCTGATGCGGCCTTCCAGGAAGGAACGTGCGTAGATGCCCGGGGCGCTGTGGCCCTGGATGAACAGCAGGTCGCCCGGGTGGTTTTCGCTCGGGGCGCGCCAGAAGTGGTTGAAGCCCACGTCGTACAGGGTGGCGCCGGAGGCGAACGAGGCGATGTGGCCGCCCAGGTCACCCGGCTTGCGGTTGGCGCGCACCACGGTGGCCATCGCGTTCCAGCGGATGATCGAACGGATGCGCCATTCCAGCTCGGCGTTGCCCGGGCTCTTGGCCTCGAACTGCGGTTCGATGGTATTGACGTATTCGGTGGTGGGAGAGAACGGCAGGTAGGCGCCCGAACGACGGGTCAGTTCCACCATGCCTTCCAGCAGCTGATGCGCGCGCTCGGAGCCCTCGACATCAATAACGGCCTTCAACGACTCGATCCACTCCTGGGTTTCCACAGGATTCGGGTCGTTGTTCAGCACCTCGTTCAACCAGTTCATTAGCGCTCCCATAACCGCACGCACGCGCGCGACTGTTGTATAGATTTCTAGACCGCAAAGTGTAGCGCACCAAGGGCTTTCGTCACTTGGCTACGCTGGCGTATGGATGCAACCGGCCAGTGTCCGCAAGGGGCTTGCCGGGCCCGCTGATGGCCCTGCGGCGGGCCTTGGCGGCGGCGCGGGCTGTCGCTTGCGGCCGCTGCGCCCATGTGCAGGACGCAGTGTTACCGCTGCCGATGACGGTTGTAGGGCAACTCCGGAACCGCCGTAGGTGGGCGCCGGGCAGCGGTTCTGAACCGGCGACAACATGTCGCACCTGCCTCTGGATCGCTGCCAGTCGCGGGCCCAGGGTGGGTCGCGAGTGATGGGCCCGATGGCCCTGCTCCCTTCCACAGCATCGCCGGGGCGCCTCGCAGGGGGCGCCCCTTTTGCTGTGCGCACGAAGGTCCGTGGCCCAAATTGCACCTGCTTGTGGCCGGATCGGATGTTGTCGCTTTCGACATATCGATATATCGTTTGCATACTCGTTTACCGATATATCGAAATGAGCCGTACCGCTTCTGCCAGAGCCCGTTCCACCGATCCGGATGTGCCGCGCCGCAACGGCCAGCCGCGCGTCCTCAGCCGCGGCGACCTGCGCCTGCTGGTGCTGGCCCTGATCGGCGAGCAGCCGCGCCATGGTTACGAGCTGATGCAGCTGATCAGCAACCAGTTCATGCAGGCCTACACGCCCAGCGCCGGCACCATGTACCCGCTGCTGGCCAGCTTCGAACAGGCCGGCTGGATCGAGGCCGAGGAAGTGGATGGCAAGCGGATCTTCCGCATCACCGCTGCCGGCGAGTTCGAGCTGAAGGTGCAGCGCACCCAGGTGCGCCTGGCGCAGCGGCGTGCCTTCGACCGTGCCCGCGAGATCACCAAGGCCTCGCTGCCGCCGCCGCTGGCCGCGGCCCTGCGCGAGTTCAAGCGGGCGCTGGTGCACCACCACGGCCGCTGGGCCGAGGGTGAGGCGGACGAAGTGGCGGCGCTGCTGACGCGGGCCTCGGCCCTGCTCAACGGTACGGCCGGTAGCGAGCAACCACCGATTTCAACGACCCAGCCAGACTGACGCCAGCCAGGTCTCCCCTACGCCGCGCGCCCCCGCGCGACACCTTTACAGGTAACCCCCATGACCGAACACAACAACACGCGCCTGCGCCTGGATGTGCGCTTCCGTGAACTGACCGTGCTGCGCACCGAAGAGGTCACCCCGCACATGCGCCGCATCGTGCTGGGTGGCGACGACCTGGCCGGCTTCGATTCGCCCGGCGCCGACGACCATATCAAGCTGTTCTTCCCCAACGCTGCGGGCGAGATGGTGCTGCCGGTGCTGACCGCCGAAGGCCGCAGCTACCCGGACGGCAAGGTGCCTTCGCCCTCGCGCGACTACACCCCGCGCTGGTGGGACCACGAAGCCGGCGAGCTGGCCATCGACTTCGTGCTGCACGACCAGGGCGTGGCCGGGCCATGGGCCGAACGCGCACAGCCGGGCGACATGCTGGTGATCGGCGGTCCGCGCGGCTCGTTCGTGGTGGCCGACAGCTACGACGCCTACGTGCTGATCGGCGATGAAACCGCACTGCCGGCCATCGCCCGTTGGCTGGACGTGCTGCCGGACAGTGCCGAGGTGCAGGCCTTCATCGAAGTGCGCGACGAGACCGAGCGCCAGGACCTGCCGCAGTACGAGAACGTGCGCATCCACTGGCTGGAGCGCAACGGCTTCCCGGCGGCCAGCAGTACGCTGCTGGAAGACATGCTGACCGACTTCGAGGCCCCGGACGGCGATGTCTTCTACTGGATCGCCACCGAATCACGGCGCGCACGGATGATGCGCAAGTTCATCGAAGGCCACCTGGGCGTGCCGCGCGACTGGATCCGTTCCACCGGCTACTGGAAGGCCCACCCGGACGAAACCGACGGCGATTGACCGGCTCGGGGTCAGATCCCTTTTCCTGTGGAAAAGGGATCTGACCCCATGCACCGGCAACCTCATGAACCTTCGGCAGGAACCTGCAATTGCCGGCCAACGGCCGGCACTACCCTCTGCGGCGTCCACCCGAACCGCTGCGCGGCCCAGATCTCCAGCGCTACCAGCAGGGCGATGATCAACAACGGCAACAGCAGCCCGAAGTACACGCCGGGCATCATGCCGTTGATCTGCGCCTTCACCAGCCGCAGCACGCCACGGGTGTGCAGCAGCTCATCCACGTGCATGGTCAGCGCCTCGCGCACCACCTTGGGTTCCAGGCCGAGGCTACCGGCCCTGTCCACCAGCGTGTCTTCCACCATGCTGCGCAGCAGGCCCTCGCGCACCCTGCCGATCACCCAGCCGGTACCACGTGCCAACGGGCCGTTGCCAAGACGGTCCAGGCCGGGCAGCGGATGCTCGCTGAGGTAGGCCGAGGCGATGGTGTCGGCGACGTCGCCCACCGTGCCCTGGCTGCGCAGTGCCTCGCGCATGCGCGGGTCGTCCAGCGAATCGGTAAAGCCTTCGCTCCAGCCTTCCACCAGGGTCTGCAGGTGCGGCTGGAAATGATCGAGCTGCTTGAACAGCGCGCGGTGCGCACCGGCAGTGAAACCCAGCTGCAGGCCGAAGAAGGCAGTGGCCAGCGGCAGCAGCACCACGTAGCTGGCCAGCAGCCAGTGATGCCAGCGCTTGCGCCGCTGCAACCAACCACGGCGATGCAGCCAGCGCCAGCCGGCGATGCCCAGCACCAGGCCGAGCAGCGTACCGAGCACGCTGCCGCCCACCAGATCGAGCACGCTCAGGCCCGACCAGAATTCGTTCAACCAGTACTGCGCGTCCTGCATGGGTCTTCCTTCCGTGGGTGATACCGCAGCCATTGTAGAACCGAGCCCACGCTCGGCTGCGCCGCCGTCGGTGGGTGCGGACCGCCATCGACTGGTGGGTGCGGACCGTTGGTCCGCACACTCCCATGCAATTGCCGGCCAGCGGCCGGCACTACCGAGCTGGCAATGCGACAATCGCGCTCCTTTCCTGCAGCAACGAGGCCCACATGGCCAAACTGACCCTGGCCAGCGTGGACGCGCTGCGTACCCGCTTCGCCGATGACGCCGCCTGCGACGCGGCATTGGCCGCCTTCGCCGACACCGCTGCACTGCGCGCGCCGCTGCGCGACCTGGTGGAAGCACAGCACCGCTACCTGCAGGCCGAATTCGAAGTGGCGCAGGTGGCCGACGTGCTGCGCCGCGACCAGAAGTACGCGCCGGTGGGTCGGCCTTCGATCAACATCGTGCAGCTGCGCAAGCAGCAGGCCGCGACCAAGCAGGCGGCGCTGATCGCACGCCAGAGGGTGGCACAGGCGGCGCAGACGTTCGTGCGGGTGAGCGGGATGACGGTGAAGGCCAAGCAGAGCCCGAGCGAGGCGTGCGTGGCATGGTTGGGCGCGTTGCGCTGAGGGATCGTGCGGACCAACGGTCCGCACCCACCAAATGCAGATCCGCACCCACCAGATGCCGGTTGGCATCTGCCGGGTAGTGCCGGCCGCTGGCCGGCAACCCCATCGGCATCGGGTGCCCAGCATGCAGCCGGCCAGCGGCCGGCTCTACCGGCACCCAAAAAGAAGGCCCGCTCTTCAGCGGGCCTTCTGCCTTCTCACGACGAGTGAGCTGGGTGCATCAAGCGGCCGGCTTTTCGCCGGTGGCTTCGGTGGTGATGCGGATCTTCACTTCATCGCTGACGTTCGGGGCGTAGGCGCCGACGCCGAAATCGCTGCGCTTCAGGGTGGTGGTGGCATCGAAGCCAGCCGCCGGAACCTTGGCCATCGGGTGCTCGCCGCCGCCGTTGACGGTGACGTCCAGGGTGACCGGCTTGGTGATGCCCTTGATGGTCAGGTCGCCGGTGACGGTCAGCTTGTTGGTGCCGGCCGCTTCCACCTTGGTGCTCTTGAAGGTGGCATCGGCGAACTTGGCGGCGTCGAAGAAGTCGGCGCTCTTCAGGTGCTCGTCGAACTTGGCGGTGAAGCTGTTCAGGCCGCTCAGCGGCAGCTTCACTTCCACGGTGGACTTGGTCACGTCTTCGGCGTTGTACACCAGGGTGCCTTCGACGTTGCCGAAGTGCGCGCTGGGGTTGGAGAAGCCGAAGTGGCTCCACTGCGCCAGCACGTCGGTGTGGCTCGGGTCCAGCTTGTAGGTGCCCGAGGCGATCTTGATCGCTTCGGCAGCCGGCGCAGCAGCGGCGGCATCAGCCGCCGGGGTGGCAGCCTGCTCGGTGGTCGCCGGGGCGGCGGCATCGGCAGCCGGGGCAGCGGTGTCGGCCGGCTTGGAGCAGGCGGCGATGGCCAGGGTCAGGGCCAGCGGCAGCAGCAGTTTACGGGTGGCGCTCATCTGAGGAACTCTCCGGATCGTAGGGTGGGTACACGGTGCAGCAATGGCCCGCCGCGGAACAGCGGGCCCGAAACCGATACAGCGACTTACGCGATGCGCGCCGCTTCGTCGAACGACAGGCGCGGCAGGCGCGGGAACAGGCCCGCCGGATCACCGTAACCCAGGTTGACCAGGAAATTCGACTTGATGGAGGTGCCGGCGAAGAAGGCTTCGTCGACCTTGGCCGGGTCGAAGCCGGACATCGGACCGGCATCCAGGCCCAGCGCGCGCGCAGCCAGGATCAGGTAGGCACCCTGCAGGCTGCCGTTGCGGATGGCGGCTTCGTGGCGGCCTTCCTGCGGGCCATCGAACCAGGCCTTGGCATCGGTGTGCGGGAACAGGTACGGCAGCTTCTCGTGGAAGTCCAGGTCGAAACCGATGATGACGGTGACCGGCGCAGCCATGGTCTTGGCCAGGTTGCCTTCGGACAGCGCCGGGGCCAGCTTGTCCTTGGCCTCCTTCGAGGTGACGAAGACGAAGCGGGCCGGCGTGGTGTTGGCCGCGGTGGGGCCCCACTTCACCAGGTCGTACAGTTCCTTCAGCAGGCTCTCGGGGACCGGCTTGTCGAGGAAGGCGTTCTGGGTGCGGGCCGTACGGAACAGCTGATCAAGGGCGGCGGCGTCGAGCGCGTGGGACATCGGTGGATCTCCAGGGCGGCGAAAGGAAGTCAGTGCCCGCGGGCGGCGCGGGGCGAAACGACGAGCCGCAGTGTAGAGTGTCGCGACTGTTGCAACACCCAGCAGGGCTGAAACGAATTAATGCCAATGGTGAAACGATCGAGCGCGCCATGGACGGTCACTGACGGCCGTGCGGGCAATGTCCGCCAGGCGGTCGCGCTGGCCTCGGCACTGCGCCAGGGCACCCACCGACCGCTGCTCCTGCAACCGCGCGCACCCTGGCGCTGGCTGTCGCCGCGGCGCCTGCCCGGCGATGTGAATGGCTACGGCGAGGCCTTGGCGACGCTGGCGGCCGAGGCGCCGGCACTGGCGATCGGCTGTGGTCGCCAGGCGGCCGGTGCCCTGCGCGTGCTGCGTGCACGCGGCAGCCAGGTGGTGCAGATCCTCGACCCGCGCATCGGCGCCCGCCATTGGGACGTGGTGGTGGTGCCCGAACACGACGCCCTGCGCGGCAGCAATGTGCTGACCCTGCTCGGCAGCCTCAACCCGGTGGACGACGACTGGCTGGCCTGGGGTCGCGCCGCGTTCGCCGGCTTCAGCACCCTGCCCGGTCCGCGCACCGCACTGCTGGTGGGCGGGCCGACGCCGCTGGCGCCGTGGGACGAGACGGCGATGGTCGGTGTGTTCCAGGCGCTGGCCGAGCAGATCCGCAGCGAAGGCGGCAGCCTGCTGGCCACCACCTCGCGACGCACGCCGCCAGCCCTGGCCGAGATCCTACGCGCGAAGTTCGCCGACCTGCCGCACGTGATCTGGGGCGATGGTGGCGACGGTACCAATCCCTATGGCGGCCTGCTCGGCTGGGCCAACCGGGTGGTGGTCTCGCCCGATTCGGTGAACCTGCTCTCTGAAGCCTGCGCCACGCGCATGCCGGTGATGGTGGCGCTGGCCGATGCCGCGCAGGGCCGGCTGGCCCGGTTCCAGCAGCAGCTGCGCGAACGCGGGCGCTTGCAGCCGCACTGGCTGGACTGGCAGTACGACCGCATCGAGCCATTGCGCGAAACCGCGCGCGTGGCGGCGGAAGTAAAGCAGCGCCTGGCCTTGGGGTAGTGGGGGGGGGGGGGGGGGGGGGGGGGGGGG
>NZ_JAXBQL020000009.1:125747-135182 GCF_047520565.2 Stenotrophomonas sp. FR012
CCGATGCCGGCCAGCGGCCGGCACTACCGGGGTGCGCAGCGATTTCTGAACATTTCAATCTGCCCATACCGTTAGAGTCCGGTGTCCCCCACCGGACCGAATGCCTTCATGCGTACCCTGCTCCTGCTGCCCCTGGCCCTGCTCGCCGCGTGTTCGACCGCGCCCACCGAGCTGGACCCGATCTCCTATCAATGCCAGCAGCAGCTGGATGCGTACCGCGAACAGCCGGCGCTGCGCGATCCGAAGACGGGCGAGCGCCCGCCGCTGCCGATCGCCCCGATCAGCGATGCCTGCGACAGGGAACTCCAGCGCAAGGGCGTGGATCGCCCGCTGCGCTGAGCAGCGTATGATCGGCGCGCGGGCCTGCCCGCCGTTGAAGGTACCGACATGGATCGTTTTTCCCGCCTGCGCCGCGCCGCGCTGCTGATCGCCAGCCTGCTGGCGACCGCACCGGCCTGGGCCGACAGCACCGCCTGCCGCGAGCGCTACCCGAGCGTGGCGTCGCAGGCGGCGATGCTGGACGTGGCCTGGACCACCGCCGAACGCCTGGACGCGCTGCCCGAGGTGGACGTGGCGGTGGCCGCGCGCGGTGGCCAGGACCTGAGCCGCTACGGCCTGCGCCACAGCCACCTGGCCTTCCTGCTGCGCGAGGACGACGGCCGCTGGCGCGCGATGCACCTGCTCAACCGCTGCAAGACCGACAGCTCGCAGCTGTACCACGAGGGCCTCGGCAACTTCGTCGGCGAGAGCGGCGGCCATACCGACCTGCGCATCGGCGTGCCGTCGGCCCCCTTGCGTGCGGCGCTGCGCGCGATGCTGGTGCCGCCCTCGATCCAGCCCAAGGCGCTGCACGAAACAAGGTACAACGTGGTCGCCTACCCGTTCGCCACCGACTACCAGAACTCCAACCAGTGGGTGCTGGAAGTGCTGGCGGCGGCGATGGCGCAGACCGAAGGCGCGCCGGCCATCGTCAAGCGCGAACAGGCACAGCAGTGGCTGCGCCAGCAGAAGTACCAGCCCAGCGTGCTGCATATCGGCCTCGGCAAGCGCGTGGGTGCGCGCCTGTTCGTAGCCAACGCCACCACCACCGACCATCCAGCCGGCGAACGCATCTCCGGCAACTATTCGGTGGTGACGGTGGAATCGGTGTTCGACTTCCTGCACCAGCGCAGCCAGCTGCAGCAGGAACTGGTGATCCCCCATGTGCCGGTGGCCGGTGCCACCGCCGCCACGCCCTGAATCCCGCAAGGAGAACGACATGCGTCCGCTGCTTACCTCTGTGTTGTCGATGGTGATCGTCACCGGCCTGGCGTGGTCGACGGCCGCCCACGCCGAACGCCGCATCGTGATCATCCATGACCCGGGCCCGCAGGGACCGAGCCTGGAAATGTCCACGCAGATGGTGGCCTCGGCCCGCGCCGCAGCAGCGAAGGAAGCCCAGGATGCGGCCGATGCCGGCCAGCCGCTGGCGCGCCCGCAGCAGATCAAGCTGCCGCAGATGGAGGTGAGCGCAATCGCCACCACCGTCGATGGCCGCCGCGAAGTGCTGCTGCGTGATGCCAACGATCCGCAGAACACCGCATCGATGCAGTATCCGCGCGGCGTCGGCGACCCGGCCGTGCAGTTCACCGTGGGCCAGACCGTGAACTTCGAGCCAACCGGCGCCGACCAGGGCTGGCAGCTGAAGGACAACCAGGGCCGCCCGCTGGAATACCTGCCCGAGGCCACCGGCCCGCGCGATATCTTCGATACCCGGCGCTGAGCCGCCGTCCCCACGCTGACCAGGAGGTCTCCATGTTCCGTTGCCTGCGCGTTCCCGCTTCCGCCCTGCTGCTCTCCGCGCTGCTGGTGCCCACCGTCCATGCCGGCGCCGCGCCGCAGTTGAACAGCAGCGAAGCCAGCGTGCTGATCACCTCGCTGATCGTGGTCTCGGTGCCGCTCGCTGCATCGGCGGGCCTGTCCGAACTGTCCAAGGCGCCGTTCAAGGCCAGCGAACGCAATGGCAGGGTTGCCCGCACCAAGGCGGTGCCACTGCCGCCGATGGACGTGAAGAAGGTGGAGATCACGGCGGCCGGCGAGCGCCAGGTGCAGCTGCAGGTGCCCGACAAGGCCGATCAGACCGCCACCCTGCGCTGGCCGGCGCGCGTGCATGAAGACCAGACGGCGGCCTTCGTGGTCGGCCAGCAGGTACATTTCGACCCCACCGAGGCCGGTGCCGGCTGGACCGTGAAGAGCGCACAGGGCCAGGCACTGGCCTACGTGCCGACGGCCTACGCCGCGGGCGATGTGATGAGCGAAGCGTTGTAAAGCTGAACAAGCGGTTTTGGCTTTGCCGCGGGCCGGGCGGATAATGGGCGATCCCCTTTGTCCCCCTGGCTCGCCATGTCCGTGCGTCCTGCCCCTGTGTTTGCCCCGCTGACCGCCCGCGCCCTGGTGCTGGCGGTATTGGCGATGGGCGCGGTGGTGCTGCTGTCCAACGTGCTGGTGCAGTACCCGATCAATGACTGGCTGACCTGGGGCGCCTTCAGCTATCCGGTCGCGTTCCTGGTCAGCAACCTGATCAACCGCCGCTTCGGCCCGGGCCCGGCGCGCCGCGTGGCGTGGATCGGCTTCGCGGTGGCGGTGCTGTTGTCGATCTGGGTGGCCACGCCGCGCATCGCCGTTGCCTCGTGCTCGGCCTTCATCGTGGCGCAGTTGCTGGACATCACCGTGTTCGACCGCCTGCGCCGCGGCAGCTGGTGGCGCGCACCGATGGTGGCCACGACCTGCAGCGCGACGGTGGATACCACCATTTTCTGGTCGACCGCATTTGCCGGTTCCACCCTGCCGTGGGTGAGCTGGGCCGCCGGCGACCTGGTAGTGAAGCTGGCGATCGGCGTCTGCCTGCTGGCCCCGTTCCGCGCACTGCTGTGGAAGATGGCGCCGCTGCGCGCGACCAGCTGACCGCACGTGCTCTGGCAGGTGCCGACCTTGGATGGCACATGAGCACGGTAGGTGCCGACCGTTGGTCGGCACGCTCCATCAGAGTTCATCACCGCTGACAGATTGTGCCGACCAACGGTCGGCACCTACCAACAGCGGATCATCCCCGGGCAATTGCTCTAATGGGTGCACCCACTCACCCGAACGGCAGCTCCGCCGCTCTGCACGCCGCCGTAATCGCCGCACACGCGTCTTCAATCGCTGGCGTGGTCGGTGCCAGTCGCGGGCGACGGTCCAGCGTGCAGGCCAGGCCCACGTCGAGCAGCGTGGCATGCGCGCCATGCAGTGCTTGCGCAGTGTCTTCCGGCAGGAAACCGGCAATCGCCAGCGCACCGATCAGCGACGGCGTGTCGCGTGGCTGCAGCAACGCCGCATGCTGCGCACTACGCGCCAGCACGCCGGTCTGCAGCAGGAACTCCAGGTCCACCACGCCACCGGCACCCTGTTTCAGGTCCAGCCGCGCGGCATCGCTGCGGTCCAGTTCAGTGCGCATGCGGCCGCGCATCTTCAGCACATCGGCATACAGCGTGGCCGGATCGCGCTCACGACCCAGTGTCTGTGCACGCACCTGTTCGAAATCGGCCAGCAGGCTGGCATCACCGGCCACACCGCGTGCGCGCACCAGGGCCTGGTGTTCCCAGGTCCACGCGCGTTCGCGCTGGTATTCGGTGTAGCTGGCCAACGAAGACACCAGTGAACCCTTGCCACCGTCCGGGCGCAGGCGCACGTCGATGTCGTACAGGCGCCCGGCGGCGGTGACCGCACCAAGCAGCGCCATCACCTTCTGTGCCAGTCGTGCATACCAGCGCCCCGGTTCCAGCGGACGTGCGCCATCGCTGGCCTCCACGCCAGCCGGGTTGTCGTGCAGGAACACCAGGTCCAGGTCGGAACCGAAGCCCAGCTCAAGCCCGCCGAGGCTGCCGTAGCCGATGATCGCGAAACGTCCACCGGGAATCCCGCCGTGCGCGGCGCGCATGTCCGCCTCGGCCATCGCCAGCACGGTGGTGACCACCGCCTGCGCCAGCTCGGCCAGTTGCCGCGTGCTGTCCACCGCACCCTGGCGGCCATCCAGCGTGGCCATCGCCATGCGGAAGCTGAGCGCCAGCCGCGTCTCGTTGAGCCAGCGCAGTGCGGATTCGGGATCTTCCACCGCCAGCACCTGCTGGCACTCGGCCAGCATGCCGGCCGCATCGGGCATCGGCCCGGACACGCGCACGTCCAGCAGTTCGTCCAGCAGCAGCGGGTACGCGGCCAGCCGCTCGGCCAGCAGCGCGCTGCGCGCCAGCACATCGACCAGACGCGCCAACGCGCTCGGTTGTTCGTCCAGCAGCGCGAGATAGCTGGTCCGGCGCAGCACGGCCTGCAACAGGCCGAGCACACGCTTGAGCGCAGCGTCGGGTTGCGGCGAACGCGTGGCCGCATGCAGCAACGCGGGCAGTACGCGATCCAGCCGCGCACGCGCCGCATCGGATAATGACTTCACGCCGGTGCCCTGCGCGAAGTCACGCAATGACTGGTCGGCGCCATTGGCATCGAGGAAACCGGCTTCTGCCAGCAACGGCGCGTTGCTGCCCTCGGGCAGGCTACGCCAGTAATTGGCCAGCGCGTCGGGCGCGGCTTGACCCTTGCGCGGTGCCAGCAGCGCGGCGAATTCGGTACTGACCCGCTGCTGCTGTTCGGCCAGCGCCGCGCGCAGCACGTCCCAGTCCGGGTAGCCGAGGCCGACGGCGATGCGCTCGCGGTCCAGTGCATCGCTGGGCAGCACGTGGGTCTGCGCATCGCGCAGCATCTGCAGGCGGTTCTCCAGGCGGCGCAGGAACAGGTAGGCCTCGCGCAGCGCACTGCCGTCCTCGGGCGCGATCTGCCCCGCAGCCACCAGCGCGTCCAGCGCCACCAGCAGGCGGCGCTCGCGCAGCGCAGGTTCGCGGCCACCGCGGATCAGCTGCAGCGCCTGGCACAGGAACTCGATCTCGCGGATGCCACCGGCGCCGCGCTTGATGTCTTCGTGCAGCTCGCGGCGCGCGACTTCGGCGGTGATCGCTGCCTTCATCTCGCGCAGGCCATCGAGCGCAGTGAAATCCAGGTAGCGGCGGTACACGAACGGGCGCAGGGTCTGCAGCCACGCTTCACCGGCCTCGATATCACCGGCGACCGCGCGCGCCTTCAGCCACGCATAGCGCTCCCAGTCGCGGCCTTCGCGCTGGAAGTACTGGTCCATCGCCGCGAACGACAGCGCGACGCGGCCGGCGCTGCCGAACGGGCGCAGGCGCAGGTCGACGCGGTGGCTGAAGCCATCGACGGTGGTTTCGTCCAGCAGCTTGGCCAGGCGCTGGCCAAGGCGGGCGAAATACTCTTCGGCGGCCAGCGCGCGCGGGCCGTCGGATTCGCCGCCGTGCGGATAGGCGTAGACCAGGTCGATATCGGAACTGAAGTTGAGCTCGCCGCCGCCAAGCTTGCCGAGGCCGAACACCACCAGCTGCTGCGCGGCGCCTTCGCCATCGCGGACCACACCGTGGCGCTGGGCGAATTCCTGCTGCAGCGCGTCCAGCGCCAGCCGCAGGCAGTCCTCGGCCAGGGTGGTGGCGCCGGCCAGGGTCTGTGCCACGTCGTCCAGGCCGGTCAGGTCGCGCCAGATCAGCCGCGTCGACATGGCAGTACGCCAGCGCCGGATCTGCGCCGGCCAGTCGCTGGGCTGCAGCGGATCGAGCACCGGTGGCGGGATCGGCGGGCAACCGGGCGCGGCCAGCTGCGCCAGCAGCGCCGGTTGCCGCACCAGGGTGTCCAGCGCGAAGTCGCTGGTCACCGCCAACCGGCTCAGCAGCGGCAGCAGATCGGTCGGGATGGGTTCGGGCAGGACCTGGGCCAAGCGCGCCAGCGCGCGGTCGACAAGAGGCTGCAGGGCGGCGGGCAGGTCAGCGGGGGCGAGGGTCATGGGCGGATTGTATCGACCCGGTCGGGACGCGACGGACCCGGTAGTGCCGGCCGCTGGCCGGCAGATCCCATGATTCTGCCGAAGGTTGCTGCAGTTGCCGGCCAGCGGCCGGCACTACCGATAATGGAGGCCGCGTATTCACACTGGGCCACAGGCAATAAAAAAGCCCGCTTGCAGCGAACTGCCAGCGGGCTCTGCTCCCTCCCCCACGTCGGGATGCAGGGCCATCGTGCGGGCTGCGAAAGCACTTTGCACGCTGCACTGCAAAACAGAACCGGTGGGTATGGGTGAGCCACTGGGGGAAAAGCCATTCCACGAAGGTAGAACCCCCCGTACGGATGAGGATGGCCGATAATCGGGATTCCCCCCAGAAACACTGTCGTCATGTCTGTTGATCGCATCGCCAACGCGCGTCTCCGTGACCGCGTGGTCTCCGCCGAGGCCGCAGCCGCGCTGATCCAGCCCGGTGAAACCGTGGCCATGAGCGGCTTTACCGGCTCCGGGTATCCCAAGGCCGTTCCCGTCGAACTGGCCCGCCGCATCGAAGCGGTGCATGCCCAGGGCAATCCCTTCCAGATCAAGCTGATGACCGGCGCCTCGACCGCGCCGGAACTCGATGGCGCGCTGGCCAAGGCCGATGGCATCGCCATGCGCATGCCGTTCCAGAGCGACCCGGATGCGCGCAACCGCATCAACGAGGGCAAGCTGGATTACATCGACATCCACCTCAGCCACGTCGCCCAGCACGTGTGGTTCGGCTTCTATGGCGAGATCGATACCGCCGTCATCGAAGTCTCGGCCATCCGCGAAGATGGTTCGCTGGTGCCCTCCACCTCGGTCGGCAACAACAAGACCTGGCTGGACCTGGCCAGGAAGGTGATCGTCGAGGTCAACGAATGGCAGCCGGCCGGCGTCGACGGCATGCATGACATCTACTACGGCACCGCGCTGCCGCCGCACCGCAAGCCGATTCCGCTGGTGAACGCCAACGACCGCATCGGCGATACCGCGCTGCGCTGCGACCCGGACAAGATCGTGGCCGTGGTGCGTACCAACGGCCCGGACCGCAACAGCCCGTTCAGCCCGATCGATGCAACCAGCGAGCAGATCGCTTCGCACCTGATCGAGTTCCTCAAGCACGAGGTGAAGAAGGGCCGCCTGCCGCCGAACCTGCTGCCGCTGCAGTCGGGCGTGGGCAACATCCCCAACGCCGTGCTGGCCGGCCTGGCCAAGAGTGGTTTCCGCGACCTGGCCGCGTTCACCGAAGTGATCCAGGACGGCATGCTCGACCTGCTGCGCGACGGCGTGCTGAGCTACGCCTCCTGCACCGGCTTCGCGCTGAGCCCGCAGGCGAATGAGACGTTCAAGGAGAACATCGATTTCTACCGCGAGCGCATCATCATGCGCACGCAGGAAATCTCCAACCACCCGGAACTGGTGCGCCGCCTGGGCTGCATCGGCATGAACGGCATGATCGAGGTGGACATCTACGGCAACGTCAATTCGACGCACGTGATGGGCACGCGGATCATGAACGGCATCGGCGGTTCCGGTGACTTTGCCCGCAACGGTTTCCTGTCGGCGTTCCTGAGCCCGTCCACCGCCAAGAACGGCACCATCTCGGCGATCGTGCCGATGGCCAGCCATGTCGACCACACCGAGCACGATGTGTCGGTGATCGTCACCGAACAGGGCCTGGCCGATCTGCGCGGCCTGACCCCGCGCAAGCGCGCGCAGGTGCTGATCGACAACTGCGCGCACCCGGACTTCCGCCCGCAGCTGCAGGATTACTTCGACCGTGCCAGCCGTGAGAGCTACGGCAAGCACACCCCGCACCTGCTGCCGGAAGCGTTGTCGTGGCACCAGCGCTGGCTGGATACCGGAACGATGAAGGGCTGAGGCCCGCGGTAGAGCCGGCCGCTCTGGCCGGCTTCCCCAACAGCCGGCCAGCGGCCGGCTCTACCTCACGCGGTGCGCCCGGCCAGCGGCCGGCTCCACCTTCACGCGGTGCCCGGCCAGCGGCCGGCTCTGCCTTTACGCGGTGCGCAACGCCGCCAGCGATTCGGCCTGCAGCCGCTCGTAGATCTCGAACTCGTCGTTCACCGCCACGCCCAAGGCCTGCTCGAAGGCCTCACGGTTGGCATGCGCGGCATAGGCGCGCTGTTCTTCGCCGCCCAGGTTCGACTGGAAGATGCCCGCGGCACTGACCGGCAGGAAATCCTCGTAGACGATCGGGTCGGCCGTGGCCAGGCCGGCGGCCACCAGCACTTCAGCGGGCAGATCGGCCACGCGCTCCGGCGCGGCGCGGCCAGCGTCGGTCAGCTGGTAGCGGTAATACCCCAGGCCTTCCTGGCGCAGGGTGTCATGGTCATCCGGGAAGCTGGCGAACACCGCCTGCAGGCGCTGGCCGTAGTCGCCGCCGGTGCTGCCTTCGCCACCGGCGTCGCGGGCTTGCGACAGCAGCTGGTCGTACAGCGCGCGGCCCTTCGGGGTCAGCGCCAGGCCGCGTTGTTCGATCTCGCCGAAGCGCGCGGTATGGGTGCCGGCATCACCCCCTTCGGCATCCGGGAAGTGCACGGCCTCTTCCAGCGCTTTGAAGCTGGTCTGGCGCAGCAGGATCGGGCAGGCACGACGCGGCGGCCCTTCAATCACCGCCTTGGCCGCCATGCCGTGCTCGATCATTGCCGCCTGTGCAGCGTCGATGTCCAGCGTGCGCGGGGTCAGGTGGTTGATGTGCGGGCCGCGGAAACTGACCACGTCGGCCACCAGCCGGTGCGCGTTGTGCAGCGCGCGGTAGGTCGGCAGGTCGACCGTGGCGTCACCATGCCAGCGGAAGGTTTCCAGTGCTTCATCGACGAAGCGCTCGGCATCGGCCTGCGACAGGCCACCGTCGCGCTCGGCCTGGTCGATCAGCGCCAGCGCGCCGTCGGTGAAGATGCGACGGCGCGCCAGGATCTTCGCCGACTCTGCACGCAGGGCTTCGTCTTCGATCAGCTCCAGGCGCAGCAGCGAGGTGAACACGCGGAACGGATTCTGCGCCAGCGCCGCGCCGGTCAGCGGGCGGAACGCGGTGGAGTGCACCGGCACGCCGGCCACCGACAGGTCGTAGTAGCCGACCGGGTACATGCCCATCACCGCGAACAGGCGGCGCAGCGTCGCCAGTTCCTGCACGGTACCGACGCGGATCGCGCCATGACGCTCTTCATCCAGCCGCGCACGCTCGTCGTTGCGCTGCAGCTGCGCGGCCAGCGCCGGGTCCTGGGCAAGCACCTGCGCGTTGATCCGCTCCACCAGTTCCACCAGCGTGCCGTACAGCGGCACTTCGGTGCGGTACATGCGGGACATGGCCTGCGCGAACAGGCGGCGGATCACATCAGGCGAAACGAAAGAGGCGCTCATCAGTCACTCGATTACGGGAACGGGGAACAGCTCGGACCCGTATTGTCGCCGGAGCGCCCGGCGGCGGCGATACGCAGAGCAACATGACCGGGTAGTGCCGGGGGGGGGGGGGCCCCCCCCCC
>NZ_JAXBQL020000009.1:135192-153105 GCF_047520565.2 Stenotrophomonas sp. FR012
CCGGCCGCTGGCCGGCAACCCCGGATGCCTGGAAAGGCTGCAATTGCCGGCCAGCGGCCGACCCTACCGCTTCAACTGGCGCTTCAGCGCGGCATCCAGGGTGATCGGCCGGTCCCAGTGCTGGTAGCTGGCCACGATGGCATGGCGCACAGCCCGGTAGTGCAGATTGTCCGGCTTGGTGGGCATGCGCTTGACCACCGCCTCCCAGCCGCCCTCCGGGTCCTGGCTGAAGGCACGCACGCTGTCGCGGCAGGTCTGGCCACTGGCCTTGGCCCAGAAGCAGGCGAAATAGATGTCTCCGGCCTGCCAGCCGTGGGTGGTGAACAGCGCGCTGATGTAGCCGCGCGGCACGTCGGCATAGCGCGACACTTCGTCGAGGAAGGCATCGGGGTAGCGTTCGGCGTAATGGTTGATGTCCTGCAGCTGGGCATCGACCCAGCTGTCGCCGGTGTCCACGTCGTAGGCGCTTGAGCGCTCGGCGGTCTGCTGGGCCAGCACGGTGGCCGGCGCCAGCAACAGGAACAACATCAGCGCGCGCAGTCGGTGGTTCATGCCCCGATTCTGCCGCAGCCGACGGGCCCTGTCAGGCCGCAGCGGCCTTGGTCTCGATCGCCGCCAGTGCGGCCGGCCAGTCGTGGGCGGTATCGGCAGTGACCATGCGCGGTTCGTCGTCGGCCACGCCATGCTGGGTCTCGTGGGCCCAGGTCACTGCGTACGGGGTATGCACGCCCCAGCCACCCAGGGTCACCACCGGCTCGATGTCCGAGCGCAGCGAGTTGCCGACCATCACGAAGCGCTGCATCGGCAGGTCGAATTCGGCCAGCACGCGGGCGTAGGTCTCCGGGTCCTTCTCGGAAACGATCTCGATGCGCGGGAACAGCTCGCCCAGGTTGGCGACCTTGATCTTCGCTTCCTGGTGGAACAGGTCGCCCTTGGTGATCAGCACCACCGGGTAGTGCTCGGCGATGGCCACCACCGCTTCGCGTACACCATCGATCAGCTCGACCGGGTGGCGCAGGGTGTCGTGGCCGATCTCCAGGATGCGCTGGATGTCCTTGGCCTCGATGCGCTGGCCGGTGATGTCGATGGCCGCTTCGATCATCGACAGGGTCATGCTCTTGACGCCGTAGCCGAAGGTGCCCAGGTGGCGCTGCTGCACTTCCAGCAGGTGGCGGGCGGTCTGGGTGTCATGCACGTCGACATAGCGCGACAGCAGGTCAAGGTAATCCTGCTCGGCCTTGCGGTAGTAGTCCTCGCTCTTCCACAGCGTATCGTCACCGTCAAAACCGACCAGGCCGATGGCGCGCGACGGCGCAGGCGTGGGTGTATTCATCGCGCAAGGATACAGGGGCCATGGTGACGAAAAAAACCCGGGCGGCCGAAACCGCCCGGGTTCCCATACGCCCCGACGCAGGACTTACCTGCCCTGTGCACCCTGCGCTGCGCCACCGGCGCCGGCCTGCTGGGCGGCCACGTAGGCCTTGTACTCATCGGCGCTCAGCTCGCCGTCCTTGTTGGTATCGGCCTGGTCGAACACCTGGGCCAGGCCGGCGTTCACCTGCGCCTCGGTCTTGCTGATGGTGCCGTTGCCATCGGTATCGATGCTGGCCCAGGTCTGGCCACCGCCATTGGCCTGTGCCGATGCCGCTGCGGCCGCATTGGTCGCCTGGTCGGCGGCCTGGCCGGCCTGTGCAGCCGCCTGCTGGGCCTGAGCGGCCTCGTTCTGTGCATGCGCGGCCTGCTGCTTGGCCGACTGGGCCATCGCCGGGATGGCCAGCACGCTGCCAGCGGCGACGATCAGGGCGATCAGGGGCTTGCGGTTGCGAATAGTCATCAGGGGTGTCTCCTGCCAATTGGGTGGTGTTGCGCGGCGTGTTGATTCCGCACGGCACCTACCCTGCCACCGCGTTTCTGAATCGATTTTGCGCCGCGACCGGCCCGCACACATGCGATTAACCACTCGCCTCCACGCATGCTTTAGCGCGGTGGTTAGGGTGAAGTGAGTGGCTCATAAGATGCGCATTCAGCGCCTCTGCATTTAACCGGCAGGCAACGAAAAACCTGCGTCAGTCGACGGTTTTTTCCGATGACCGCGAACTGAACAACACCCATGCAAGAGCAACACCGGCGAGCGCACCGGCGATTTCCAGCACCACACGGCTGCCAAGTTCGTTCGGATCGTGGATGGTGGCCAGGAAGATGCGCGCGTACAGCGGCGATTCCAGCCGCACGATGCCCATGTAGAACAGCTTCCACGCATCGATGCCGGCGGCGATGATCACGGCGATGACGCAGGACCAGCCGATCGCGTGCCCCATCGACCACCGCAGCAGGCGGCACAGCTGCGACCACAGGAAGTACACCAGCAGCCCAACCAGCATGGCGATGGCGCCGGCTTCCAGGGTACCGAGCAGGCCGAAGTGCAGGGGAAGGTTCATCGGATGGGCAACGGTGGGATGGCGGCCAGTGTAAGGGATCTGCTTCGGACCCAATCCGGCAGCCACGGTAGATCCACGCCGTGCGTGGATGAGTCTCCATCGAGATCGAATAATTCGACGATTGAACAAAGAGCAGCCGAGCATGAGCTCGGCCCTACAACGGACCGCGCGGGAAACTGTCAGAGGCTGGGCGGTGCCGGAGTGCGGGGTGTCAGCCGCATGGATGCGGCTGCCAAGCCTCCATGGACGGATTTACGGCGTCCCCGCACTCCGGCACCGCCCAGCCAACCCACGGAACGCACGCTGTTGCTGTTGCGTCTGATGTTGCCGGCCAGCGGCCGGCACTACCGCAGGTACAGGGCGCAGCCCTGCCGATACCCCTACCGTACCGGGACGTCGTACGCGGAGCCGGGATCCGGTTCCGGCTGGAACGTGTAGTGCCACCACTCCTGCGGATAGTTCACGAAGCCACGCCGTGCCATTGCCTGCACCAGTTGCCGCCGGTTTGCCTGCTGCGTCTCACTCAGCCCGCTCGTCTGCGTATGCGCACGTGGCCCGAAGAAGTCGAAGTCAGTGCCCATGTCCAACGGCGCACATGCACCGCTTCGGCAATCCAGCAGGCCCAGATCCACCGTGGCACCGCGGCTGTGGCCGGAGCGTTCGGCGATGTAGCCATCGGCCAGCAGGCGCGGCTTGTCCAGGTCCGGATACTGCTGTGCCTTGCGCGAGAGCTCGCGCGGATCGTTCACCCAGGCCATGAAGGCCTGCACCGAACGCACCGGCCGGTAGCAGTCGTAGAGGCGCAGGCCGAAGCCATCGGCGCGCAGGTCCTGTTCCACCTCGGCCAGCGCCTTCGCCACCGGCGCCAGCAGGTAGCACGAAGGCGCCTCGTAGCCGGGCACGCGCGCGCCGGTGAAGTTGTTGGCGCCCGCATAGCGGATGTCCAGGTCGATGCGCGGCGACAACGTACGGATCTCCACCAGCCCGGCGCTGGCCGCGTCGGTGGCCGGTGAAACGCGCGGTGGCTCAGCGGCGCTGGTGGTCGCTGCCAGGGCAATCGCCAGTACGAGTGAAATGCAGGTCCTGGAAGTCATAGCTGAAGTCGATGTCCGGATCGATGGCGCGCAGGTCCAGTGTCGGTGCCAGGCCTTCACCCGGCTGCAGCCACGCCTGCGCGTCTTCGCCCAGCGTATCCCAGCGCAGCAGCCAGCGCCCCTGCAGCTGCAGCACAGCCGCTTCCAGCCGGGGCGACTTGTCCACGCTGAAGCGCAGGCCGTCCTTGCCCGGGCACAGCGAGGCCGGCCCCAGCCACGGATCGGTGTAGCGGCCCTGCCAACGCGGCAGATCGGCGTCCGATGTCGGCCGTGCCTGCGACGTCGCCGGCCGCTGATGGCCGCCTGCCGCTCGCATGGCCTGGTCAGCCTTCAGTTCGGCCAGGTACGCCAGCGCCGGACGCGCCTCATCGGGGGCGGTGAAGCGCTTCAGTGCGGTCTGCATCAATGCGATGCGCGCATCCTCGCCTTCACCGTTGATCAGCATTACCACACCCACCTTGCGCTCAGGCAGCAGCGCCAGCGACGAGTACATGCCCGACAATGTGCCGGTGTGCGCCACCTTCCACTGCCCATCCATGTCCGACACGCGCCAGCCATAGCCGTAGCCGTAGAAATGCGCGTTGTCCCAACGCCGCTGGCGTTCACCCAGCGGCATCGGCATGTGCAGGGTCCACAGCGTACGGCGCTGCTCAGCATCCAACCAGCCAGGTGCCAGGCCGGGATCGAGCAGCACCTGCATCCAGCGCGTCATGTCCCGCAGCGAACAACGGATGCCGCCGGCGGCCATCGACGGCAGGTCCGGGCTGATCGCACCATCGGCGTTCACCACCGTATTGTGGTCGCCACGCCAGGCATGTGGCTGCGCCACGTTGCCGACCCGCTTCACCGACCACGTCCCCACTTGGCAGCGGGTCATGCCCAGCGGCTCGAACACCTGCTCGCGCATCAACTGGTCATACGGTTTGCCACCCGTCGCAGCGGCCAGTTCGCCGGCCACCACGTACATCAGGTTGTCGTAGGCGTAGCGGCTGCGGAAACTGCTGACCGGCTTCAGGTGCGCCAGCCCCGCGATGATGTCGGCACGGGTGAACGCGTTCGGCTCCGGCCACAGCATCAGGTCACCGGCGCCCAGGCCGAGACCGCTGTTGTGGATCAGCAGGTCGCGCACCTGCATCTGCTCGCCCACCCACGCATCGTGCATGCGGAAGCCCGGTAGATGCCGCCGCACCGGATCCTCCCAGCGCAGCTTGCCCTGCTGCACCAGCCGCGCCAGCAGCGCGGCGGTCATCGCCTTGCTGTTGGAGGCGATCTTGAACAGCGTGTCCTGGTCGATGCGGCCGCCGTCGCCGCGCGCGCCCTCGGCGTGGCGATAGACCACCTGCCCGTTGTCGACCACCGCGATGGCCAGCCCGGGCAGGTGCTCGTGCTGGACCACGGCGGCGACGTCGGCCTCGAGGGAGGCGGTCGCGCTGGTCTGCGCCGCCGCAACCGGAAACACCGCCAACACGGCCACGCAGATGCAGCGTCGAGCGTGCTGGGCGGGTCTCAGTAGGCCCATGTGACGGTCAGCTGCGCATAACGCGGCGACTGGAACCCGGTACCGTAGCGGTACAGCGGATTCGGCGTACCGATGCTGTCCTGCGGTTCGTAGTCCTGATCCACGGTCACCACGCGCTGCTGGTTGAGCACGTTGTACACCGCCAGCTTGAGACGCAGGTCGGTGGGGATCGGCACCTTGTACGACACGCTCACGTCCAGGTCGTAGGTCCACGGCGTGCGGCCATCGCCACCGCGCGGGGAATGCACGAACACGCGTTCGGAGGGCACCGTGGCCTGGCAGTTGGACACGCACACGTAGTAGCTGTGGAAATCGGTGGCGTCGAATGGATTACCGGCGCCGAAGCGCGTGATCGGGCTGCCCGACTGCACGCCCAGCGTAGCGGCTACGCTCAGGTTCTCGGTCAATGCATAGCTGCCACGGAACTTGAACTGGTGTCGGCGGTCGTTGGCCAGATAGCCGTAGCCGCGGTAGTTCACCCACGGATTGTCGAAGTTCTCGGTACGCCCGGCATCGGCGAAGTCGGTATCGGAGTTGACCGGGCCTTCTGCATTGCCGCGGCCGTATGCGAGGGTGTAGGACGCGTTGACGCCCCACTTGCCGTCCCAGGCCCGGTCGACTTGCAGCTCCAGTGCCTTGTAGTCACGCTTGGGCTTCACCCAGCCGCGCTGGCCGACGTAGTTGCCGTTGTCGTCGTACAGCGCCCAGCCTTCCTTCGACGTATCGATGCTGATCCAGCCATCGTTGCTGCCGTCACAGTTGGTGTCTCCCCACACGGTGTTGGTGCGGCCCGGATTGCCCATGATCCACACCCCGTCGATGGCACCACATTGCCCGGTCGCGGTGATGTTCATGTCATCGATGGCGTTGTGCAGCCGGCGATAGGTCACGCTGGCACCGACCGACCAGGCTTCGTTGATCATCTGCTGGAAGCCGAGGATCGCCTCGTCCTGGTACACCGGGTCCATGTCCCGGTTCACTTCTGCACGCAGGTCCGGCACGCTGCCGTCGCCCTGCGAGTTGTCCACCGGGCCGATCTGCGCGCCCAGGTTCGGGATGTTGTTGGCTGCGCCGCTGTAGCCGAGGAACTCATACCAGGTCCGCTCGTCGAGGAAGCCACCGGCCTGCTTGATGTTGATGACGTTGGCCACCGGCAGGAAGTAGCGGCCCAGGTTGCCGAAGACCTTGGTCGTGCCATCGCCGCGCACGTCCCAGGAGAAGCCCAGGCGCGGGGCCAGCATGTCGTCGATCTTGATGTAGCTGCTGCCATCGCCACCCTTGTTGTCAAAGGCTTCCAGGCGCAGACCCATGTTCAGCAGGAGGTTCGGCGTCACTTGCCAGTTGTCTTCCAGATAGTAGGCCGAGTTGATCGTCTCGAATGCACCCTCCACTTCATAGCGACGGGTGCGCGCCACCAGGCCGCTGGCCGGCACGACACCGCCGTTGAGCGAGCTGCCGGGCGTGCGGGCGTAGACGTCGTAGCGCAGGCCGCCCGGCCCGGGATAGGCGCGACTGTAGTCGGACGTGTTCTCCTCCCGATCCAGGCCGAAGCGAAGCAGGTGGTTGCCCAGCGTCCATTCGAAATCGGCGCGCGCGGCCTTGCGGGTGTCCAATGCGGATTCGAGCTGCGAACTGCTGGTGCAGCTGCGGTCACCCTGCAGCGAGGGCGGCACGCCCTGGCTGGCGGTTCGGTTGTCGAACACGCGGTTGCAGTTCTGGTCCATCAACGAGCTCTGCACGCGGTTGCGCTTGTTCTCGCCATACATCAGTTTCATGGTCAGGTCGTTGTTCACCTGCCAGCTGTAGGTGCCGGACCAGTTCTTGCCGCCCACCGTGTTGTAGATCTGGTTGCTGCGCTCGCCCACGGTCTGCCCAGTGGCGTAGTCGTAGGCGTAGACATCGGTGAGCGTCTTGCTCTTGTCCGAGAAACCGAACAGCGACAGCATCTGGTTGTCGGTGATCTGCCAGTCGATCTTGCCGCCCCAGAACGGATCATCAGCCTTGCCCTGGCTCAGGCGCGTACCGGCGTCGTTGGTCGAGGTCGGGCGGTAGTCGCGCGCCTCGTACATTCCGAAGAAGAACAGTCGATCCTGCACCAGCGCACCGGAAGCGAACACATTCAGCGCGCTGCGGCTGTAGTCGTCGCGG
Organism: Stenotrophomonas sp. FR012; assembly: GCF_047520565.2. Lineage (NCBI taxonomy): Bacteria > Pseudomonadati > Pseudomonadota > Gammaproteobacteria > Lysobacterales > Lysobacteraceae > Stenotrophomonas > Stenotrophomonas sp. FR012. Next base: position 142,392 of record NZ_JAXBQL020000009.1, read on the forward strand.
CTGGCGGTGATGTAGCGGCTGCCGTTGCCGTCGTAGCGGTCGCGGGCCTGCGACTGCCACGCGCGCGGCTCAAACACCAGCTCGGCACCGGCCTTGAAATCATTGCTGCCCGAGCGGGTCACCGCGTTGATGACACCGCCGGTGCTGCGCCCGAACTCCACCGAGTAGCCGCCGGTCTTGACCTGGAATTCCTGATAGAACGAGAACGGTACCGACGAGAAGCCGACCCGGTTGTAGAAGTCGGTGACGTTCAGGCCATTGATGTAGACGGTGTTCTCAGCCACCGACGAACCCCCGAAGGAAATGCCTTGTCCACCCAGCGAGCCCTTGCCCTTCACCGCACCCGGCGCCAGCAGCGCCACGGCGGTGATGTCACGGTCCACCGGCAGGCGCGAGAGTTCCTCGCGGGTGATGTTGGTGGCCGACTCGGTGGACTTCACATCCACCATCGACACCACCTGCGGTGCCCGCACTTCGACCGTGCCCAGTGTGCTGACCGCGCCGAGCGGCACGTTCACCGTAGTTGCGCTGCCGAGACTGACCGTTACCTGGCCGACACGGCTGGCGCCACCACCCGGCAAGCCGACCTCCATCTCATAGGTGCCCACCGGCAACAACGGAATACGGTAGCTGCCGTTGGCCTCGGCCTGCACGGAGCGCACGAAACCCGTTGCGGGATTGCGTACGGTCACCGTGGCACCAGCCGGAACCTGGCCGGCATCGCTGACCAGCCGACCGACCACCGAACCATCCTGTGCGAATGCGTTGGGCGCGATCACGCCCAGACACGCCCCAAGGGCGACGCACAACGCCGCCCGCTTGATGCTGTAAGCCTTCATCCCCTGCTCTCTCCTGCAAGAATTGAATGGTGTGGAATGCGATGTGTCGCGCTAGCGTTGCCTGGCTGGCAGTACCCGCCACTGGAAGTCGTAGCTCCATTGGTCGAAGTACAGGTTGCCGCCTGCCCACTCGGCCTCGCCGCGCTGCGAGTCGACCGTTTCCGAGCGGAAGTGCTGCTTGGCCGGCACGAAGGGCTGGCCGAAATCGTCGTTGAAGGCGATGCGGTAGCCATCGAGGCCACCCAGATAGAAGTCACGGAGGGCCGGCACATCACTGGCCAGTGCGCCGGTGGTCACGTCCATCGGCAGCCAGCCATACGGCGCCAGGTAGACCTGCGCCCAATCATGCAGGTTGTTGTAGCCGCTGCCGTCGCCGGAGAACACCATGCCCGACTGCCAGCGTGCAGGAATACCGTTCATGCGCAGCAGCGCGATCAGCAGCAGGGTCTGCTGCCCGCAGTCGGCATGGCCGGCCCGCAGCGCGTAATCGCTGATGTTGCTGAGCGTGGAATATTCGCGCGCACCGGCCCACGGAATGCGGTCGACCGCGGCAAACAGCCTGCGCAGCACTTCATACGGGCGCGTCTCGCCCTGCAGCACCTGGTCGGAGAACAGCTTCAGCGCCGGGGTGAAGCGCACATGCGGCAGCTGCTCGGCCAGGTAGGGCTTCAGGGCCGGGTCGGCCGGGGTCGGTTGCACTACGGCCGGGTTGATCGCGGTATGCCGGGCGAAGATCGTGACCGCGTAGCGGATCTCGAAGCGGGTTGGCCGCCCGGCAACCGCTTTGGCTTCGAGGTAGGCGGTGCGCTGCTGGGTATGTGCCGGAGCCACGCGCGCCTTGCCCGGGGTGCTGCCCAGCCATTGCACCTGCTCCTGCTGGCCGGGGATCTCGCGCGGGTACGGAATCCACGCGCGGATCGTTTCACCGGCGGGCACCACATCGGCTTTCACCGTGAGCGACTGGGTGAATTCATAGCGCTGCGGCAGAACCGACGCCTGGCCACTCTGTTCGGCCGCAGCAACCACGCCTGCGTGGTGGGCATTGAGCACTTCGTTGGGGCCCGGAGGCGGCATCGGTGCATCCGCGCGGCGACGCGCGCGTGCTTCGTCGCTGAGCAGGAACAGGTTCGAGGGTGCGCGCTTGAAGTACCAACGCTCGCCATCGATATCGAGATGCTCGATCAGGCCAAGCTGGTCCCAGCGCGCGAATTCCTCGTCGGTCAGATCGGGAATGCCGCGCCGTACGGCGTCCTTGGCGGCGTTTTCGTCGAGGGCGAAATCCAGGCGGATGCGGCGCATGCGCTCGCGCTGGAACGCTTCGTCAGTGGCGGCGGGTGTAGTGGCCAGCAGCGCGTCGGCGTCGCGGAAACGGCCGCTGTCGATCAGGTCGATCACCTGCGCCTGACGCGCCTGCTGCTGGCTGCTGCGCTCGCCTGCTGCGTGCGTGGCCGACACCCACAGCAGCAACACGGCACCCAGGCCGGCGGCGGCAGTCAGACGCGGTTTGCGAACGGCAGGATCCACAGCGACACTTCCCCAGCGCGGGTGGTAACGGCTGTGTAACACGGGCCGGGATGTTGGTCAATAATTTATTCTTGCTTTCGGGGCCAAAAGGAATAAATATTCCAACAGGCATTCGAGGAGGGTGTGCACCGCATGAGCCTGGCTTTCCGCGAACGGCACCGGCATTGGCCGCGCCGCTTGGCCCTGGCCCTGTGCCTGCTGGCCGCCCCGGCCTTTGCACAGGCGGCCCCACCGCCCGACCCGGGTGCGCCGCTGCCCTATGTGATCGGCCTGCACGAGGCCTATCTGACCCCGCAGTACTGGGCCGCGCGCTTGGACAACGCCGACGCGCCGATTCTGGATCGCGCGCAGATCGAAGCACAGAACGCGCGGATGCGGGCGCAGGACAGCCACATCCAGGACATCGCCACACTGCCCGCCCAGCTTGATGCGGCGACGGTTCGCGCCAGCATCACCGCGCTGTCGAGCTGGCCCACCCGCGCCCTCTACAACGACAAGGGCCAGGCGATCGCACCCGCGCTGCGCAGCACTATCGAAGCCAACCTCGGCCTCGATGCGATTCCCACACAGGTGGCACCGCAGTATGGGCTGGTGGTGAAGCGTGCGGCGCTGCGCACCTTCCCCACCCGCGAGCGCGTCTTCAGCACCGTCGGTGACACCGACATCGACCGCTTCCAGGAATCGGCACTGTTCCCCGGCGACAAGGTGGCCGTGGTCCATCGCAGTACCGATGGCCGTTGGCTGTTCGTGCACAGCGAGCGCTACAGCGCGTGGATCGAAGCCGACGCCATCGCCAGCGGCGACAAGGCCACGGTGCTCGGCTACGGCGCGAAGGGACCGTACCGGATCGTCACCGGCGCCACCGCGCAGACCGCCCATACCCCGGAGGAGCCGCGCGTCTCGCGCCTGCAGCTGGACATGGGCGTGCGCCTGCCGGTGCTGGCCGACTGGCCCGCGTCAGAGCCGGTGAACGGCCAGCAGGCCCACGCCTCGTGGGTGGTGCAGTTGCCGGTACGCGAGGCCGATGGCCGATTGAAGCTGGTGCCGGCGCTGCTGCCGCGCTCGCAGGACACCGCCGCCGATTACCTGCCGCTGACCCCGCGCCTGTTGCTGCAGCAGGGCTTCAAGTTCCTCGGCGAACGCTACGGCTGGGGCCACGACTACGACACCCGCGACTGCAGCGGTTTCGTCTCCGAGATCTACCGCAGCTTTGGCGTGCTGCTGCCGCGCAATACCAGCGCGCAGGCGGTCAGTCCGGCGCTGGACCGCCTGCCGTTCACCGGCAAGGACGGCAAGGCGGTGCGCGACCGTGCCGTAGCCAGCCTGCAGGTGGGCGACCTGGTCTACATTCCCGGTCATGTGATGATGGCCATCGGCCACGTCGACGGCCGCACCTGGGTCATCCACGATACGGCGGGCGGCAGCTGGTTCGGTACCGACGGCAAACGCGTGCAGGCCCATCTCAATGGTGTTTCGGTCACGCCGCTGGAGCCGATGATGGCCAGCGACACCGTCCGCTACATCGACCGCATCACCAACATCCAGCGCCTGCGGGCCAAGACTCCTGAATGAAGATCACCGCCATCGAACTGGGCATGCTGCGCGTGCCGTTGAAGACACCGTTCAAGACCGCGCTGCGCACGGTGGAGACCGTGGAAGACGTGGTGGTGCTGATCCGCACCGACAGCGGCAACACCGGCTATGGTGAAGCCCCGGCCACCGCAGTGATCACCGGCGATACGCACGGCTCGATCATCGAAGCGATCCGCCACTTCATCGCCCCGCGCCTGATCGGCCAGGACGTGGTCAACCTCAACCACCTGTGCACGCTGGTGCAGACCGCGATGGAGCGCAACACCAGCGCCAAGGCCGCGGTGGAGATCGCGCTGTACGACCTGTGGGCGCAGCTGCACGGTGCCCCGCTGTACCAGATGCTCGGTGGCGGCGACCCGGTGATCACCACTGACATCACCATCAGCGTGGACTACATCGACAAGATGGTGGCCGATTCGTTGTCGGCGATCGAACGCGGCTTCGAGTCGTTGAAGATCAAGGTCGGCAAGGACATCGGACTGGACATCGAACGGGTCAAGGCAATCCACGCCGCCGTGGAGGGCCGCGCCCTGCTGCGCCTGGACGCCAACCAGGGCTGGACCGCCAAGCAGGCGGTGCATGCGATGCGCACGCTGGAGGAAGCCGGCGTGGTACTGGAGCTGCTGGAGCAGCCGGTGAAGGCCGCCGACATCAGCGGCCTGAAGTACGTCACCGACCGCGTCAACACGCCGGTCATGGCCGACGAGAGCGTGTTCAGCCCCAGCCAGGTGATGGACCTGATCCAGCAGCGCGCGGCCGACATCATCAACATCAAGCTGATGAAGACCGGCGGCCTGTCCAACGCGATCCGCATCGCCGACATCGCCGGCATCTACGGCGTGCCGTGCATGATCGGCTGCATGATCGAATCGAGCATCAGCGTGGCCGCGGCCGTGCACCTGGCCGTGGCCAAGAGCGATGTGATCACCAAGGTCGACCTCGACGGTCCCTCGCTGGGCCAGTTCGATCCGGTCAGCGGCGGCGTGCATTTCAACGAATCGGAGATCAGCATCAGCGACGTGCCGGGGCTGGGTATCACCGAAGTGCGTGGGCTGGAGATGCTGGGGTGATTTCTGCCTTGCGGTTGGCCTGGCGTGCCACTGACGTTGGGTCGGGCGTTACTTTTCTTTTCGCGAAAAGAAAAGTAACCAAAAGAAACGCTCCGCCGACCGCGAGCCGGTGCTACGCACCGGTTCCCTGCGCTCCTCGGCCCGTCGAGGGACGGCGCGGGAACTCGCTACGCTCGGACACCCGCGCCTCTTCGCCCTCGCCGGACCTGCGGTGCTCGGCTCGCTTGAAGGCGGACTCAACTTCAAAAGCAACAACTGCGCTCCGTAACCTCTTCGAGGCTGGAACCCGCTCGACCCATTCCATGACACGCTCTACGCTGCCAGCCGCAACGCGCCTACACATGCCCGGACGCCCCGCATGCCGCCCCTGCTGAAGATCCGCACCGAGCGCGGGCAGATGTCTGCCATCGAGCGCCGCATCGCCGACTTCATCCTCGACAACGCCCACCTGCTGCGCGACTACTCATCGCAGCAGCTGGCCAGTGCGCTGGGCATCAGCCAGTCCAGCGTGGTGAAGTTCAGCCAGAAGCTCGGCTTCAAGGGCTACCCGGACCTGAAGTACTCGATCGGCCAGTACGTGGCCCGCGCCGGTGCCGATCCACAACAGGTGCCCAGCGAACCCGACAGCGGCGATGACTACCTGCGCCTGGGCGAGGCCCTGCGCCGCAGCAAGGCGCAGGCCGAGGAGGAAACACGCCAGGCCAATCCACGCGAGGAGATCGAGCGCATCGTGCAGCTGCTCGACGGCGCACCCAAGCTGTTCGTCCATGGCCTGGGTGACGACGGCCTGTTCGCCCGCGAGTTCGCCATGCGGCTGTCGCTGCTCGGCCTGCTGGTCGTGCCGCACACCGACCCGATCCTGATGCTGGCCAACCTGTCGGCCGCACGCCCCGGCGATGTGCTGCTGGTGTTCTCCGAATTCGGCAACCTGCCGCAGCTTTCGCAGCTGTCGCGGCAGTTCCAGGACATGGGTGGCAAGGTGATTTCCATTACCCGCCACACTGCCAACCCGCTGCGCGCGCATGCTGATGCGGCACTGGCGGTCTGCGCGCACGACCGCACGCCGCAGGTCGCGCAGCTGCTGTACCGTAGCGCCATGCACGCCCTGCTCGATTTCTTGTTCGTGCTGCTCTGCCACACCAATCCGGACCGCCAGCAGCAGCTGGCGGTGAACCTGGAGCGGATCGACCACCTGCTGGATTCCTGACCGGAGCACCTGTTGATGAAATCGCTGGTTCGCCTCGCTACCGCTGCGCTGCTGCTTGCTGCGACGGTGTCCGTTCACGCGGCGCCGCTGGATGGCGCGCGCCAGCTGATCGTGGTCACCAGCGATGGCTGGGACAGTACCCAAGGGCAGCTGCAGGCCTATGTGCGCGATGGCAAGGGCTGGCACACGCACGGACAGGCGTTCCCGGTGGCGCTCGGCCGTACCGGCAGCGCCTGGGGCCTGGGCCTGCATCCGGCACAGGCCGATGGCCCGCAGAAGCAGGAAGGAGACGGTCGCAGCCCGGCCGGCATATTCGCGCTCGGCAGTGCGTTCGGCTATGCCGTCACACGCCCCGGCACCGCAATGCCTTACCAGCCGATGCTGGACAGCAGCTACTGCATGGACGTGCCCGGTTCGCCGTTCTACAACCGCATCGTCGATGAGAAGAAAGTCGGCAGTGCAGCGATCAAGGGCTCCACCGAGCCGATGCGGCTGGATCTGCACAACAAGGGCGACGTGCGCTACCGGGAGGGCTTCGTCATCGCCCACAACCCGGACAACCAGCCCGGCAAGGGCAGCTGCATCTTCGCCCATCTGTGGCGCACGCCCGGGGAGGCCACCGCCGGCTGTACCGCCATGCCACAAGCGCGCATGCAGGCGCTGCTGGACTGGCTGCGGCCGCAGGATACGCCGCGCTTCGTGCTGCTGCCGCGCACCGAGTACCAGCGACTGCAGGTGCAGTGGCAGCTGCCCGCGCTGAGCGGAGACGCCCGTTGAGCGCGCCGGACGAACCACAGCTGCAGCGCGCGGTCAGCCGCTGGCAGATCGTCGGCCTGTCGATCAACGATGTGATCGGTAGCGGTATCTACCTGCTGCCGGCCGCCACCGTTGCCCTGCTCGGCCCCTTCAGCCTGTGGGGCGTGGTCGCCGCTGGCATCGTCGTCGCGCTGCTGGTGCTGTGCTACGCGCAGGCCGCCAGCTACTTCGATGAACCCGGTGGCAGCTACCTCTACGCACGCGAGGCCTTCGGCCGCTTCGCAGGGTTCGAGATCGGCTGGATGATCTGGCTGACCCGCATCAGCTCGGCGGCCGCATTGAGCAACGCGCTGGCCGATGCGGTCGCGCGCTTCTGGCCGTGGGCCGGCGCCGGCATGGGTCGCATCGCGGTGATCGTGGTGTCGCTGGGCTTCCTGACCGGCGTCAACATCATCGGCGTGCGCTCGGCCGCGCGCACCGGCGTGGTGCTGGTGATCGGCAAGATGCTGCCGCTGCTGCTGTTCGTGGCCATCGGCGCGTTCTATATCGATCCACAGCTGGCCTTCTCCGGCCAGCGCCCGGACCCGCATGACCTGCAACGGATGGGCGAGGCCGCCCTGCTGCTGCTGTACGCCTACGCCGGCTTCGAGAACATCCCGGCCGCGGCCGGCGAGTACCGCAATCCACGCCGCGATATTCCGTTCGCGCTGATCACCATGATCATCACTGTCACCGTCATCTATGGCGCGGTGCAGGTGGTGGCGCAGGGTACGCTGGCCGGCCTGGCCAGCTCGGCCACGCCGCTGGCCGACGCCGCAGCCGGTTTCGGCGGCGAGGCCCTGGCACTGATCCTCACCATCGGCGCGACCATCTCCATCCTGGGTACCAACAGCAACACGATGATGATGGGCCCGCGATTCCTGTTCGCACTGGCCCGCGATGGTTACGGCCCGAAGATCCTGGCGCAGGTGCATCCGCGCTTCCATACGCCGGCCGCATCGATCCTGTGCCAGGGCCTGATCGCGCTCGGACTGGCGCTGTCCGGTTCGTTCGTGCAGCTCGCCCTGCTGTCGATGACCACGCGCCTGTTCGCCTACATCGGCACCGCTGCCGCCGTCCTGGTGCTGGCCAAGCGCTACGCGGATCGCCCAGGCGCGTTGAAGCTGCCCGGTGGCCCGCTGATTCCGGTACTGGCGCTGCTGCTGTGCCTGGCCCTGTTCGCCAGTGCCAGCTGGCAGAACATCGCCGCTGCACTGGTCGCGTTCGTCATTGGCGCGGTGATCTACACGCTGCCGCGCAAGGATGCGGACGCCGGGTGAACGGAGCGCCGGGCCATGCCCGGCGGATTGATCTGGCGATCACGCTGTCGGACCGGACCGTTAACCGCCACGCAGGCACGATCAGGCTTCGTCCACAACGGAGCCTTCCATGACCGAGTACCAGATTCCCGGCCGCGTACCGGACGACAGCACGCCACGCGACGCGGTCAGCGACTATTGGCGCGAGCGCTACACCGCCGAGCCGTACTACGACGACCAACTGTTCTTCGAGGACTACGAGCCGGCCTACCGGATCGGCCATGCCGCGCGCGCGCAGGACATGATCCGCGCCTACGAGGAAGTGGAGCGCGAACTGGAATCGCGCTGGGCCAGCGAACGTGGCCGCAGTCGCCTGGACTGGGCGCAGGCACGCAACGCCGTGCGCCGTGGCTGGGAAGAAGCGCAGCTGGCGGATCCGCGCTTGAAGCGATAGCCCCAGGCTGCTGTAGAGCCGAGCCTACGCTCGGCTCTCGCCCCACGTTTAGGGTCGAGCCATGCTCGGCTGAGCCGAGCATGGGTTCGGCGCTACCGAATCATTCCTGTTCCGGCAGCGGCGGCACGATCGCGCTGCGCTTGCTCTCGCCACCACCGGCGGCGATCAGGTCGCGGGTGTTCTTCTGCACAGCCACCGCACCGAACAACGACAAGGCATACGCCATGCCGTAGAAGCCCTTCTCGCTGGGTGCCAGCGTGGCGTTCCACAGGCCGACCAGCAGCAGCATCAGCGCCGACAACAACGCGAACCAGCACAGCGCGTAATACAGGCCGCTGACCGGAATGCCTTCGACTCGGTCGCGGACGCTCTTCTGCAGCGACACCGCCGCGAACAGGCCGAACAGCAGCAGGGTCAGGTAGTAGCCCTTCTCGTTGAGCGCCATCGTGGCATTGAACAGGCCGATCAGGTACGCCGCCGCACCCAGCAGCAGGGCCACCCACGAGGCGGCGATGAAGGCGGTGGAGGGCTTGTGAGGCATGGCAGTATTCATTGCAGGTCCTTGGCAGGCAGACGGGCATGCTTTGCCCGGGCGTGCCCACCCTAGACGATCCCGCCGCTGCCGCACAGGGGGGCGCAGGACCTTCGGGCCACGACGGTAACGGCTGCGGTGGTATACAAGGGGCAGCCCGGCCATCCGCATCCCCGCCCTGGAGATACCCATGACCCGTACGCCCCTGCTGCTCGCCCTCGGCCTCGTGCCGATCCTCGCCACCTCCGCCTGCAACGCCGCCGATCCGGCTTCGGGTACCGCCCAGGCCACAGCGCCTGCAGCCACCGCCACCGACCAGCGCCCGTTCACCGCCACCGCAGTCAGCCGCTTCGACCAGCCCTGGGCGATGACCTTCCTGCCCGACGGCAGCCTGCTGGTCACCGAAAAGCGCGGCACGCTGCAGCACCTGGACCCGGCCAACGGGCAGAAGCACGAAATCACCGGCGTTCCCAAGGTCGCCTATGGTGGCCAGGGTGGCTTCGGCGACATCATCCTGCACCCGGACTTCGCCCGGAATCATGTTGTTTACGTCAGCTACGCCGAGGAAGGCACGCTCGACACCCGCGGTGCCGCGGTGGCCCGGGCCACGCTGGCACTGGATGCCGACGGGGGTGGCCAGCTGAAGGACCTGAAAGTGATCTGGCGGCAGAGCCCCAAGGTCAGCGGCGAGGGCCACTACGGGCATCGTCTCGCGTTCGGCCCGGACGGCAAGCTGTGGATCAGTTCCAGCGAGCGCCAGAAGTTCGATCCGGCCCAGGACATGGGCGGCAACCTCGGCAAGATCATCCGCCTCAACGACGATGGCAGCCTGCCCGCCGACAACCCGTTCGCCTCACAGGGCGGGGTTGCCGCACAGGTGTGGTCGCTGGGCCATCGCAACATCCTGGGCATGGCCTTCGACGCCAACGGCAAGCTGTGGGCGCATGAGATGGGACCCGCCGGTGGCGACGAGTTGAACCTGATCGTGCGTGGCGCCAACTACGGCTACCCGATCGTTTCCAACGGTAACCACTACGACGGCCGTCCGATTCCCGACCACGACACCCGCCCGGAATTCGCCGCCCCGAAGGTGACCTGGACGCCGGTGATCTCGCCGGCCGGCTTCGTGATCTACAGCGGCAGCCTGTTCCCGCAGTGGAAGGGCAGCGGCTTCATCGGCGGCCTGTCGTCCACCTCGCTGGTGCGCGTGGCCTTTGATGGCGACAGCGCGCGCGAAGCCGAACGCTTCAACATGGGCGAGCGCATCCGCGAAGTGGAACAGGGCCCGGATGGCGCCCTGTGGCTGCTGGAAGACGGCAGCAAGGCGCGCCTGCTGAAGCTCACCCCGAAGACCTGATGCCCCGGTAGTGCCGGCCGCTGGCCGGCACCTGGATCCTTCCGGCATCCGGCGGTTGCCGGCACCTGGATCCTTCCGGCAACC
>NZ_JAXBQL020000009.1:153115-188430 GCF_047520565.2 Stenotrophomonas sp. FR012
GGCCGGCAACCGCCGGATGCCGGAAGGATCCAGGTGCCGGCCAGCGGCCGGCACTACCCTGCCAAACGGCCCCGCGTGCGGGGCCGTCTGCGTTCACTGGATGGTGATGACCTTTACCTCGGTCTGCGTGCAGGCCTTGTCCAGGCACGTTCCGTTCAACCACACCTGTCCATCGCCAATCATCACGCCCTGCTGGTTGACGAAGACCTTGCCGAAGTCCTGCTCGGACACTGCCTTGACCACCGCCGGGGTGATGATCTTCTCGTAGTTCCGTTGGAACTCACCGGGGCCAGTGATCTTCTTTCCGTCGCTGATGTTCAACGGGAAGCGCACTTGCTCGACCACCGCGGCACGATCACCGCCGACCACGGCCGTCTTGAACGCGTTGAAGACCTTCTCGAACTGCGCCGCATCGCCGAGCAGCGATTCGATGCGCGCACGCGCGTCCTCGGCGGGCGCCTCCGCGGCCGGTGCGACCGGTGCGGCGGCGGCAGGTTCGGCAGCCGGCGCCGCCGGTTCAGCGGCAGGCGTCGCTGCCGCGTTCGCTTCCATCGGCGGCGGCGCATCCGCCGCAGGCTGCGCCGGCGGCTCAGGCTGCGAACAGGCCGCCAGCAGCAGAGCGGGAATCAGGTAGGCCATCCGGCGCATACGCGCACTCCATCGAAACAGGAAGCCCGATGGTAGCGCCGCCACAGTGACGGCAACAAAAAGGGGACGGAGGGGATTAAGTCGTTAGTGGCACAAACGACTTAATCCCCTCCGTCCCCTTTTTCTGATCAGGCCTTCAGCAGTTCGAACTGCACGGCTTCGCCGGCGGCCGACGAGGCGCAGACCCACAGGTCGAACTGGCCCGGCTCGGCACGCAGCACGCCATCGCGGCCGGTGAACGCCAACTGCTCGCGGGTCAGGGTGAACACCACGTCGGCGGACTCCCCCGGCTGCAGCGCCACCTTGCGGAAGTCCTTCAGCTCACGCACCGGACGTACGCGGCTGGCCACGCGGTCGTGGATGTACAACTGCACCACTTCCTCCCCGGCCACATCACCGCTGTTGGTCAGCGTGGTGGTGATGGTCAGGGTGTCGTCCCAGCCAAGCTGCACAGCACTCAGCTGCGGCACGCCGTAGGCGAAGGAGGTGTAGCCGATGCCGTGGCCGAACGGGTACAGCGGCTCGTTCGGAATCTCGCGCCAGCGGGCCTTGAACTCCGACATGGTCGGCAGCTCCGGACGGCCGGTGCGCGGGTGGTTGTAGAAGTACGGCTGCTGGCCGGACACCTGCGGGAAGCTGACCGGCAGGCGGCCGGACGGGCTGTAGTCACCGAACAGCACATCGGCCACGGCATGGCCGGTCTGCGTACCCAGGTACCAGGTCACCGCCACGGCCTGCGCATTGCGCACCGCGCCCTGCAGCGCCAGCGCGCGGCCATTGCGCAGCAGCACCACCAGCGGCTTGCCGGTCATCGCCACGGCCTCGGCCAGTGCCTGCTGTGCCGGCGGCAGGGTGATCTCCACGCGCGATTGCGCTTCACCGCTGTAACGCTGCGGTTCGCCCAGCGCCAGCACCACCACATCGGCGCGCAGCGCGGCAGCCACCGCCGCTTCGGTACCGCCCGGAATGGCCGCTTCCAGTTCGCAGCCCGGCACGATTTCCAGCAGCGCTTCGTCGCCGATGGCGGCACGCACGCCGGTTTCCAGGTCGACGTAACGCTGCTTGTCGCCGAACAGCGTCCAGCAGCCTTCGATGTTCTCGCGGTCCTGCACGAACGGGCCGATCAGCGCGATCTTCTGCCCGGTCTTCTGCAGCGGCAGCACGTTGTCGCGGTTGTTCAGCAGCACGATCGAACGGCGCGCGGCATCGCGCGACAGTTCATCATGCGCAGCGATATGCGAGGTATCCGCTTCGCGCGCCGGGTCCAGCGAACGGTACGGGTCGTCGAACAGGCCGATGGTTTCCTTCAGCCACAGGATGCGGCGCACGCCTTCATCCAGCACCGCCATCGGCACTTCGCCGCTCTCGACCAGGCCCGGCAGGTGCTCGGCGTAGAAGCCGCTCTGCATGCTCAGGTCCAGGCCGGCGGTGAACGCCTTGGCGGTGGCATCGCGGTCGTCGGCGGCATAGCCGTGGGCGACCAGCTCCATGTCGGCGGTGTAGTCGGAGATCACCACGCCCGGGAACTTCCATTCGCCGCGCAGGATGTCGGTCAGCAGTTCAGCGTTGGCACTGGCCGGCACGCCGTTGATGTCATTGAACGAGGACATCACGGTGATCGCGCCGGCCTCGAAGGCGGCCTTGAACGGCGGCAGATGCACATCGCGCAGGGTCTGCGGCGAGATGTCCACCATGTTGTATTCCATGCCGGCCATCACCGCGCCGTAGGCGGCGAAGTGCTTCGGCGTGGCCAGCAGCGAATCGGCGGCGCGCAGGTCGCTGCCCTGGAAGCCACGCACGCGGGCGGCGGCGAACGCACAACCCAGCACCACGTCCTCACCGGCACCTTCGGCACCCCGGCCCCAGCGCTGGTCGCGGGCGATGTCCACGGCCGGGGCATAGGTCCAGTGCAGGCCGGCAGCGGTGGCTTCGATGGCGGTGGCGCGCGCGGTGCGCTCGGCCAGGTCCGGCTCGAAGCTGGCGGCCTCGCCCAACGGAATCGGGAACACGGTACGCATGCCGTGGATGACGTCGGCGGCCAGGATCACCGGGATGCCCAGGCGGCTCTCCTCGGTGGCGACCTGCTGGATGCGGCGGCCCAGCTCGGCGCCCACGCCATTGAACAGCGAGCCGACCTTGCCCTCGCGCACCTGCTGCAGCACCTGGTCGGCATTGCGCACGTTGGCTTCCGGGTTCACGTCCGGGGCGAACGGGCGGACCATGTCCGCGAAGACACCCAGCTGGCCGACCTTTTCCTCGACGGTCATCTGGGCAATGAGGGATTCGATGCGATCGGAGGCCACCGGCAGTCCTTGATGAAAACGTTTACAAGCCCGGCATTCTAGCGATCCCGAGCCATTTGGCGAGAGGTTTCTTCGTTCAGTTTCAGCCAACAGCGGGGCCCGTATGGTCCCACCGGGAGCACCGCAGCTTACTCCGAGCCGGCCATCTGGCGCTGCCCGGCCATCAACATGGCATCGCTGGAGGCCTGGAACACCCGCAAGCCGAACGCCGGCAGAATCGCCAGCAGGTGGTCGAAGATGTCCGACTGCACGGCCTCGTACTCGCTCCAGGCGGTGCTGCGGGTGAAGCAGTACAGCTCCAGCGGCAGGCCTTCGGTGGTGGGCTGCAGCTGCCGCACCAGCAGGGTCATGTCGGTATGGATGCCCGGATGGCTGCGCAGGTAACGCTCCACATAGGCACGGAAGGTACCCAGGTTGGTCACCCGGCGGCTGTTGACCTCGGCCACACCCTGCTCGCGCAGGCGCCCGTTCCACTGCCCCAGTTCCTGCTCCTTTTCACGCAGGTAGTCACGCAGCAGCGCGAATTCGCCGAGGAAGGCCAGGTCGCCCTCGTCCAGGAAGCCGACGCTGTGCTGGTCCAGGTACAGCGCGCGCTTGATCCGGCGGCCACCGGCCTCCTGCATGCCGCGCCAGTTCTTGAACGACTCGGTCACCAGCTTCTTGGTCGGGATGGTGGTGATGGTCTTGTCGAAGTTCTGCACGGTGATGGTGTGCAGGGCGATGTCGATGACGTCACCGTCGGCGTTCTGGCTGGGCATCTCGATCCAGTCGCCGATGCGCACGCGGCCATCGCCACTGATCTGCACGCTGGCCACCAGCGACAGGATGGTGTCCTGGAAGATCAGCATCAGCACCGCGGTGGCGGCGCCAAGGCCGGTCACCAGCGGGCCCAGCTTCACCCCAAGCAGGGTGGCGATGATGGACAGGCCGGCGGCCACGAACACCACGATCTTGACCACCTGCAGGTAGCCCTTGATCGGCTTGTTGCGCGCATCGGGCTTGCGCTCGTACAGGCTGTTGGCCGCGTCCAGCGCATGCGAGAACGCCATCGACACCGTCAGTACGGCCCACACGATGCACAGCTTGATGATGACGTTGACCAGGCTGGGCGGCAAGTCGGGGATGAGGGTGATGCCCGAAGCGATCACCTGGCTGGGCACCACGTTGGACAGGCGCGAAATCACCCGCATCAAGTGGCTGCCGCGGCCGGACTCGGCACCTGGCAGGCGCTGCAACAGGCGCCGCAGGCCACGCAGCAGGATGCGCTTGGTCACCCAATTGGCCAGGCCGGCGGCGATCAGCAGCGCCGAGATCATCAACGCCAGGTAGGCGCCGGGATAGGGTTCCAGTGTGTTCTGCAGCCGTTCCAGCCACTGTACCGCCACCACCGCGTCCACCATCAGTTGTCTCCTGTCTGTTTCGTTGTTGCCAAGGTTGCCGGCCAGCGGCCGGCACTACCGGGGTTTCCGGCCGGCGGCCGGATTTACCGGGTCATTCCCGCGTGCGTTCGATGATCACGCCCACCGCGCGCGCGCCGCGCACCGCGCCCGGCTTGCTCAGCTTCAGGCGCAGCCACTTCACGTCGAATTCGTCCAGCACGATCTGCGCGCAGCGCTCGGCCAGCGTCTCGACCAGGCCGAACTCCGACTCGCGCACGAACTGCTCCAGGCGCTTGCTCACCGCCTTGTAGTTCAGGGTGTGGGCGATGTCGTCGATGGCCGCAGGGCGACGGTTGTCGAAGCCCATTTCCAGGTCGAACACCAGGTCCTGGCGGATCCGTCGCTCCCAATCGTAGATACCGATCAGGGCGTCGATCGTCAGCCCCTCGATGAAAACCTTGTCCATTGCGGTTACCAGCGCCAATACAGGCGGCCATGGTAACGGCACGGCGGTGAGCCTGCCCGGAACGGGCGACGGGTGGCCGGCACGGGGCGGCCCGGAAAAAACAAAGGGCCCCGCTAGCAGGGCCCTTTGGTACTACCGTTTGTCCCCGGGGGGAGCTGTTGAACAGCCGCGGGTCCGGTGGCGCAGGCTTTGAAATTGAAGCAGGTCAGGCCTGCTGATCAAGAGGCGATTACGACTGTGCCGGTGTCTCAAAAGACAAAGGGCCCTGCTAGCGGGGCCCTTTGGTACCTCTCAACGTCCCCAGGGGAAGCTGGAGTCCAGCCGCGAGTCCCGGAGCACACGCCGCAAGGTTAGGAGTGCCCCCCAGACCAGTCAATTGGCAAATGCGTCACGGCAGACGACCGGCCGAAAAACCGAGCCGATCCACGAAAAAACACTGACGATCATGATGCCGTTTTCTGATGTTCCTGCCTCGTTCCCAGGGTCAACGTGAAACCACGTTCCCTGGGAGTGAGTTGATGAAGGAAAGCAGGATCCTGCAGGCAGCACTATCCCGGCAGAGATGGTCGACCTACGAGCGCATCGCTTCTCGTTGCGTATCCGATCCCGCCACGCTCTATGCCTGGAACATGCAGATGTGTGCTGCTCTCCTGCCACCGTTGCACATCTGTGAAGTTGTGATCCGCAATGCAGCCGCTACGGCGCTGGTGCATCGTTATGGTCGATGCTGGCCCTGGCATCCAGCGCTGCTGCGCAGCCTTCCTGCCGAAGGCGCCCTTGCCTCGCTATGCAAAGTCCGCGGCAGCGCCGGAGCTCCGCGGGATGTACCGGAGGTCATCGCCAAACTGCGATTCGGCTTCTGGCAGCAATTGTTCGCTCGACGGTTCGAGCATTCGATCTGGGCCGGGACCATGGGCCTGGCGCTGCCACACGCACCCTCGGTGCCGCTGTCCGTCCTTCGTCGGTCCATCCATGCCGACCTCGACCGCATCCGCCACCTGCGCAACCGCATCGCCCATCACGAGCCCATCCTCGAGCGCGACATCGGCGCCGATCTGGCCGCGATCGGGTGGCTGATCCATGCGCGCTGCCCGCACACCCTGGGGTGGCTGCAGCGCCATGAGCGGGCGACGACGGTATGGGCGGCGTCGCCGTTGGCCGGGCGTCCGTAAAGCGTCCGCCGGGCGTGGCCCGGCGCTACCGGCTCAGACCGCCGGCAGGGTCGCCATGTCCCAGCGCGGGGTCACATCCACCTTCGGCGGGCTGTGCTGGCCAGCCTGCAGCCGCAGTGCGCCAGCGAAGGCGATCATCGCGCCGTTGTCGGTGCACAGTGCAGGCCGCGGGAAGCAGGCGCGGCCGCCGAGGCGCTCGGCCATCTGCTGCAGGCGGGCGCGCAGGCGCTTGTTGGCACCTACACCGCCGGCAACCACGATCACGTTGGTCCCGGCCGCTTCCAGCGCGCGCTCGCACTTGATTGACAGGGTCTCGACCACCGCGTCCTCAAAGCCCCGGGCAATGTTGGCGCGGGTCTGCTCGCTCTGGTCGCTGTCGCGCCAGGCCATCAGGACCTGGGTCTTCAGGCCGGAGAAGCTGAAATCCAGCCCCGGGCGGTCGGTCATCGGCCGCGCGAAGCGGTACGCGCCCGGCGTGCCCTGCTCGGCCAGCCTGGCCAGCTGCGGGCCGCCCGGGTACGGCAGGCCCATCAGCTTGGCGGTCTTGTCGAAGGCCTCGCCAGCCGCATCGTCCAGGGTTTCGCCCAGCAGGCGGTACTGGCCGATCGCGTCCACCGCCACCAGCTGGGTATGGCCACCGGACACCAGCAGCGCCACGAACGGCGCTTCCGGCGGGTCGTCTTCCATCAGCGGAGCCAGCAGGTGGCCTTCCATATGGTGTACGCCGACGGCCGGTACCTCCAGCGCCCAGGCCAGCGATCGGGCCACGCCGGCGCCGACCAGCAACGCGCCGACCAGACCGGGACCGGCCGTATAGGCGACGCCATCGATATCGCCTACACCCAGACCGGCGTCGGCCAGGGTCTGGCGTACCAGTGGCAGCAGCTTGCGGACGTGGTCGCGGCTGGCCAGTTCGGGCACCACGCCACCGTATTCGGCGTGCAGGGCGATCTGGCTGTAGACCGCATGGGCGCGCAGGGCCGCGCTGCCGGCCAGGTCGGTGTCATACACCGCCACGCCGGTCTCATCACAGGAAGATTCGATGCCAAGGACTCGCATGCCTGCTATTATGACGCCCCTGCCGCCCCCTCGGGGGACGTGCAGATCTCACTGCTTTCGAACCGCCGGCCCGTATTCAGGGTTGGCCGCTTGCAGTTTGTCGATTCGCCGCTATAATGTGCGGCTCGCCGGGCGTGACCCGGTTCTACTGTGTCCCGGAGATTCCATGCCCAGCGTCAAAGTCCGCGAGAACGAGCCCTTCGAGTTTGCTCTTCGCCGCTTCAAGCGCACTTGCGAAAAGGCCGGTGTGCTGGCCGAAACCCGCAAGCGCGAGTTCTACGAAAAGCCGACCCAGGAGCGCAAGCGCAAGGCCGCCGCTGCTGTGAAGCGTCAGCTGCGCCGCTCGTCGCGCGACGTCACCAAGCGTCAGCGCCTGTACTGATCGGACGCATCTTCATTGCGGCGGGCCTGCCCGTCGCGATGGAGCCGAAGCCGGCACGCGCGAGCGTCGCCGGCTTTTTGCGTTTCCGGGTTCGGGCATCCGCCCCGCCCCACCTACCACCACGAGGTTCCTCATGAGCATGAAGCAGCAGCTCACCGAAGACATGAAGGCCGCCATGAAGGCGGGCGAGAAGCACAAGCTGGGCGTGATCCGCCTGATCAATGCCGCCATCAAGCAGCGCGAAGTGGACGAGCGCATCGAGCTGGATGACACCGCCGTGATCGCCGTGCTCGACAAGATGGTCAAGCAGCGCAAGGACTCGGTCAGCCAGTACGAAGCGGCCAACCGCGAAGACCTGGCCGAGATCGAGCGCGCCGAGATCGTGGTCATCGAAGCCTATCTGCCGGCCAAGATGGGCGAAGCCGAGATCGTGGCCGCCATCCAGGCCGCCATCGCCGAGACCGGCGCCTCCGGCCCGGCCGACATGGGCAAGCTGATGGGCGCACTGAAGCCCAAGCTCGCTGGCCAGGCCGACATGGGCCTGGTGTCCAAGCTGGTCAAGCAGCAGCTGGCGTAATCCGGTACACGGAGTCGGATCCCTTTCGCAACGCGAAAGGGCTCTGACCCCATTGATGCACCCGCTTCACCGCACCTTCGTCGGTCGCCTGCTACAACCACACCCATGGTTGAACCCGAGCCCAACGTTCCCGTGTCCCTGCACAAGTACCTCAAGCGCCTGCAGGACAGCTTTCCGATGGCGGTGGCCAAGCGCTTCATCGACGTCGACGTGCTGACCCAGGCCGCCTCCGTTTCCTTCTACGCCCTGCTGTCGATGGCCCCGCTGCTGGTGCTGCTGCTGTGGTTGACCGCTTCGCTGTACCCGCCGGCACAGCAGGCGCTGATCGACCAGATCAGCTCGGTGGCTGGCAGCAGCGCGGCTACGGTGGCCGAAACCGTCTTGAAGAACGCCGACAACCAGCCCGACGTCGGCTCGTTGGCGGGGCTGTGGAGCACGCTGCTGCTGTTCGTCGGCGCCACCGCCGTGTTCGCGCAGCTGCAGAACGCGCTCAACCTGATCTTCCGCACCAGTGGCGAGCGCCTGGAGGGCATCAAGGCCTGGCTGCGCAAGCGTGTGTTCTCGTTTGGCGTGGTGCTGGCCCTGGGCTTCCTGCTGATCCTGTCGATGACGGCCACCACGGTACTGCAGGTGGCCTTCGCGCAACTGCCCTCGATCCTCCCCGCGCTGGGGTACGTCACCAGCCTGCTGCTGTACGCGGTGGGGTTCGCCTTCATGTACCACTATCTGCCCGACCGCCGCGTGGCGTGGCGCCAGGCCTTCATCGGCGGCGTCATCACCTCGGCACTGTTCGCACTGGGCCGCTATGGCATCGGCGTCTACATCGCCACCGTGGCCCCCGGCAGTGCCTACGGCTCGATGGGCGCCCTGGTGATCTCGCTGGTCTGGATCTATTACGCGACCGTGGTCTTCTTCGTTGGCGCGCTGATGACCGCGGTGATCGATGAGCGCCTGCGCGCGCGCCATCACCTGGCCGCCGCCGGCATCGATCCGGCCACCGCCAGCCAGGTGCCCGACAGGGGGTAAACTAGGCCGACCGCCCCCGGTTCCGTCGCGTGGTCCTGTACCGCGCCCTGCCCTGCTGCCCATGGCCCGTATCCCCGACGCTTTCATCGACGACCTGCTGGCCCGCACCGACATCGTCGAGGTGGTGGGCAGCCGCGTGCCGTTGAAGCGCCAGGGCAAGGAATACGCCGCACGCTGCCCGTTCCATGACGAGCGCTCGGCCTCGTTCACGGTCTCGCCCACCAAGCAGTTCTATCACTGCTTCGGCTGCGGCGCGCACGGCACCGCGATCAGCTTCCTGATGAACTACGACCGCCTCGAGTTCCTCGACGCGGTGGATGAACTGGCCAAGCGCGCCGGCATGGAAGTGCCGCGCAACGAGAATCCGCGCAGCCCGCAGCAGCAGGACGACAGCCGCGAGCTGTATTCGGCGCTGGACGCCGCCACCAGGTTCTTCCAGAAGAACCTCGAAGGAAGCGAGAAGGCACGCGCGTATCTGGAAAGCCGTGGCGTGGACGAAGCGAACCGCGCGCGCTTCCAGATCGGCTACGCACCGGATGGCTACAGCGGCCTGCGCGATGCGCTGGGCAAGGACGAGCGCCGCATGAAGCTGCTCGACCGCGCCGGCCTGTTCTCCAAGAACGATCGCGGCCACGTCTACGACAAGTTCCGCGACCGGGTGATGTTCCCGATCTTCGACCGTCGTGGCCGGGTGATCGCCTTCGGCGGCCGCGTGTTCGAGAAGGACGACGGCCCCAAGTACCTCAACTCGCCCGAGACCGCGCTGTTCCACAAGGGCCGCGAACTGTACGGCCTGTGGCAGGTGCGCCAGGCCAACCAGAAGATCGAGCGGTTGATCGTGGTCGAGGGCTACATGGACGTGGTTTCGCTGTTCCAGTTCGGCGTCACCCAGGCGGTGGCCACGCTGGGTACGGCGACCACGCCGGACCACGCCGAGCTGTTGTTCCGCAACGCACCGGACGTGTTCTTCTGCTTCGACGGCGATGCCGCCGGCCGCCGCGCCGGCTGGAAGGCCCTGGAGTCGGTGCTGCCGCGCATGAAGGACGGCCGCCAGGCGTTCTTCCTGTTCCTGCCCGATGGCGAGGACCCGGACAGCATCGTGCGCAAGGAAGGCGCCGAGGCCTTCAACGAGCGCCTGAAGCAGGCCACGCCGCTGTCGCAGTTTTTCTTCGATGAACTGACCCGCGAGATCAACCTGGGCACGCTGGACGGCAAGGCACGCCTGGCCGAACGCGCAAAGCCGATGCTGGCGCAGATTCCCGACGGTGCCTTCGGCGACCTGATGAAGCAGCAGCTGGCGCAGCTGACCGGCCTGGGCGGCACTGCCCAGGCCACGCGCGCGCCGATGCCGCAACGCCAGCCACAGCGGACGATCCAGCCGGTGGCCAAGCGCAGCCTGGTGCGCGGCGCGATCGCCGTGCTGCTGCAGCAGCCGTCGCTGGCGCTGACCCTGGGCGGAAAGCATCACTTCCAGGGCCTGCGACTGCCGGGCGTGGAGCTGCTGCTGGAACTGCTGGGGCTGGTCGAACAGCGCCCGGACATCAGCACCGGCGCCCTGCTGGAACACTTCGACGGCCGCGAGGAACAGGCGTCGCTGCACACCCTGGCGGCACAAACCCTGCCTGGCACCGAGGCCAGCTGGACCCAGGAACTGCACGACGCGGTGGCACAGCTGGAGAAACAGCTGCTGGTGCAACGTCTGGAGGAGTTGTTGGCAAAGCAGCGCCAGCAGGGCCTGGATGATACTGACAAATACGAACTGCGCGAGCTGCTGAAGGCCCGCGCCGGGCTGCGCCTGTAGCGGCAGAACGTTTCACGGAGAGGACCATGCTGCTGCGCCTGACCTGCCTGCTGTTGTTGTCGCTCTGCCTGCCACTGGCGGCCCTGGCCGCAGATGGCCCGCTCAGGGAAGTCCGGCCGGGCCTGTATGCCGGTGGCCAGCCCTCCGCCGCACAACTGGGCGAACTTGCCGCGCAGGGCGTGCGCACCGTGATCGACCTGCGCCAGCCCGGCGAGGACCGGGGGTTCGACGAAACGCGCGTTGCCGAATCATTGGGCCTGCGCTACGTGCGCATTCCGGTGGCCGGTGCCGAGGGGCTCGATGCCGCCAACGTGCGCGCCGTGCACCAGGCCCTGCGGCAGAGCCAGGGGCCGGTGCTGCTGCACTGTGCGTCCGGCAACCGCGCTGGCGCCGTGCTCGGCCTGGTCAACGCACGCTACGAACATGCCAGCCCCGAACAGGCCCTTCAGCTGGGCCAGCGTGCTGGCCTGACCTCGCTGGAAGCCGCCACCCGCCAACGCCTGGCCACGCCGGTCACCTCGCCCTGAACCCTCCGCACCAAGGACTCTGCCCACCATGACCCGCTGGTGGTCGCGCCTGCGACCGGACAACTTCACCCTCGCCCTGCTGTGCACCGTCGGCCTGGCCTCCCTGCTGCCGATGAAGGGCGCCGCCGCCATCGTCCTGGACGATGTCACCACCGTCGCCATCGCTGCACTGTTCTTCCTGCATGGCGCGCGCCTGCCACGTGAGTCGATCATTGGCGGCATGCTGCACTGGCGGCTGCACCTGACCATCCTCGCCTGCACCTTCCTCCTGTTCCCGCTGCTCGGGCTGATGTTCAAGCCGCTATCGGGCTGGCTGCTGACCCCGGAGCTGTACCTGGGCGTGCTGTTCCTGTGCACCCTGCCCTCCACCGTGCA
Organism: Stenotrophomonas sp. FR012; assembly: GCF_047520565.2. Lineage (NCBI taxonomy): Bacteria > Pseudomonadati > Pseudomonadota > Gammaproteobacteria > Lysobacterales > Lysobacteraceae > Stenotrophomonas > Stenotrophomonas sp. FR012. The sequence goes on from NZ_JAXBQL020000009.1 coordinate 164,831, forward strand.
GTCGTCCATCGCGTTCACCTCGATGGCGCATGGCAACGTGCCCGCAGCGGTGTGCAGTGCCTCGTTGTCGAGCATTCTCGGCGTATTCCTGACCCCGCTGCTGCTGACCGCGCTGGCGGGCACCTCCGGCGGCGTGCACGACCCGCTGCATGCGATCGGCGGCATCATGCTGCAGCTGCTGGTGCCGTTCGTGGCCGGCCACCTGCTGCGGCCGTGGATTGCCGGCTGGGTGGAAAAGCAGCGCGCGCTGCTGCGTTACACCGACCAGGGCACGATCCTGCTGGTGGTGTATTCGGCGTTCGGCGAGGCGGTGACCGAAGGCCTGTGGAGCAAGACGCCGCTGCTCTCGTTGCTGGCCGTGGCGGTCGTGGCCGCCGTGCTGCTCGGCATCGCCATGCCGCTGATCACCTTCATCGCCCGCCGCCTGCGTTTCAACCGCGAGGACGAGATCGCCATCGTGTTCTGCGGCTCGAAGAAGAGCCTGGCCACCGGCGTGCCGATTGCCAAGGTGCTGTTCGCCGGCGGCAGCCTCGGCGCCATCGTGCTGCCGGTGATGATCTACCACCAGATCCAGCTCATCGTCTGCGGCGTGATCGCGCAGCGGTACGCGAAGCGCGCGCCCTGACCCGGCGGGAGGACATCCACGCATGGCGTGGATCTGTTGTAGAGCCGAGCCCGCGCTCGGCCAACACCTGTGATCCGGAGTAGATCCACGCCATGCGTGGATGGTTTGCCTGACGCTACGGATCCACCAGCGTCCCGACGCTCAGTTCCGGCATCCATACCCATAGGTCGTACGGCCGTTCCGCACCGGCAGCGACCCGCGGCCCCGTGGCAACCTGCTCTCGAAGTGGCCGCGCCATGCAACCGCCCGCGCATCCCCACGTCTGACCACGTTGCGCGCCCAACCGTACGCTGTAGATATCCAGGTCCCGCAGCTGCGACGCCATCGGATGCATCTGCATTTCTGGCGGCATACCTTGCGGCCTTTGCAGCATCGCGTGCACGTTACCAGTCAGCACCAGCATGCGCGCATTGGCCGGCAGGCGTCGATAGAGCCGCCGCAACTCGGCTGCCATGAGGTCATCGCGTACCTGGTTGCCGCCTTTGCTGGCGTTGACGTCATAGCCAACGACGTCGATCACACGTCCCTGCGACTTCAGCACGCGTAGGCTTTCGATCATTGCCAGCATGTCGCGGCTGCGACGGCCATCATGCTGGTCATCGCGCACGGTCCAGAACGCACGCCCGCGCAGATGCTGGCGTGCCTTCTCCCCGCCATCGGAAGCCAGGTAATCGCGCAGCGTGGAGGTTTCCCCGCGTGGCAGTTCCAGCGCCAGCAGGACCGGCCCGGTGCGGCTGTAGTCATCCACCAGCTGCCGCACCAGCAGCGGCGTCTCGCGGGTTCCATGGAATTCGCCCAGCACCAGCAGGCGGTGATCACCGGCGTGCTGGCGGATCTGCGCGGCGGTGTCGTCGGCATGCGCGGTCACGGCCATGCCCAACGCCAGAATCAGCGCGGTGGTCCAACGGAAGATCGTATGCATCCCTGCTCGCTCCTTTCCTTGAGGTCAGGAACAGCAATGGCGACGCCGCTGGAAGAGATCAAGTGCAGAGCCGAGCCCACGCTCGGCTGCTCTTCCAATCCCCCCTCAGCCGAGCATGGGCTCGGCTCTACAGGTGGCGCTTCACAACCAGGGCAGGATCCAGTGGTCGACCAGCAGGAAGGCGAACAGCGCCATCAGGTACACGATGGAGTAATAGAACATCTTCATCGAGAACAGCTCATCCGGTGGGTCGAGCATGCGCCAGGCGTACCAGAGGAACACGGCATTGAGCACGATCGCGCCGCCCAGGTAGAACGCACCGCTCATGCCCACCAGGTAGGGCAACAGGCAGACCAGCGCCAGCACCACCGAATACACCATGATCTGCTTGCGGGTGTGCGCCACGCCGTGGGTCACCGGCAGCATCGGGATCTCCGCCTTGGCATAGTCCTCGCGGCGGAAGATTGCCAGCGCCCAGAAATGCGGTGGCGTCCAGATGAAGATGATCAGCACCAGCAGCGACGAGTATGCCCAGTCCGACGAGCCCTGCATGCCGGTCACCGCAGCCCAGCCCAGCATCGGCGGCATCGCGCCGGCCAGGCCACCGATGACGATGTTCTGCGAGGTCGCACGCTTCAGGTACACGGTGTAGATCACCGCGTAGCCGATCAGCGAGGCGAAGGTCAGCACCGCAGTGATCAGGTTCACCCACAGCACCAGGAGGGTCATCGACAGCACGATCAGCACGCCGGCGAACACCAGCACCTGCCATGGCTTGACCTTGCCGACCACCAGCGGGCGCCACGACGTGCGTGCCATCTGCGCATCGATGTGCGCATCCAGCAACTGGTTGATCGCAGCGGCCGCCGAAGCGGCCAGCCAGATGCCGAGGAAGCCGAGCAGGCCGGCGCGCACCTGCTCCCAGCTGGGCACGCCCGGGACAGCCAGGACCATGCCGACCAGGGCAGTGAAGACAATGAGGGCGACGACCTTGGGCTTGGTCAGGTCCCAGTACTGGCGGTAGTTGGAAAACATGGAATCAGTCCGGGGCGCGCAGGCGGGCCAGCAGGCTGACCAGCACGAACAACAGGGCAACGGCCACGCCGTTGTGGGCCACGGCCACTTCCAGTGGCAGCGCCAGCTTCACATTGAGGATGCCGAGGGTGACCTGCAGCACCAGCAGCGCGATCAGCGCGCTGGCCCAGCCGCGCATGCTCGGCAACCGGAACAGGCGCACGCCCAGCCACAGCAGGTAGATGGCCACCACCGCCGCGAACAGGCGGTGCGCCATCTGGATGGCGATACGGGAAGCACCATCCAGCACGCCGCCTTCGTAGTCCACGCCGATGCCACGCCACAGGGTGAAGCCTTCGACGAAGTTGTGCTGCGGCCACCACTGGTTGGCACAGCGCGGGAAGTTGTCCAGCGATGCACTGCCGCCGCCGCAGGCCAGCGCCGCGTAGTTGGCACTGACCCAGCCGCCGAGTGCGATCTGGGTGACCAGCACCGCCAGGCCGATGCGCAGCAGCCACTTCAGCTTCGGTGCCTCGGCCAGAGTGATCGGCATGTGCGTCGCACGCCAGGCCATCCAGGCCAGCAGCGCGAACATCAGCATGCCGCCCAGCAGATGGCCCATCACCACGATGGGCTTGAGCAGCAGGGTCACCGTCCACATGCCCAGCAGGGCCTGGAAGATCACCACCGCCAGGGTCAGCAGTGCAGCGCGTGCCAGGTCGATGTTGCTCCAGCGCAGCGCGGCGATCAGCAGGATCGCCTCGCCGACCAGAGCCAATGCGCTGGCGGTGCCATGCCAGCCCATCATGTACAGCGGTATGCCGGCGGCCACCAGCACGCAGGCGGTCACCACCGCCGTGGTTCCAAAGCGGCGCTTGCGCGTGGCCAGCAGGGCCAGGGTCAGGATCTCGATGCCCAGCGCGCCGGCCAGGAAGCGGTGCACCTGCTCACGCCAGGCCTTGTGGGTCTCCAGCGGGCGGATCTCCGCCGCCGGGTGGCCGATGGTCTCTTCCACGTGCTGCGGCCAGGTGGCCTGGCCATAGCAGGTCGGCCAGTCCGGACAGCTCAGGCCGGCATCGGACAGGCGTACGAACGCGCCGAACATGATCGTGCTCGCGGTCATGATCATGGCGAACCACGCCAGGCGGTGGAAATTGCGGTGCAGCGCCGGACGCGCGGAAAGGCTCATCAAACGGGACTCACTTCAGTTTCAGCAACGTGGCCATGTCCTTGCGCAGGCCACCCAGGTCGGAACCCGGGGCATGGCGCATGATCACGAAGCCGTTCGGATCGATCACGTAGACCGGCAGTCCCGCCGGATCATCGACGCCCGGCAACGCCGCGCGCAGGGCTGGCGACGGAGCCAGCGGCCGCAGCGCGGGCAGCGAGGCGATCGACGCCGGTGGCGTACCCAGCCACAGGATCTCGACATTATCGGCGTTATGGCCGAACAGCTGCCACACCTTGCCCAGTCCCTGCGACAAAGTGACGCACTGCGCGTCGCAGGCACCGGCCGGTGCCACCAGCAGGCGCCAGGTGCGGGCCTCGGGGTTCCAAGGATAGGGCTGGCCGCTGGCCAGGGTCGGCGTCTGCTGGCGCAGATCGACCGGCGGCTTCAGCAGCTGTCCCGCATTGCGGTGGCCGGTGGGCTGCCAGCCGGAGAAGCGCAATACCGCGGCCAGCGCCATCGCCCCGAAGAACACGGCAAACAGCAGCACCAGGGTCCGGCGGCCGGAGCCGCGCGCCTGCGGGGACGTAGCAGTGTTCATGTGGGGCATTTTCTCATGGTTGGGTAAACGATGCCGGTAGTGCCGGCCGCTGGCCGGCATCCAGGAATCCGAGTGCGTGCCGGCCAGCGGCCGGCACTACCCGGCGATGGGCCGTCTCCTGCGCCGCTCCAGCACCAGCGCCACCACCAGCACGGTCAAGGCCAGGCCGAACCACTGCACGGCGTAGCCCAGGTGTCGCTGCGGTGGCAGCGTATTTGGCAGCAGGTCCATGTCACGCTCGTCGCCGAAGGGCAGCGCCGGGTCCAGTCGCAGGACCCGCTCGGGCAGTGTTGGCAGGCCCAGCGCTGCGGCGAGGCCCTCGGCCGGCAAGCGGCTGGCCAGCCAGCGCCCCGCCTCACCGGTGGCGGAGAACGGCGGACCCAGTACCAGCCCCGCCGAAGGCGGTGGCGCCAGCAACCCGCGCACCACCACCGGCGAAGGCGGCGCCGGTATGTCCGGCAGCGTGCGATCCGGCGGCAGCGCGCGCCAGCCAAGATCGACCAGCAGCACGCTGCCTTCGTCACTGCGGAACGGGCGATAGATCTTTACGCCGGCACGGCCATGCCGGGTCTGGTTGTCCAGCAGCACCACGCCAGGCAGGAAGCGACCGTGATCGGCCACACCGTGCAACGCGCCGGGGGCTGCCAGGGCCTGCGCCAGCGGCAGCGCCTGTGCCACCGCTGGCCCCTGCGCATCCAACATTGACTGTTTGGCATGCATGCGCTGCAGCTGCCACAGCCCCAATGCAGTGAAACCGGCCATCGCCAGCACGGCCAGCAACCATCCGATCACACGTGTGTGCTGACGCATCATGACAAGTCCGCGCAAACGCGGTCAGATAGGCGCACCCACCCTGCCCTCGAGCCGCGCATGAATGATTCGCTGAAGACCCTGCTGGTAATCGCGTTTCTGATCGTCATCGTCTGGAACCTGGGCGCCGGCCTGTATTACCTGCTGGTCGACCGCGGGCAGACCAAGCGCACGGTCAACGCACTGACACGTCGCATCGCGGTGTCGGTGGCGTTGATCGTACTGGTGATCGTGAGCATCTACATGGGCTGGATCAAGCCGCACGGCGTCGGCGGCTGAGGCCACCGATGCGTGCGCGGTCAAAGCACGTAGACGAACAGGAACAGCATCAGCCACACCACGTCGACGAAGTGCCAGTACCACGCGGCGGCTTCGAAACCGAAATGGTTGTCGCGGGTGAAGTGTCCCTTGGCCGAACGCAGCCACATCACGATCAGCATGATCGTGCCCAGCAGCACGTGCGCGCCGTGGAAGCCGGTCAGCATGAAAAAGGTTGAACCGTAGATGCCCGAGCCCAGCGTCAGGTTCAGTTCCTTGTAGGCGTGGATGTACTCTTCCGCCTGCAGGGTCAGGAAACCGAGGCCGAGCACCACGGTCAGGCCCAGCCAGATCAGCAGCTGGCGGCGGTTGCCGGCCTTCAGCGCGTGATGGGCGATGGTCAGGGTCACGCCGGAGGTGAGCAGGATCAGCGTATTGATCAGCGGCAGGCCCCAGGCCGGGATGGTCTGGAAGGCACCACCGATCGCCGCCGGGCCATTGGTCGGCCATCCGGCGGAGTAGCCCTGCCAGAGCAGCTCGTTGGTCATCACCCCGCGGCCTTCGCCACTGAGCCACGACAGGCCCAGGTTGCGGGTGTAGAACAGCGCGCCGAAGAAGGCGCCGAAGAACATCACCTCGGAGAAGATGAACCAGATCATCCCCATCCGGAATGATCCGTCGACCTGGTGGTTGTAGTTGCCGGCCTGCGATTCGCGCACCACGTCGCTGAACCACCAGAACAGGGTCAGCACCAGCATCGCGATGCCGATGTAGAACGTCCAGCGTCCCCAGCTGGCATCGTTGAGCCAGCTGGCCACGCCCACCATGGTCACCATCATCGCGATGGACCCCACGAAGGGCCATTTGCTCTGGGCCGGGACGAAGTACACGTTGGCGTCGGTTGGTGTCTGGGCCATGTCGGTATCCGGGTCAGGGTGCGGCGTGCGCGCCGTCCGAGGTGGCGGCCGGGGCCAGCCGATCGGACAACGCGTCGTTGCGGTAGAAGGTGTAGGACAAGGTGATCGTCTTGATTTCCGGCGGCAGGTCCGGATCGACGATGAAGCGCACCGGCATGTCGCGCTTCTCGCCGGCCTGCAGCGTCTGCGCGGTGAAACAGAAGCACTCGGTCTTGCTGAAGAAGCCCGACGCGCGTGCCGGTGCCACCGAAGGCACCGCGCTGCCAACGACTGCCTGCTGGCTGTCGTTGCGGGCGAAGTACAGCGCCTCGTTGAGTTCGCCGGGCACCACATCCATGGTCAGCTGCTCGGGATGGAACGACCACGGCAGGCGCGAATTGACGCCGCCATCGAACTCCACCCGCACGGTGCGCTTGCCAGCTGCAGCACCCGTACTGGCTTCACCACCCGGGCCGCGTTCCAGGCGCACGCCGAATACCTTTTCGCAGGCAATGCGGTACAGCGGCACCAGCGAGAAGGTCAGCAGGAACACCGCCACCGCCACGCCGATCAGGCGCGGCAGCCCGGCACTGGGTGACGGCGTGCTGGCCGGTGCCTCGCTCATCGGCCGATCACCCCGCTGAGGATGAAGCCGACGTAGACCAGCACCGCGATGGCGCCGACCCACGTCGCCGTGCGCCGGGCACGCTGGCGCTGCTGTTCGATGCCGTGGTGTTGGGCTTCGCTCTGGCTTTGGTTCTGGTAGAGCCGACTGCTAGTCGGCTGCACTTCGCGAGTCGACTGACAGTCGACTCTACCGTTGGCCAGCACGCCGTCAGCCGAGCATGGCTCGGCTCTACAGTTCTGCAGTGGGCTCTCGTTATGCATGCCCCACCTCAATGCGTGATGTCGTCATGCGCCAGATCGCCCGGACGGATGGTCGGCGGCGTGGTGAAGGTGTGCGCCGGTGCCGGCGATGGCAGCGTCCACTCCAGCCCGCGTGCACCTTCCCAGCTGCGTGCTTCGGCCTTCTCGCCGTTGCGCAGCGAGGACAGCAGGATCGCGGCCATCATGAACGGCGTGACGAACATGCCGAACGCACCGATCGAGCTGATCAGGTTCCAGTCGGCAAACGCCACGCTGTAGTCGGGAATGCGGCGCGGCATGCCGGCCAGGCCGAGGAAATGCTGCGGGAAGAACAGCAGGTTGACGAACACGATCGACCACCAGAAGTGCACCTTGGCCCACTTCTCGCTGTACATCCGCCCCGTCCACTTCGGCCACCAGTAGTACACCGCGGCGATCAGCGCGAACACCGCACCGGTCACCAGCACGTAGTGGAAATGCGCAACCACGAAGTAGGTGTCGTGGTACTGGAAGTCGGCCGCCACGATGGCCAGCATCAGGCCGGAGAAGCCACCGATGGTGAACAGGATGACGAAGGCCACCGACCACAGCATCGGCGCCTCGAACGTCAGCGAGCCCCGCCACATGGTGCTGACCCAGTTGAACACCTTCACCCCGGTCGGGATCGAGATCAGCATGGTGGCGAACATGAAGTAGATCTCGCCGCCCAGCGGCATGCCCACGGTGAACATGTGGTGGGCCCAGACGATGAACGACAGGAACGCGATCGCGGCGGTGGCGTACACCATCGCCTGGTAGCCGAACAGCGGCTTGCGGCTGAAGGTCGGGATGATCTCGCTGACCACGCCGAAGGCGGGCAGGATCATGATGTAGACCTCGGGATGGCCGAAGAACCAGAAGATGTGCTGGTACATCACCGGGTCACCGCCACCGGCGGCATTGAAGAAGCTGGTGCCGAAGAACTTGTCGGTCAGCAGCATGGTCACCGCACCGGCCAGCACCGGCATCACCGCGATCAGCAGGAAGGCGGTGATCAGCCACGCCCAGCAGAAGATCGGCATCTTCAGCAGGTCGATGCCCGGCGCGCGCATGTTGAGCACGGTGGCGATGATGTTGATCGCACCCATGATCGAACTGATGCCGGCCACGTGGATAGCGAACACGCTGAAGGCCACGTTGTAGCCGCCCTGCAGCGACAGCGGCGGATACAGCGTCCAGCCACCGGCCGGTGCACCACCGGGCAGGAACAGCGTCAGCAGCAGCAGGCTGAAGGCCACCGGCAGCAGCCAGAACGACCAGTTGTTCATGCGCGGCAGCGCCATGTCCGGCGCACCGATCTGCAGCGGGATCATCCAGTTGGCAAGCCCGACAAACGCCGGCATCACGCCGCCGAAGATCATCACCAGCGCATGCACGGTCGTCATCTGGTTGAAGAACTCGGGCTTGACGAACTGCAGGCCCGGCTGCGCCAGCTCGGCGCGGATCACCACGCTCATCGCCGCACCGACGATGAACATGATGAAGCTGAAGCCCAGGTACAGCGTGCCGATGTCCTTGTGGTTGGTCGAGAAGAACCAACGCTCGAAGAAGCTCTGGTGGTGATGGTGATCGTCGTGCCCAACTGCCGAGTGCGCCATTGCAAAACACCTCTCAGAATCGGTTGTCACCACGGCCGCGAGCGGCCGCGGGCTTTACATCACGCGCCGCTGGCCGCAACCGCAGGTGCGTTGCCGGCTTCGGCAGCAGCAGGTGCCGCCGGTGCTTCGCCCGCAGGGGCAGCCGGTTCTGCAGGTGCCGCAGGGGGGGCGGGCTCGGCCGGCGGTGCAGGCTTGCGCTGCGCCAGCCACTGCTTGAAGTCCTCCTTGGACACCGCCTCGACCACGATCGGCATGAAGCCGTGGTCCTTGCCGCACAGCTCGGCGCATTGCCCGCGGTACACCCCGGGCTGCTCGATGCTGGTCCAGGCTTCGTTGATGAAGCCGGGGATCGCGTCCTGCTTCCAGCCCAGCGCCGGTACCCACCAGGCGTGGATCACGTCGTCGGAGGTGATGACGAAACGCACCTTGGTATCGACCGGCAGCACCAGGCGGTTGTCGACATCCAGCAGGTAGTGCGGATGGCTCTCGCGGGTCGGCACGACGCCGCTCTGCCGCACACGGTCGGACTCGCGGTCCAGCCGGCTGGTGAAGGTGACGTTCTCGCCGAGGTATTCGTACTTCCACATCCACTGGTAGCCGGTGACCTTCACCGTCATCTCGGCATCGCGGGTGTCGTACATCTTGATCAGGTTGGCCGTGGCCGGCCACGCCATCACGATCAGGATGATCACCGGGATCACCGTCCAGATGATCTCGGCCTTCGTGTTATGGCTGAAGGTGGCGGCGACCGCGCCCTTGGATTTGCGGAACTTGAAGATGGCGTAGGCCATCGCGCCGAACACGATGACGCCGATCACCGTGCAGATGATCAACGAAAGGTTGTTCGATTCCCAGGCCAGGCGCGAGGTCTGGGTCACCCCCTTGCCCATGTTCAGCTGCCACGGCTTGGGATCGGCCGCCTGGGCCCAGGCCAACGCCGGCATCAGTCCCCCGGTCGCCAGCACTGCGGCAACCGCGTTCACGCACTTCGTGCCCCACCTGCTGCTTTGCTTCATTGCCTAGACCCTTAGCGTCGTCGGTTGCCGCCATCGCTGGCGGCGAGCAAGCTTTCAAGTGTCTCTGCGAGCGTCTGACGTTCGGCCGGCGCGAGGAAACTCCCCACCTCCACCTGCCGGCCGCTGGATGCCAGCCGGACCCTCTCATCGTCGGTGAGCAGGCGCACCCAGTGCGGGTGGGCCCGGAACACCGGCGATCCACCGGGTACGGGGATGACCTCCACGTACGCCGGCACTACCCGGATCTCCTCCTGCCGTTCACCGCTGCGCCACAAGGCACGCAGCGCCGCTGCCAGCACCAGGCTGTACAGCAGCGCGAACAGGGGGGCGAATGCATTGCCGGCCCACCACCCGAGGGCGGACACCAGCCACATCGCACCCGACAACACGGTGAACAACAGGACGAACTGCCGGGCATCGAGCGCCCGTGGGGGACGCAGCCGCAGCTGCGTACCTGACCCATCCGGAGCTGGAAGCACCTCGATCATGTCGCAACCGCGTTCCTGCCGCGGGAAACGTCTCGATGGTAGCCCCGCCCTCTCGCCGGTAGCAAGGGTGCATTCACACTTTTTCCGATGCTGCAACACAGCATGAGGTCGGCGGCACGAATGACGAATTCAGCACAAATTTTTCCGGGTTTGCTGAACACGCCGAATCCACCACGGTTAATAGCTATCAGCCCTTCATGAAGGTGTCTGCGGGGCACTTCCGGAACCCGCAAAAATGATTAAAATCGCCAAGTTTTCCACTGGCCGGACCGGCATGAACGCACCTACCTCCTCCCCTGCCGCCCACGACGCCCCGCGTCCGGGCGCGCTGCTGTCGCCGGAACTGCCGGCGCCCCCCAACCCGTTCCGCCAGGCCATCACCGATGCCTGGTTGAAGGACGAGGCGAGCCACATCCGCGAGCTGCTGGCGCAGGCGCGCCTGCCCGCCGAGGAACAGGCCAGGGTGCAGGCGCTGGCCGCCGACCTGGTCGGCCGCGTGCGCGTGCGTGCCAAGGACCAGGGCGCGATCGAAGCCTTCATGCGCCAGTACGACCTGGGCAGCGAAGAAGGCGTGCTGCTGATGTGCGTGGCAGAGGCCCTGCTGCGCATTCCGGACCAGGACACTGCCGACAAGCTGATCCGCGACAAGCTGGCCGATGCCGACTGGGAAAAGCACCTGGGCGGCAGCGACTCGGTGCTGGTCAATGCCTCCACCTGGGGCCTGATGCTGACCGGCAAGCTGGTGCAGATGAACGACGCCACGCGCGCCGATGCGCCCAGCGCATTCAAGCGCCTGGTCGGCCGCGTCGGTGAGCCGGTGGTGCGCCTGGCCGTGCGCCAGGCGATGAAGATCATGGGCCACCAGTTCGTCATGGGCCGCACCATCAGCGAAGCGCTGGCGCGCTCGCACAAGGGCGACAACGCCAGCTACCGCTACTCGTTCGACATGCTCGGCGAAGGCGCGCTGACCATGAAGGACGCGCTGCGCTACCTGGAAGACTACCGTCGTGCGATCCACGCCATCGGCGGCGATCACAAGGCCCGCGGTGGCCGTCCGGACGGCGACGTCAACAACGCGCCGGGCATCTCGATCAAGCTGTCGGCGCTGTACCCGCGCTACGAGCACGCCAAGCGCGAGCGCGTGCTGAAGGACCTGGTGCCGGGCGTGCTGGAACTGGCACAGCTGGCCAAGAGCTACGGCATCGGCTGCACCGTCGACGCCGAAGAGTCCGACCGCCTGGAACTGTCGCTGGACATCATCGAGCAGGTGTTCTCCGACGCCTCGCTGGCTGGCTGGGATGGCTTCGGCGTGGTCGTGCAGGCCTACCAGAAGCGCACGCCGTACACGATCGACCACCTGGCCGACATGGCACGCCGTGCCGGTCGCCGCCTGCAGGTGCGCCTGGTCAAGGGCGCCTACTGGGATGCCGAGATCAAGCGCGCGCAGATCGAAGGCTACCCGGGCTACCCGGTGTTCACCCGCAAGCAGAACACCGATGTGTCCTACCTGGCCTGCGCCAAGCGGCTGTTCACCCATGCGGACGCGATCTACCCGATGTTCGCCACGCACAACGCGCACACCATCGCGGCCGTGCGCAGCATCGCCAACGGCGGCGTGTACGAGCACCAGAAGCTGCACGGCATGGGCGACGACCTGTACGCCGAAGTGGTGCCGGCCGACCGCTTGAACCTGCCCTGCCGCGTGTACGCCCCGGTCGGTTCGCATGAAGACCTGCTGCCGTACCTGGTGCGCCGCCTGCTGGAAAACGGTGCCAACTCCAGCTTCGTCAACCGCATCACCGACGAGCGCGTGCCGATCGCCGACCTGATCCGCGATCCGGTCGAGATGGTCGCCTCGTTCGAATCGATTCCGCATCCCAAGATCCCGCTGCCGGTTGACCTGCTGCGCAGCCAGAACCACGACAGGAAGAACTCCATGGGCGCCAACCTCGCCAACGACAACGAACTGCGCGCCCTGGCCGAGCAGCTCAACGCCGCCGTGAAGCCGTGGCAGGCCTCGCCGCTGGTACCGGGTGCCAACCCGGCCGGCGCCGCGCTGCCGGTGACCAACCCGGCCGACACCCGCGAAGTGGTCGGCCAGTGGCTGGCCGCCGATGCCGCCACCGTGCAGAAGGCCCTGGCCAACGCCGTGGCCGCACAACCGGCCTGGAACCGCACCCCGGCCGCCAGCCGCGCCGCCATCCTCGAACACGCCGCTGACCAGCTGGAAGCGCGCATGCCGGAGTTCATGGCGCTGTGCGTGAAGGAAGCCGGCAAGAGCCTGCCCGACAGCATCGCCGAAGTGCGCGAAGCCGTGGATTTCCTGCGCTACTACGCCAAGCAGGCGCGCGAGCAGTTCAGCCACGCCGAGAAGCTGCCCAGCCCGACCGGTGAATCCAACGAGCTGCAGCTGCACGGCCGCGGCGTGTTCGTCTGCATCAGCCCGTGGAACTTCCCGCTGGCGATCTTCCTGGGCCAGGTCGCCGCCGCACTGGCCGCCGGCAACAGCGTCATCGCCAAGCCGGCCGAGCAGACCAACCTGATCGGCTACTACGCGGTGAAGCTGCTGCACGATGCCGGCGTGCCGGCCGAGGTGGTGCAGTTCCTGCCGGGCGACGGCGCCACCGTGGGTGCAGCGCTGACCGCCGACCCGCGCGTGGCCGGCGTGGCCTTCACCGGCTCCACCGAGACCGCCCGTGCGATCAACCGTGCGATGGCAGCGCGTGACGCCGCCATCGGCGTGCTGATCGCCGAGACCGGTGGCCAGAACGCCTTCATCGCCGACTCCTCGGCACTGCCGGAACAGCTGGTCAAGGACGCGATCGGTTCGGCCTTCACCTCCGCCGGCCAGCGTTGCTCGGCCGCGCGCGTGCTGTTCGTGCAGGACGACATCGCCGACAAGGTGATGACCATGCTGGCCGGTGCGATGAAGGAACTGAAGGTCGGCAACCCGGGCCTGCTGTCTACCGACGTCGGCCCGGTGATCGACGCCGACGCGCTGAAGATCCTGCAGGAACACGCCGAACGCATGGACCGCGAAGCGCGCCTGATCGCCGCCGCCGAGCTGTCCGCTGAAACCGCCAACGGCACCTTCTTCGCACCGCGCGCGTATGAACTGAAGGACCTGGGCCAGCTGCACAAGGAAGTCTTCGGTCCGGTCCTGCACGTGATCCGCTGGAAGGGCGACCAGCTCGACGCGGTGATCGACCAGATCAACGCCACTGGCTACGGCCTGACCCTGGGCGTGCATTCGCGCATCGACGAAACCGTTGACCGCATCAGCAACGGCGTCCACGTCGGCAATGTGTACGTCAACCGCAACCAGATCGGTGCAGTGGTCGGCGTGCAGCCGTTCGGTGGCCAGGGCCTGTCCGGCACCGGCCCGAAGGCCGGCGGCCCGCACTACCTGCTGCGCTTTGCCACCGAAAAGACGGTGACGGTGAACACCACCGCCGCCGGCGGCAACGCCTCGCTGCTGACCCTGGGCGACTGATCGTCAGCCTCATGCAGTGAACGAAAAACCCCGCGAAAGCGGGGTTTCTTGTGCTTTGCTTCCTGTAGAGCCGAGCCCACGCTCGGCTTTCCTGGCGCAGCCGAGCATGGGCTCGGCGCTACAGAGGCAGGGCGACACTGAACCGGTTGTCCGCACGCTTAGCCAGCTCGCGCTGTACGCGCGCGATGCGCGTCTCCAGATCGCCTTCCAGCAGCACATGGTCGACGCCCCGCGCTTGCAGCTCGCGCACGTACCACGCATGCTGCTGCGCACGGAATGCTTCCCCCACCCGTGTGCCGTCCTGGTCGAACGGAATATCCGGCGCGCACAGGAACAGCAGGTCATATGGCCGCAATGCAGCCTGCCGCAGTGCCTCCGGCGCCGTACCAGACATCCAGCCGCTGTAGCCCAGCGTCACCAGCGGCGTGGTATCGCAGAACAGCCAGCGATGTGCCCGCCGCGCAGCCTCTTCTTCATGCTGCGGCTGGGTCATCGCGATACGAAGCAGATCGTCCGGCATCAGGTCGCCGCCCTGCTGCTCCCAGAGCGTGCGGCCATACTCCGGCACCCAGGCGGTCTGCAGGCGCTCGGCCATCACCCGCGCCAGCGTGGTCTTGCCACTGGACTCGCCACCAATGAAGGCCACGCGCTGCACGTATCCGGCGTACACCTCCGGTGCGAGACCATGGCGGTGCGCATGCGGATCGGCGCGCAGCTGGGTGCCACACGCCTGCCCGGCGTCCAATGCGCGTTCGAGCCGCTCATGGCGTACCGGCGCACCGAAGTGCGTGGCCAGCGCCTGCGCGAAGCCGTCGCCGTAGTCCTCACCGGTGTACACCGCCTGCACCGGCCCGCCGAACAGGCTCAGGCACAGCCAGGCGGTAAACTCGCGCTGCACGTGCTCGTTGTCGCTGTCCTGCGGCAGCGTGCGCACGGGCAAACCGTGCTGCGTGCACAATGCCGCCAGCCGCGCATCATCGAGCACCGCCACCGTCGCCTGCGGGAAGCGCGCTCGCAGCCAGCGCTCGCGACGCTCGGCGCTGTAGCCTGGGAAACCCGGCTGCGACCAGCCGATCACCAGCAGCTGCTGGCAGCGCGTGGCGGCGAAGTCGATCAGGCGTTCGTGACCGAGATGCAGCGGGCAGAACTTGCCCACCACCAGGCCGCGCTCGACACGCTCAGGCAGCGGCATCGGCCGCCCTGGCCTCGTCCCGCATCAGGTGCCGCCAATGGCGCAGGGCGACCAGCGCGTTTATCCAGAAACCGATGTAGAGGATCGAGGTCAGATGCAGGCCACGGCTGTAGTACAGCGGCACTGCCACGGTGTTCACCAGCACCCACACCCACCACGATTCCAGCTTGCGCCGCATCATCAGGATCTGCGCGATCACGCTCAGCACCAGCACCGCCGAATCGATGTAAGGCGCATAGGCGTTGGTCAGTCGGGTCAGCATCCAGCCGTAGCCGAACGTGGCCACCACCGCCAGCGGCGCCAGCCAGGCCCATGCCCGCGGCCGCAGCGCAGTGATCGGCAGCGGCGCGCCATGGTCGCCGCGCAGCCACTGCCACCAGCCCAGCACGCTGATGGCGATGAAGAAGAACTGCAGCACCATGTCCGCATACAGGTGCGAGCGCTCGAACACGGCCGCAAACAATGCGCAGCCGACGATGCCCAGCCACCAGGTGTGCACGTTGTTGCGACCAGCCAGCAGGATCGAGCCGGCGACGGCGATGTTGGCGGCCAGCTCCAGCTGGAAGCTCGGGTCGGACAGGTTCATGGCACCATTGTCGCGTAGATCCACGCCCTGCGTCGTCGGACCAGCAGATCCATGCCATGCGTGGATACCCTCCGCAAAAAGAAAGCCCCGCTTGCGCGGGGCTCTCCTCGTACTGCTTCAGGCAATCGCCCGAATCAGAACTTGTACTGCATCGACGCCGCCAGCACGTCGCCGCTCACCTTGTACTTGCCGGTCACGGTGTTGGCAGTGGCCGAGGTCGAGGTGATGTTCGGATCCTTGGTGAACAGGTGGGTGTAACCCACGCTGTATTCCATCTTGTCCGAAGCGGCGTAGGTCAGGCCCAGCGACAGCCACTTGCGGGTGGTGTCCGGCACGCGCACGTCACGGTGGGCGTCGGTGGTCGGGGTCTGGTCGTACGCCAGGCCGCCACGCAGGGTCAGCTTGTCGTTCACGCGGAAATCGGTACCGATCGACGCGAAGGTGGTGTCGCGGTAGTGGAACGGCAGCACGCTGTCCGGCTGGTTGGAGTCATAGTCGACCGTGACCTGGTCGAACTTGCTCCACGCCGTGCGCGTGACCTCGGCCATGATCTGCCACTGGTCGTTCACGCGGTGGGTGAAGCCCACGGTGGCGCTGGCCGGCAGGGTGATGGTGGCGCGGCCGTTGCTGTCGATGAAGGTACCCGGGGCAGCAGTGGCCAGGAAGGCGGCAGCGTTCTGCGGGATGGTGAAGTCGGCCTTGCCATCGGTGATCTTGTGCTCGACCTTCGAGCGGTAGCTGAAGGCGATGTTGGTGCCTTCCACCGGGGTGACCGTCATGCCCAGGGTGTAGCCGACCGACACTTCGTCGCCCTTGATGCGCAGGTAGCCATCGGCGGTGCCCGGCGAGAAGCCGAGCTGGGCGGCCTGGCGTGCAGCGGCCTGCGAGGCCGCCGCAGCCTGGGCCGCAGTGCCGCCGGCAGCCAGCACACGCGCCGCAGCGGTGCGCTGGGCCGTGGCGTTGATCGCGGTGCCGGTATCGACAGCGCTGGTCAGGTCGACGTTCAGGCGCTCGGCGAACACCGAAGCACCGAACGACAGGTACGGGTTGACGTCATAGGAGAACGCCACGCCCAGGTCGATGGCCTGCAGCTCGGTCTTGACGCCGTTGTAGCGGCCGACCCAGTCGCGGTCGTATTCGGTCTTGAAGCCGAACGGCACGGTCAGCGAAGCACCGAAGTGCATGTTGTCGTTCTCGCCGAACGGCACGTGGAAGTACGCGGCCGGAACCGGGGCGATCATGCCGGCGTCGCCGCCGTTGCCACCGGAAATCGGCGCGCCGTTGCCGTACTTGCCCTGGCCGCGGAACTTGGCGCCGAAGCTGATGGCACTGACGTCGCCCTGGACCAGGGTGCCGTCGAGCAGGCGCATGGAGGCCGGGTTGGTGGCGATGACCGAGGCGTCACCTTCGGTCGAGGTGGAGCCGGCGAACGCGCGGCCCAGGCCCTTGGCGCTGTTTTCCTTCAGCTGGAAGGCGGCAGCATTGGCATCGGCGGCGGCCAGCGCACCGGCAACGCCGACGGCCAGCAGGGTCAGTCGGGCAATGGTGGAAGCGGTTTGCATCGTAGTTCTCTCTCTCCGGTAAGCGGTGATGGTGCTCTGAGTGCGCCTGCGCCCGCCGGGTCCTGGGACCCATCGGAGCGCGCCGGATTCCCCTCCCGACATACGACGCCGTATGCGAGTATTACCCAGAGCTGTTAATGAAACAATAACAGCGCAGGCGGTTTTTTCGTCTCAAAAGCTGAACAGGACCGTCCCCACCGAAAGTGGCCGCACGCTAGGCTATTGGCATGTTCGTCTCGCTCCCGTCCCGCAAGAAGGCGGCCCTGCGCTGGGCCACGCCCGTGCTGTTCGCGTCATTGTGGCTGGCGTTCCTGTGGTCGATCTCGCGTCCGGACGATGCCCGCGGCAGCCTCTGGCTGGACTGGGGCGCGCTGTCCACCGGTCTGACCCACCCGCTGGACTGGTGGGCGACCCTGCAGGACGGCAGCGTGCTGCGGCTGTTCACCGCCCTGTTCCTGCACGCGGACTGGTCGCACCTGCTGGGCAACCTGGTGTTCCTGTTGATCTTCGGCCTGCCCGCCGAGCGGGTGCTGGGGCCGTGGCGGCTGCTGCTGCTGTTCCTGGTCGGCGGCGCAGTGTCGAACCTGGTGGCGATCTACACCATGGGCAGCCCGGACCAGATCATCATCGGCGCCAGCGGCGCGGTGTCGGCCCTGATCGGCGCCTATCTGGCCCTGTTCCCGGGCGCGCGGCTGGGCGTGGTGATCCCGCTCGGCCTGTTCCTGGAGTTCGTGCGCGCCCCGGCGTACCTGCTGATCGGCGTCTGGGCGGCGCTGCAAGTGGTGTTCGCCCACATCGGCCCAAGCTTCGGCATGGTGGCCTGGTGGGCGCACATCGGTGGCTTCGTGTTCGGCGTCGTGTACGGGGTCTACGTGCGGGCGGCCATCGCCCGCCGACTGCGCAAGCGCCACGGCTTCTGATCCAGGTAGTGCCGGCCGCTGGCCGGCTCCACGCTCACCCGCTCGTTCGTAGACCAGGAATCAAGGCTTGGCCGGGACCGGTGCGGGCTTGGCTTCGGGCGTGCTGTCTGCCTTCGGTTCGACCTTCGGCTCCGGCTTGGCTTCGGGCTTCACCGCAGCGGCCTTCGCGGCGTTGGCGGCATCCGCCTTCGCGGCCTCGGCCTTCAACCGTGCGGCCACCGAACCGGGGTTCTTCAGCTCGGCCAGCGCGTCGTTGATCGGGCCGTCGCCCGGCAGCACCGCACCGGCGTGGTAGCCCTCGGTGCCTTCGTCGTCGCCGCGCAGATGGCCTGGCAGGGTGGCTTCGCTGTAATCGCTCAGGCTGGCCGGCAGGGCATCCTCCGCCGGGGCGGCGGCGGGCTTCAACTCAACGTCCGGCACGATGCCGGTGGCCTGGATCGACTTGCCGCTGGGCGTGTAGTAGCGCGCGGTGGTCAGCTTCACCGAATCGCCGTTGTCCAGCGGCAGCACGGTCTGCACCGAGCCCTTGCCGAAGGTGCGGCTGCCCACCACGCGGGCGCGCTTGTTGTCGCGCAGCGCGCCAGCCAGCACTTCCGAGGCGCTGGCCGAACCGGCATCGGCCAGCACCACCACCGGTGCGCCCTTCAGCAGGTCGCCCGGGGTCGCGTCGAATCGGGCATCGCTGATGCTGATGCGGCCACGGGTGCTGACAATGTTGCCCTTGTCGAGCAGATCGTCGGCGACCTGCACGGCGGCCGTCAGCAGGCCACCCGGGTTGCTGCGCAGATCCAGCACCAGGCCCTTGAGCTGGCCACCGGACTGCTTCTGCAGCTGCTGCACATGCTTCTGGAAGTCCGAGCCGGTATCGGCCTGGAAGGTGCTCAGGCGGATATAGCCATAGCCCGGCTCGAGCAGGCGGCTGCGCACGCTGGTCACGCGGATGGTCTGGCGGGTCAGGCTGACATCGAACGGCTTCGGCTTGCCATCACGCACGATGGTCAGCACCACCTTGCTGCCGGCCGGGCCACGCAGCGGTTCGCTGGCATCGATCGCGCTGATCGGCTTGCCGTCGATGGCGATGATCAAATCGCCGGCAAGGATGCCGGCCTTGGCTGCCGGCGTGTCGTCGATCGGCGCGATCACCTTCATGCTGGCATTGTCCGGCTGCTGCTGCAGCTCCACGCCGATGCCCTCGTAGGCACCGTTGGCTTGCTCGTCGAAGGCCTGCGCGTCTTCCTTGTTGAAGTAGGTGCTGTGCGGATCAAGGTCGAGCAGCAGGCCACGCACGGCTGACTGCATCAGCTTCTTGTCATCGACCGGGTCGACATAGGCGGCGCGCACCGCGTTGTACACGGCCACGAAACGGCGGATTTCCTCCAGCGGCACCTTCGAAGTCACCGCCTCCTCGCTGTTCGCTGCCTGCCCGCTGGTTTCCGGGCTGGGGGCGGGCGCGGTCTGCTGCGCCCAGGTCAGCGCTGGCAACAGGGCCAGCAAGAGGGTGGCGGTACGGGCTGCGCGCATGGATCACTCCTGTCGACGGTGGCATGGTGCCCAAGGCACATGCACCGATTATGCGCGAAGCACAGCTAAATTCCCGTTGAATCCGGCCCGCATCCGGCGGGCCAGGATTCAGCGCCGCTGCAGCCAGCTGTCCGGGTTGACCGGCTGCCCGCCACGGCGCAGCTCGAAGTACAGCGCGGTGACGCCCTGGCCGCCGGAATTGCCGACCTTGGCCACCGCATCGCCGCGGCTGACCCGCGCGCCAGCATCCTTCAGCAGGGTGTCGTTATGCGCGTAAAGGCTCATGTAGCCGTTGCCGTGGTCGACGATCAGGATCATGCCGTAGCCGGTCATCCAGTCGGAGAACACCACGGTGCCATCGGCCACGGCCGTGACCGTGCTGCCGGCTGGCGCGCCGATCAGCACACCGCTGCTGGTGCGCCCATCGGGCAGCTTGCCGCCATAGCGGGCCAGCAGGTTGCCGGACAACGGCCACCCCAGGCCGCCGACCTTCGGCGCCGGTGCCGACGCCACCGCAGGTGGAACCTTGGTGGGCGGCGGTGGACGGCCCTGCGCGGCGGCCTGGCGTGCGGCGCGCTCGGCAGCGGCTTTCTCGGCGGCGGCCCGGCGTGCAGCGGCGCGCCGCTCGGCTTCGGCCCGCGCGGCAGCGGCACGCAGGTTGGCCAGCAGCGTTTCCAGTGCCTTGGCGTCCTGGCCCAGTGCCTGTTCCTTCTCACGCTGGTCCTTGAAGCGCTCTTCCAGCGAGGCAACGGTCTTTGCGCGATCGCGGCGGTCCGCTTCCAGGGCGGCTGCCTGCTGTTTCTGGTCCTGCTGCGTCCCCTGCAGCTTCTGCTTGCGCTCGGCGATCTGCGCTTGAAGCGCTTCCAGCTCCTTCAGGTCGGCGGTCAGCGTGGTGATCCGCTGCGCACGCTCGCGCTGCAGGTAGCGATGGTAGGCCAGGGCGCGGTTGGCATCGGCCACCGTGTCCTGCGACAGCAGCAGCTTCAGCGGTGCGTGGTTGCCCAGCTGATATGCCGCGCGCAACAGCCCGGCCAGTTCGCGGTGCTGCTGGGCCAGGTTGCCCTGCAGCGTGCTGCGGCGCTGCTCGGCTTCGACAAGGGCGCGGCCCTGCTCGCGCAGCGCGGCTTCCGTCTGCGCAAGGGCACGGCCGGTGCGGGCTACCTTCTCGTCGGCCTCGCGCAGTTGTTGCGATGCCTGCCCGCGCTGGCCCTCGATCTGCCGTCGCTCCTGCGCCACGCCCTTCAGTTCGGTTCGCAGTTTCTGCAGCTTGCGCTCGGTCTCGCGGGTGGTCTGCGCACCGCTGGGCAGCGGCAGGGCCAGCGCCAACGCCAGCCCCAGCAGCAGGCAGCGACCGCCGCGGGCAGCGGCGATGTGATGTCGGCGTGATGGGAAGGCGTTGTCGCGCAAGGGCTTTCCAGTGACTTCAGGCAGTTGCGGGGGCTACCGGGGAATGGTGACATCTCCGCACGCGGCCTGCCAGCCGCACATCCATCGAGGTCGCCATGAAAACTCTTTCCATTCCGCTGCTGTTGGGCGTACTGCTGGCCACCGGGCCGGTCTGTGCGCAGGAGAACATCAGCAAGGTCAACGGCAGCATCAGCGCCGAACCCGGTCAACGCTACGGCAAGCTGGACACCGTCAACGGCGGCATCCGCGTCGGCGAGGGCGTCGAGACCGGCAGCATCGACACCGTCAACGGCGGGGTGAAGGTCGCCGACCGCGCGCGCACCGGCAAGATCGAAACGGTCAACGGCGGTGTGCGCCTGGGTCGTGAAGTGATCGCCAGTGGCGGCGTCAGCACCGTCAACGGCAGCATCTTCACTGATCGCGGCAGCCAGATCGAAGGCGGTGTCGAGACCGTCAATGGTGGCATCGGCCTGGTCGAAAGCCGCGTCGGCAAGGACGTGGAGACCGTCAATGGTGACATCACCGTCGGTATCGGTTCGCAGGTCAACGGCGGTGTGCATGTGCGCAAGCCGAACTTCAGTGTCTCGCTGACCGCCAGCCGCAAGCCGCGCGTGATCATCGGCCCGAATGCGGTGGTCAACGGCCCCCTGCAGTTCGAGCGCGAAGTGGTGCTGTACGTGCATCGCTCCGCTCGCATCGGCCCGGTGACCGGCGCCGAGCCAATTCCGTTCGACACCGAAACCGCCCCGGCGGACTGAACCCGCCGGACCTGCCGGTTCGGTGATACTCACTGTTACCGGTCGCGCATCAGGTGCGGCCGCCCTTTGTTCTCCAGGAATCGACGATGCCCCGCAAACTCCTCCTGTGCCTGGCCGCCGCGGCCGCGCTCAGTGCCTGCAAAGGCGAAAACACGCCCGCCGCCGCGCCGGCCACCGACACCGCTGCGGCGAAGCCGGCCGCCCATTCGTTCTCCCCGGAGATCAATGCCGGCGACTTCGCCGAGATGGTCAAGACGCTGGCCTCGGATGAGTTCGAAGGCCGCGCCCCGGGCAGCAAGGGTGAAGAGCTGACGGTCAACTACATCCGCGACCAGATGCAGCGCATCGGCCTGCAGCCCGGCAACGGCGACAGCTGGTTCCAGGATGTGCCGATGACCGAGACCACGGCCGACGAATCGACCGTGCTGAAGATCACCCAGGGCGGCAAGACCACCGAGCTGAAGTTCGGCACCGACATGGTGGTGGGTACCCGCACCGGCCAGGCCGAGGTAAAGGTCGATGCCAGCGACCTGGTGTTCGTCGGCTATGGCGTCGATGCGCCGGAGCAGAAGTGGAACGATTACGCCGGCCAGGACTGGAAAGGTAAGACGGTCGTCATGTTCGTCAACGACCCGGGCTTCCATGTCGACGACGAGAAGCTGTTCGACGGCAAGCGCATGACCTACTACGGCCGCTGGACCTACAAGTTCGAGGAAGCCGCGCGCAAGGGCGCCGCCGCCGCGCTGATCGTGCACGATACCGCCGGCGCCTCCTACGGCTGGGACGTGGTGAAGAATTCCTGGGCGGGCCCGCAGTACGACCTGCCGGCCAAGGATGATCCGGAAGCGCGTATCCCGGTGCAGGGCTGGCTGAGCGCCGACGCGGCCAAGGCACTGTTCGCCGGTGCCGGCCTGGACCTGGCGCAGGCCTACAAGGACGCCAGCAAGCGCGGTTTCAAGCCGGTGCCGCTGAAGGCCACCGCTGCGGTCGACCTGAAGAGCCAGATCGCACAGAAGCAGTCGCGCAACGTGGTGGGTGTGCTGCCGGGCAGCAAGCGCGCTGACGAGGCGGTGCTGTACATGGCGCACTGGGACCACCTGGGCAAGCATGAGGGTGAAACCGGCGACAACATCTACAACGGCGCCGTCGACAACGCGACCGGCGTGGCCGGCATTCTCGAAGTGGCCGAAGCCATGGCGCACCAGGACCCGAAGCCGGAGCGTTCGGTGGTGTTCCTGGCCGTGACCCTGGAAGAATCCGGCCTGCTGGGTTCGAAGTACTACGTCGCCCATCCGACCTTCCCGCTGGACAAGATCGCCGGTGTGATCAACATCGATGCGATGTCGGTGGCCGGCCGTGCCAAGGACGTGACCGTCACCGGCTTCGGCAGCTCGGAGCTGGAGGACATCCTCAAGCCGTTGGCCGCCGCCCAGGACCGTACGCTGCACGGTGAGACCTCGGTGCAAAGCGGCTTCTACTTCCGCTCGGATCACTTCAACTTCGCCAAGGCCGGTGTGCCGGCCCTGTACGCCGATGGCGGCGAGGACCTGCGCGAGGGTGGCGTGGAAGCGGGCCGCAAGGCCGCGGCGGACTACGGCGCCAACCGCTACCATGGCCCGAAGGACGAGTTCGACGCCGCCACCTGGAAGCTGGATGGCGCCGTCGAAGACCTGCAGCTGATGTACGGCGTCGGCAAGGAGCTGGCCGGTGGTGATCGTTGGCCGAACTGGTATGCAGGCAACCCGTTCAAGGCGGCCCGCGACGCGATGATGAAGGACAAGGCTTCGGCCAAATAAAGTCGGGCCATGCTCGACTGAGCATTGTTGAGAGCAGAGCGGCGCCCCACTGGGGCGCCGCCT
>NZ_JAXBQL020000010.1:0-3840 GCF_047520565.2 Stenotrophomonas sp. FR012
GTGCCGGCCAAGGCCGGCACCCACCGCACCCAATTGCAGTAGATCCACGCCATGCGTGGATGGAACGGCGCCGACCAAGGTCGGCCTCTACCTGTGCAACGTTCAGCGCGCGCTGCTGTCCTCGGCCACCAGCGCGTGGTGCACGCCGATACCTGCCCGCACGCCCTCGGCAGCGGCCAACGTGATGTTGCCGACCGTGGTCGCATCGCCTGCGGCATACACGTTCGGCACCGAGGTCTGCTTCATCGCATCGACCTCGATCAGCACGCCCAACGGGCTCTCGGCCAGCACGCAGCCGAGCTGCTGCACCAGCGGCGTGGCCATCGCCTGGGTGGCCGGCACGAACAGCGCACGCTGGGCGATGCGGCGGCCATCGGCCAGCTCCACTTCCAGCCAGGTCGGCTGGTCGCCCTGCACGCCCAGCACCGGCGACGTCTCGATCCGCACGCCACGCTGCTGCATGGCAGCCCGTTCCTCATCGGTGATCGGCAGGCCCTGGCTGAAGAAGGTGACATTGCCCCAGTCGGCAAACAGCGGCGCCTTGCCGGCGGACATCGGATGCCCACCAAGCAGCCCGATGGCGCCACCGCCCACTTCGTAACCGTGGCAATAGGGGCAGTGGAGCACGGTGCTGCCCCAGCGCTCGGCCAGCCCGGGCAGCTCCGGCAGCTGGTCGGCGATACCGCTTGCCAGCAGCAGCTTGCGCGCGGCGAGCACCTGCCCATCGGCGGTTCGCACTTCCACACCCTCTGCGCCGGCGGTGGCCTGCACGGCCTCGGCATGCACCCAGCGCACGCTGGGGTAGTCCAGCAGCTGCTGGCGCGCGGCCTTCAGCAGCTCGGCACCGCTGATGCCATCCAGCCCCAGCACCCCGTGCGAATGGCTGGCGAAACGATTGCGCGGCAAACCGGCGTCGATGACGGTGACCGGGCGGCGGGCACGGGCCAGGATCAGGCCCGCAGCAATGCCGGCATAACTGCCGCCGACGATGAGCACATCAGGATTCATGGTGACCTTCCAGGGGGCGGTGATGGGCGAGGTGGCGGGCGAAGTCGGCGCCGAGCTTGTCCAGTGTGGTCGCCCGCAGGCGCTGTTCGAGCAGGCGCTGTGCTTCGCGTGCACCCTCCAGCAAAGCGCTGTTGACCAGCTGCTGGATCGGGCAGCCGCCGCCGGAATCGCGGGCGCCGACCTGCACCAGCGGTGGTGCGCCCACAGCCAGATAGATGTCATGCAGGGTGATCGTTGCAGCATCACGGGCCAGGTGGCTGCCACCGCCATGGCCACGGGCGCTGCGAACCAGGCCCGCCCTGTGCAGCTGCGCCAGCAGACGGCGGATCACCACCGGATGGGTCGGCAGGCAGGACGCCAGCTGCTCGGAGGTGCGCGGGCCGTCCTGGCCGACCAGATGCGCCATCACGTGCAGGGCGTCGGAGAGCGGGTTCGCGGTCTTCATGTAACTACGATAGTTACATTTATATCCCCTGTCCAGGGTCCACATTCGTTCCATACGGACACATTTGTCCTATGAAACAGTTCCTTCACATCACTAAACGAAACGCTAATGTGATTTCCGTCGCACTTCATCGGGAGCTTGGCGGGTCGATACCGCAATGCCCCTTCCCGAGAGTGCTTCCCCATGAATGCGTCTGTCCGTGCTCCGCGCCTGCAGTCCAAGCTGCTCGGCGCGGTGTCTGTTGGCTTGGCCGTGGTCCTGCTGTGCGCGCTGGCTGGCCTGGCCTCCGCCTGGTTCAAGTTGTCCACCGAGGTTCCGCCCGAAGTCACGCACAGCCGCGACGCCGAACGCCTGCAGCGTGAGTTCCGCGGCCAGGTGCAGGAATGGAAGAACGTGCTGCTCCGCGGCCACGACGACGCGTTGCGTCAGCGCCACCTGGACGCTTTCGACAACGAAGGCCGCCTGGTCGAACGGCTGGCCAAGGGCCTGGTGACCAGCCCGGACGCGCGCATGCGTGAACTGGCGCAGGCGTTCGTTGGCCTGCACGCGCAGCTGCAGCAGGACTATCACGCGGCGCTGCAGGCATTTGCCGCGGCCGGCTACGATCCGGCCGCCGGCGACAACCTGGTGCGCGGCAAGGATCGCGCGGTGGCGACCGCTCTGGATGCATTGAGTACGCATGCCACGCAGGTGGCCGAAGCGGCGCTGGCGGCACGTTCGCAGCAGGCGCGGCAGACCCTGCTGCTGTGCGCGTCACTGACGGTGCTGGCCGCCGTGCTGTTGCTGATCGGCTTGGCCTGGTGGCTGCGGCGCGCGGTGGTGCTGCCGGTACTGGCGGTGGAAGCCGCTGCACGCGCAGTGGCTGCCGGCGACCTGCAGCACGTGGTGCAGGTGCGCAGCCGCGACGAGATCGGACGCCTCGCCCAGGCGATGCAGGCGTTGCAGTCCACGCTGCGCGGCGTGCTGGATGCACAGGCCGCGATGGCCCAGGCGCACGAGGCCGGCACGATCAGCCATCGCATGGACGCCGCTGCCTTCCCCGGCGCGTTCGGCACCATGGTGGCCGACTGCAACACGCTGGTCGACGCACACATCCGGGTGAAGATGCGCGCGATCTCGATCATGGGCCGCTACGCCGTCGGCGACCTCAGCCAGGACATGGAACGCCTGCCCGGCGAGAAGGCAGTGATCACCGAAGCGCTGGATGCGGTCAAGCACAACCTCGGTGCGATCAACGGCGAAATCCGCCGCCTGGCCGAAGCGGCGGCCGCCGGTGACTTCAGCCAGCGCGGCGACAGTGCGCGCTTCGAGCATGATTTCCATGCGATGGTCGAGGGCCTCAACCGCCTGATGCAGACTACCGAGCTGAACCTGGGCGAGGTCTCCAGCATGCTGCGTGCCATCGCCGGCGGCCGCCTCGGCGCGCGCATGCACGGCGATTTCCAGGGCGTGTTCGCGCGCATCGCCGGCGATGCCAACACCACTGCCGCGCAGCTGGCAACCATCGTCAGCGACATCAAGCATGCCTCCGGCAACATCCATACCGCTGCCGCAGAGATTGCCGCCGGCAACAATGACCTGTCGCGCCGCACCGAACAGCAGGCCGCCAATCTGGAAGAGACCGCGGCATCCATGGAAGAGCTGACCTCCACCGTGCGCCAGAATGCCGAGCACGCGCGCCAGGCCAACCAACTGGCGATCGGTGCACAGAGTGTCGCCTCACACGGTGGCAGCGTGGTCGGGCAGGTGGTGGCGACCATGGGTGCGATCGAAACGTCGTCGCGGCAGATCGCCGAGATCATCAGCGTGATCGATGGCATCGCGTTCCAGACCAACATCCTGGCGCTGAACGCTGCGGTGGAAGCGGCACGCGCCGGTGAGCAGGGCCGCGGATTCGCGGTTGTCGCCAGCGAAGTGCGCACCCTGGCGCAGCGCTCTGCGGCGGCGGCAAAGGAGATCAAATCGCTGATCGAGGCGTCGGTGGAACAGGTCGGTGAGGGTGCGCAGCGCGTGCGCGAGGCCGGTGACACCATGGCCGAGATCGTCGCCTCGGTGCAGCGCGTGACCGACATCATGGCCGAGATCTCCGCGGCGTCGCAGGAGCAGAGCGCAGGCATCGAACAGGTCAGCCAGACGGTGATCCAGATGGACGGCACCACCCAGCAGAACGCCGCGCTGGTGGAAGAAGCCAGCGCCGCGGCGCGCAGCCTGGAACAGCAGGCGAACCGGTTGATCGATGCGGTGGATGTGTTCGACCTGTCGGCCACGGCGACAGCGAAGGACGCGTTGGCGCGCGCAGCCTGAGTGATCCGGTTGCCGGCCAGCGGCCGGCACCACCGTGGAGCGCGCGCCAACGCGTCCTTCGCTGTCGCCGTGGCCGACAGGTC
>NZ_JAXBQL020000010.1:3850-60999 GCF_047520565.2 Stenotrophomonas sp. FR012
CCCCCCCCCCCCCCCCCACCACCGTGGAGCGCGGACGGGGGTAGTGCCGGCCGCTGGCCGGCAGCGTCCAACGCTACATGGGTGGCGGCATGAACAGTGCGGACCAACGTTCCGCACTCATTACGGCCTGTGGTCGTACACGGCAGTGCAATGCACCGTTGCCGGCATGCACACGGCCGCTGACCTACCCTTTCGTGGATAGTCCCGTCTCCCTCCCCCACTGCTGGAGCCCCTCATGACAGTCCCCGCCTTCGGTCTCGGCACTTTCCGCCTCAAAGACCAGACCGTGATCGATTCCGTGCGCAACGCGCTGGAGGTCGGCTACCGCGCCATCGACACCGCGCAGATCTACGGCAACGAAGCCGAAGTCGGCCAGGCCATCGCCGATTCCGGCGTGCCGCGCGATGAGATCTACCTGACCACCAAGGTCTGGATCACCGCGTTCAAGCGCGAAGCGCTGCTGGCCAGCCTGCGTACCAGCCTGGAAAAGCTGCGCGCCGATCATGTCGACCTAACGCTGATCCACTGGCCGTCGCCGAACGACAAGGTCGACGTGCCGATGGAGGAGTACCTGACCGCACTGGCCGAGGCCAAGGCACAGGGCCTGACGAAGGAGATCGGCATCTCCAACTTCACCATCGCGCAGACCCGCAAGGCGATCGGCATCCTGGGTGCCGGCGCCATCGCCACCAACCAGATCGAGATCCACCCGTACCTGCAGAACCGCCTGCTGGTGAAATTCCTGCAGGACAACGGCATCCACATCACCGCCTACATGAGCCTGGCCTATGGTGAGGTAATCAAGGACCCGGTGATCCAGGCCATCGCCGGCCGCCACCAGGCCACGCCGGCGCAGGTCGCGCTGGCCTGGGCGCTGCAGCAGGGCTTCTCGGTCATTCCGTCCTCGACCAAGCGCGAGAACCTGGCCAGCAACCTGGAGGCAGCAGCGATCCGCCTGACCGACGAAGACATGGCACAGATCGCCAAGCTCGACCGCGGCCATCGCCTTGCCAACCCGGAAGGCATCGCCCCAGCCTGGGATTGATTCCAACGACGGCGCGCAACTGCTCTGGTAGACGCCGACCCTGGTCGGCGCAGACGTCTGACCGATCGATGAAACACCGTGCCGACCAAGGTCGGCACCTACCAGAACGCGGGGATCATCCCCTGCCCTGCAACAACCACCCACGCATTGCCGCACTGACCTCGTCCGGTTTCTCCATCGGCGCCAGGTGCCCGCAATCGGGCACCACCACCAGCTGCGAGTGCGGCACCATCGCGTGCATTTCCTCGCTCACCGCGAGTGGCGTAATGCGGTCATTGGCGCCACACACGATCAACAGCGGATCACGGTAACCGGCCAGCACATCATGGCCATCGCGGCGTTCCAGTGCGCTCTGGCGCAGGAACACTTCCGCGCCCAGGCGGGCGGTCATGTCACGCACACGTTGCACCAGCACGTAATCATCCAGCCGCGAGGCATCGATGTAGCTGCGCATCAGCACATCACCGAAACCATGGAACTTGCCGGGTAGGCGCACGCTGGCACGTTGGCTGCGGCGCTGCTCGGCCCGCTCGGGTGAGTCGGCGTGGATCGAGGTATCAATCAGCGCCAGCTGCAGGACCCGCTCCGGCGCGATGCGCAGGATCTGCTGGGCGACGAAACCGCCCAGCGAGAATCCAGCCAACGCAAAGCGTTCCGGCGCCTGCGCCAGCACGTCCTCGGCCACCGCCTGCAGGGTCTCGCCACCGGTCTGGTCGCCCACGGTGCAGTCGGCGATATCGGCCAGGTCGGCCAGCTGCGCGCGCCACAGCTCAGCATCGTTGAGCAGGCCGGGCAGCAGCAACAGGGGGATACGGTCGGTCATGGGGATATTGTCGCGCCAGCACGGTGACGGAACCATGCCGCAACGGGCGATTGCGTTGTAGAGTCGCGCCATGCTCGACTGCAGCACAGCCCGTCGAGCATGGCTCGACTCTACAGAAGGCAGCGACACGGACGCGACCATGGCAGACCCCTACAACAGCGGCACCCCTTCCCCGCCGGCACTGCGCTTCGACGATGCGCTGGTCACCACCGCCTTCGAGCTGCCCGGCCATCGCGTCGTGCGCAACCTCGGCGTGGTGCGCGGTATCACCGTGCGCTCGCGTTCGATCGTCGGCAACTTCCTGGGCGGTATCCAGACGCTCTTCGGTGGCAACATCACCATCTACACCGAGCTGTGCGAACAGGCTCGCGAGGAAACCTACCGCGACATGGTCAAGCACGCGCGGCAGCTGGGTGCCAACGCGATCATCGGCATGCGCTACGACGCCACTGATGTGATGACCGGGCTGACCGAAGTGCTGTGCTATGGCACGGCGGTGGTGGTAGAGCCGGTGCGGTGATGCAGCCGCCAAGCGTACGCAAAAGCAGCCGAGCGTAGGCTCGGCTCTACAGGAATTACGCCACCGGCGGCACGTCGGGCACCTCGACCTGCTGCACCGGCAAGGTCGCCATCATCACCGTCGGGTCGTCCGGGTCCAGCCTGGTCTTGAATCCCAGGCTCTGGCACATCGCCAACATGGTGCTGTTTTCGCGCAGCACCTGGCCTTCGACCACGTCCAGGCCCAGCCACTTCGCGTACTCGATCATGATCGCCATCAGCCGCCAGCCGATGCCGTGGCCCTTCAGGTCCGAGCGGATCAGGATGCCGTACTCGCCACGGTGGTAATCGGCATCGGCGTGCAGGCGCACTGCGCCCAGCATCTCGCCGCTGCGCGGTTCGATCGCTACCAGCGCGATCGAGCGCGCGTAGTCGAGCTGGGTCAGGCGCGCGATGAATTCGTGGCTGAAGTGCTTCACCGACTGGAAGAAGCGCAGGCGCAGGTCTTCGTCGCTGACGCGGGCGAAGAACGCGCGGAACAGCGCATCGTCTTCCGGCCGCACCGGGCGGACGAACGCGCGGCCGCCATCGGACAGTTCGATGGTGCGCTCCCACTCCTTCGGGTACGGGAACACCGAGAAGCGCGGATGCCCGCGGCCCTTGTGCAGGATGCGCGACGGTGCCACTGCCACGCGCGCGTCGAGGGCGAGGATGCCCTTGCCGTCGACCAGCAGCGGGTTGATGTCCAGCGTACGCACTTCGGGAATGTCGGCGGCCAGCTGTGCCAGCTTAACCAGTGCCAGCGCCAGTGCGCGCTCGTCGGCGGCGGGCACATCGCCGTAGGCCTTGAGGATGCGCGAAGCGCGGGTCTGGCCGATCAGCTCGTGGGCCAGGCGCAGGTCCAGCGGCGGCAGGGCCAGCGCCTTGTCGTTGATCACTTCGACGGCGGTTCCGCCGCGTCCGACCACGATCACCGGGCCGAACGTCGCGTCATCGGCGATGCCGACAATCAGTTCGCGCGCCTTCGGGCGGACGATGGTCGGCTGTACCAGCAGGCCATCGATGCGCGCATCCGGCCGCAGCTGGCGCGCACGCGACAGGATCGCGTTGGCCGCGCTCTGCACCGCCGGCAGCGTGGACAGATTCAGGCGCACGCCGTCCACTTCGGACTTGTGCGGAATGTCCGGCGACAGGATCTTCAGCGCTACGGACGCACCGCGTTCCAGCAGTGGCTGCGCCAGGTCCATCGCCTCATGCGCATCGCGCGCATGCATCACCGGCGCCGACGGGATGCCGTAGGCCTTGAGCAGCTCGTGCGTGGCCAGCGGGTCCAGCCACTGCTGGCCGTTGGCCAGCGCGGCATCGACCAGTGCGCGCGCGGTGGCTGTGTCGACGCTGAAGTCCTGCGGCAGGCTGGGCGGCGTTTCCATCAACGCGTTCTGTGCCTCGCGGTAGCGCACCAGGTGCTGGAAGCCCCGTACTGCTTCGGCCTC
The DNA here is from genome assembly GCF_047520565.2 of Stenotrophomonas sp. FR012. Lineage (NCBI taxonomy): Bacteria > Pseudomonadati > Pseudomonadota > Gammaproteobacteria > Lysobacterales > Lysobacteraceae > Stenotrophomonas > Stenotrophomonas sp. FR012. The sequence goes on from NZ_JAXBQL020000010.1 coordinate 7,710, forward strand.
GGTCGGATAGGTCGGCACTCGTGCTGCGTTGAGCGTGGCGGTGGCCTGGTCGTCGTTGCCCAGCCACACCGCGAACACCGGCTTGTCGCGATGATGGCGCGGGCGCAGGCCGAGCGTGCGGGTGAGGGCCTGCGCCGCGTCGGCGGACGAGGTAAACGCGGTTGGCACGTTGACCACCATCACCGCATCGTTCTCGTTGTCGGCCAGCAGTGCTTCGATGGCCGACGCATAGCGGTCACCATCGGCGTCGACCACGATGTCCACCGGATTGCTGCGCGACCAGCCCTGCGGCAGCACCGCATCGAGCTTCTCCACCGTGCTGACGGAAAGGGTGGCCAGCGTGCCACGCAGCGCGATCAGTTGGTCCACGGCCAGGCGGCCGACACCGCCGCCATTGCTGAGAATGGCCAGGCGGCGACCGGGAAAGGTTCCCAGCCGCCCCAGCGATTCGGCAGCAGTGAACAGTTCGTCCAGCGCACCCACGCGCAGCAGGCCGGCACGATTGAAGGCCGCACCATACACATCATCGGCACGCGCCAGGGCCTGCACATGGGTATCGCGGCTGCCCGGCTGCACGCGCTCGGCGCGACCGGACTTCACCACCACCACCGGCTTGGCGCGGGCGGCGGCACGCGCGGCCGACATGAACTTGCGCGCGTCCTTGATCTGCTCGACATACAGCAGGATGGCGCGGGTGCGGTAGTCCGTGGCGAAGTAGTCGAGCAGGTCGCCGAAGTCGACGTCCATCGTGTCGCCCAGCGAAACCACGGCGGAGAAGCCCACCGAGCGCGCCACGCCCCACTCCACCAGCGCGGCGGCAATGGCCGAGGATTCGGAGATCAGCGCGAGGTCGCCGGCCTGCGGGAAGTGCGCGGCGATGCTGGCATTGAGTCGCGCGTGCGGCGCGATGACGCCCAGGCAATGCGGCCCGAGGATGCGCAGGCCATGCTTGCGCGCCACCGCCTCTACCTGTGCGGACAACGAACCCGGGCCTTCGCCCAGGTGCGCGGTGAGGATGATCGCCGCCTGCACGCCACGCTCTGCAGCTGTACGCACCACTTGCGGCACGATTGCCGCCGGCGCGGTGATCACCACCAGGTCGGGCACCCAGTCCAGGTCCTTCAAGCGCTTGACCGTGCGGATGCCATCGATCTCGGCGTGCCGCGGGTTGATCCACGCCACCTTGCCGGGGAAGCCGGTGCCGCGCAGGTTGCGCATCACTGCGCGGCCGGCCGAACGCTCACGCGGGCTGCCGCCGATCACCGCGACCGACTGCGGACGGAATACGGACTGCAGGTGGTAGGTACTCATGCGCCTACGGTACCCAAATTCCGTGGCGATGGGGTCGGAGGAAGGGTCGGATCCCTTTTCGCAGGAAAGGGATCCGACCCCGGCGTGCACGTTTTGTTACAGCAGCGTGCCGTGCAGGATCAGCGCGGCGATGCTGAAATAGATCACCAGGCCGGTCACATCCACCAGGGTGGCCACGAACGGGGCCGAGGCGCTGGCCGGGTCGAAGCCGAGGCGCTTCAGGACGAAGGGCAGCATCGAGCCGGACAGCGAACCAAAGGTGACGATGCCGACCAGCGCGGCGCCGATGGTGATCGCCAGCAGGATCCAGTGCTCGCCGTAGTCATGCAGGCCACCCAGCTGCCAGATCACGATGCGCACGATCGCCAGGCAGCCGAGGATGGCACCCAGCACCATGCCGGTCGGGATCTCGCGGATGGCCACCTTCCACCAGTCGCGCAGGCGCAGTTCGCGCAGCGCCAGGCTGCGGATCAACAGCGAGGTGGCCTGCGAGCCGGAATTTCCGCCCGAACTCATGATCAACGGGATGAACAGGGTCAGCACCACCGCGCGCGCCAGTTCGTCCTCGTAGTGCTGCATCGCACTGGCCGTCAGCATCTCGCCCAGGAACAGCACGCTCAGCCAGCCGGCGCGCTTGCGCAGCATCTCGAAGAAGCCGATCTGCATGTACGGCTTGTCCAGCGCTTCCATGCCGCCGAACTTGTGCGCGTCCTCGGTGGATTCCTCGATCAGCGCATCGAGCACGTCGTCCACGGTGACGATGCCGAGCATCTGCTGCTGCGCGTCGACCACCGGGATCGCCAGCAGGTCGTGACGGCGGATCAGCCGCGCCACTTCTTCCTGGTCCATCAGCGCGTCCACCGTCACCGGCGGATTGACCTGGGCCACGTCCAGGATCGATTCCTCGGGCAGGCCGGTGATCAGCCGGCGCATGGTCACCACCTGCTGCAGCTGCTGGCTGGCCGGGTCCAGCACGTAGATCGCGTACACCGTTTCACGCGTGCGCTCGACCTGGCGGATGTGCTGCAGGGTCTGCGCCACGGTCCAGCTGGCGGGCACCGCCACGTATTCGGTGGTCATCAGCGCGCCGGCGGTGTTCGGCGGGTAGCTCAGCAGCTTCTGGATGACCTGGCGGGCGTCGGTGCCCAGCAGCGGGATCAGCCGCGCGCGTTCTTCCTCATCCAGCTCGTGGACGATGTCGGTGGCGCGGTCGTCAGCCATCAGCCCGAGCAGGGCAGCGGCGCGTGCCGGCGGCAGCGCGGCCACCAGCTCACCGCTGCGGTGCAGCTCCGGCGCTTCCAGCATCTTCACTGCACGCGGCAACGGCAGCGCGGCCAGCGTTTCCGCGGCGCGGGCCAGTTCCAATGTGTTGAGGAATTCCACCGCATCGGCGGTGTTGTAGTTCGCCAGCGGTGCGGCCAATGCGGCGGCATCGGCCACCGGGCGCAGCAATTGCTTCTGGTTCATCGGTTTTGCCTTGTGGGGGTGCGACCTCGCGCAACGCCAACGCAGGCAAACCGTCCCGATGTCAGGCGGTGGCCATCGCTGGCGTCGAACGAGGTCGACTTCTACTGTCGCTGGACATGGGTTGGGGACTCCGGAATGCGCGTGCCGGCGGTGCGCCGCCAGCGGCGGGCAGTCTGGACCCGCGGGCCATGCAGGTCAACCCGGCATCCCTGCGCCGGGCGCCTGCCGGCCGGTTGTTCTCGTGCATACACCAACCGGCGCGCATAATGGCCGGGTGGCGCTCGCCACGCTTTCCCCCCCCGAACGGACGCACTGCGGGCTTCCCCGATGACCAGGTATTCCCATGCATAGCGGCGGTCTGGAACTGGCCCTGGTGCTGCTGCTGGCGGCGGTCATTGCCGTGCCGGTGTTCAAGAAGTTCGGCTTCGGCGCGGTGCTGGGCTACCTGGCGGCCGGCGTGGTGCTGGGCCCGGACGGGCTGGGCTTCGTGCAGGACGCCGACCGCATCCTCGGCGCGGCCGAGATCGGCGTGGTGATGCTGCTGTTCGTGATCGGCCTGGAGCTGTCGCCGGCACGCCTGAAGGTGATGCGGCGCTCGGTGTTCGGCGCGGGCGCGGCGCAGGTGGCGATGTCCGGGCTGGTGCTGGGCGGCCTGCTGCTGCTCGACCACTTCCAGTGGAAGAGCGCGCTGGTGGTCGGTGTTGCGCTGGCGCTGTCATCCACCGCGGTAGGCCTGCAGCTGCTGTCCGAGCACAAGGCGATCAACAGCGACCATGGCCGGCTGGGTTTTGCCATCCTGCTGTTCCAGGACCTGATCGCGATCCCGCTGCTGGCGGCCATCCCGCTGCTGGGCGGGGCGAAGAACGAGACCCTGCGCTGGGAAGACGCCGCCGTGGCCCTCGGCGCGCTGGCCGTGGTGATCCTGTGCGGGCGACCGGTGCTGCGCAAGGTGTTCAGCATCATCGCGCGCACCCGCAGCCCGGAAGTGTTCACCGCCACCGCCCTGCTGGTGGTGCTGGGCACTGCCTGGTTCATGCAGGAAGCGGGCCTCAGCCCCAGCCTGGGCGCGTTCCTGGCCGGGGTGCTGCTGTCCGATTCGGAGTTCCGGCACGAACTGGAAGCGCAGATCGAGCCGTTCAAGGGCCTGCTGCTGGGGCTGTTCTTCATCGCGGTGGGCATGGGCATCGATCTCGACCGCATCGCCGCAGAGCCGTGGCTGATCGCAGCCGGCGTGGCGATCCTGCTGGTGGTCAAGTTCAGCCTGCTGTATGTGATTGGCCGTATTGCAAATCTCAGTCCGCGGCAGTCGCTGCTGCTGGGCAGCGTGCTGTGGCTGGGGGGCGAGTTCGCCTTCGTGGTGTTCAACGAAGCGCAGCGCGCGCACCTGCTGGGCAACGCCAATCACGATCGGCTGGTGGCGATCGTCGGCCTGTCGATGGCGATCACGCCACTGCTGATGATCGCGCTGCTCAAGCTGCTCGGCCAGGAGAAGGCTCCACCGCGCGGGACCGCCGAGGCCGACAAGGTGGCACCGGACAACCGGCCCAAGGTGCTGATCGCCGGCATGGGCCGCTTCGGCCAGGTGATCGCACGCCTGCTGACCGCACAGAAGGTGCCGTTCGTGGCGCTGGAGGCGAACCCGGACACGGTGGCCGACCTGCGCCGCTTCGGCAACCAGCTGTACTACGGCGACCCGACCCGCCCGGAGATGCTGCGTGCAGCGGGTGGCGAGCACATCGATGTGTTCGTCATCACCGTGGACGACCCGGAGACCAACCTGCGCGCGGTGCGCATGGTGCGCCGGCTGTACCCGGACGCGAAGGTGCTGGCGCGAGCGCGCAACCGCCAGCATGCGTGGCGCCTGATGGACATGTCGGCCGAGCCGTTCCGCGAAGTGTTCGGCACCAGCCTGGAGATGAGCGGGCGCGTACTGACGGCGCTGGGCGTGGCACCAGACGTGGCCGAACGCCATGTGCAGCGCTTCCGTGAGCATGATGAGCAGCTGCTGCGTGACCAGTACCTGGTGTACGACGACGAGGCCGCGGTGATCCAGACCTCGCGTGATGCGCGCAACGACCTGATGCACCTGTTCGAGGCCGACGCGGAAAGGGACGACAAATAGGCGTGCCGACCAACGGTCGGCACCCACCACAGATTGAGGTTGCGGATTCCGGCAGTAGATCCACGCCATGCGTGGATGCTTTGGCTTCCGGGCACGATCATCCACGCATGGCGTGGATCTACCGGGTCCCGATCAGCCGTTGTCGCGCAGGAACCGCGCCATCGAGGAAACGCCCGGCACGCGCGGCTCGAACTCGCCGGCCACGTCGATGAAGCCACGCATCACCGCGATCTCGCGCGGGCTGCGGTTGAGGCTGTCGCGCGCTTCAGGATCGGCGCCGGCGCGCAGCAGGCGCTGCACCAGCAGCGGCAGGCCATGCAGCGCGGCCAGATGCAGCGGGCCGAAGCCACGCGGGTCGCGTACATCCAGGCTTACGTCCTCGTCCAGCAGGCGCTCCACTGCGGCCATCACCACCTGCTCGTCGCAGGCGGTACCCGGCTCGGCGCGCGCGCCCAGCAGCAACAGCAGCGGCGTGACAGAACCAGCGGCGGCCTGGTCCGGTTCGGCACCGGCCAGCAGCAGGGTGTCGAGCAGCGCCAGCAGGCGCGAGCGGTCGCGGGCACTGAAACCGTACAGCGCGGCACAGTGCAGCGGACCCAGCTGCTGCGCGTCACCGGCATGCACGTCGGCACCCGCCGTGAGCAGGCGCGCGACGATGTCCGGAAGGCCCAGCGCGGAGGCCAGCATCAGCACCGTCACGCCACCCGGCAGGCGGTGTTCCAGCTTGGCGCCAGCGTCGAGCAGGGCCGAAACGATGTCCACCTGGCGCATGCTGACTGCCGCCGACAGCGGCGTCGCGCCACTGGCCGCCGCGTGCTGCGGATCGGCGCCGCGCGCCAGCAGCAGGTCGGTTACCGCCAGGTGGCCGCCACCGGCAGCACGCAGCAGCGCGGTGCAGCCCTGTGCGTCGACGGCGTCGACGGCGAAGCCCAGATCGATCAGGCGGCGCACTGCATCGACGTCACCGGCCATTGCGGCGGCCGGCAGATCGGCCTCGCGCAGGGTGCGGCGCGGCAACGGCCACACCCGCCAATCGAGCCAGTCGGCCAGATCGCGGCGACCGATCGACAGCGCCACGCCCAGCGGTGTCTGGCCGTCGGCGGCACGTGCTTCCGGCGAGGCACCATGCTGCACCAGCAGCTTAAGCGCGCCTTCGCGGGCCAATGCGGTGGCCAGGTGCAGCGCGGTCATGCCGTGGCTGTCGCGTGCTTCGCGATCAACGCCGGCCTTGAGCAGGGCCTGCTGCAGCCGCAGCCACCCCAGGCGCACCGCCAGCGACAGCGGCGGATCGCCCGCCGGCGAGGCGGCGAACGGATCGGCGCCACGCTCAAGCAGTTCCAGTGCCAGCTGTTCCAGGCCACGCGCGGCCTGGTCGTGCTGTGCGCAGGCAGCAAGGAAGCGCGCCAGGCCACCGCGGCCGGCCGGCGACAGGCCACGCTGCAGCATCACCTGCAACGCCGGCACCGCATCGATGCCGCGCGACAACAGCGCGAACATCGGCGTATCGGAGCAGGCATCACGCACATAGGGATCGGCGCCGTGGCCCAGCAGCCAGTCCACCGCACGCGGTTCCAGCGCCAACTCCGGATCGAGCAGCAGCCCGCCCAGTTCCTCCGGTTGGCACAGCCTGGCCAGCGCCGCCATGCCGTCGGTGTTGCCGAAGCCCAGGGCCTCGCGCAGCAGGGTCAGCGGCGGACGGTCCGGCAGCAGGCCGCTGGCACTGGCTGCTTCGCCACGATCGGCCAGGCCATCACTGACCGCGGCCGGCAACGGATAGGACGGGTCCAGCAGGGCCACGATCGCCCAGCGGCCGGCCTCGGCGGCGTAGTCCACCGCACGGCGGCCGACCGGATCGGTGGCATCGGTCGCGATGCCCAGTTCGACCAGGCGCTTGATCAGCAGCGGCGAGACATCCTCGGCCATCGCCGCCAGCTGCACCGCATTGCGGCCTTCGCCGTCCACCGCGACCAGGTCCGGCTTGTGCGGCAGCAGGTGCTCGATCACGGCGGCGCGACCGGCACGGGCCGCTTCCAGCCACGGCGTACGCCCCAGTGCATCGCGCGCCTCCAGATTGGCGCCCGCGCCGAGCAGCACGCCGATGATCTCGACATGGCCGGCCAGGGCCGCCTCATGCAACGCACTGCGGCGCTGGCGATCGCGGGCGTCGGCCCGTGCCTTGTGCTTGAGCAGCAGCTGCACGCCCGCCGGATCGTCATCCTCGGTGGCGGCGGCGGCCAGCAGCACCGGGGTGCCATCGGCCGGTTCGCAGCGTGCACCGCGTTCGAGCAGGAAGCGGGCCAGACGCCAGTTGCCCACCTGGCAGGCCACCGCCAGCGGCGACCAGCCATCACGGTTCAGCGCATCGACTTCGGCAGCGGCATCGCGCAGCAGCGCGGCCACGCCCGGGTCGGAACTGCGTGCGGCATGGTGCAGCGGGGTGTTGCCATCACTGTCGGTGGCACGCGAGTCGGCGCCGTTGGCGAGCAGGGTCATCACCGCTTCGGGGCGGCCATGCCAGCTGTCGCGGGTCGCCGCCAGCAGCGGGGTCATGCCCCGGTGCGGCGCATTCACATCGACGCCGCGGGCAATCAGTTCGCGCAGCAGGCGCAGGTCCGGCAGCACCGCGGCCAGCACCGCCAGGCTGCGCTGGTCACGCCAGTTCGGGTCCGGCAGCGCATACGGATCGGCACCGGCCTGCAGCAGCTGCAGGCCCCGGTCGATGCGGCCCTGGCGGGCGGCTTCATACAGCGCCGGTGTCAGTTCCTGCGGCGCCATCGCCTCCAGCGGCAGGGCGTCGGCCGCCGCTGCGAACATCGGTTCGGGTTCAGCGCTGGACGCCACCAACGGGCTGGAGCGCAACGACACCAGCGGCGCAGGCGCGACCCGCTGCAGCAGCAGGTGCAGCACCGGCGACAGCAGTACGACCGCCAGCGCGGCGGGCCAGCGCGCGCTTTCCGGCAACAGGCCCGGCCAGGCCGGCAGCACCACCAGCGCGGCCAGCGCAATGACCAGCGCGGCCACGCCGAGGCCACGCCAAGCAGTCAGGTCGCGCCCCGCCAGCGCCTGCCAGTGCTGGGCCAGGCTGCCATCCAGGCGTTCGACATCGTTCCACAATGGCCAGGTGCGCCAGGCCGCCAGCAGGCCGGCACTGACCAGTACGCTCAGGCCAAGCACTGCCGCCAGGCTGCCGCTGTCACGCAGCGCAGCGAGCGGCCAGGCCAGCAGCAGCGCCAGCAACAGCGGGGCGGCTGCCCACAATGCCAGCAGCGCCGGCATGTCCTGGCGTGCGACCACCTTCAGCGGCCGCAGCGCGCGGCTGCGGCGCCACCACGATATCGCCAGCGCGAACGCGGGCTGCGCCAGTGCGGCAAGGACCGCACCCGGAACGCCGCCCACGGCGGCGCCCAGCGCCAGCACCGCGCCCGCGGCGAAGGCAATTGACAGAATGCGCGGACGGGAGGCGTCAGTCATAGTGGCGCGGCATCAGGCTGGCCACCGACGGCGGCACCTGCAGGTAGAACCCGCGCTCGCTCATTTCGCTGCGGACCTTTTCCGGGTCAGCCTGCGCCAGGCGGCGCTGGGCATCCAGGACCACCTCCAGCACGAAGGCGAGCGTCCCCAGCGAGGTGAGCAGCGGCGCGGGCAGCGCGCTGAAATCATCGCGTCGGGGAACGTAGACGTAGGTGTCCGGCTTGAGTTGGCTTTTATAGACGTAGGCGTGCATGTCCGCGGGACGATAACCCGGGAAGAGCCATGATTGTGTCGGAAAGCCGACACCGGGGAAAGCCGTCAGCCGACGATGGCGGCGCGATCGGCGGCGTTTCGCCTGTGGGGTTCAGCAATGTGGCGGCGACGTTCAGGCTGCGCCGCCGCCACACGGGCGCTTACTTGACCTTGGCGTAGGTGCCCTTCAGCGCGACACCCGCGAGGATGGCACCGGCGTAGCACTCGTAGTTGGTGCTGCTCTTGAACTCGTTCTTCTTGTAATAGCTGACGATGTCGACCACGGCGTTGGCGCCGCGCGACTTGGCACCGTCCTGCAGCGCGCGCAGTGCCGACAGCGCAACCCAGCGGCAGGCCTCGGCATCGCTCTTGTTGGCGGCGTTGGTCTTCTTGTTGGTCACGTCTTCGCCCAGGCGCTGCTGCACGCTGACCGGCTGGCCGGCCAGATAGAAACGCACGCTGCCGTCGATGCCGGCGTCCTTGGCGGCCTGCGAATTGACCAGTTCCTGCAGGGACTGTTCGACACGCGTGTCGCGGGCGGAAGCGGTGGAAGTCAGGGCCAGCAGCGCGGTAGCCGTGGCGATCATGAGAGTGCGGCGCATCGGAACATCTCCTTGTCGAGGGTGCGGGGGTAACGGGAACGGTGTGTTGGCGCAGTGGATCACTCGCTCCAGCGGCGGAACACCAGCGAGGTGTTGATGCCGCCGAAGGCGAAGTTGTTGCTCATCACGTACTCGGCCTGCAGTTCGCGGCCCTGCCCGGTGATGAAGTCGAGCTGGCCACAGCGCGGGTCGACCGCGGCCAGGTTCAGGGTCGGCGCGAACCAGCCGGCACGCATCATCTGGATGCTCACCCAGGCCTCGAACGCGCCACAGGCACCCAGCATGTGGCCGACGTAGCTCTTCAGCGAGCTGATCGGCACGCGGCTGCCGAACACCTGTGCGGTGGCCTGGGTCTCGGCGATGTCGCCGTGGTCGGTGGCGGTGCCATGGGCGTTGACGTAGTCGATCTGCGCCGCGTCCAGGCCGGCGTCCTCCAATGCCAGGCGCATGGCCTGGGCCATGGTGTCGGCACTGGGCTGGGTGACGTGCTGGCCATCGCTGTTGGTGCCGTAGCCGACCACCTCGGCAAGGATGGTGGCGCCGCGCGCCTGCGCGTGTTCCAGGTCTTCCAGGATCAGCGTGCAGGCGCCCTCGCCCAGCACCAGGCCATCGCGGCCGGCATCGAACGGGCGAGGCGTGGTCTGCGGCGCGTCGTTGCGCACGCTGGTGGCGAACAGCGTGTCGAACACCGCTGCAGCGGTGGCATCGAGCTGCTCGGCACCGCCGGCCACCATCACCGTCTGCTTGCCGCTGCGGATGGCTTCATAGGCCGCGCCCACACCCTGGCTGCCCGACGTGCAGGCGCTGGAGGTGGTGTACACGCGCCCGGACAGGCCGAAGAACACGCCGATGTTGACCGGCGCGGTGTGGCTCATCATCTTCAGATAGGTCGTGGCGCTGATGCCATCGGTGGTGAATTCGTTGAGCATGCGCCCGAATTCGCCGGTGGCCTCGTGGCTGCCTGACGAGGAGCCATAGGCCACGCCGGTACGGCCACTGCGCAGCACCGGATGCTCATTCAGGCCGGCCTCGCGCAGCGCCACCTCGGTGGCGCGCACCGACATGACCGCGACCTTGCCCATCGAGCGGGTGGTCTTGCGGTTGTAGTTCGGCGGCAGCTCGAAGTCCTGCGCCGGCGCGGCCAGCTTGGTGTTCAGCCCGGCATAGACATCCCACTCGGGCATCGCACGCACCGCGTTGCGGCAGCTGCGCAGGTGCGCTTCGATGGTCGGCCAGTCGTGGCCGAGTGGACTGATGGCAGCGGCGCCGGTAACCACCACGCGACGATCGGCGGCCATCAGAGCATGCCTCCGTTCACCGAGATCACCTGGCGGGTGATGTAGCCGGCCGGTTCGGACAGCAGGAACGCCACGGTAGCCGCCACTTCGTCCGGGCGGCCAACGCGGCCGGCGGGAATCAGCTTGAGCGCGTGTTCAACCACTTCGTCGTTGAGCATTTCGGTCTCGATCAGGCCCGGGGCCACGCAGTTGACGGTGATCTGGCGGCTGGCCAGTTCCAGCGCCAGGGCCTTGGTGGCGCCGATGATGCCGGCCTTGGCGGCACTGTAGTTGACCTGCCCGCGGTTGCCGGCCAGTCCGGAGACCGACGACAGGGTGACGATGCGGCCCGGCTTGCGCCGCCGCACCATCGGCATGATCAGCGGATGCAGCACGTTGTAGAAGCCATCCAGGTTGGTGTGGATGACCTGGTCCCAATCGTCCGCTGACAGCGCCGGGAAGGCGCCATCGCGGGCGATGCCGGCATTGCAGACCACGCCGTAGTAAGCGCCGTGCGCTTCGACATCGGCCTCCAGAGCGGCCCGCGCAGACGCGCGGTCGGCCACGTCGAACACCAGCACGCGGGCCTGCTGGCCCAGTGCCTGGATCTCGGCGACCACCGCCTGTGCTTCATCCACGCGGCTGCGGCAATGCACCACCACGTCGAAGCCATCGCGCGCGATGCGCAGCGCGATGGCCCGGCCGATGCCCCGGCTGGCGCCGGTCACCAGCACGCTTCGATTCCCTGTCATGCCTGTCCACTCTCCAGATAGGCCATCGCGTCGGCCGGTTCGAACACCGACACGTTGGCTGTCGCCCATTCTTCCTCGCCTGCCAGGATGCGGCAGGCGAACATCCCCAATCCATTGTCACCCAACAACTCGCAGCGCGCCTGTACGCGCAGCCGCGAACCGCTGGGGAAGCTGCTGCGCGCGCTGCTGTAGCGGCGGCTGCCGAGCAGGAAGCCCAGCTGCGGTGGCCTGCCGGCCGCACGCGCTCGGCAACCGGCCCAGGCCGCGATGGCCTGCGCCATGTACTCGATGCCGACCCATGCCGGCACCTGGTCATCCTCGACGAACAGGCCGGCCTCGGGCACCACCAGTTCGGCCTCGATGGCGTCCTGGTCCCACTGCGTGATGCGCTCCAGCAGGCACATGTCCTGGCGGTGCGGCACCACGTCTTCGATCGCGTACAGCGTGTTCATCGACGCTCCAGTGCCAGCACGGCATTGCTGCCGCCGAAGGCGAACGAATTGCTCAGCACCCGCCGTGGCGGCTGCGCAAGGCGCGTGCCCGGTGCGACCAGCGGCAGCACCGGCAGTGCCGGGTCGGCCACGCCGTCCCACCAGTGCGGCGGCAGCAGCTGCTGCGGGTTCTCGGCCAGCACGATCCAGCACAGCGCCGCCTCGATGGCACCCGAGGCACCCAGCGTATGGCCGGTCAACGGCTTGGTCGAACTGGCCGGCACGTGGCTGCCGAGCACCTGCGACACGGCCAGGCTTTCCATCGCATCGTTGTGGCCGGTCGCGGTCCCATGCAGGTTCACATAGTCCACTTCGCCGGCGGCCCAGCCAGCACGCTGCAGCGCCTGCTGCAGGGCGTCGATGGCGCCCAGGCCCTGCGGGTCCGGGGCGGACATGTGGTGGGCGTCGGCCGACTCGCCCCACCCCGCCAGGCATACCGGGCCGGGTTCGCGGGTGAGCAGGAACAGCGCGGCGCCTTCGCCGATGTTGATACCAGTACGATGCTGCGAGAACGGATTGCAACGTTGGGCCGAGACCGATTCCAGCGCGCTGAAGCCGGCCACGGTGAAGCGGCACAGCGAATCGGCGCCACCGGCGATCACCGCATCGACGATGCCGGCGCGCAGCATGCGTGCGGCCGACATCAGCGCCTTGGCACTGGACGAGCAGGCAGTGGACAGGGTCCATGCCGGCCCCTGTGCGCCACTGCGCTGGCGCACGAACTGCGCGGCGGTGCCCATTTCCTGCTGGGCGTAATCAAAGCCCTGCGGCCACTGGCCCTGTTCGGCATGGCTGCGCAATGCCTGCTCGGATTCACCAATGCCCGAGGTGCTGGTGCCCAGCACCACCGCTACGCGCTCGGCGCCATGGCGGGCGATCGCCGCGGCCACTGCCGGCGCGATCTGAGCCAATGCCACGTCCAGCAGGGCATTGTTGCGCCCGCGCAGGGCCACCGGCAGGTCATCCAGCGCCGGCAGCGGCGTGCGTACTTCCCCCAGCGCCAGGGTGCGCCCCGGCAACAGGCTCTCGTTGTCGCTGAGCCCGCCCGGCGCGTCGGCGAACAGTGCCGACGTCACGGCGGCGCGGCCAGCGCCGAGTGCACAGACCACACCCAGGTCGTTCAGGTAGATCGGTGCGCTCATCGGTCCGGCCCGGCCATGTCGATCGATTCGATGCGCAGCGCATAGCCTTCGGCGCGGTTGTCCAGCTGCACGCTGCCATCGTCCAGCCGCTGCAGGTGCAGCCACACGGTGCCCTCACGCGACAGGCTGCGCTGATGGCCATCATCACTGACCTGCCAGCCCGCCGGCAGCACGGCGGCAATGGCCGCGGTCGGCCACAGCGCGAACTGCAGGTCATCCAGCACGCGCTCGGCGCGCACCTGCGGTGGCAGCCATGGCGCGCGCTGCTGGGTCAGCTGCTGGCCGTCCCATTGCAGGCGCACGCCGGTCTGGCCCATCGCCTGCACGGCCAGCTGCACCTGCTGGGCGTCGGCTTCCAGCAGCGCGTCGAGATCGCGCTCATGCGTGCCGAAGCGGAAATGCAGCTGCTGCTGCAGCGCCAGCGGCGCCGGCAGGCTGGCCGGCGCCAGGCGCAGCGGCGGCAGTTCCACCTGCGGTTTCGGCATGCGGCCGGCACAGGCGGCCAGCAGCAGGCACAGCAGCAGCACCGCAGTACGGGCAATCACGCGCCGCACAGCTGCTCCAGCACGCGCATGCGGCGGCCGCTGTCGTCGGCCACGTAAGGGTTGTTGGTGTCCCAGGCGTAGCCGGCCAGGATGGAGCTGATCATGTCGCGCACTTCGGGCTGCTGTTGCGGGTGGTAGATGATCTTCTGGAAACCGCCCTCGTACCAGCTTTCGACGAAGCGCCGGAAGGTCTTCACGCCGGCACGCAGCGGGATCGAGAACTCGGCCTCCCAGTCCACGGCCTGGCCGGCATAGCGGCGCTTGAGGCATTCACTGGCCAGCTGCGCGGACTTGAAGGCAATGGTCACGCCGGAGGAGAACACCGGATCGAGGAACTCGCCGGCGTTGCCCAGCAACGCGTAGCCGGGCCCCCACAGCGAACTGACGTTGGCCGAATAGCCGGTGATGCGGCGCACCGGCAGCACCGCCCATTCGGCGTTGGCCAGCAGCCCGGTCAGGTTGGGGTCCTCGCCGACGATAGCCTGCAGCTTCTGCAGGTCGTCACCCTCGTAGCGCTCGAAGAACGACGGCTCGGCGACCACGCCCAGCGAACAGCAGCCGTTGGAGAACGGAATCGTCCAGTACCAGACGTCGATGTGCTCGGGGTGGGTGGTGATCAGGATCTTGTTGCGGTCGAAGTCCGCTTCGGCCGGAATGTTGTCGCGCACGTGGCAGAAGATCGCGCCGCGCACTGGGAAGTTGGACGGCGACTCCAGCTGCAGCAACCGCGGCAGCAGCCGCGCGAAACCGGAGGCATCGAGGATGAAATCGGCCTCGATGCGGTATTCACTGCCGTCCGGGCGGCGCACCGTCACCGCCGGTTGCTCGCCCGGCTCGACCGCAAGCACTTCGTCGCCGAAGCGCAGCGTGGTACCCATGCGCTCGGCACCGCGTGCCAGCACGTTGTCGAAGTCGGCGCGCTGCACCTGGTAGGTGGTGCCCCAACCCGGCGAGAACTTCTTCCTGAAGTCGAATGCAGTGCGCGCTTCGCCGTGCACGAAGGCGGCACCGTTCTTGTACTGGAAGCCCGCCTCGACCACATCCTGCAGCAGGCCGGCCGCCTCGATGTACTCCATGCTCTGCGGCAGCAGGCTTTCACCGATGGAGAAGCGTGGAAACTGCTGGCGTTCCAGCATCAGCACCTGGCGGCCCTGCTGGCGCAGCATCGCCGCAGCCACCGAACCGGCCGGGCCCGCGCCGATGATCAGGATTTCAGTACGTTCGACAGCATCCACAGCAGTGTTCATCGGTGCGTCCTTGTTGCTCGATCAAGTGGAAAGAAGGAAGTCGGAAACAGGTTCAGGCCGGCGGCAGATCGTGCGGCGGCGGACGGAACAGCGGCGAGATCAGCCAGACCAGGCCGATGCCGAACAGCAGGGTCAGGCCGAACGCGCGCAACGCCGGGGTCTGCGACAGGCCCAGCAGGCCGAACGACAGCCAGGTGCTGGCCGCGCCCACGCACACGGCCAGCCAGGCACTGGCGTCGCCGCGGTGCTCGATCAGGAAAATGCCGTAGTCGATGCCCATGCCCAGCAACAGCATCAGTGCCAGCACGTTGAACAGCTGCAGTGGCTGGCCGAACAGGCCCAGCAGGCCCAGGGTCAGCGCACCGGCAATCAGGGTCGGCGCGAACACGCGCCAGGCCTGGCGGCGATAGCGCAGCCACAGCGCGCCGAACACCAGCACGATGCCGACCAGCAGCAGCCCGCCCATCAGCTTGCGGTAGTGGCCCAGCAGCTGCGAGAAGTCGGCGGTGCGATCCACCCAGCGCACACCCGGCAGGCCTTCGGCCGCCCCGCGCAGGGTGGTCAGCGCATCGGCGCGCGACAGGTCATCGACCATCACCACGCTGATCATCTGCCCGCCGACCTGGCCCACCCACAGGTGGCGGAACGGCTGCGAGGCCGGCGAGGCCAGGAACGCCTCCGCGGTCAGCGGCGTAGCGGCGAAATCCGGGCGCGGCAGCGGTTCGCCGACCGCCTCGGACACCGCGTCCAGCACGCCCGGTTCCACCTTGGCGGTCAGCGCCGCATCGGCCTGCTGGCGCGCTGGCGACGGCAGCCAGTCGCTGATCGCACGGTAGCCACCAATGCGCTTGTCGTTGGCCAGTACACGCAGGCGTTCGGTCAGCGCTTCTTCGCGCTGCAGCAGCTGTGCGGCGTCACTGCCCTGCACCAGGTAGAACTGCGCCGGGCTGGGCATGCCCAGCAGCTGGCTCAGGTGGATCTGCTGGGCCATCAACGCCGGCGGCGAGGACTGCAGGCTGCGCAGGTCGTCGTTGCTGTTCAGGCGGGCAATGCCGATGGCAGCCAGTGCCAGCGTGATCACCACGAACACCGTCACCGGCCGGCGGCCATGCAACCGCGGGAAGCGCTCCAGCGTGTTGCCCAGCCACTGCGAGAAACGGGTCTGGCGGATCTCACCGCCATCCAGCCACGGGAACCAGAAAATCACCGTGAGGAAGGCGGCAGCCAGGCCGACCACCGAGAACAGCGCCATCTGGCGCAGGCCCGGGAACGGGGCCAGGCCCAGTGCCAGGTAGGCCAGCGCGCTGGTCAGCAGGGCCAGCCACAGGCCGGGCAGCAGGTGCCGCAGCAGCTTCCAGCGACGATCAGCCGGTTCGGCCTGGCGCGAAGCGAACCAATGGATGCCGTAGTCCTCGGCCACGCCCACCAGCGACGCGCCGAACACCAGGGTGAGCACGTGCACCTTGCCGAACACCAGTACGGTCACCGCCAGCGCCACGCCGCAGCCGATCAGCAACGACGCGGCGACCAGCAGGATCGGCCGCAGCGAACGGAACGCCAGCCACACCAGCAGCAGCACCGCGGCCAGCGAGCCCCAGCCGATCGTGTTGATCTCCTGGTTGGCCTGCACTGCGGCCGCTTCGGCATGCAGCGGTACGCCGGCATGCAGGATTTCCAGCTCGGGCGCCGCCGCCCTGGCGGCCTGCCCGGCACGTTCCAGCAGGCCATCGAGATGGCGCTCACCATCGAGCTGGAACGCCGAACCCGGCGTATCGAACTGCAGCGCGGCCCAATGCTTGCCCTCGGCTTCGAGCAGGCCGTCATCGCCCAGCCGCAACCCCGACCCCTGCGCCTGCTGCTGCCACCATTGCGGCCACAGCGAGAGCGGGTCTTGCCGCCAATCGGTCAGGCGCGGTGCGCCCATCGGACCGTACAGCGCAGCCAACGCCTGCTCGGCCAACGCGCCCGGCTCGCTGCCCTGCAGCTGCTCGCGCTGGGCCGGGGTCAGCAGGCGGTCGCGGTACGGCGCGTAGAACGCGCGCGCCTCGTCGAACCAGCCTTCGATCGAACCACTGGGCACCAGCAGAGCACGGTCGTTGTCCTTGGCCATCGCCGCAGCGAACGCCGCCTGTGCGCGCTTGGCGGCGGCGCCATCCTTGCTGCCCAGCAGCACCACCACCTGGCGCGAGCTGCCGTCGGCGATGCGCCGGGTGACGTCACTCAACAGGCGGTCATGCGCGTCCTGCGGCAGCAGGGCGAGGATGTCGGTGTCGATCCGCGACTGCTGGCTCCACAGGCGCCATTGCTGCGCACCCAACACCAGCAGGAGCACCAGCCAGGCGATGCCCAGCCAGTGCCACCAGCGCCGCAACCGGTCCGGCCCGTTCGATGCTGCCCCCTCACTCAAAGCGGCGTGCCTCGTCGGCGGTGAGCGTGGCCGGCGCTTCGCTCAGTGCACTGAACTGGATCTGCGTGCGGTCCTTGTTGGCCTCGACGATCTCGACCTGGCGCACGTAGCGGTCACCTTGCAGGGTCAGCGACTGGAACGCCTTGGCCAGCATCGCCGACTTCGGCGTCAGTCGCAGCCGCCAGCCCTGCCCTTCACGGCTGGCCGCCACGTTGAACTGGCCGGACAGCGCCTGCACGTCGCCACTCATCAGCGCGAACATGATCGCGTTCACCGAACGCATCGCCGGCTGCTGCCGTGCATCGAGCTCGACACGGGTGCTGCCATCGCGCTGGCGGCTGAGGATGCGGTCGGCGGTGACCACCACTTCGGAGGGGAACGGCTTGAGCGTGGTCCAGATCACGCCGTGCTGGCGCGCGACCACAAACTGGCCCTGCGAGCGCAGCGGGTTCTTGAAGCCGCTGACCTGCTTTTCCTGGCTGAACTGGCCGCGCAGCACGTCCGGCCGCGCCACCGCCTGGGTGATCGCATCGATGGCGGGGGCGGCGGCCTGCACCTGCGGTGCGGCAATGAACATCAGCGCGCACAGCAGCACGCTGGAAAGACGGACAAGCATGTTCACGGCGCAGGCACTCCCAGGCGTTCCCACAGTACCGGCGGGCACTGGTACAGCATTTCCTTGCTGGCCGCGTCCACCGCGACCTGGATGGTCATCGCGCGGGTCAGTACCTGGCCGCTCTGCGCATCGACGATTTCGTACTCGATCTTCAGCCGGTTCTCCCATTCCACGATGCGCGCAATCACGCGCAAGGCCTGGTTGAACAGCAGCGGGCGCACGTACTTCACCCGGGCATCGACCACCGGCCACAGGTAGCCCGATTCGAGCATCTGCGGGTAGTCGTAGTCATAGCGCCCGAGCAGCGCGCAGCGCGCGATCTCGAAGTACTTGAAGTAGTTGCCATGCCAGACCACGTTCATCGGATCGCAGTCATGGAAGGCGGGGGTCAGCGCAATCTCGCCGACCCGTTCGATGGCCTCATTCACCGGCATACAGCTCCCAACGTTGCGCGCGGATCTCCACCAGCAGTTCCCGCAGTTCGCGATCCAGCGCGCGGTCTTCTTCAACCAGGGCGATGCGCTGCCCCAGGTCGGCGTACATGTCGGCCAGACTGCCATGCAGCTGCGCGTTCAGGCCAACCCGTTCGCGCAGCGCCAGGCCCTGGCGGGCGGCGATCAGCATCGCGGCCACCACCTGTTCAGTCAGCTCGATCACACGCAGGCAGTCGCGCGCGGCGATGGTGCCCATGCTGACCTTGTCCTGGTTGTGGCACTCGGTGGAGCGCGAAAACACGCTGGCCGGCAGGGTCTGCTTCAGCGCTTCGGCCGTCCAGGCCGACACGCTGATCTGCAGCGCCTTCAGGCCGTGGTTGATGGCCGCGCGCGGGCCCGTGGCCGCCGACAGGTTGGCCGGCAGGCCATGGTTGTAGCGGGCATCGACCACCAGCGCCAACTGGCGGTCGAGCAGATCGGCCACGTTGGCTACGGTGTTCTTCAGGGTGTCCATCGCCAGCGCGATGTGGCCGCCGTAGAAGTGGCCGCCATGCAGGATGCGCTCGCCATCGGCATCGATCAGCGGATTGTCGTTGGCGCTGTTCAGTTCGGTTTCGATCAGCTGGCGCAGGAACGGCAGGCTGTCCTCCAGCACGCCGATCACGTGCGGCGCGCAGCGCAGCGAGTAGCGGTCCTGCAGGCGCTGTTCATTGCGTGGCGGACGCTCGCTGTGCAGGTCGCTGCGCAGGCGCGCGGCGATGCGGCCCTGGCCCGGATGCGGCTTGGCCGCGAACAGGGTTTCGTCGAAGTGGTGCGCGTTGCCGTCGCTGGCCAGCACGTTGAACGCGGTCAGGCGCGTGGCCATGCGCGCCAGGTAGTCGGCGCGCTGCCAGGCCAGGCAGGCCAGGCCGGTCATCACGGCGGTGCCGTTCATGATCGCCAGGCCTTCCTTCGGCCGCAGCTTCAGCGGGGTCATGCCGATCTTCGCCAGCACCTCGGCCGCCGGCTGCACGCGGCCATCGTGCAGCACCTCGCGCTCGCCACACAGCACCGCCGCTACGTACGACAGCGGGGTCAGGTCACCACTGGCACCGACCGAGCCTTCGGCCGGAATCATCGGCAGCACGTCGTGCAGCAGCAGCGTGGCCAGGCCTTCCAGCAGCGGCACACTGACACCGGACATGCCGCGCACCAGCGAGGCCAGGCGCGCGGCCAGCACCGCCCGGGTCTCGACCGGGTCCAGGTAGCGGCCCAGGCCGCAGCCATGGTAGGTGTACAGGTGGTGCGGCAGTTCAGCCACCAGTGCCGGCGGGATGTTCACCGTGCACGAATCGCCATAGCCGGTGGTCACACCGTAGATCACGCCATCCTCGCGCAGCAGGCGGTCAAGGAAGTCGGCACCGCGCTGGATGTGCGCGCGGAACGCCGGCGCGTCGCTCAGTGCGGCCTCGCACTGGCGCTGGGCCAGGGCAACCACGTCTTCGATGGTCAACGGTGCATCGCCAAAGCGGCACACGGGTACGGCGTCAGTCGTCATGCGGAGCCTGATCCCAGAAGGGGAAGAAATTGAACCAGTCCAACGGGGACTGGATGACCTGGAGTTCCAGCCAGCGCGCGAAGCGCTGTGCCTGTTCGGCAAGTGCCGCGTCGCGCGAGCCGCGCGGCAGCACGATGCGTTCGGCGAATTGTTCAAATGCCACGCGATAGCCCTCGCCCTGGTGCAGGCAGGCCATGGTGTAGACCGGGCAGCCCAGCGCCGCGGCCAGCACATAGGCGCCGATCGGGAATGGCGCGCGATGGCCGAGGAAATCGGCGGTGACGCTGCGGCCGCCCTGCACCGGCGTGCGGTCGCCGACGATGGCGACGAAGCCACCGGCCGCCACGCGCTCGGCCAGCATCACCGCGGTGGCCGGCCCCATTTCGGTGACCTGCACCAGCTCCACCGCCGCCAGCGGGTCCAGCCGCTGCAGCAGGCGGTTGAAGCGCTGCGCATGCGCGGTGTGCACCAGCACGGTGATGCGGAATCCCGGCACCTGTTCGGCCAGCACCTGGCACAGTTCCAGGCAGCCGATGTGCGCGGTGAGGATCAGACCGCCTTCGCGGCGCGCGATCTTCTGCAGCACCAGGTCGCGGTGCAGGTGAATACGGTTGGCCGGGTAGCGCCCGCCCAGGCCGAGGATCTTGTCCAGCATCGTGTCGGCGAAGGCGAAGAAGTGGCGCAGGCTGTCGCGCCGGGTCGGCGCGCGGCCGAGCACACCGCTGTATGCCTGCAGCCGCTGCAGGTACTGCATCGAGGCCTGTCGCCCCACACGGTTGCCCAGCCAATGGCAGGCCACCACCGGCCACGCGCACAGGCGGAATGGCCAGCGCCCGAACCAGCGGTGCACCCAGCACAGGAACAGCACGCCGGCCACCGACGTCGATTCGCCGATATCGGCCCAGTGCGGGGCATCCTGCGCGGTCGCCATCTCAGCGCTGCCCCTGCAGGCGGCGCCACAGCAGCCGCGGCGCACGCCAGAGCATGCCGAAGAACAGGCGGGTATGCATGCGGCTGATGCGCACGTTGTCGCGCCACACATCGAAGTGCGACACGCCATCGGCGGGATAGGTCACGCGCGTGGCCAGGTGCTCGACCGGCAATTGCCGCCAGTACAGGCGCACCATCACTTCGGTATCGAAATCCATGCGCCGGCCGATGGTCTCTTCACCGATCAGGCGCAGTACCGGCGGCAGCGGATACACGCGGAAGCCACACATGGTGTCGCGCAGGTGCAGCGACAGCGTGTTGATCCAGACCCAGATGTGGGTGGCGTAGCGGCCATACAGGCGCGCCTTGGGAACACTGGCGTCGTAAGCCGGAATGCCGCAGATCACCGCGTCGGGATGCACACGCGCGGCCTCGATGAAGCGTGGCAGGTCAGCGGTATCGTGCTGGCCGTCTGCGTCGATCTGCAGCACGTGGCTGAAGCCACGCGCGCCGGCTTCAGCAAAACCGGCCAGCATCGCCCCACCCTTGCCCTGGTTGGCGTCCAGGCGCAGCAGGTCGACGCCCTGGCGCTGTGCCAGCGTGCGCAGCACCGCCGCGCACGCATCATGCGAACCATCGTCGACCAGCAGGCAAGGCAAGCCAGCGGCCTGCACACCGTCGACCACCGCCACGATGGCGTGCTCGTGGTCGTAGACGGGAATCACCACCAGTGGCGCAAACGCGGCACCGGCAACGGCCGGGTCAGTCCGCATCGGCGAACACCACCCTGCCGCTGGCATGTACACCGTGGCTGGAGGTATAGCGGAAGGCCAGCACGTTGCGTGCGGCATCCCAGTCCAGCTGCAGGGTCAACTCATCGCCGGGGCGGGCCACGTGCTGGAACTTCACCGCGTCCATGCGCAGGAACGCGCGCGGCATCGCAAATGCCTGGCGGCCGAAACGCATCGCCCAGTCCAACTGCGCAACACCGGGCAGGATCGCCGCCTGCGGGAAGTGGCCCTGGAACGGCCGCAGCGCCGGGTCGAGGGTCATGCGCAGCGTGGCGCTGGCGGCGTCGCGGCGGTCCCAGACCGGCACCGGCATCAGTGGCTGGAACAGCGCCGCCAATGCCGCCTGGGTCACCTTGCCCTGCGCGTTGATCGGCAACGCCTGCACCAGGCGCCAACGGCGCGGCCGGGTCACCGCGTCATGCGCATGCGCCAGGCGCGCGCCCAGGCGTTGGCCCAGCGCACGGCGCGCGGCGTCGCCGCCCTCCAGCAGCGCCGGATCGGCCGGAACCACCACGGCGGCCAGCTGCTCGCGCTGCCCGGGCAGCACCAGCACGCGCACGTCATCCACTTCGGCGTCTTCGCGCAGCGCGCGTTCCAGCGCATCCAGCGAGACGCGGCGCTCTTCGATCTTGACGATGCGGTCGGCGCGGCCCAGCAGCCGGAAACGGCCATCGGCCAGGGCTTCCACGCGGTCCTGGGTGCGCCACCAGCCGGGGGTTTCCAGATGCGCCGAGGCCACCGCCAGGCAGCCGTCGTCGATCCGCCACTGCACACCCGGCAGCGGCTGCCACGGCGGCAGGTCGGTGTCCCAGCGGCGCCAGGCGATACCGCCGGTCTCGCTGCTGCCATAGACCTCGGTCGGGGCCACGCCCAACCACTGCCGCACGTGTCGCGCCGCGTCCTCCGGCAGCGGGCCACCGGAGGAGAACACCGCGCGCAGGCGGCCATGCAGGCTGGCCCAGTCGAGCTGCTCGGGCAGGCGCTTGAGATGGGCCGGCGTCGCCACCAGCACCGTGTCGGTACCGGCCAGCGCACCCACCAGGTCTTCGTGGAAGAACCGACGCGGATGGATCAGGCGGCCGGCGGCCAGCGGCCACAGCACGCGGAACAGCAGCCCGTAGATGTGCTGGTGGGACACCGTGCCGTGCACCTGCGCGCCATCCAGCTGCGCACCGAACGCGGCCTGCAGCGCTTCCACCTCGCGCGCCAGCTGGTCCAGGCGCTTGCCGATCGCACTGGGCTGGCCGGTGCTGCCGGAGGTGAACACGCACAGCTCGCAGGCGCGCTCGTCCAGCGCCTGCAGTTCGTCGTCCGGTGTGGCGTCCAGCGCCGCCAGCGGGCGGTAGCCGGCCGGTACGTCGCCCGCGAAACCGCTCACCTGCGGCTGCAGCGCCTGCAGCGTGGCCGGCAGGTTGTCAGCGGCCAGGAACACCCGCTTGCCGGCATGCCAGGCGCCGAACAGCGCCGCAGCGAAGGCCACGGCGTCATCGAAATACAGGGCCCAGTCGCGGCCTTCAGCCGCCGCAAAGGCGGCGCGCCAGCCCCGTACGCGCTGGCGGAAGCAGGCGTGGTCAACCATGTCTCCGTCGCACAGGCCGACGCTGCGCTGCGGCCGCGCCTCCAGCAGCAGCCGGTCCAGAGCAATCCACTCAGCCATGCGCGTGCGCCGCCTTCACCCGCCGCCGCACCAGCCACTCACCTGCGAACAACACGCCCATCATCACGTACGCCAACAATCCGTTGTAGAGCATCCAGGCCCGGTCCGACGCGTACAGCGCGGTCAGCAGGGCCAGGCTGCCGTTGAGAACGAAGAAGCCGCACCACACCTGGGTGACGCGGCGGGTATAGGCCACCGCGAACGGGGGCAGGTCCGGCTCCTGCAGCCGCGCCAGGCGCTCCACCAACGGCGGCCCGAAGCGCAGGCTGGTGCCGAACACCGCCAGCATCACCGCATTGACCAGCGCCGGGTACAGCTTCAGCGGCAGGGCCTGGTTGAGCACGGTGGCCAGCACCGCCAGCAGGCCGGTGCCGGCGGCGGCGGCCCACCACAACGGCTGGCGCGTGCTCAGCGCACGCAGCAGGGCCAGGGTGAACAGCAGCAGCGACAGCCAGCGCGGCTCGAAGCGGCCCATCGCCAGGTACACCAGCAGCGGGTAGGCAAGCGAAATCGCTGCCACCACGACGGTACGTGCGCGAGCCATGGCGAAGCCGCCGGCGCTGCGGTCAGGCGGCTGCCTGGTCCGGCAGCAGTCCATGCACGACATCAACGATGTCCTGCACGGTGCGCACGGCCTTGAACGCTTCCGGCTGCAGGTTGCGGCCGAGCAGTGGCTTGAGCTGCACGATCAGGTCGACCGCATCGATGCTGTCGATGTCCAGGTCGTCGTAGAGCCGGGCCTCGGGGGTGATCCGGGCGGTTTCAATCTCGAAGCTGTCGGTCAGGATGCTGACGATGCGTTCGAACAGTTCATTCTTGGTCATGGCTATTCCTGGCGCCGTTACGACTGGCGGGCGGCGACGAACTCGCCGAGCGCGCGCACGCTGGAGAAATGGCGACGGGTTTCTTCCGAATCGGCCGAGAGGCTGACACCGTACTTCTTCTGCAGCGCCAGGCCCAGCTCCAGCGCGTCGATCGAATCCAGGCCGAGGCCCTCGACGAACAGCGGCGCGGTCGGATCGATGTCCTCCGGCGTGATGTCCTCCAGCGAAAGGGAGGAAATGATCAATTCCTTGATCTCGTGCTCAAGTGCTTGCACGGGGCGGATCTCCAGACAGGTCGAAATAACGAGAAAGGTGCTCGGTGACGCGGCGGGCTGCCAAGGCATCCCCCCTTGGCGAGTCGTCATCGGCCAGGAAGGGCGCGATCGGGATATCTTCGCCGATCTGCAGCCGAACGTGAAAGCGACGTGAGGGGACACGATACCACTTCTGTCCCTTGGTCAACGTGGGCGGGGTGCAGGTGATCCGCACCGGGGTGATGTCCAGCCGGCCGCGGACGGCGATGTTGGCGGCCCCGCGCTGCAGCCGCGGCGGCTGGCCCGGCACGCTGCGGGTGCCTTCGGGGAAGATCACCAGGGTGCCGCCGGCGTGCACCGCCGCCACGCAGTCATCGACCAGGCCAGCGCCATCGTCATTGGAGATGTAGCCGGCCGCCCGCACCGGACCGCGCATGAACGGGTTGCAGGCCACGGCCCGTTTCACCACGCAATCGGCGTTGGGCAGCAGCGAGATCAGGCAGACCACGTCGATTAGGGTCGGGTGATTGGCCAGGACCAGCAAACCGTCGCGCTGCAGGCGTTCACCGCCCTCGATCTGGTAGGTCATCACCCCCAGCGCGCGCATCAGGCGCAGATGGCTGGCAAAGGCAACCTGAACCACCCGGCGCGCCCGGCGGCGACGGACCACCGGGTCGCGCATCAGCAGCAGCACCGGCATCACCAGCACGCCCAGCAGCAGGCCGCCTAGGCCAAATGCGACAAAACTCAGACCGGTGCCAAACACCCGCCAGGCATGGTCGAGGCGGCGCAGCAGCTCAGCCACGGCGGCTCCAGCGCCAGCGCTGGCCGTGGGCCACGTGTTCCAGTGCCGGCGCGCCGGACAACAGGAACCGGTGCAGGTCCAGCGCGTGCGGCAGCGCGCCCGGGGCCGTGGCAGGGGCCTCCGGCGCCGCCTCCCACTGCAGGGAGAGGGTCGGCTGGCCCGGCATCGGCGCCGTCAAACGCCAACACCAGGCAAAGAACGGGTCGGGTTCGTCGGCGAACGTCGCGTAAATCTCGGGAAGGCGCGACTCATACACCACGACCCGCACTTCGCGGGCGCCATCGGCGAGCAGACCGGCCGCTTCCAGGCAGGCGGTCTCGACCGTGGCCTGGCCGGCGGCCAGCGCCAGGTAGTTGCCACGGTGGCCGCGCGCGATCGAGTACAACGCCGCGATCGCGTTGTGCACCGACAGGCCGAACCCCGTCGGTGACAAGGGCTGATCACTGGCCAGCGCCCCCAGCAGCTCCATCGAACGGGCCACGTCGCCGTGGCGGCTGGCGAACACCAGCGGGACCTGGTTGTCCGCCCCCTGCCCATCCTCGCACCAGCAGGCAGCCTGGATCGCCATCCGGCCCAGCCGCTCGATGCGGCGGCGCTGCATTGCCGGGATCTCGGCCAGCGCCGGCGTGTCTTCGCCAACCGGCGGATACGGCGCATCGGCCCAGCCCAGCCACTGGCTACGCTCGCTCAGGCCGGGCGCCCAGGCAGCCCAGTCGACGATGGAGAATTCGATCATTTAGCGAAGGTGCTTCAACGGGAGAACAATAGGCACGAGCCATTACGGCGACGCGCGGCGGCCCCCCATTCCTGCAGCCGTGCGTCCGTCCAGGACGTCGCCGGCCGCCCCCCTGGCTGCCGGAAAGGAGCGCACGCTAGCACGTCCTGCACGGGGTGTGCAGGTTTCACATTCCCCAACACGGGAGCCGGCACCGGCGGCCCCCGCTTCAATCGATCAGTGGTAACCGGTATCGGCGTGCACCTTGCCGCGGAACACCCGGTACGACCACGCCGTGTAGCCGAGGATGACCGGCAGCAGAATGACCAGCCCGACCAGGGTGAAGCCCAGCGAGGAGGCCGGCGCGGCGGCCTGCCACAGGGTCATCGACGGTGGCAGCAGGTAGGGCCACATCCCCAGCACCAGGCCGAGGAAGCCGAGTACGAACAGGGCCAGGCTGAGCACGAACGGCGGCAGGTCGTGGCGCGGGTGGGTGGCACTGCGCCACAGCGCGGCGGCTACCGCCAGGGTCAGCAGCGGCACCGGCGACAGCCACCAGAAGTTGCCGTCGCTGAACCAGCGCGCCATCAACCGCGAGTCGAGGAACGGCAGCCAGCTGCTGACCAGGCCCATCGCCGCGATCACCGCCACCACCAGCGGCCGGGTCATCTGCCGCGCCAGCGCCTGCACGCGTCCCTCTGTCTTCAGGATCAGCCAGGTGCTGCCCAGCAGCGCATAGCCGGCCACCAGCGCGGCACCGGTCAGCATCGCGAACGGGCTGAACCAGGCGAACGGCCCGCCCTGATAGACACCGTCCACCAGCGGGATGCCCTGCACCAGGGTGCCCAGGATCACGCCCTGGGCGAACGTCGCCAGCAGCGAACCGAGGCCGAAGGCCACGCTCCACAGCCGGCGTGACCGATGTGCCTTGAAGCGGAATTCAAAGGCCACGCCACGGAACACCAGCGCCACCACCAGCACCAGCACCGGCAGGTACAGCGCCGACAACAGCACCGCATAGGCCCTGGGGAAGGCCGCCAGCAGGCCGGCACCCCCCAGCACCAGCCAGGTCTCGTTGCCGTCCCAGATCGGCGCGGCGGTGTTCATCATCAGGTCCAGCTGCTCCTCGTCCTCGGCGAAGGGGGCGAGGATGCCGATGCCAAGCACGAAGCCGTCCAGCACCACGTACATCAGCACGCCGAAGCCGATCACCGCGAACCACGCCACCGGCAGCCAGGTCATCAGGTCCATGTCAGCGCTCCTCCAGCGGTTCGTCGGCTGCCGACAGCGGGCGCGCCGGGGTGTGGCTGCCGTGGTCCAGCGACGGCCCTTCGGCGTAGGGCTGCGGTCCGTGGCGCAGGATCTTCACCAGGTACCAGATGCCCCAGCCGAACACGAAGGCGTAGCCAACCACGTAGACGCCCAGCGACAGCGCGGTCATCCACGCGCTCTGCGGGCCGACCGCGTCGGCGGTGCGCAGCAGGCCATACACCACCCATGGCTGGCGCCCCATCTCGGTGACGAACCACCCCGACAGCAGCGCGATGAAACCGCTGGGCAGCATCCAGTTCCAGCCGCGCAGCAGCCATGGCGAATCGAGCAGCTTGTTGCGCCACAGCTGGAAGGCCGACACCCAGGCCAGCAGCAGCATCAGCGTGCCCAGCCCGACCATGATGCGGAAGGCAAAGAACACCGGCGTCACCGGCGGCCGCTCGCTGGCCGGTACCGCGGTCAGCGGGTCGAAGGTGCCGTCCAGGCTGTGGGTCAGGATCACGCTGCCCAGCTTCGGGATGGCCACTTCGAAATCGTTGCGCTCCTCCTTCTCGTTGGGCAGCGCGAACACCACCAGCGGTACACCCTCGCCTTCCCGGGTCTCATGCCAATGCGCTTCCACCGCCGCGATCTTCATCGGCTGGTGCTTGAGCGTGTTCAGGCCATGCATGTCGCCGACGAAGATCTGCACCGGCACGGTCAGCGCGGCGAATGCCACAGCGGCGATCAGCATGCGCCGGCCCGCTTCCACGTGCGTGCCCCTGCGCAGGTACCACGCACCCACGCCACCAATCACGAAACAGGTGGTGATGAACGAGCCCAGCGCCATGTGCGCGAGGCGGTAGGGGAACGAGGGATTGAACACCACCTGCCACCAGTCCACCGGATGCACGATGCCGTTGACCATCTCGTAGCCGGCCGGCGTGTGCAGCCAGCTGTTGGACGACAGGATCCAGAACGTGGAGAACAGCGTGCCCAGCGCAACCATGCAGGTGGACAGGAAATGCAGGCGCGGCGAGACCCGGCCCCAGCCGAACATCATCACGCCGAGGAAGCTGGCTTCGAGGAAGAACGCGGTCAGCACCTCGTAGGTCAGCAGCGGGCCGATGACCGTGCCGGCCACCTCGCTCAGCCGCGGCCAGTTGGTGCCGAACTGGAACGCCATGACGATGCCGCTGACCACGCCCATGCCGAACGACACCGCGAAGATCTTCTGCCAGAAGAAATACAGCTCGCGCCACACCGGCAACTTCGTGCGCAGCCAGCGCCATTCGATGAAGGCCAGCCAGCTGGCCGTACCGATGGTGAAGGCGGGGAACAGCACGTGGAAACTGATGACGAATCCGAACTGGATCCGGGACAACAACAACGCGTCCAAGGGACGCCTCCTGCCTGCGACCGGTGGGATACCGGACCACTTTAGGAGGATTTCGTTAAGACGGGATGCGACCGGGTGACGCGCTGCTTCACTTTGTCGCAGGGGTCAACCGTTCTGGTAGCTGCCAACCTTGGTTGGCACACACGCCCACGCGCCGACCCAGGTCGGCATCTACCCACCGCGATTGGAGTGGCCCCTTGCCCGGCGGGTGCCTCAGTGCCAGAAATACCAGGCCGCCGCAGCCAGCAGGGCGCCAAACAACAGCACCTGCACCACCACATAACCCACGCCATCGTCGCGCGACTCAGCGGCAATGCGCTTCTGCAGCGCCTCGCTCACATCCGGCGTGTCTTCCTGCTGCGCCTGCTCACGCAACGCCTGTGCCAGCGCGCGCGCTTCCGCATCGCGAGGGTCGGTCGGTGGGTTCACAGCAGCTCTCCGGCGGTGGCATGCCGCGTCAGTTCCTGCTTCAGGGTCTGGCGCGCGCGGTGCAGGTGGCTCTTGATGGTACCGCGCGCCAGCCCGGTCACCTGTTCGATCTCGGCCAGATCGAAATCCTCCAGGTAATGCAGGCCGACGATCAGGCGCTGCGGCGGACTCAGCCGTTCCAGTGCCGCGCTGAGCTGGCGCCCGGCCTGTAGCGCCTCGCTCAACTCGGCGGGCCCGGGGCCTTCATCGCCGATGCCCAGTTCCTCCGGCGCCTCCACCGCCACCATCCACTGCGCCTCCAGTCGCCGCCGGCGCAGGTGCTGCAACGCCGTGGTGTAGGCCACCCTTGAGACCCAGGTGCGCAGCGAGGATTCAAAGCGGAACCGGTGCAGCTGGCGGAATACCGCCAGGAAGGTTTCCTGCAGCAGGTCGGCCACCTGGTCGCGGTCGCCGACCATCCGCCCGATCAGATGCGCGCAGGTACGTTGATGGGCCTGCACCAGCTGCGCGAACGCCGGTTGCGAGCCGTCGATGATGGCGATGACCAGGGCGCGGTCGTCGCCCGCGTCCAGCGAGGGCTCAACGCGGACATCGCGGCGGCGTCCCCGCCATGCAGCCAATGCTCCGCCCAGCAGGCTCATGCGCGGGGCGCCCCCTGTGCCCGTGGCATGCCTGCCTCAGCCCTTGCGCGCGGCAGGCCGGGTGAAGTGCCAGGCCAGCAACTGGCCGAGGCCGGCACTGCCGACCAGCGCGGCAGCGGCACCAAAGGTCAGGTCGCGGGCCCCGATGGCTTCCAGCAGGGCCATGGCCAGGGCCAGGCAGACCAGGCTGATGCCCCAGCGCAACGCACCCTGGCGGCGGCGCTCTTCTTCCAGCACGGCCAGCGAGCGGATCACTTCCTCCGGTACGTGCGGGGCCACCAGCTTGCTGCGCGCGCGCGCATCGGCAATGGCATGGATCGCGTAGGCGATGCAGATGAAGAGGGTGATCGGGATCAGTTCCTGCATGGCCGGGCTCCTGTTCGGTGGATGATGCGGGTTCAGGAGAATGGATGCGCGAGGCCGGCCACCGGTTGCAGTGCAGATTTCAGGCGTCGTCGTCGGTCCCGGGGTCGGCCGGCGGATCGGGGAAATAGGTTTCCACATGGAAGCCCAGCCGCAGGTCGGCCATCAGGCGCACCAGCGTGTCGTCCAGTTCATACCCAGCCCAGGCCTGCTTGCCGAAGACGGCGATGCGCAGGCGGACGTCGGCACCTTCCTGGTTCAACGCATGGATCACCTCCACCCGTACCTGCAGCATCTCGACCACCTGCGGCCAGGCGTCCATCAGCCAGCCGTCCTTGCCAGCAGCCAGTTCAAAGCTCACCCGGGTGAAGCCATGTACCCGGATCAAGTGCCCATCACCGTCCAGCAGGTCGGTGCCTGTATCGCGGAAGAACCCCCGTTCCAGCCCCAGCCGGGCGGAGATGTCGGCGCTGGAGACCGCAGGGTGCTGCACCCCCAAGGAAATGCGGTAGTCGTAGGAGTACATGGTCGGTTCCGTCCGGATCAGGCGCCCATCATGCGCCACGCGATGCCCTGCCGGGCCTTTGCCCAAGCGGGTTGCATGACCTGTGGCCCCCTCCCCCGGTCCGGACGGCTGCTACCCTTGCCCGGTTTCCTCTTCTGGTGCCGTCCGCCCATGTCCCGAGTGCTGCCCCTGTCCCTCCTGCTGTCGGCCGTGCTGGCCGCACCGGCCGCGCATGCCGCGCCGACGCCGATCACCATCGAACAGGCCATGGCCGACCCGGACTGGATCGGTCCGCCGGTCGAGAAGGCCTGGTGGTCGTGGAACAGCCAGCAGGTGGAATACCAGCTCAAGCGCAACGGCAGCCCGGTGCGCGACACCTTCCGCCAGCCGGTGGCCGGCGGCGTGGCCGCGCAGGTGGCCGATGACCAGCGCGGCACCCTGGACGTGGCCGATCCGGTCTACGACCGCAGCCGCAGCCGCAGCGCCTTCGTGCGCAATGGCGATGTGTTCGTGCGCGACCTGCGCAGCGGCGCGCTGACCCAGCTGACCCGCAGCAACGAGCGCGCGGGCAACGTGAACTTTGCCGCGGACAACGGCGTGATCTGGCGCGTCGGCCAGAACTGGTTCCACTGGACCGCCGCCAGCGGCGTGCAGCAGGTGGCCAGCCTGAAGGCCGAGAAGGACCCGCGCACGCCGCCGAAGGCCGACGTGCTGCGCGACCAGCAGCTGCGCACGCTGGAAACCCTGCGCCGCGACCGCGAGCAGCGCGAGGCATTGAAGGACCAGGACCAGCGCTGGCGCCAGGCTGATCCGACCCGCGCACCGGGCCCGGTCTACCTGGGCGCCGACGTCGAGATCGGTGACAGCGTGCTGTCGCCGGACCTGACCCACCTGATCGTGGTGACCAAGCCGAAGGACTTCGACGACGGCCGCACCAGCAAGATGCCGCTGTACGTGACCGAGTCGGGCTACGAGGAAACCGAGGACACCCGCACCCGCGTCGGCCGCAACGGCTTCGAGCCACACACCCTGTGGTACGTGGACGTGCGCACCGGCAAGGCCGAGAAGGTCTCGCTGTCCGGCCTGCCGGGCATCAGCACCGACCCGCTGGCCGAACTGCGCCGCAAGGCCGGCAAGGATGCGCTGAAGGGCGAGCGCAGCGTGCAGGTGATGAGCGACTTCATGGGCGGCGGCATCCGCTGGAGCGCCGACGGCCAGCAGGCCGCGGTGATGCTGCGCGCCAACGACAACAAGGACCGCTGGATCATCAGCGTCAATGCTGCCGACGGCCGCGTGCAGAACCGCCACCGCCTGACCGACAACGCCTGGATCAACTGGGGCTTCAACGATTTCGGCTGGATGGCCGATGGCCGCACGCTGTGGCTGTTGTCCGAGGAATCGGGCTTCTCGCACCTGTACACCCAGGTCGGCACCGCCAAGCCGCAGGCGCTGACCAGCGGCAAGTGGGAAACCTCGGCACCGGTGCCGTCGGCCGATGGCAAGGGCTTCTACTTCCTGTGCAACCAGCAGGCGCCGCATGACTACGAAGTCTGCGCGGTCGACACCGGCAGCCGCCAGGTGCGCGAGCTGACCAGCCTCAACGGCGTGGAAGACTTCTCGCTGTCGCCGGACGGCCAGCAGCTGCTGGTGCGTTACTCCGGCGCCTATCTGCCGCCGCAGTTGGCGGTGCTGCCCAGTGCCGGTGGCCAGGCGCGCGTGCTGACCGACACCCGCACCGCCGACTACAAGGCACGCCAGTGGATCCAGCCGAAGCTGGTGGCAGTGCCGTCCAAGCATGGTGCCGGCGTGGTCTGGGCCAAGTACTACGAACCGGAGAACAAGGAACCGGGCCGCAAGTACCCGATCGTGATGTTCGTGCACGGCGCCGGCTACCTGCAGAACGTGCACCAGCGCTACCCGGCCTATTTCCGCGAGCAGATGTTCCACAACCTGCTGGTGCAGAAGGGCTACATCGTGCTGGACATGGACTACCGCGGCAGCGAGGGCTACGGCCGCGACTGGCGCACGGCGATCTACCGCAACATGGGCCACCCGGAACTGGAAGACTACAAGGACGGCCTGGACTGGCTGGTCGACACCCAGCAGGGTGACCGCGACCACGCCGGCATCTACGGCGGTTCCTATGGCGGCTTCATGACCTTCATGGCGCTGTTCCGTGCGCCGGGCACCTTCAAGGCCGGCGCCGCGCTGCGCCCGGTGGTGGACTGGCACAACTACAACCACGGCTACACCAGCAACATCCTCAACACCCCGGACATCGACCCGGAGGCGTACCGCGTGTCCTCGCCGATCGAGTACGCACAGAACCTGCAGGACAACCTGCTGATCGCCCACGGCATGATGGATGACAACGTGTTCTTCCAGGACTCGGTGAACCTCACCCAGCGCCTGATCGAACTGCACAAGGACAACTGGTCGATCGCCCCGTACCCGCTGGAACGCCACGGCTATGTGCGTGCCGATTCCTGGCTGGACCAGTACAAGCGCATCCTCAAGCTGTTCGAGCAGAACCTGAAGTGAGCAATGCCGCAGCCACGATCCGGATCGTGGCTGCGGTCATCCTGGATGACCGCGGCCGGGCGCTGGTGGTGCGCAAGCAGGGTGCGCGCCGCTTCATCCAGCCCGGTGGCAAGCCCGAACCCGGCGAGGCGCCCCTGCAGGCGCTGGCCCGCGAGCTGGACGAGGAACTGGGCGTGCAGCTGCGCGCCGATGCCGCCATCGCGCTGGGCACGTTCGAGGACTGGGCGGTGAACGAGCCCGGCCACCGCGTGCAGGCACAGGCGTGGTGGGTGCAGGTGGACGGTGCGCCGCAGGCGCGCGCCGAAATTGCCGAACTGGCCTGGGTGCCGCTGCAACCGCCGCATGGCCTGCCCTTGGCACCCTTGAGCGAACACCATATCCTGCCGGCCGTCGCCACCCGGGCGACGGCCCGCTGAGCAGGCGGGCGCCGACTGCAAGGACATCGGATGTCAATGTCGATCCCGTCGATCCCCTCGCCGCTTTCCCCGGCCTATCACGCCTGGGTGCGCCCGGTCGCACAGGCTTCGTTCTGGCTGTCACTGCTGCTGACGATCTACTTCGTGCTGCAGGGACTGGTGCTGTGGCCGCTGCAGAACCTCAGGCTGTGGCGCCTGGTGGAAAGCGAAGTGCAGCAACAGCAGCTGCACAGCCTGGTCTGGCTGCTGGCGCACCCGGTGGCCGCGTCAATGGTCGTCGCGCTGTTGTGCCTGGCCTCGACCGTGTCCAGCTGGGGCCTGCTGCGTGAACGTCGCTGGGGCCTGTGGAGCTTCGTGGTACTGCTGCTGCTGAGTGCCCTGACCAACTTCGCAGCCGCCTGGTGGCTGGACCTGTTCATGGGCGACTTCATTCCGCTGCTGGCCGATGACCCGGCCCTGCTGCAGGAGCTGCAGCTGAAACGCTGGCTGATCACGCTGACCGTGGTCGGCATGTCGTTCGTGCTTCTCGGCCTGCAGGGCTGGCTGGCCTGGCGACTGCTGCGCCCCGACGTGCGCGCGCGCTTCCACTGAGTTCTGCCGGGCGTGGGCCAGGGCCTCCGGCAGCACCCGGCGTTTGCCTTTGATCGTCAAGGAGATGACATGCTCTCACGCGCACCGTACCGCCACTGGCTGGCCTGGGCGTTGCTGCTGGCCACGCCGGTGGCCGCGGCACAGTCACCGCAATGCGGCCTGTTCGAGGCCGACGAAGGCAGCAGCACGCTGCGTGTCAGCTCATCCAACCGCGGCGAGCAGAAGCACTTCGGCAGCGCACCGACGCCGGTCGCGTTCCAGCAGATCGACGGAAAGCTGCAGCTGGTGAACCTGGAGTACGGCCTGCCCAGCGTGCTGCAAGTGCGCGATCGGGGCCGCACGGTCGAGGTGGATGGCACGGTCTACACCCTGCAGGCCCCCGCACAATGCGCCGCAGCCGCCACCCCGGCTGAAGGCAGCTGCCTGGCCGATGCGGCGGCGTGCCTGGACAACCGTCGCGAAGCGACCCCGACCGTGCTGGCAGCGGCTTGCCGGGAGGGCGTGCCCGGCATGTGCCTGCAGCTGGCCGATCGCTGGCATGACGAGGCCAGGGCGCCGGCCACGCCGGATGAGGCGCAGCAACAGGCCATCCTCGATACCGCACTGGCCGGCATCGAACTGCCTGTGCCGTGCCGGAATGGCGGCTTCAGCAACGAGACACCGGCCTGTGCAGCGGCGCTGGAAGCGGATCCGGCGCTGCAGGAGCAGATCGTCAAGGCCGCGATGGGTGCGGCGATGGTCGAAGCGGTGAGCTCCGTGCTGTCACCCTCCACGCCGGTGGTGGTGCCGGCCGCGCAGCGCCAGCAGCTGTTGCAGTTGTGCCAGCAGGTCGGCCATGGCGGCTTCTGCAGCCGCGTGGCCGAGCTCTCGTGGGAATCCGGCGACCCCTTGCAGGCGGTGCAGGCACTGGCCACAGCGTGCGCGCCCGGCAAGGACAGCGCCGCCTGTGAGCGCCTGCCTGCGTTGCGGGCGCTGGGCGCCTCGTTGCGGCCGCAGCCGGCTACGGCGCTGCCCTGCGGTACCTTCCGCGCCGCAGGTGGCCTGATGGATACGCTGGACTTCGGCGATGCAGGACGGGTCGGCATCGGCTGGGACAGCCAGCTGCGTGCCCGTGTCGAAGAGGGCGACATCCGCATCCGCCACGACAAGGGCGGCGACTTCGTGCTGCGGCCGTTGCCCGGGGGCCAGCTGCTGGGCCTGGACACGTGGACACGCTTCCAGGTGTTCGTGCCGACCGGCGAGGGCGCGAGCACCTGCAGCCCGCCGAAACACTACACGGTGCTGCCGCTGCCGCAGGACTGCCCACTGGCGCTGGCCAACGAGGACGGCGCCGACGCCTGCTGTGCGCAGGGCAAGCTGCAGGGCTGCAACATACTCGGCAACCGGCTGGCGCTGTCCGGGCACTGGCTGCAGGCCGCAGAGCACTACACCACGGTCTGCCGCGCCGGCGTCCGCGAAGGGTGCGAGAACCTGGTCACCGCGCAGGGCAATGGGGCGGACGTGGATGCACGCGCCATCCTGGGGCAACTGTGCGAGGCCGACCGCAGCGGCCTGCATGTGGCCTGCGATGTGCTCGGAACCCAGAACTGGGAGCTGATCACGCTGGGCGGTGCCCTGCAGAAGGCGGTTGATGAAGCGGCCCTGGACGACGCTCCGGCGCCGCGCACTACCAACCGCAAGCGCTGAGCCTGCCAGGGCCTGTCCGCGGCGTTGGCCGGGCCCTGCGGTAAAGTACGCGCCATGAACGAATTCGAGCGCGTTCGCGCCTACCTCACCGAGCTGCAGGACCGCATCTGTGCGGCGATCGAGGCCGTCGATGGCCGGGCCCGCTTCCAGGAAGACCTGTGGCAGCGTGCCGAGGGCGGTGGCGGGCGTACCCGCGTGCTGCGCGACGGTGCGGTGTTCGAGCAGGCCGGCATCGGCTTCTCCGACGTGGCTGGCAGCCGCCTGCCACCGTCAGCCTCGGCCAACCGCCCGGAACTGGCGGGCGCCTCCTGGCGCGCCACCGGCGTGTCGCTGGTGTTCCACCCGCTCAACCCGTACGTGCCGACCACCCATGCCAACGTGCGCTTTTTCCAGGCGCAGCGCGACGGCGAAGTGGTGGCCAGCTGGTTCGGCGGCGGCTTCGACCTGACCCCGTTCTACCCGTTCGACGAGGACGTGCAGCATTGGCACCGGGTCGCACGCGACCTGTGCACGCCGTTCGGCGACGAACGCTACGCCGCGCACAAGCGCTGGTGCGACGAATACTTCTTCCTGCGTCATCGCAACGAAACGCGCGGTGTCGGCGGTCTGTTCTTCGACGACCTGCACGGCGACTTCGAGCGCGATTTCGATTATCTGCGCGCGGTCGGCGATGGCTTCCTCGACGCCTACCTGCCGATCGTGCAGCAGCGCAAGGACACCCCGCATGGCGAACGCGAACGCGAGTTCCAGCTGTACCGCCGCGGCCGCTACGTGGAATTCAACCTGGTCTACGACCGCGGTACCCTGTTCGGGCTGCAGAGCGGTGGCCGCAGCGAAAGCATCCTGATGAGCCTGCCACCGCGGGTGCGCTGGGAATACGGCTTCTCGCCCGAACCGGGCAGCCCCGAATCGCGCCTGGCAGACTATCTGGTGCCGCGCGACTGGCTCTGAGGGGTGCCGTCGCGCGGGGCGTGGGCTCGGCGCTGGTCAGCTGCCCTTCCGCGCGATGATGGTGATGTGCCCGGTGGTCTCCAGCAGGGCAATCTGCACGTCTTCAATCTGCAGCCCGCCCTGCTGGCGCAGCGCGGCATCGAAGTCG
The DNA here is from genome assembly GCF_047520565.2 of Stenotrophomonas sp. FR012. Taxonomy (NCBI): domain Bacteria; kingdom Pseudomonadati; phylum Pseudomonadota; class Gammaproteobacteria; order Lysobacterales; family Lysobacteraceae; genus Stenotrophomonas; species Stenotrophomonas sp. FR012. The sequence goes on from NZ_JAXBQL020000010.1 coordinate 44,280, forward strand.
GCGCGGCTGATCAGCTCGCGGCGAAGTACCGCCTCGAACAGGCGACCATCGCGCGCGATTACGGTGGGTTCTCCTTCGATCAACCGCTCCATCCGCCGGTTCCGGGTGGTCAGCCAGCCCACCCCGTAGTTCAGCAGGATCAGGGTCGCCGCCAGCAGCAGGCCGCCGCCCAGCGAGGTGTCAGCGCCCAGCAGCGCGTTCTGCACCGCGTTGCCCAGCAGCACGATCAGCAGCACGTCGAAGGGCGTGATCTGCCCCAGGGCCCGCTTGCCGCCCAGCCGGACCATGCCCAGCACCACGACATACACCACCACCGCGCGCAGGATGAATTCCCACCACGGCATGGCCAGGGCGAACAGGTCGGGCATGGTCTTCCCCTGCGGAACGGTGGCCCAGCGTGGCGCAGGCGATGGCGTCTGGCAACGGCACAAATAAAAAGCCCCGCTGACCAGGGGGAGGTCAACGGGGCCGGGGAACGGGCACTTGGGGAGGAGTCCCCGTTCCGAGATCTGCTCCAGGGGATGGGAGAGATCCACAACAGGCATTGCGCCTGTCGGGAGTTATAGAAGCACTCCGAACACTAACGGTTCGTGAAGGGGCCCCATTTAATGAATTTCAATCGGGGCAACATTCATGGTCGAGTCAGAAACCCCCGACTCATGAACACATTCACATCGTTTTCGGCCTGAATTCCGTCAGTGCGCCTCATCCCAGTTGCTGCCGACGCCGGTATCGACCACCAGCGGCACTCGCAGTTTGGCCGCTTGCGACATGCGCTCCACCACCTGCAAACGCAGGTCTTCAACGAAACTGCTTTCGGTTTCGAAGACCAGTTCATCGTGCACCTGCAGGATCATCCGCGCTGGTGCCCCGCTGTCGCGCAGCCACTGGTCCACATCCACCATTGCACGCTTGATGATGTCGGCGGCGGTGCCCTGCATCGGCGCGTTGATCGCGGCGCGCTCGGCACCGGCACGCAGGCCCTGGTTGCGGGCGTGGATGTCGTTCAGGTACAGGCGGCGGCCGGACAGGGTTTCCACGTAGCCCTGGTCACGGGCCTGCTGGCGCATCCGCTCCATGAAGTCGCGCACGCCCGGATAGCGGCTGAAGTACAGCGCCACGTAGTCCTGTGCCTGGCCACGGTCGATGCCCAGATTGCGGGCCAGGCCGAAGGCGCTCATGCCGTACATCAGGCCGAAGTTGATCGCCTTGGCGGCGCGGCGCTCGTTCGGGGTCACCTCCTCCAGCGTGCGCCCGAACACCTCGGCGGCGGTGGCGCGGTGCACGTCGGCGCCCTGCTCGAAGGCGCGCACCAGGCCCGGATCCTCGGACAGGTGGGCCATGATCCGCAGCTCGATCTGCGAATAGTCGGCGGCCAGCAGCTGGAAGCCCTCCGGCGCCACGAACGCGCGGCGGATGCGGCGGCCGTCCTCGGTGCGGATCGGGATGTTCTGCAGGTTCGGGTCCGATGAGGACAGGCGGCCGGTGGCGGCACCGGACTGGTGGTAACTGGTATGCACCCGGCCGGTGTCCGGGTTGACCATCTCCGGCAGCTTGTCGGTGTAGGTGCTGCGCAGCTTGGCCAACCCGCGGTAGTCGAGGATCACCCGTGGCAGCTCGTGCTGGTCGGCAATTGCCTCCAGTGCCTCTTCATTGGTGCTGGGCTGGCCCTTCGGGGTCTTCACCACCGCCGGCAGCTTCAGCTCGTCGAACAGCACCGCCTGCAGCTGCTTGGGCGAATCCAGGTTGAAGCTGCGGCCGGCCAGCTCGGTGGCCTTCTGCTGCGCGGCCAGCATGCGCGAGGACAGGTCCTGGCTCTGCCGGCGCAGTTCGTCGGTGTCGATCCGCACGCCGTTGGCTTCAATGCTGGTCAGCACCGGCACCAGCGGCATCTCGATGTCGCGGTACACGCTGTCCAGCGCCGGCTCGGCCAGCAGCTGCGGCTGCAGCGCGCGATGGAGGCGCAGGGTAATGTCGGCGTCCTCGGCCGCATAGCGGCTGGCTTCGTCGATGCCCACCTGCGAGAACGGAATCTGCTTGGCGCCCTTGCCGGCCACGTCCTCGAACTTGAGGGTGGTGTAGCCCAGGTAACGCAGGGCCAGCGAATCCATGTCGTGGCGGGTGGCGGTGGAGTTGAGCACGAAGCTCTCGAGCATGGTGTCGTCGTGGTAGCCCTGCACCTGCACGCCGTGACGGCGCAGCACATGCAGGTCGTACTTGCCGTGCTGGCCCAGTTTCTTCTTCGCCGGGTCCTGCAGCACCGGGCGCAGTGCATCCAGCACCTGCTGCATCGGCAGCTGGGCCGGCGCACCCGGGTAATCGTGGCCGACCGGAATGTACGCCGCCCTGCCCGGCTCGACGGCCAGGCTGATGCCCACCAGCCGCGCGCGCATCGCGTCCAGCGCATCGGTTTCGGTATCGAAGCTGATCAGGTCGGCCTGCTGCAGGCGTTCGACCCAGGCCTGCAGCTGCCCGCTGGTCAGCACGGTCTCGTATTCACCCGGCGCGGACAGTGCCGGATCCAGCGTGCCGGCGGCGGGCGCCTCGACGCTGCCACGCGCGAAGCCGGCCGCAGTGCCGCGCAGGCTCGGGGTCGCCTCGCTGGCGGCCACCGGTGCCGGCACAGGCGCGCCCAGCTCCTTCAGCGCCTGGGTGAAACCATAGCGCGTATACAGCTCGGTCAGCGCCGGAACATCCTGCTCGCGCAGCGCCAGCGTGGTCGGGCTGGCCTCCAGTTCCACATCGGTGCGGATCGTCACCAATTCGCGGTTCAGCGGCAGGCGTTCCAGCGCAGCGCGCAGGTTCTCGCCGATCTTGCCCTTCATGGTCGGCGCGGCCGCCATCACCCCGTCCAGGTGCTGGTACTCGGCCAGCCACTTGGCAGCGGTCTTCGGCCCGCACTTCTCCACACCCGGCACGTTGTCGACCGCGTCGCCCATCAGCGCCAGCAGGTCGATGATCTGATCGGCGCGCACACCGAACTTGTCCATCACCGCCGCGTCGGAATCCATGCGGCTGCCGGTCATGGTGTTGACCAGCTCGATGCCCGGCCGCACCAGCTGGGCGAAGTCCTTGTCACCGGTGGAAATGGTCACCTTCAGGTCCTGCGCCAGGCCCTGCAGCGCAAGCGTGCCGATCACATCGTCGGCTTCCACGCCGGGGATGCGCAGGATGCTGATGCCCAGCGCTTCGACGATGCGGCACATCGGCTCGACCTGGCTGCGCAGTTCATCGGGCATCGGCGGGCGGTTGGCCTTGTACTGGTCGTACAGGTCATCACGGAAGGTCTTGCCGGGCGCATCGACCACGAACGCGACGTAGGCCGGGCGCTCCTTCAGCGTCGAACGCAGCATGTTGACCACGCCGAACAGCGCGCCGGTGGGTTCACCCTGTGCATTGGACAGGGGCGGCAGCGCGTGGAACGCGCGGTACAGGTAACTGGACCCGTCGATCAGGACTAATCTGCTCATGCGCTGATTCTACGCGCCCGTGCCTGCACCGCGGCGACACGGCGCGCACACCGCGATGGGGCATAATCAGGGCTCTTTCCAGGCAAAGGCCCCCGCCGATGAAGACCCTGATGCTGGCTTCCCTGCTCCTGCTCGCTGGCTGCGCCAGCATGGGTGGCGCGGGTGCTCCCCCGGTGGACGTCAAGGGCGCGGATGTGTCCAGGCGCACCATGGACAACGGTGACACCATCGAGGAATACCGTGTGTCCGGCCAGCTGCGCATGGTCAAGGTGACCCCGTCGCGCGGTGCCCCGTTCTACATGTATGACAAGAACGGCGACGGCCGCATGGACAACGACAAGGACGGTGTCTCGCCGGTCTACTGGAAGCTGTACAGCTGGTGAGGTGACCGGGTCGGATCCCTGCGATCCAGTAGATCCACGCCATGCGTGGATTCACCCCAGCCCCCTACAAAAAACAACGCCGGCACGCATCCTGCGCACCGGCGTCGGGTCCCCTCCCCGGGGAACGCTTCAATCAGCGGGTATGGATCAGCGGATGACCAGTACCGGCAGCGTGCTGCGCGCCAGCACCTCGGCAGTCTGGCTGCCCAGCAGTACACGGGTCACGCCACGGCGGCCGTGCGAGGTCATCACGATCAGGTCGCTGTTGCGCTCGGCCGCCGTCTCGATGATGCCGTCGGCCGCGTAGCGGTCCAGCACGTGCACCGGGTTGGCCGTGATGCCCTGCTCGGCGGCCTTGGCCAGCGCCGGCTGCAGCACCTTCTGCGCGCCCTCCTCGCGGTCAGCCTTGTATTCCGGGCTGTTCATGTAGCCCACGCTCCAGCCCATGGCGTCATACATGCCCACGGCCCACGGCTCGGACACGGTCACGATATCGACCTCGGCATTGAGGTCCTTGGCCAGCTCCAGGCCCTTGGCCAGGCCCTTGTCGGCCAGCTCGGACCCGTCAGTGGCAATCAGGATGCGCTTGTACATGGTAGGGCTCCGTGGCGGTCTGCCAGATGGGAACAACACCATTACACACCGGATGTGGAGGCGGCGCCTTGAGCAGGATCAATCCGGCGCCGTGCAGCGGCCCGTGCGCGCCACCCGCTTGCCCGCCCCCCTTCTGTAGAGCCGAGCCCATGCTCGGCTTCGGATGCATGAGCCGAGCATGACTCGGCTCCACATTTTCCGCCCTCAGGCGATCTGCACCACGCGTGCGTTCTGGCACAGGGGGTAGCTGCCCACGAATTCAGCGATCGCATCGCGCATCGTCTCGAACGATTGGCCGTACATGTACAGCGCGGTCTCGCTCGGGCCCTGCCACCAGCTGCAGATCTCGCCAAGGCCATCAATGCGCTCGGACAGCTGCTCGAACACGTGGTTGGAATCGCACTGTTCGTAGACCTCGTCCGGCAGGTTCAGGCCATCCAGGTAGATGCCCAGGCCCTCGGTCACGCCGAAGCTGCGATCGGCTTCACCCGCGCCCTGGATCTTCGAGCCCTTCGGCGCACCCAGCTGTTCCAGCAGATCGATCAGCTTCGGCACGCCATCGGCATCGACCAGCGCCACTTCGATATCGCCGTATTCGACCTCGCCGTCGTCGGACATCGCGGTGCCGCCACCGGTGATCTCGCCGACATTGGCCGCCTGCAGCAGCGCATCGAGCGGATCTTCGAACAGCTCGTGGCGATGTTCGGGCTGCAGCCGGGCATTCAAGGTCACGGTGACGTGCAGCGCGGGTTCGGTCATGGGGGCGTTCCTGGAAGAAGTGCCGCCTATTGTAGAGCCGAAGGTAGCGGCAGGAGCCGCTGCCAACGTCGCTTGCGACGGCCTGAAGGGTGCCGGTCAGGACGACCGGCATAGCTTGCTCGACTGCCCTTTGCGCACCCCTGTAGAGCCGAGCCCATGCTCGGCTGTTCTTCCAGCCAGAAGCAGCCGAGCGTGGGCTCGGCTCTACAACAGCCCGTCAGCGCAGGAACGGCGGCACTTTCCGTTTCAGCAGCTCCACCAGCACCGGGTCCATGTAGTCGTAGTCGTCGGGAATATCCAGGCAGACCACCCGCTTGCCGTTCAGCCATGCCTTGTAGCGGCTGGACAGCCGGTTGCGGTGGGCGCGCACCATCACGAACACCAGGTCCGCCCACTGCAGCAGCTCAGGGCTGAGCACTTCCTCGGCGTCGGCCAGCAGCCCGGCCGAGGCGGTCTCGATGCCCGGCCAATCGGCAAATACCTGCTCGGCCGTAGGGCTGCGCAGGCGGTTCTGGCTGCAGAGGAAGAGCACGTTGCGGGTCATGAGCGCAGCCTAATCGGGGTCGAATTCCTTTTCCAACGGAAAAGGGCTCTGACACCAACAGGGTGCTTTCAGACAAATTGCATGGTCGGATGACCGTTCAAGGGGCCACCATGTGCTTTTGCCACCGTCCAGATGTCCATGATCACCAAGGATGACCTGTTAACGTCGTTCGGAGAGGTGGCCGAAGTCCACGGTGCTACTTCAGCAAGTACGTAGTCGCGACGTACGTACTCTATTGCTGCGTGAGGAATGCCAAGAGACATGACCTCGCGATCGCGTCCAAGAATGTCGATGATCCGGAATTCGCCACCAGCGTTGTGCTGAACGCACCGCACCATCTTTCACATGATGGGCCAACGATCTTCGAGATTCCGTCCAACGCCTATGGGTTCACTCATGCGATGGCGGTTCCCAGCACCTATCACGGGCTTCTGAATCGGATCGAGAAGCGCACGGGGCTGTTCCTATGCCTGCCGATCTTCCGGTGTGAGTTCAACGGCAACGAATCAGCAGAGGATTTCAGGTGGTCCACACATCACATCGTTGACGTCAACAACTGGCATAGGACCAGGCAGCCGAAGATATGCGTGTACTTCGACAATCCCCGCACTGGCGGCGGAACGGACAAGGACGGCGCCATCGTGAGCCTGGAGACGTTAATGGCCGAGATCGACAACCTCAACGGAGTGAGCAGCGGCTTCATCGAGATCACCAACTATCGTAATGAGGTGATCGAGGTGTTGTCGCCGGAGGAGGGCCACTACGTATTGATCCGCAACCGCCAGGATGAAGAAGCAATGGATCGCGCCGGGTTGGTGGCAGCCGTGGAGACATTCACCACCGGCTGATAGCCGACCGCTGTTGTAGAGCCGAAGGTAGCGGCAGGAGCCGCTGCCAACGTCGCTTGCGACGGCCCGAAGGGTGCCGGTCAGGACGACCGGCATAGCCATGCTCGGCTGCTCTTTCCCGCCAGAGGCAGCCGAGCATGGGCTCGGCTCTACAGGAATTCCTGCCCCCCCGACGGTGATCAGATCACCGTCAGGTTGGCGTAGGCCATCACCAGCCACTTGCTCCCCGCGTCGGCAAACTCGACCTGCACGCGGGCGTGGGCGCCGTTGCCTTCGTAGTCGGTCACCATGCCTTCGCCGAACTTGGGATGGGTGACCAGTGCGCCAAGCTTGACCGGCGGTGCCTCGATCGAGGCATGGCCCATCACCCGGCTGCTGCCCAGCGAGGCCGGACGCGAGACCTGCACCTTCGGGCGCACTTCGTGCAGCAGCTCGCGCGGAATCTCGCGCAGGAAGCGCGATGGCAGGCTGTAGTTGTCCTGGCCGTGGATGCGGCGCGATTCGGCATAGCTCAGCACCAGTTTCTGGCGCGCGCGGGTAATGCCCACGTAGGCCAGCCGACGCTCTTCTTCCAGACGCCCACTTTCCTCCAGCGAACGTGCGCTGGGGAACAGGCCTTCCTCCAGGCCGGCCAGGAACACCAGCGGGAATTCCAGGCCCTTGGCCGAGTGCAGGGTCATCAGCTGCACGCCGTCCTCGCCCGCCTGCGCCTGGCCTTCACCGGCCTCCAGCGCGGCATAGGCCAGGAACGCGACCAGCTCGTCCATGTCCTCGCCCACTTCCTCGATGTCGTCGGCGCGGCGCACGAAGCGCGACGCCACCGAGACCAGTTCGTCGAGGTTGTCGGTACGCGATTCCGAATCCAGCGAATTGCGGCTTTCCTTGCTCCAGTGCTCGCGCAGCTGCGAGCGGGCCAGCACGTGGTCCACGCGCTCGGCCAGGGTCATGTGCACGGTCTGGGCCTGCAGCTCGTTGACCAGCCCCAGGAAGCCGGCCAGTGCATTGCGCGCACGTGCGGCCAGCGCGCTGCCCTGGGTGACCAGCATCGTCGCTTCCCACAACGAAATGCCCTGCGCGCGCGCCTCGCGGCGCACTTCGTCCAGCGTGCGGTCGCCGATGCCCCGGGTGGGCGTGTTGACCGCGCGCTCGAAAGCGGCGTCATCATTGCGGTTGGACAGCAGGCGCAGGTAGGCCAGCGCGTCCTTGATTTCGGCACGCTCGAAGAAGCGCATGCCGCCATACACGCGGTACGGCACCTGCTCGCTCAGCAGCGCCTCTTCCAGCGCGCGCGACTGCGCGTTGCTGCGATAGAGCACGGCCACTTCGGTGTAACTGCCACCGTCGCGCACCCACTGGCGGGCGCGCTCGACGATGTAGCGCGCCTCGTCCATCTCGTTGTACGCCGCATACAGGTCGATCGGCTCGCCGTCGCCGCTGTCGGTCCACAGCTGCTTGCCGATGCGATCCGGGTTGTGCGCGATCACCGCGTTGGCGGCGCCGAGGATGTTGGCGGTGGAGCGGTAGTTCTGCTCCAGGCGGATGGTCTGCGCACCCGGGAAGTCGCGCAGGAAGCCCTGCACGTTCTCGACCTTGGCACCGCGCCAGCCGTAGATGGCCTGGTCATCGTCGCCGACCACGAACACGTGGCCGGAATCGCCGGCCAGCACGCGCACGAAGGCGTACTGGATGGCGTTGGTGTCCTGGAACTCGTCCACCAGGATTTCGCGGAAGCGGGCGCGGTAATGCGCCAGCAGGGCCGGGTTGTCGCGCAGCAGTTCATGCGCGCGCAGCAGCAGCTCGGCGAAGTCGACCAGGCCGGCGCGGTCGCAGCGCGCCTGGTATTCGATGTAGGCCTGGCGCATGGTTTCCAGCCACGCGTCGTGCGGTTCGGGCTGGATGTGCTGCGGGCGGCGGCCCTCGTCCTTCTGCGCGTTGATCCACCACGCGATCTGCTTGGGCGGGTACTTGCCGTCGTCCAGCTCCAGCGCCTGCACCACGCGCTTGACCAGCCGCAGCTGGTCGTCCGAGTCCATCACCTGGAAGCCTTCTGGCAGCTTGGCGTCCTGCCAGTGCAGGCGCAGCAGGCGGTTGGCCAGGCCGTGGAAGGTACCGATCCACATGCCACGGCTGCCATGAGGCAGCTGGGCGTCGATGCGGTGGCGCATTTCGCCGGCCGCCTTGTTGGTGAAGGTCACCGCGAAAATGCCGTGGGTCGGCACGCCATCGACTTCATGCAGCCAGGCGATGCGGTGGGTGAGTACGCGGGTCTTGCCGGAACCGGCACCGGCCAGCACCAGGTGGTGGCCGGGGGGAGCGGAGACGGCTTCGCGCTGGGCCGGGTTCAGGCCATCAAGCAGGTGGGAGACATCCATGCCTCCATTTTACGGCATCGCCGTCGCGGCTCCTGCGACCACCTGGCTGGCCAGCGCCTGCGCCTGCTGACGCAGTTCAGGCACCGCCAGGCTTTCCCACAGGCTGCCGATGCGCAGGCTGCCGAGCACGCCCAGCCGTGCCTGCGGCTGGCCACCGGCAGCACGCAGGCGGTCGCCCGGCACCGTGCTGTCCAGGCCCAGCCCATGCGGGCCGGGGCGTGCCAGGCCCTCGGCCTGCAGCTGCTGCAGCAACGGATTGCGCAGCGCACTGGCGCGGGTTTCCACGCCGGTGGCGTTGACCACGCCGCCGATCGTCCAGTGCTGTTCATTGCCGTTGGCATCGCGACCCGACAGCCGCAGGGCATCGCCTTCGCGGCCGACGCGTTGCAGGCGGGACCGGTGAATGCGCAGTTGGCCGCTTTCGATCAGCGCCTGCAGCTGTGCGTCGACCTCTTCGGCGATGCGGTGGCGATGCACGTCCCAGTAGCGCACCACATGGCGCAGGAAGCGGCGCTGGTCGGCCGCGTCGAGGCTGCACCACAGCGCCTGTCCATGCGGACGGATGCGGTCCATCACGCCCTGCCACGGCAGCCCGTCGGCCTGCGCCTGGCGAGCGAACCCGCGCAATGCGCGCAGGCGCTGGCGCAGGCGCATCGGCAGCAGCGTGGCCGGGTCGAACGTGGGCAGGCCGCCATGCGCATGCGGAAGCGGCAGCAGGCCATGGCGCGAGATCACGTGCAGCGGGCCGGTGTGGCCGGCGGCAACCAGCGCCAGCACGGTGTCGGCCATGCTCAGGCCGGAGCCGACGATGGCCACGGCCTGCTCACCGGCCAGGGTACGCACGCCGTCGTAGTCCCAGGCCTCGATCACATCATCGGCGGGCAGTGCCTCGGCACCGGCCACCGGCAGCGGCCGCATGCTGTTGCCGGTGGCGAGCACCGCCTGCACGGCGTGCAGCGTCTGGGCATCGCCAAGTGTCAGCCGGTAGCCATGGTCATCCGGCTGCAGGCCCAGCACCGGCTGCGCGATCACCTGCAGCTGCGCCGGGCTGGCCGCAGCGGCCTCCTGCAGGCGCTGCTGCAGGTAGGCGGCAAAGTAGTGGCGGCATACGTAACGCTCGCCCAGCACCTCTCGCGCCTGGCCCGGGTAGGCGTTGGCGGCCATCAGGTAGTCGAGGAAATCGCCGGGCTGGTCGGCAAACGCACTCATCTTCGCCGCCGGCACGTTCAGCAGGTGCTCCGGCCACGGCGTGGCATAGGCGATGCCCTGGGCCAGCTGCGAGGCGGGTTCAAAGACGGCAATCGCCAGCGGCGCCTTGGCTTGGCGCAGCACCTGGATCGCCACCAGCACCCCGGCCGCACCACCACCGATGATTGCCAGGTCCAGTTCGCCATTACGCGGTGAATCAGTCATGCGCCGATTGTAGGCCATCGGCGATGACGGGCCGGGTTGCCGAAGCGGGCGATTGCCGCCGCCTCACATCAACGCATCGGCCAGCCGTGCGATGCCTTCGCGGCTGCGCCGCCACGTGGGGCGGCTGCGCCACTGCTGCAGGTCCAGCTGCCGCGACTCGCGCAGGTAGCCATCCTCGATCGCACACAGCTGCTGCACCAGCGCGCGGTCGTAGCAGACCAGGCCGATCTCGGCATTCAGCGCGAATGAGCGGATGTCCATGTTGATCGAGCCGAGCACGGCGATGTCCTCGTCCACGCTCATGTGCTTGGCGTGCAGGAACTGCGGCTCGTACAGCGCGATGCGCACGCCACAGCGCAGCAGCTCGTCGTAGTACGCCTCCTGCGCCCACGAGGTCAGCCGCTGGTTGTTGCTGGCCGAGAGGATCAGCTGCACCTGCACACCGGACAAGGCCGCAATGCGCAACGCGCTGAGCGTAGCTTCGTCAGGCACGAAATACGGCGTGACCATCACCAGCCGTCGCCGTGCCAGGTGGATCAGCGCCGCCACCGCATCGCGCGCATTGCTGTACGGATAGGCCGGGCCGCTTGGCAGCAGCTGGGTGGCGATGTCGTCACTGCACTCGGGCACATCGGCGATCACGTCCAGGCGCTGGCCGGTTTCCATGTACCAGTCGCTGGCGAACACCGCTTCCAGGTGCGCCACTGCCGGGCCACGCACGCGCGCCACCAGCTCGCGGTTCGGGTGGCCGGGCACGAACTGCGGGCCGGCCAGGTTCTGCGAACCGACATAGGCCACTTCGTTGTCGATCACCGCGATCTTGCGATGGTTGCGCAGGTCCATGCGCCCGCTGCGGCGCCAGCGCAGGCCGCCGGGCAGCATCGCGCGTACCTCGATGTCGCGCGCCTGCAGGCGCTTGCGATAGGCGCGCAGGCCGCGCTTGGCGCCCACCGCGTCGAGCAGCACGCGGCACTGCACGCCGCGTGCAGCCGCACGCTGCAGGGCCTCGACGATCGCCTCGCCCACCGCGTCATCGAACATCAGGTAGTACAGCAGGTGCACGCGGTCTTCGGCCTGGTCGATGTCGGCAATCAGCGTGTGCAGCGATTCGTCGTAGTCGGTCAGCAGGTCGACGGCGTTGCCGTGCACCGGCATGAAATCGCCCTGGCGCTGCACCAGCGGCACGATTTCGGCGCTGGCGGTGTCCGGCTGCGGTGTCCAGCGCAGGCGATGCTGCAGCGCCTGTTCCTCGCGGATGACCTGCGAGGCCTCGGCCTGACGCCGGATGCGCTCGCGCGACAGCCACGGGTGGCCGAACAGCAGGTACAGCGGCAGGCCCAGCAGCGGCACGAAGCCGACCAGCAGCAGCCAGCTGCGCGCCGCCCCCGGCGTGGTGCGGGTGGGAATCCAGCACAGCGCGACCAGCCGGATCAGCCAGTCGATCAGCAGCAGGTACGAACCCAGCAACCACTCGAACAGCATCGTGTCGCCCGTCGGGAGGTGATGGGCCATTCTGCCCAGCGGGATTTGTAGAGTCGAGCCATGCTCGACTGCCTTTCGTTCCGACCGCAGAGCAGCCGAGCGTGGGCTCGGCTCTACAGAATGGCTCAGTGCCGCACCGGCACCTCGCACAGCTGGCGTACCGAATCGGCATGGCGGCGGCCGTTGAGCGCCATGCAGGCAATGGCCTGTGCGGCCCGCTCCAGCTGCGCCTCCGGCAGCGGCGACGGCGCACCGTTGGCCAGTGCCAGATGGTGGTCGCACAGCAGCAGCGCCATGCCCTCGATGCCTTGCAGCATGCGCTGCAGGCGCAGCCAGCCCAGTTCCAGGTCCTGCCGGTGTGACGGGGTGTTCATGCAACCTCCTTCAACGGATCTGGCCACCGTGAAGGTGGCGGACGATGCGTGGTTGCAATACCGGGAAGCAATCAATCAGCAAACGAACCGGCGGGCGCAAGGCCCCCTCGCACCGTCCGCCATAGAGGCGGATAGGTCACCAACCGTCGCCGGAGGGATCTCCGGCGACGGCTGGCGAGTCTACTGATTGATTGACTTCACGGGATTGCAAGCCCGGCCACTGCAACCGCAGCGGCTTGCCATCATGGGCACGGCAGGGCCCGTCGTTCCAATTGATTTGGAGCGCGCGAAGAGCCGGAACCGGTAGACACAATCACTTATCGCATTCGGCCCATCATTCCGCGCAGGGCGTCATTGGCGACAGCGTGCGCAGGGAGTGCGGCAGTGCCGACCAGGGTCGGCACCCACCAGGGGGAAGTGCCAGACATGAAAAAACCCGCCACAAGGGCGGGTTTCTTCGCGGGAATCAGCAATCCGTGCGGATTACTTGATCTTGCCTTCCTTGTACAGGACGTGCTTGCGCACGACCGGATCGTACTTCAGGAATTCCATCTTCCCCGGGGTGTTCTTCTTGTTCTTGTCCGTGGTGTAGAAGTGGCCGGTACCGGCCGAGGAAATCATACGGACCTTATCGCGCTTGCCTGCCATGATGCTTTACTCCTCAGACCTTTTCGCCGCGCGCACGCAGCTCAGCCAGAACGGAATCGATGCCGTTCTTGTCGATGGTGCGCAGTGCATGCGCGGAAACACGAAGCTTGACCCAGCGGTTCTCGCTGGCCACCCAGAAACGGCGCTCGTGCAGATTCGGCAGGAAACGACGACGGGTCTTGTTGTTGGCGTGCGAGACGTTGTTACCCGTCTGCACTCGCTTGCCGGAAACCTGGCATACGCGGGACATTGCGCACCTCGATAATAGTAGTTGTCAGCCCGTAGCCCGGGAGACGGCGGCCTCGATGGTTGCCCACCACACGTCAAGAGAATCAAAGGGTTACGCTGGCGTTGGGCGGCCGGGGACGTGCTCCCAGGGGCGCCGCCCGGTAGAAAACCGGACACAGCGAGCCGCGCATTATGCACCGGTTCAAGCACTTGCGCAAGTTACCCACAGGCCGGGGACTGAACACGGCAGGCCGGACCCTGCGCCAGCCGCCATACTGGCCCGGACCACTGCGGAGCTTCCCATGCGGCTGCTGGCCCTGACCTACGGAACCGAAGGCGACACACGTCCCCTGGCCATGCTCTGCCATGGGCTGATCGGCGCGGGCCACGAGGTGACGCTACTGGCCGATGGCGGCACCTTGGGCAGCGCGCAGGCACTGGATGTGCCCCACGCGGCCCTTGAAGGTGACATCCATGACGACGTGGTCGCACTGGTCTCGCGTGGCAACGGCGTTGCCGCCGCCAGTACCGGCCTGGCACGGATGGCGCTGCAGCATGTCAGCGGCTGGATGCGCCAGGCCGATGCCGCCGCCGAAGGCTGCGATGCGATTCTGACCGGTGGCCTGGCGGCCTTCGTCGGCATGAGCGTGGGCGAACGCCGCAGGATTCCCGTCATCGGCAGCGGCATGATTCCGCTGACCCCGACGCGCGCCTTCCGCTCCCCGTTCCTGCCGCCCGGACGCTCGCCGGGCTGGTTGAACCGGGCCAGCTACGGGTGGGTCAACGGCCTGATCTGGCGCCAGTTCCGCCGGCCGATCAACGCGGCACGCCAGCAGTTGGGGCAATCGCCGCGCCGCGCGCTGTGGTCCGGCCTGCCGATGCTCTATGGCATCTCACCGCAGCTGCTGCCGCCACCGGCGGACTGGCCGGCCGACCACATCGTCTGTGGCCAATGGCGGCTTCCTGATGCGCCCTGGGCGCCCCCGGCCGATCTGCGGGCCTTCCTTGATGCCGGCCCGCCGCCGGTCTACCTTGGCTTCGGCAGCATGACCGGCTTTGATCGCGAACGCGTGCTGCCGGCCTTGCTGCAGGCGCTGGCGCCACGCCGGGTACTGCTGTTTCCTGGCTGGGTGGGACTGCCTGCGATGCGCTTGCCCGATTCGGTCTTCGTACTGGGGCCGACCCCACACGAAGCGCTGTTCCCGCGTTGCGCACTCGCCATCCACCACGGTGGCAGCGGCACCACGCATTCGGCCTGCCGGGCCGGCATTCCCTCGCTGGTGATGCCGTTCGCTGCGGATCAGTTCTTCTGGGCCGATCGCCTGTGTCGGTTGGGCGTGGCACCGGCACCGTTGTCACCGAAGCGACTGGATGCAGCAACGCTGGCAGCAGCCATCACCTTCGCAGAAGCCGACGCAGTACGCGCGCGCGCGGCGGCCCTGGGCGTGGCGATGAGCGATGAAGACGGGGTGGCCTGTGGCGTGGCGATGATCGAGCGCTGGTTACGTCCGATGTAACAGCGGGCAAGCCTCAGCGCAGGTGCGGAATCACCTGGGCCAGCAGATGGGCATCCTTGAGCGCACCGTGCAGGCCCCGGTTGCCGGGGATGCGCAGGCGCTGCAGCACATCGTCCAACTTGTTGCCCTGGCCGGGCCAGCGCCCGCGCGCCAGCTTCAGGCTGCAGGTGATGCGGCAGTGCTGGGCCAGCGTGCCGGGAATGCCGGCCAGGCGCAGCTCGTTGTCCAGGAAACCCACGTCGAAGGTGGCGTTGTGCGCGACCATCTCGCTGCCGCGCAGGAAGTCCAGCAGTTCGGCGGCCTTGCTGGAGAACAGCGGCTTGCCCACCAGCATCGCATCGCTGATGCCATGCACGCGCTGTGCGCCCCAGTCCACCTTGCGCTGCGGCTGCAGGTAGGTGTGGAACTGGCGGCCGCTGAGCTGGCCGTCGATCAGTTCGACGGCACCGATTTCGATCACCCGGTGCCCCAGGCGGTGGGAGATGCCGGTGGTTTCGGTATCCAGTGCGACGATGCGACTCATGCGTGGCGATGTTTCCTGTTACGTGCTGTGGTGATTTTCGCATGCCGGTAGAGCCGGGCCCACGCTCGGCTGGCGCGCGTAGCGCGGGCTTGGTGATGCCAGAAGCAGCCGAGCGTGGGCTCGGCTCTACAGGTGCGTGTGCATCACCCCAACGCTTCCACCACCCAATCGATGAACACCCGCAGCCGCTGGCTCATGTGCCGGTTCGGCGGGAACATCACATGCATCGGCATGGGTGGAAGCCGCCAGTCCTGCAGCAGCGGCAGCAATTCGCCGCGCGCCACGTGCGGCGCGGCCATGTAGCTGGGCAGCGCGACCACGCCCAGCCCCGCCAGCGCCGCCGCCAGATAGGCGTTGCCGTCGTCGAAACCGACCGTGTAGCGGCCCTGCACTTCTACGCGCTCATCGCCGCGCTGTGCGCTGAATACTCTCGCCCGGCCACTGCGCGGGCTGAGGAAGCCGACCGTGTGGTGGTCCGGCCCTTCCAGCGCGCGCGGATCGGTCGGCAAGCCGAAACGCTGCACATAGCCGGGGCTGGCGTGGAAACCGATCGGCAGCGCCGCCAGCGGCCGCGCCACCAGCGCCGGGTCGGCCGGGGTGCCGCCGCGGATCACGCAGTCGACGTTGTCGGCGATGACGTCAACCTCGCGGTCGCTGACGCCGATGTCCAGCTGGATCTCCGGGTAGCGCGCCTGGAAATCCGGCAGTGCCGGCACCAGCCGCAACCGCGCGTAGGGTCCGGGCACATCCACCCGCAGGCGGCCGCGCGGCTGGCTGGCTGCGTCACCCAGCCCGCCCTCCACCTCTTCCAGCTCGGCCAGCAGGCGGGCGATGCGCGGGTAGTAGGCCGCACCGTCGGCGGTGACGCTGACCCGGCGCGTGGTGCGGTTGAGCAGGCGCAGCCGCAGGTGTGCCTCCAGCTGCTGCACCAGCTGGGTGACCGTGGTGCGGCTGATCTGCAGGGTCTGCGCGGCGCGGGTGAAGCTGCCGGTTTCCACAACCCGGGCAAAGGCCCGCATCGCCTCGAAACGGTCCATGGCGGGCCATGATTGTTTGGGATTGGCAATCAATCTAGGCTGATCATCGCGGTTTATCCAGACAGCACTGGCGCGGAGGATGGCGTTCTCTCCCACGGATTCCTTCCCATGTCACAGCGTGATGTCGTTTTCCCCACCGGCCGCCAGGCCCTGTACGAGCGCAACCGCTACTCGCCGGCGATCCGATCCAATGGCTTCCTGTTCGTCTCCGGCCAGGTCGGCAGCCGCGAAGACGGCTCGCCCGAGCCGGATTTCGAGGCGCAGGTGCGCCGCGCCTTCGAGAATCTCAATGCGGTGTTGGCTGCCGCAGGCTGCACGTTCGATGACGTGATCGACGTGACCGTGTTCCTGGTCGACCCGGAGAAGAACTTCGAAAAGGCCTGGGCGATCGTGCCCGAGTACTGGGGCGAGGCGCCGCACCCGACCCTGACCGGTATCGGTGTGACCTGGCTGTATGGGTTCCAGTTCGAGATCAAGGTGATCGCGAAGCTGCCGTGATACGGGTAGTGCCGGCCGCTGGCCGGCAAC
>NZ_JAXBQL020000010.1:61009-113145 GCF_047520565.2 Stenotrophomonas sp. FR012
GAAAGGCGTGTCGACCAAGGTCGACACCCACCAAGGCAGGAGGTCCGCACCCACCAGGGCAGGATGCCCCCAGGCCCTCCACCTGAACGGGAGATTCCGACGAATTCCCGAGGCGGCCATTGATATTGTATCCGGCGAAAATCGCTTGCTAGCCTCCCTTCCATGCGCCGGATCACCCGCCAACTGCGTACGTACCTGATGATGCTGCTGATGGCGGCGTTCGTGGTCGTGCCGGTGGCCGACGTGCTGGCCTGCGCGGTCGAACCGCACGACACCACTGCGGTGCACGTGGAAAGCAACGCCAACAATGCCGAGGGTGACAGTGACAGCAAGCACGCCGGTGCCTGCAGCCACAACCACTGCCACCACTCCAACCTGAGCCTGCCGGCCAGCACCCTTGCCGCCTTCGGTGCGCCGCTGCCGGCGCGCTGGATGAAGGCCGGCGACGCGGCGACCTATGCGGTCGCCCAGGATGAATTGACGCGTCCCCCCCGGGCGTGAGTTGAGCGCGTCCCGCGATTGCGGGCTCCCGTTTCACTCACAACCGGAATCCCCCTATGTCGATCCTGACACCTCGGTCGCTGCGTGCGGCCGGGCGGGTCGTCGCCGTGTTGCTGGGCCTGGCCCCGGCGGCATCGGTGATGGCGCAAGCCGCCCCTTCCTACGACACCCTGCTTGAACGCCTGGACCAGCTGCCCGGCACCCGCGTCGGTGCGGCGCTGGCCGAGGCCGCCGACGCGCGCGCCGACCAGGCCCGCGCACTGCCCAACCCTTCCCTGTCCTGGTCGGCCGAGAACGCCTGGGGCACCGGCTCCTATGGCGGCATGGGCAAGGCCGACAGCGTGCTTACCCTGTCCCAGCCATTGGAGGTCTGGGGCCAGCGCGGCGCGCGCGTCCGTGCGGCCCGCGCCGAGGCACAGGCGGCCAACCTGCGTGGCACGCAGAGCCGCAGCGATGTGGCCAGCCAGCTGGCGGTGGTCTACGCACAGGCGGAAAGTGCACTGCGCCGCTACACCCTGGCCGAAGAGGCACTGAGCCTCACCCGCGATGACGCCAACGCCGTCAACGCGATGGTCAAGCAGGGCCGCGAACCGCAACTGCGCGCGGTGCAGGCGCAGAGCGAAGTGGCCAACGCCAACGCCGCGCTGGATGAAGCGCAGGCCTTCCGCGATGCCGCGCTGGCCCGCCTGGCCGGTGCTGCACTGCTGGATGCGCCGGTGCAGTCGATCGGCGACAGCCTGCTCGACCGTGCGCCGCCGCTGCCACGTGGCGCCACCGATACCGCACTGGCGGTGCGCATCGCTGAAGCCGAAGCCGATGCGGCGGGCAAACTGGTCGAGGTGGAGCGCAAGCGCGCCCTGCCCGACCTCAGCGTCACCGCCGCGCAGACCCGCTTCCGAGAGGGCGGCGAGCGTGCCTACAACCTCGGGCTCAGCCTCAGCATCCCGCTGTTTGACCGCAACCGCGGTGGCATCCGCGCCGCCAATGCCGACCAGCGCGCGGCCGAAGCGCGCCTGGACCAGCAGCGCCGCGACAGCGAGGCGGCACGCCTCTCCGCCGTGGCCGGTTTGAAGGCCGCCGGCAGCCGAACCCGCGCCGCCGATGAAAGCGTGGTCGCCGCCGAAGAGGCGTATCGCCTGGCCCGCATCGGCTTCGACGCCGGACGCATCTCGCAGCTGGAACTGCGCAGCACGCGCAGCGCTCTTATCGCCGCCCGCGCCGCCGCCGTGGATGCGCGCCTGTCGCGCGTCGGCGCGGAAATCGATCTTGCCCGCCTTGAAGGGCGCGCACCCTTTGTGGAGGCCCCATGACTCTCTCCCGTACTTTTCCGCTGATCGGCGGCATGCTGCTGACTGTGCTGCTGGCCGGCTGCGCCGGCAACGCGCAGACACCTGCCAATGAAGACTCCGCTGCGACCAAGGCCGGCACCGACGACAGCCATGGCCACGCGCCCGGCAGCAAGGAAGCCAAAGCCGAATCCGCGAAGACGCCGGCAGACACCGATGAAGGCGTGGTACCGCTGACCCCTGAGCAGATCAAGGCGTCCGGTATCGAAGTGGTTGCCGTCGGTCGCGGCGGTGGCGGTTCCACCCGCCTCGCCGGTCGGGTGGAACCCTCGGTCGGTGCCCGTGCCTCGGTGGCCTCGACCGTGACCGGCCGCGTCGAACGCGTGCTGGTCGCACCGGGCACCGCAGTGAAGCAGAACCAGGCACTGGCCATCGTGGTCAGTGGCGAAGCAGCGGTGTTCCGCGCCAATGCGCTGGCCGCATCCGCCGAAGCCGAGGCCGCACGCCTGGCCTATGGCCGCGACAAGGCACTGGTCGACCAGGGCGTGGTCGCCCGCCAGGAGCTGGAAGCCTCGCGTGCGCGTTCGCTGGCGGCACAGGCCCAGGCCGCTGCCGCACAGGCACAGGCCACCGCCAACGGTGCGCCCGATGCCAGTGGACGCGTGCGCATCACCAGCCCGGTGGCCGGCATCGTCGGCAACGTGCAGGTCACACCGGGCGGTGTGGTCGCCGCCGGCAGTGCGGTGGCCGACGTCGCCGACCCGTCGATGAACGAGCTGGTGTTCACCGCACCGCCAGCGCTGGCTGCGCAGGTCATGCCCGGCATGACGCTGGAAGTGAGCGTGCCGGGTGGCAGCTTCACCGCTACCGTCACCGGTTCGGCCGCCGATGTACGGCAGCAGGGCGGCGTCGCAGTGATCCGCGCCACGCCGGTGGATGCATCGCTGCCGCCGGCCGGTTCGCCGGTATCGGCCGTGGTGGTCACCGAAGGCCAGGACGGCTCGCTCAGCGTGCCCGCCGATGCGGTGCAGAACGTCGATGGAAGCAGCGCGGTGTTCGTCGCCGTCGAAGGTGGCTTCAAGGCGCAGCCAGTGCTGGCCGGGCGCCGTGCCGGTGACCGCATCGAGATCCTCGGTGGCCTGAGCGGCAACGAGCGCATCGTCGGTGCCAACGCCTTCCTGCTCAAGGCCGAGCTGGCCAAGGGCGAAGCCGAGCACGGCCACTGAGGAGGCGATCATGTTCAAGCTGATCATTGAAACAGCGGTGCGCCACCGCTGGCTGGTGGTGTTCATGGCGGCGCTGATCGCCGCCGTGGGCCTGTTCCAGTTGGGCAAGCTGCCGATCGACGCCGTGCCGGACATCACCAACCGCCAGGTGCAGATCAACACGGTGGCCCCGGCGCTGACCCCGGAGCAGATCGAACGGCAGGTGACCTATCCGCTGGAAACCGCGCTGGCCGGCATTCCCGGCCTGACCACCACGCGTTCGCTGTCGCGCAATGGCTTCTCGCAGGTCACCGCGATCTTCACCGATGCCACCGACATCTACTTCGCCCGCCAGCAGGTGGCCGAACGCATGCGCGAGGCATCGGAAGACCTGCCCGATGGTGCGTCGCCGATGCTGTCGCCGGTCACCACCGGCCTCGGCGAGGTGCTGATGTGGACGGTGGACTTCACCGCGTTCGATCCGGCCAGGCTGGCCAAGCCCGGTGAAGCCGGCTGGCAGGCCGGCGAGGTCTACCGCACGCCGGAAGGCAACCTGCTGCGCACGCCGGAAGAGCGCGCGACCTACCTGCGCACCGTGCAGGACTGGATCATCGCGCCGCAGATGCGCTCCAGCCCGGGTCTGGCCGGTGTCGATACGGTCGGCGGCTACGTCAAGGAATACGGCGTGCATCCGGACAGCGCCAAACTGGCCGCGCATGGCCTCGGCCTGGCCGACCTGGTTACCGCGCTGCAGCGCTCCAACGTGCAGGCCGGCGCCGGCTTCGTGCAGCGTGCCGGCGAAGGCCTGGTGGTGCGTGCCGATGGCCTGGCGCTGACCACCGAGGATCTTGCACAGGCGCCGGTGGCCACCCGCAATGGCGTGGTGGTGCGCGTGGCCGATGTAGCCACCGTGGAACTGAGCCGCGCGCCGCGCCTGGGTGCAGCCAGCCGCAATGGCCACGAGGCCGTGCTGGGCACCGCGCTGATGATTGCCGGTGGCAACAGCCGCACCGTGGCGCAGGCCGCGGCCGCACGTCTGGAACAGGTGAACACGTCGCTGCCGGCCGACATCGTGGCCGCACCGGTGCTGGACCGTAGTGTGCTGGTCAATTCCACCATCAAGACCGTGGCCCGGAACCTCACCGAGGGCGCGCTGCTGGTGGTGGTGGTGCTGTTCCTGCTGCTGGGCAACCTGCGCGCGGCCACCATCACCGCGCTGGTGATTCCGCTGTCGTTCCTGTTCGCGGTGATCGGCATGAACCGCTTCGGCATCAGCGGCAACCTGATGAGCCTGGGTGCACTGGACTTCGGCATCCTGGTGGACGGTGCGGTGATCGTGGTCGAGTCGACGCTGCTGATGCTGGGCCAGCGCCGCGCCGAACTGGGCCGGGCGCTGACCGCGATGGAACGGCTGCGCGTAGCCGCCGATTCCGCGCTGAAGATGGCGCGCCCGGCGGCGTTCGGCCAGCTGATCATCCTGCTGGTGTTCGCGCCGATCCTCACCCTGGAAGGTGTGGAGGGCAAGACGTTCCACCCGATGGCGGCGACCTTCATGCTGGCCCTGGTCGGTGCCTTCCTGTTCTCCTTTACCTTCGTGCCGGCGATGACGGCGCTGCTGGTGCGCGAGCCGAAGCTGAAGGACGGCGATGCACATGCAGACGACGGCGAGCACGAGACCAGGCTGATACGCGTGCTGCGCGCGCGCATCGAGCCGGTGATCCGCAAGGCCGTGGCGCATCCGCGCACGGTAGTGGCCAGTGCGGTGATGATGGTGGTGGTGGGCATCGGCTCGTTCTCGCTGCTGGGCCGCGAGTTCATGCCGACGCTGGATGAGGGCAACGTGGCGATGCAGGCGTTGCGCGTGCCGTCGACGTCGCTGGAGCAGTCACTGGCCATGCAACTGGCGTTGGAAAAGGTGATTGCCAAGCAGCCGGAAGTGGAGACCATGTTCTCGCGTACCGGTACCGCCGAGGCGGCGATCGATCCGATGCCGACCAACATCTCCGACAGCGTGATCGTGCTGAAGCCACGCAAGGACTGGCCCGATCCGAAGTTGGCCAAGGACGCGCTGGTGGCCCGTTTCGAAAAGCTGGCCGGGCAGCAGCTGGGCAACAGTTTCGAGTTCAGCCAGCCGATCGAGCTGCGCTTCAACGAGCTGATTTCCGGCGTGCGTACCGACCTGGCCGTAATGATCTTCGGCGATGACTTCAGCCAGCTGCAGAAGGTGGCCGACCAGGTGGCGCTGAAGCTGCGTGCGGTGGATGGCGCGGCCGACGTGCGGGTGGAACAGATCTCCGGCCTGCCCACGCTGAACGTGGCGATCGATCATGTGGCGGCGGCGCAGTACGGGCTGACTGCGGCGGATGTGAGTGATGCACTGTCCACCGGCATCGGCGGTACTGCGGCGGGCAAGATCTTCGAAGGCGACCGCCGCTTCAACGTGGTGGTGCGCCTGGACGATGCCGCGCGCAACGATCCGGACCAGCTGGCCTCGCTGCCGATCGCCACGCCGTCGGGGTTGGTGATTCCGCTGTCGTCGGTTGCGCGCATCACGGTCAGCGAAGGGCCGAACCAGATCAGCCGCAACAACGGCAGCCGCCGCGTGGTGGTGCAGGCCAACGTGCGTGGCCGCGACCTGGGCGGCTTCGTCGGCGAAGCGCAGGCCGCGGTAGCCGACGTGGCACTGCCGCCGGGTGCCTACCTGACCTGGGGTGGCCAGTTCGAGAACCTGCAGCGCGCGGAAAAGCGGCTGGCGACGGTGGTACCGGTAGTGTTCCTGCTGATCGGCAGCCTGCTGTTCATGGCCCTGCGCAGCGGCAAGGAAGCCATTCTGGTGTTCAGCTGCGTGCCGTTGGCGCTGGTCGGCGGCATCCTCGCACTGCTGCTGCGGGGCATGCCGTTCTCGGTATCGGCAGCGGTCGGCTTCATCGCCGTGTCCGGCGTGGCGACCTTGAACGGCCTGGTGCTGATGCAGGCGATCCGCGAACGCCTGGATGCCGGCGACCTGCCGCTGCAGGCGGCGATCAACGGTGCCTCCAGCCGCATCCGAGCCGTGCTGACCACGGCGCTGGTGGCGATCGTCGGCTTCATTCCGATGGCGATCGCCAGCGGTTCCGGTGCGGAGGTGCAGAAGCCGCTGGCGACGGTGGTGATCGGTGGCCTGATCACCGCCACCGTGCTGACCCTGCTGGTGCTGCCGACCTTCGCAGCACGCGTGGCCAAGCCGCGGGCGGTAGGCTGAGGTGAGAGGGGGTCGGAGCCCTTTCCACGGGAAAGGGATCCGACCCCGTGACCGGGTCGGATTGCCGGCCAGCGGCCGGCACTACCCGGTACCGGTCAGGCCTTCTTGCGCTCGGCGATGTAGGCCTGGATCTGCTGTTCCAGCACCGGCAGCGGCACCGAGCCCTGCTTGAGCAGGGTGTCGTGGAAGCCCTTGATGTCGAACTTGTCGCCCAGCTCCTTCTCGGCCTGCGCACGCAGGCGCACGATGGCGATCTCGCCCAGCTTGTAGCTCAGCGCCTGGCCCGGCCAGGAAATGTAGCGGTCCACTTCGGTGGTCACTTCATGCTCGCTCAGCGCGGTGTGGTCACGCAGGTAGGCCAGCGCCTGCTCGCGGGTCCAGCCCCTGCTGTGCACGCCGGTGTCGATCACCAGGCGCGCGGCGCGCCACATCTCGTAGGTCAGGCGGCCGAAATCCTCGTACGGGGTTTCGTAGATGCCCATCTCCACGCCCAGCTTCTCGCAGTACAGCGCCCAGCCTTCGCCATAGGCGGAGATGTAGGCGTTGCGGCGGAACTCGGGCAGGTTCTTCTGCTCGGCGGCGATCGCGCCCTGCAGCGAATGGCCCGGATCGGATTCATGCAGGGTCAGTGCCGGCAGGTTGTACAGCGGGCGCGAGGGCAGGTTGTAGGTGTTGAGCCAGTAGGTACCCATGCCGCCGCGGCCGGCCGTCCAGAACGGTGCAATGTCCGGTGGCACCGGCACGATGGTGAAGCGCGCGCGCGGCAACGTCATGTACTTGCCGAGCTGGCCGTCCGCCCGCTTGGAAATCCACGCGGCGCGCGAAAGCAGCTCTTCCGGCGTCTTCGCATAGAACTGCGGATCGGTACGCAGGAAGGTCAGGAACTCGGCGAAGCTGCCCTTGAACTTCACCTGCTTGATGATGTCGTTCATCTCGCCCTGGATGCGTGCGACTTCCTCCAGGCCGATGCGGTGGATCTCGTCCGGCGACAGGTCCAGCGTGGTGTACTCGTGGATCTGCTGCCTGTAGTAGGCCTTGCCATCGGGCATCGCTTCGGCGGCCAGGGTGGTGCGCGCCTGCGGCACGTACTCGTTGACGAAGAAGGTGCGCAGCTGCTGGAACGCCGGCACCACCTTGCCGCTGATCGCTTCACGCGCCTGCGCCTGCAGCCTGGCCTGTTCGGCGGCCGGGATGCTGTTGGGCAGCTTCTTGAACGGCGCGTACAGCGGCGATTCGGTCGGGTCCTTCAGCTCGGCAACGGTGGCGATGGACACTTCGCGGCCATCCAGCACCGCGCGCGGCACGCTGAAGCCGCGCTTCAGGCCGGCGCGCATGTTCTCGGTCTGCTGGCCGAAGTAACGCGGCACATCGTTCAGCCGTGCGATGTAGTTCTGGTAGTCCTGCACGGTCTTCATCTCGCGCCGGGCCATGAAGGACAGGTTGGACCAGAACGAGGAATCGGCGTTGAACGGCATTTCGTAGCCGCGCAGGCGCGTCTCTTCGGCCAGGTTGAACACCTGGTCGCGATAGATCGCGTAGTTGACCTGGTTGTCCGGCGACAGGGTCTTCGGGTCGATCTTCTTCAGTGCGGCCAGGGTCTCGTCCCACACCTTCAGACGCGCCTGCTGCGCGGCCGGGCCGACGTCAGGCATGCGGGTGGCGTTGGCCGGGGCGTCTTCGTCCTCGCTGGCTTCACCACCTCCCTGCTGGCGCCACTTCCATTCCTTCTCGTACAGCGCGCGGAAGGCGGCATCCGCGGGCGATTCGGTGGCCACGCTGGCGGGCGCGGCGGCGGCGGCGGCGGGCGCAGCGGCCAGGGCCACGGTGGGGGCGGACAGGGCGATCAACAGGGCAACGGCAAGACGGGTTTTCACGAGCACAGGTTCCCGGGAAGGCAGACCCCGATCATGGCACCGCCCACGGCCCATGGCATGGGACGAAGGTCCTGCCTGCAGCGCAGGCAGGACCGGGAACCGGCCGCTCTGGTAGATGCCAACCTTGGTTGGCACACGGGGAAACCCAGCGCCGACCAAGGTCGGCATCTACCAGGGCACCGCCGCTGAACATGCAGTAGATCCACGCCATGCGAGGATGCGCCGGGATCCTGACAGGGGTCAGAGCCCTTTCCAGTGGAAAGGGATCCGACCCCGCAGCCTCAGTGACTGGCCTTGTCCCGCTTCCAGCCGCGGTGCTTGATGTCCAGGTGCAGGCTGTACAGCGCGGTGAACGCCGGGAACAGGTTCTGCAGTACACCCACCGAGTCCTGCTTGGCCGAGAACAGGAAGTAGCTCAGGGTCATCAGGCTGCCGAGCACGCTCATGTACCAGAACAGGCGCGGGATGACGGGTTTGCCGGCGCGCTTGGAGGCGATGAACTGGACCAGCCAGCGGCCGCCGAACATCAGTGCGCCGGTGTAGCCGATCAGCTTCCAGCCGGTCACATGCAGGCCGGTCCAGTACAGCCAGGTGAGGGGCTGATCCAGCCAGTGCAGCTCCAGATCCATCAGCGCTCCTCCACCGCGGTGCGCTTGCTTCGGGTGATCAGCCAGGCCACGCCACGCAGGTCGCGGATGCCGACCAGCGCGCGGCCGAGGTTGTTGTACTTGGACACGCCGGCGGTACGGTGGCGGTGGTTGACCGGCACGCTGGTGGTCTTCCAGCCGGCACGCTGCATCAGCGCTGGCAGGTAACGGTGCATGTGGTCGAAGTACGGCAGGTCGAGGAACGCGCTGCGTTCGAACAGCTTGATGCCGCAACCGGTGTCGGGCGTGTCGTCGCGCAGCATGCGCGCACGGATGGCGTTGGCCCATTTGCTGGCCCAGCGCTTGCTGCCGCTGTCCTGGCGGTTGACGCGCCAGCCGGCGAACAGCTTCACCTGCGCCTCGGCGGCGTCGCGTGCGGCAAGCAGCTTGGGAATATCGGCCGGATCGTTCTGGCCATCGCCATCCAGGGTGGCGATCCACGGCGCGCGCGCGTGCTTGACGCCGGTGCGCACCGCCGTGCTCTGCCCGCTCTGGTTCACATGGTGCAGCACGCGCAGTTCCGGGGTGGTTGCCTTCAATCCCTGCAGCACCGCCAGGGTGTCATCACGCGAGTGGTCGTCGATGTAGACGATCTCGAACGGCAGCCGGCCACGCAGCGCAGCGGTGATTTCGGCGACCAGCGGGGCAACATTGTCGCGCTCGTTGAACACCGGGACGACAACGGAAAGCTCGGGTTGGCTCATAAGGCACTCGGCCAAAGGGGGGACAAAGACCGCGCATTCTCCGAAACCGAGGTTATCCGAAGATGAACCCGGCGGCGTGAGGATCCGTGCTCAGGCGCGATCGCCAAAATACTCGCGGCACCACTGCACCACAGGCGGCAGGCCTTGTTCGATCGGGGTCACCGCATCGAAGCCGAAAGCGTCATGTGCGCGCCGGGTATCGGCCATCGTGCGCACCATGTCGCCGGGCTGCATGGGCTTGTAGACCTTCTGCGCGGGGCGGCCGGCGGCCTGCTCGATCACGCTGATGAAGCGCTCCAGCTCGACCGGCGTATGGTTGCCGAGGTTGAACACCCGGTGCGGCACCGGGCCGTCGGCCGGATGCGCGAGGGCGCCGAGGATACCGGACACAATGTCGGAGACATGTGTGAAATCGCGCTGCATGCGGCCTTCGTTGAACACGTCGATCGGCCGACCGGCCAGCACCGCGCGCGAGAACAGCAGCGGTGCCATGTCCGGCCGGCCCCACGGGCCATACACGGTGAAGAATCGCAGCCCGGTGGCATGCAGGCCGTACAGCTGCGCGTAGGTGTAGGCCATCAGCTCGTTGGCCGCCTTGGTCGCCGCGTACAGCGAGCGTGGCTGGTCCACGCGCTGGTCTTCGGAGAACGGCGGCGTGGCCGAATCGCCGTAGACCGAACTGCTGGAGGCATACACCAGGTGCTGCACGCCACGGTGGCGGCACAACTCGAGCATGTTGACGAAGCCGACCAGGTTGCTGTCGACGTAGGCATGCGGGTTTTCCAGCGAATAGCGCACGCCGGCCTGCGCGGCCAGGTGGATCACCGCGGTCGGCCGCACCTCGTCGAACAGTGCGGCCAGGCCCTGCTGGTCGGTCAGGTCCAGGGTGCGCAGGTCCAGCGCCGGACACAGCGCGGCCACGCGGTCACGCTTGATCTGCGGGTCGTAGTAATCGTTGAAGTTGTCCAGGCCGACCACGGCCTGGCCGGCCTCCAGCAGCGCGCGGGCGGTGTAGGCACCGATGAAGCCGGCAGCGCCGGTGAGCAGGATGGTCATGGCAGGGGCCTGGGAACGAAGTTCAGGCCCCTGATGTTACCGGTCTCAGAACAAACCGAAACGCTTCTTCGCCACGTTGGTGCGGCCGGGCTCGATCACATCGTTGATCTGTTTCGCATCGAAGCGGTCGAGCAGGGCGTCGGCGCCCTTCTTCAGCTTCAGGTCCATCTCTTCGGGGTACAGCGGAACCAGGCTCATGAAGCTGATGGTATTGCCATCCTCCAGCTCCAGCGTGGCGAAGTCCTCCGGGGCGGTCACCGGCGGCAGCACGATGGCACCGTCGAAACCCACGCCCGGCGCATAGGGCTCGCTGGGATGGCCGTTGGGAATGGTGTGGCCGAAGCCCAGCCACGTGTCGTACTCGTGCGGCAACCGCGCCATGCCCTTCAGCAGGCGCACCGGCCAGTAGTTGCGCTCATCCTCGAAGGCGTCCTGGGACATCGGCCAGTCGGCCGGCAGGGTCACCATCAGTTCCATGTAGCGCGGCACGTCCGCATCCACCTCGGCGGGCACGGTCATCGGCAGGTCGCTCATGCCGGAGGTGACCAGGCGCAGGTACGGGCAGTGGTCATTGGCCGGCACCACGTGCACGTCGATGTGCACCAGGTCGGAGATGATTTCATGGAAGACACCGGACACCGGGCCCAGGTGGCGTTCGATGTGGGCGCTGATCGCCTCGATGTGCCGTTCTTCGCCGATGGCGAGCACAAAGTCCTTCTCACGGCGATGTACCAGTATCTGGGTGCCGTCCGGGCTGACGTCCTCGTAGTCGTTGCTCATGTCCTGCTCCCTGGATGAGGCCACGGCCGGAGGTCAGTGCATTCCCGGTGCGCGTGGCGGTGCGTTCCCTGTCATTCGCCGGGCGCGGCAGGAACAGGCCGCCCCCCGACGCGGCGCCGGGCTCAGCCCTGGCGCGTGCGCAGTTTTTCCAGCACGCCGTCCAGGGTGTCCAGGTCGGTGTAGTGGATGATCAGCTTGCCCTTGCCGCCACGGCCGTGGCTGATCGCCACCTTGGCGCCGAGCGCTTCGGACAGCTCGGTTTCCAGCGAGGCGATGTCGGCCTGCTGCACCTTCGGCGTGGCCACCGGACGGCTGCTCGGCACCTTGCCGGCGGCGAAAGCCTGCGCGCGCCGCTCGACCTCGCGCACCGACCAGCCTTCGTCGGCCGCTTCCTGGGCCAGCTTGCCGGCCAGTTCGGGGGCCAGGGTCAGCAGCGCACGGGCATGCCCCATTTCCAGGCGGCGGGTTTCCAGCAGCAGGCGGATCGCCACTGGTAGTTCCAGCAGGCGCAGCAGGTTGGACACCGCCGCGCGCGAGCGGCCGACGGCCTCGGCGGCCTCGGCATGGGTGAGGGTGAACTCGCTGATCAGGCGCTGCAGCGCTTCGGCTTCCTCCAGCGGGTTGAGGTCTTCACGCTGGATGTTCTCGATCAGCGCCATCGCGATGACGGTGCGGTCTTCCAGCTCGCGCACCACCACCGGCACTTCGTCCAGCCCGGCCAGCTGCGATGCGCGCCAGCGGCGTTCACCGGCGACGATTTCGTAGTTGCCCGCCGGCAGCTGGCGCACCAGGATCGGCTGGATCACGCCCTGCGACTTGATCGAGTCGGCGAGCTCGGACAGCTTGCCCTCGTCCATCTCGCGGCGCGGCTGGTACTTGCCCGGCTGCAGCTGGCCGACCGGCAACTTGCGCAGCACTTCCCCCGGCAGCGGCTCGATCACCGCCGTGGTGGCCTGCACCTGGCTGACCGCGCCCTTCGGGCCCAGCAGCGCGTCCAGGCCACGGCCGAGGCCTCGCTTCTTGGCTGCCGGCTTGCTGCTGGTCATCAGACGGTCTCCACGGCCTTGGTGGCCTTGTTGCGTTCGTTGTTGCGGCGGATGATCTCGCCAGCCAGGCCCAGGTAGGCCACGCCACCGCGCGAGGCGCGGTCGTAGCCGACGATGCTCTGGCCATGGCTGGGTGCCTCGGCCAGGCGAACGTTGCGCGGCACGATGGTGCGGAACACGCGATCGCCGAAGTGCTCGGTGAGCTCGGCCGAGACCGCGTTCGCCAGGTTGTTGCGCACGTCGAACATGGTGCGCAGCACGCCTTCGATCTCCAGCGCCGGATTGAGGTTGGCACGCAGCGCTTCGATGGTTTCCACCAGCGCGCTCAGGCCTTCCAGGGCGTAGTACTCGCACTGCATCGGCACGATCACCGAATCGGCAGCGGCCAGCGCATTGAGCGTCAGCAGCGACAGCGCCGGCGGGCAGTCGATCAGGATGTAGTCGTACTCGTCGCGGATCGGTGCCAGCGCGCGCTTCAGCCGCTGCTCGCGCTCGCTCTGCGCCATCAGCTG
This sequence comes from Stenotrophomonas sp. FR012, assembly GCF_047520565.2. NCBI lineage: Bacteria > Pseudomonadati > Pseudomonadota > Gammaproteobacteria > Lysobacterales > Lysobacteraceae > Stenotrophomonas > Stenotrophomonas sp. FR012. Next base: position 73,862 of record NZ_JAXBQL020000010.1, read on the forward strand.
GATCTCGGCGGCGGTCAGGTCGATGTTGCCGGGAAGCAGGTCGTAGCCTTCGGCGGTCTGCACGCGTACATCGGCGGCGCTGGACTCGCCCAGCAGCAGATCGTAGGTGGAGGCGGCCAGCTCACGCTTGTCCACGCCACTGCCCATGGTCGCGTTGCCCTGCGAATCGAGGTCGACCAGCAGCACGCGCTTGGGTGCGTTGGCCAGGGAAGCGGCCAGGTTGACGGCGGTCGTGGTCTTGCCGACGCCACCCTTCTGGTTGGCGATGGCGATGATGCGGGCCATGCGGGTGTGCCTCGTCGACGTGTGCTGGGACCGGTCATTATGCGTACAACCGGCCCCTTGCGGAAATCGTGGATCGCCAACCCGTTGTTGCACAAGGGGCTGGCGGCGGGAATCAAGGGCCTGTAACAGTGACCAGGTGGCGTTCGCCGGCCAGGCCGGGCACGCTCAGCGGGGTCACCTCGCGCACCTGCCAGCCAGCCGGCAGGTCCGCGATCTCCTCATGCGGGTAGACGCCCTTCATGGCCAGCAGCACGCCCCCCGGCCGCAGCAGGTGGCCACCGACGCGGACGATGCCGGCCAGGGTATCCATGGCACGGGCGGTCAACTGGTCGTAACGACCGGCCTCGTCCAGCGCCTCGGCGCGCGATTCGGCCACGCGGGCATTGCCCAGGCCGAGTTGGCGCACGGCCTCGCGCATGAAGCGCGCCTTCTTGCCATTGCTCTCGACCAGGGTCACCTGCAGGCCCGGGCAGGCGATGGCCAGCGGGATGCCCGGCAGCCCGGGGCCGGTGCCGAGGTCGGCCAGGCTGCCATCGGCCACGAACGGCTGCATCGCCAGCGAGTCGAGCAGGTGGCGGGTGACCATCTCCTGCGGGTCGCGGATGGCGGTGAGGTTGTAGGTGCCGTTCCAGCGGTGCAGCAGGGCCAGGTAGCGCAGCAGCGGCGGCGCCAGCGCGGCATCCAGGCCCATGCTGGCCAGGCCCTGTTCCAGCGTGGCAGCTACGCTGGCGGGAAGTGGGTGTTCGCTCATGCCGGCATTATCGCCGGTTTTGCGCGCTGATTCCCCGCCTCAGTGCGGATACCAGGCCAACGCCGCCCGGAACTGATCGGTGGCCTGCCATTCGTGCAGGTGCCAGCGCGCGGCCTCGCCCAGTTCCGGGTCGCACCAGCGCAGGTGCAGGGCGCCATCGGCCCCCGGCGCCAGCTGCAGGCGGTGCAGGCCGAACGAGATACCCTGGCCGTGCGCCTTCAGCATCGATTCCTTGGCGCACCACACGCGGAAGAACCAGTGTTCGCGGTCAGCCTGGTCCAGGCTTTCCAGCCACGCCACCTCCTCCGGGTGGAAGAAGCGCTGCACGATCTCCAGCAGGCGGGCGCGCGGCCGCAGCAGTTCCAGGTCCACGCCCAGCCGCACGCCTTCGCCCAGCGCCACCAGCAGCACCTCGCCGCTGTGGCTCCAGCCGGTGCCGTAGTGGGCCAATGCGCCGCTCAGCTCCGGCCGGCCCTTGTCATCGCGGACCAGCGGCAGCGTCTCCGGATCGGCCCCGAGGGCCTGCGCCAGCACCTGCCGTGCCTGCGGTTCGCCGCGCTGGCCGGGCACGTGCGGGCGCCGCCAGACCGTCACCGGACCAAAGCGCCACGGGCCGTCGAGGGTGGCTGGCAGGCTCATGCGCACGCGCCCGTCACACGATTGCACGACGGGTTCACGGCCGTGCGCGTCAACTGGTCACCGTTCCCCACCGGAGGTTCGATCATGGGCATCATCATCTGGCTGATCGTCGGCGGCATCGTAGGCTGGCTGGCCAGCATCATCATGAAGCGCGATGCCCAGCAGGGCATCATCCTCAACATCGTGGTCGGCATCGTCGGCGCGCTGATTTCCGGCTGGCTGTTCGGCGGCGGCATCAACGAAGCGATCACCATTCGAACCTTCCTGTTCTCGCTGATCGGTGCAGTGATCCTGCTGGCGATCGTCAATCTGTTCACCCGCAAGAGCATACGCTGACACGGCGGTAGCGCCGGCCGCTGGCCGGCGGGCCTTTCAGAACGGGCCCGGCGATGCCGGGCCCCGTTCGTTCAACCGATCTGTACCCACGCCGGCGCATGGTCGCTCGGACGTTCCCAGGTGCGCGGCTCGCGGTCGATGCCCGAAGCCACCGCACCGCTCTTCAGCGCATCGGAGACCAGGGTCAGGTCGATGCGCAGGCCCAGGTTGCGACGGAAGCCGGCGGCGCGGTAATCCCACCAGCTGAAGGTGCCCGCCTCGTCGTTGTGCAGGCGGAAGCCATCGTGCAGGCCCAGCTGCAGCAGCTTGTTCAATGCGCCGCGCTCGGCGGTGGAGGTCAGGATGTGGTTGTCGTTCCACACCTCCGGGTCGTGCACGTCGCGTGCGTCCGGGGCAATGTTGAAGTCCCCCATCACGATCAGCTTCGGGTGGCGCTGCAGTTCTTCGGCGATCCAGGCATGCACCGCCTCAAGCCAGCGTAACTTGTACTCGTACTTGTCGGTACCGATGTCCTGGCCGTTGACCACGTACAGGTTGATTACCCGCAGGTCGCCGAAGGTACCGGCGATGACGCGCTTCTGCTCGTCCTCGAAGCCGGGAATGCCGATCTGCACGTCCTGTGCAGGCTCACGGGACAGCAGCGCAACGCCGTTGTAGGTCTTCTGGCCGGCGAACACGCTGCGGTAGCCGGCAGCGATCAGCGCAGAGTCGGGGAACTTGTGGTCCTCCAGCTTGGTTTCCTGGATACCGACGATGTCCGGGCCGAACGCCTTGAGCCACTGTTCCAGGTGCGGCAGGCGGACATTGAGCGAATTGACGTTCCACGAGGCGATTTTCATGCGGGCATTCTACCCGGGTGGGCTTTGGTAGACGCCAACCTGGGTTGGCGCATGGCCGCCCCCGTGCCAACCAAGGTTTGCACCCACCGGTAGTGCCGGCCGCTGGCCGGCAACCCCATGAACCGTCGGCAGGACCCCGCAGTTGGCGGCCAGCGGCCGGCACTACCGCAGCAGCAGCTTCAACAAACCCGCAATCTTCGAATACGGCGGCCGCAGCCGGTCGCTGGCCGCCCAGCGCGACTGCCACAGCACCGGCAGCCGCTTGCTCATCGCATCGAACCCGGCCCGCCCGTGGTACGCGCCCATGCCGCTGGCCCCTACCCCGCCAAACGGCAGGCCATCGGCGGCGAAGTGCAGCAGCGTGTCATTTACCGTCACGCCACCGGCCACCACCTGGCCGAGGATGCGCTCCACCGTGGCCGTGTCATGGCTGAAGGGATACAGCGCCAGCGGCCGTTCGCGGGACAGCACGTCCGCCAGCGCCGCCTCCAGGTCCGGGTAGGCCCGCACGGGCAGGATCGGCCCGAAGATTTCCTCGCGCATCAGGTCCAGATCGTCGGGCGGGTCCAGCACCACGGTCGGCACCAGCAGGCGCTCGCGGTCGGCGCGCGCCTCATCCACCTGCGCCAACGGAATCACCGGCACGCCACGTTCGCGCGCCTGCACCAGATAGCCCTGCAGGCGCTGGTACTGGCCCTCGTTGATGATGCGCGTGTAGTCGTCGGCATTGCTGAAGTCGCCATAGCGTTCGCGCACCTGCTGCTGCAGCGCCTGTACGAACTCGCGCTGGCGGACCGTATCGATCAGCACATAATCCGGCGCGATGCAGGTCTGGCCCGCGTTGAACCACTTGCCGGTGGCCAGCCGCGCGGCGGCTTTGCCCAGCGGAAAATCGCGGCAGACGATGGCCGGCGACTTGCCGCCCAGTTCCAGCGTGACCGGCACCAGATGCTCGGCGGCGGCGGCCATCACCTTGCGGCCAACGGCCGTCGAGCCGGTGAACAGCAGATGGTCCAGCGGCAGCGAGGACACCGCCGCGGCCACATCCGCCCCGCCCTGCACCACCGCCACCCGATCGGGCGGGAACACGCTGGCCAGCAGATCGGCCAGGAACGCGCTGGTACGCGGCGTGTGTTCGGACGGCTTCAGCAGCACGTGGTTGCCGGCAGCAATCGCGGTGGCCAGCGGCACGAGTGCCAGCGTGACCGGGTAATTCCACGGTGAGATCACCCCGACCACACCCAGTGGCGTCGGCCGCAGCTGCGCGCGCGCCGGCCACAGCTTCCAGCCGGCCCGTACGCGCTGCGGCTTCGACCAGCGCCGCAGGTGGCGGCGCAGGTGGTCGATGGCCGACAGCACACTCATGCCATCGGCCAGCTTCGATTCGACGTGGACGCGGTGGCCGAAGTCCTCGGCGATGGCCGTGGCCATTTCGTCCAGGCGTGGCTTCAGCGCTTCGCGGAGGCGGCGCAGGTCGGCTTCACGCTGGTCCAGCGAAGGGCGCTGGGCCTGCCAGGTACTGCGCAGGGTGTGCAGGAGGGCGGGAAGGTCGGCTGGGGCGGTGGTCGTCATGGGCCGACTATACGGGGTGCTGCGCAACGCCATGGTAGTGCCGGCCGCTGGCCGGCAATGGGTTCATGTCTTCGGAGATTCATGGGTTTGCCGGCCAGCGGCCGGCACTACCGGAATGCGAACCCAGTGGACACGGTCGACAAACAGAAAGGCCGCGGTCTGCACCGCGGCCCCTGAAACCCGGTGGGTGCCGACCGTTGGTCGGCACGCCGGTTACTTGGTGATATCCACGTTCTTGGTTTCGCGCAGGAACAGGCCGCCGATCACCACCGACATCAGTGCGATCGCAATCGGGTACCACAGGCCGTAGTACAGGTTGCCGGTACCGGCCACCAGCGCGAACGAGATGGCCGGCAGGAAGCCACCGAACCAGCCGTTGCCGATGTGGTACGGCAGCGACATCGAGGTGTAGCGGATACGGGTCGGGAACAGTTCGACCAGGTAGGCGGCGATCGGGCCGTAGACCATGGTCACGTACAGCACCAGCAGCCACAGCATGAAGATGGTGCCAGCGATGTTGATGCGCGCACCATCGGCCTTGGCCGGGTAGCCGGCAGAGGTCAGGGCGGTCTTCAGTTCCGCGCCGAACGCATCGGCCTTGGCCTTGCCTTCTTCCTTGGTCAGGCCTGCGGCCTCATACGAGGGGACGCTGGCGCTGCCCACGTTCACCATCGCCAGCGAGCCGGCGGCGGCGGGCTGCACGTCGTACGGCACGCCGGCCTTGGTCAGCGCGGCGGTGGCCACGTCGCAGGAGCTGGTGAACTTGCGCAGGCCCACCGGATCGAACTGGAACGAGCAGGTGGCCGGATCGGCGACGACCAGGGCCGGCGAGCTGCTGCGGGCTTCTTCGATGGCCGGGTTGGCGAAGTGGGTCAGGCCCTTGAAGATCGGGATGTAGGTGATGGCCGCCAGCAGGCAGCCGGCCAGGATGATCTTCTTGCGACCGATGCGGTCGGACAACCAGCCGAAGAAGATGAAGAACGGCGTGCCCAGTGCCAGCGCTGCGGCGATCAGCAGGTAGGAGGTGGTGGCATCGACCTTCAGCATGCTGCTGAGGAAGAACAGCGCGTAGAACTGGCCGCCGTACCAGACCACGGCTTGGCCAGCCGCCGCACCGAGCAGGACCAGCAGCATCAGCTTCAGGTTGCCGCCCTTCAGGCTGTCGCGGAACGGGGTCTTGGAGCCCTTGCCTTCAGCCTTCATCTGCTGGAACAGCGGCGATTCGCTCAGCTGCAGGCGGATCCACACCGAAATGCCCAGCAGCAGGATCGACACCAGGAACGGAATGCGCCAGCCCCAGGCTTCGAACGCCTCGTTGCCCAGCGTCATGCGGCAGGCCAGGATGATCAGCAGCGACAGGAACAGGCCCAGCGTGGCGGTGCACTGGATGAAGCTGGTGTACAGGCCGCGCTTGTCGTCCGGCGCGTGCTCGGCCACGTAGGTGGCGGCACCGCCGTACTCGCCGCCCATCGCCAGGCCCTGGGCCAGCCGCAGGATGATCAGGATCACCGGAGCGGCGAAACCGATCGAAGCGTAGTTGGGCAGCACGCCGACCAGGAAGGTCGAGATGCCCATGATCAGGATGGTGACCAGGAAGGTGTACTTGCGGCCGATGCGATCGCCGAGGCTGCCGAAGAAGGCCGCGCCGAACGGGCGTACGAAGAAGCCGGCGGCGAACGCCAGCAGGGCGAAGATCATGCCCGTGGTTTCATTGACGCCACTGAAGAACTGCTTGGCGATGATGGCCGCGAGCGAGCCGTACAGGAAGAAGTCATACCACTCGAAGACCGTGCCGAGGCTCGAGGCGAAGATGACCTTCTTGTGACCCTTGGTCAGGGTGCCCGCTTTATGTGCGGTGCTGGGTGTACTGGACATGGGACGCTTCCCCTCCGAAGCAATCGTTGTTGGTGGGTGCCGACCGTTGGTCGGCACTCAATTCGGTAGATGCCGACCTTGGCCGGCACCCCATCTCGGTAGGTGCCGGCCGCTGGCCGGCACGCTCTTAGAAGCTGTACTTCGTAGTGAACTGCAACCGGGTGATGTCACCCTTGTTGCCGTTCTCCACTTCGCGACGGCCATACATCAGCTCGGCGCCGATATCGACCTTGGGCAGCGGCGAATAGAAGATGTTGCCGCGGATGCTCTGCACGCTCTTGGTCACCAGCGGGCCGAGGATGCTGTCGTTGTCGTAGTCGCTACGCGCGTAGATCAGGTTGGTGCGCAGCTTCGGCGAGAACGCATGCCGCCAGCCGACATAGCCGGCCAGCACGCCGGTCGGGTTGAGTTCGTCGCGGGCCACGTCATAGGCACTGTCGGCAGTGATGCCCAGGCCGATGTAGCGGGCGATGCCTTCGCCACCGGTCAGCTGGTAATGCAGCGAATCGCTGTCACCCATCACCCACTTGCCGCCTAGGGTCAGGCCGCCGGCCACCTTGTCGGCCTTCGCGCCGGTCGCCTGGTTGTCGACCTTCAACTGGCGGACGATGCCGCCGACACCGAAGGTGCCCCAGTCGCCCTTCCAGCCATAGCGCAGGGTCAGGTCGGGCAGGCTGCCACGGTCGGAGTTGGCGCTGGCGTTGGTCCAGGCGCCGGTGACCGGGTTGCGGGTGCCGGTGAGGGTGGTGGTTTCCGGGTTTTCCAGCGCGACGCTGAAGCCGCCCTGGGTGTAGCGCACCTGGGCCTGGCGCACGAAGATCACGCCGTCGGTGGGGCCGACGAAGTCGACCGCTTCCGGCAGTGCGGCCGCGTCCATGAAGTTGGACCAGGTCTGGCCGGCCAGCCAGTTGTTCCAGTACATGTAGGCGTGGCGCAGGGTCACGCCGTAGGTATTGGTGGCAGTCTGGTTGCCCAGCGAGTTGCCGAAGAAGTCCATCTCGAAGAACGCACCGGCCTTGTTGCCCGATTCGCTGACGTTGTCGATGCCCATGTTGAAGCGCGAGAACTTGGCATGGGCGTTGAAATCGGTGCCCGAGCGCTTGCCGCTGCCGCCGGCGCCTTCCACCGGGGTCTGGCCCGGGAGGTACAGCGAACGGCCGGTGGCGTCGTCGGCCAGCTGGCCATCGCTGGTCTGGGTGGCCAGGAAGTCGGCCTTGATGAAGCCGCCGATCTTGACCGTGGTGCCCGGTGCCGCGCCCGGGGTGATGGTGGTGACCTGGATCGGCTGCTTGCCGGCCGGCACCTGTGCAACCGGCTTCTGCTCGGCCTGCACCGTGCGCACTTCGGTTACCGCCTGCTGGGTCTGGCTGATCTGGGTCTGTTGTTGTTGCTGCGAAGACAGCAGCAGCTGGACCTGGCGTTCCAGTTCGGCAACGCGTGCTTCCAGTGCCTTCTCTTTGGCGGTCTCTGCGAACGCCATGCCCGGTGCGACCAGGGCGACCATCAGGCAGGCCGCCAAAGGTGTGCGCACGGCTTTCAACGTACGGTGGCTCATGTTGCCCTCTCTCCCAAGTGGCAAGGTGATGCCGCGCGTGGGGCACGGTCGAGCCGAGACTGCGGGGCGATTATGTATAGCGGCTATTCGCCATTGGTCGAACCCGGCCCTGCAGGGCGCTCACTTTCGACCATGGTCTAACCAGGGTGGTGACGCGGCCGGGGGTGGATGGGGCAAACTGAGGGGGATCGGTCGTTGCGATGCTGCGACCGCACATACAAAGTCAACGTGCAAGTGAGGGTGCCATGGCTGATATCTACCCCGTCGATCCGCAGTTCGCCGCCAAGGCACGCATCGACAAGAAGACCTATGAACAGCAGTACCAGGCGTCGGTGACCGACCCGGATGGATTCTGGGGCAAGGCCGCCGAGCGCCTGCAATGGATGCGCAAGCCGACGAAGATCAAGAACGTCAGCTACGACCTGTCCGACTTCCACATCAAGTGGTTCGAGGATGGTGAGCTCAATGCCAGCGTGAACTGCCTGGATCGCCAGCTCGAGACGCGCGGCGACAAGACCGCCCTGCTGTTCGAGCCGGACGGCCCGGATGCACCGGCCCAGCACGTGACCTATCGCGAACTGTATGAGCGCACCTGCCGCCTCGGCAATGCGCTGCGCAACCTTGGGGTCAAGAAAGGCGACCGCGTCACCATCTACCTGCCGATGATCGTCGACGCCGCAGTAGCCATGCTGGCCTGCGCGCGCATCGGTGCAATCCACTCGGTGGTGTTCGGTGGCTTCGCGCCGAACTCGATCGCCGACCGCGTCAGCGACTGCCAGAGCAAGCTGATCATCACCGCCGACGAAGGCTTGCGCGGTGGCCGCAGGATTCCGCTGAAGGCCAACGTCGATGCCGCGCTGAAGCTGCCGGGCACGAACACGGTTGAAACCGTGCTGGTGGTGCGCCACACCGGCGGCGCGGTGGACATGCAGGCCCCGCGCGACCGCTGGTTCCACGATGTGGTGGACAGCCAGCCGTCCACCTGCGAACCGGAACGCATGAACGCGGAAGACCCGCTGTTCATCCTCTACACCTCCGGCTCCACCGGCAAGCCGAAGGGCGTGCTGCACACCACCGGCGGCTATCTGCTGTACGCGGCCTACACCCATGAAGCGGTGTTCGACCTGCGCGAGGACGACATCTACTGGTGCACCGCCGACGTCGGCTGGGTCACCGGCCACAGCTACATCGTGTACGGGCCACTGGCCAACGGTGCGACCTCGCTGATGTTCGAAGGCGTGCCGAACTATCCGGACACCTCGCGCTTCTGGAACGTCATCGACAAGCACAAGGTGAGCATCTTCTACACCGCCCCGACCGCCATCCGTGCGCTGATGCGCGAAGGCGAGGAGCCGGTGAAGAAGACCTCGCGCGCGTCGCTGCGCCTGCTCGGCAGCGTCGGCGAGCCGATCAATCCGGAAGCCTGGCGCTGGTACTACGAAGTGGTCGGCGACAGCCGCTGCCCGATCGTCGATACCTGGTGGCAGACCGAAACCGGCGGCATCCTGATCTCGCCGCTGGCCGGCGCGATGGACCTCAAGCCGGGGTCGGCCACCCTGCCCTTCTTCGGCGTGCAGCCGGCGCTGGTCAATGCCGATGGCGAGATCCAGGACGGCCCGACCGAGGGCAACCTGATCATCCGTGACTCCTGGCCGGGCCAGATGCGCACGGTGTACGGCGACCACCAGCGCTTCATCGATACCTACTTCCGCACCTACCCGGGCAGCTACTTCACCGGTGACGGTTGCCGCCGCGACGAAGACGGCTATTACTGGATCACCGGCCGCGTCGACGACGTGATCAATGTGTCCGGCCATCGCATCGGCACCGCCGAAGTGGAAAGCGCGCTGGTCTCGCATCCGAAGGTGGCCGAAGCGGCGGTCGTGGGCTTCCCGCACGACGTCAAGGGCCAAGGCATCTACGCCTACGTCACCCTGGTGGCCGAAGAGGCCCCGAGCGATGAACTGCACAAGGAGCTGATCGCCTGGGTGCGCAAGGAGATCGGGCCGATCGCCACACCGGACCACCTGCAGTGGGCACCGGGCCTGCCGAAGACCCGCTCGGGCAAGATCATGCGCCGCATCCTGCGCAAGATTGCCGAAAACGCGCCGGACCAGCTCGGCGACACCTCGACCCTGGCCGATCCGTCGGTGGTGGCGTCGCTGGTGGACGAGCGCAAGGTGCGCTGATGCAGAACCCGGGGTCGGATCCCTTTCCACCAGGAAAGGGCTCTGACCCCATCTGGTTTCCCCCACGGTTCCCCCCGACCATGACCACCCTCCTGATTGCCGATGACCACCCGCTGTTCCGCGAAGCCCTGCGTGGAGCCGTGCAGCGGGTCATCCCCGGCGTGCAGCTGTTCGAGGCCGACAGCGTGGAAGCGCTGTACGCGCTGGCCGACCAGCACAACGACGCCGACCTGGTCCTGATGGATCTCAACATGCCCGGTGCGCAGGGCTTCAACGCACTGGTGCACATGCGCTCACTGCACCCCCAGCTGCCAGTGGTGGTGGTGTCCGCGCGCGAAGAAGCCACGGTGATGCGCCGCGCGCTCGACCACGGTGCGCTGGGCTTCATCCCGAAGTCTGCGGATTCGGACACCATCGGCCATGCGCTGGGCACCATCCTCGATGGCGAGACCTGGGCACCGCCGGAAGCGCACAACGTGCCGCCCACCGGCAGCGAAGAACGCGAAGTCGGCCAGCGCCTGCGCGAGCTGACCCCGCAGCAGTTCCGTGTCCTGCAGATGCTCGGCGCTGGCCGCTTGAACAAGCAGATCGCCTACGACCTCAACGTCTCCGAAGCGACGATCAAGGCCCACGTCACCGCCATCCTGCGCAAGCTCGGCGTGACCAACCGCACCCAGGCCGTGCTGATGGCCGGCAAGCTGGCCATCGACGACGACGCCATCGTGCTGCCGCCCGAGGAAGACTGACGGTAGTGCCGGCCGCTGGCCGGCATTCGCCTGGAACGTCTGAAACCGCCCTGGTAGGTGCCAAGCTTGCTTGGCACGCCTTTGCTTGGCCCGTGTTATAGCCATCGCTATACAAACCAGCCCTGCCTGCGCGTTTGCCTGTAGATGCGCCACGCGCGGATCGCGATGCTAAGCTTCGCGTCCCCTTGGGGAGTAGCCGGATTCCTTCGCAGGAATCGTCCACGTCAACATACTCGGCCAGTGCGCCGTGGCGTGGACAACCATGATGGTTGGCGAGACCAGCGGCCCGCGCGCGCAACGTCAGGTTGGGCGCGAGCGCGAGCCGTGCGTCCGTCCTTGCCCGACCTCAGCCGCTGTCCATGTCCCCCATTTCGATCCTCCTGATCGGCTTTGCCATGTCCACCGATGCCTTTGCCGCCGCAATCGGCAAGGGTGCGGCCATGCGCAAGCCGGTGTTCCGCGATGCACTGCGTGCCGGCATCATCTTCGGCGTCATCGAGGCGATCACGCCGATCATCGGCTGGCTGCTCGGCCGCGCCGCGCTGCAGTACGTCGAAGCCTTCGACCACTGGATCGCGTTCGGCCTGCTCGGTGCGCTGGGCATCCACATGATCTACAACGGCCTGCGCCCGGACAGCGCCGAGGATGACGAGGATCCCTCGCAGCACCACGGCTTCTGGAAGCTGGCGCTGACCGGCTTCGCCACCAGCATCGACGCGATGGCGGTGGGTATCGGCCTGGCCTTCATGGACGTGCATATCGGCGTGATGGCCGCGGTCATCGGCCTGTGCACACTGACCATGGTGACCGCCGGCATCATGCTCGGCCGCGTGCTGGGCAGCATGGTCGGCAAGCGTGCGGAGATCATCGGTGGCGTGATCCTGGTGATCATCGGCGCGACCATCCTGTACGAACACCTGCACGGCGTGGGGTAACGCATCGGAAGCGAGCGATTGCGTGGTTGCCGGCCAGCGGCCGGCACTACCTGGCGTCGCATCCACGCATGGCGTGGATCTATTGCGCATCCCGCAGCGCGCCCAGGAAGGCACGCAGCGAAGCCGGCTTGATCGGCTTGGTCAGCACGCGGTAGCCACGCTCGCGCGCCATCCGCTTCAGCTCGTCGCGGCCATCGGCGGTCAGCAGCGCACCCGGCAGCGGATAGCCGGCCGCCTCGCGCAGCGCAACCAGCGCATCAAGGCCGTCCATGCGGTCATGCAGGTGGTAGTCCACCAGCATCACCTGCGGGCGCTCGGCGATCTTCTCCAGCGCCTGGTCGACGGTGGCGGCGGTGATCACCTGCACCTGCCAGCGGCCGAGCAGTGCGCGCATGCCGTCGAGGATTTCCTCGTCGTTGTCCACGCACAGCACCCGCAGGCCCGCCAGCGAATCGCTGCGCACCGGTGTGGCCACGGCCTGGGTCGCCTTGGCAGGCTCGGTGTAGCCGGGCAAGGGCGCAACCCGCGGCAGGATGATCGAGAACATCGAGCCACTGCCAACGCGGCTGCGTGCATTGAGGCGATGGTCGAGCAGGCGCGAGATGCGCTGGCAGATCGACAGGCCCAGGCCCAACCCCTGCTCGCCCCAGTCGAACGGCTGCTGGTAGCGGTGGAACTCGTCGAAGATCTGCCGCATGTGGTGTTCGGGAATGCCAGGGCCGGTATCCCACACCTGCAGTTCCACCTCGTCGCCGCGCTGGCGCACGGCCAGCACGATGCGCCCCTGGCGTGTGTAGCGCAGCGCATTGGCCAGGAAGTTCTGCAGTACGCGGCGCAGCAGGCGGCGATCGCTGCGTACCCAGGCCGCGCGCGCGAACAGGTCCAGGCGCAGGCCACGGCCTGCGGCGACCGGCGTGTACTGCGCGGCCAGCTCGCGCATCAACGCACTCACATCGAATTCGCCGATCACCGGGTGCAGGCCACCGGCATCCAGTCGCGACACGTCCAGCAGGCCATCAAGCAGTTCTTCGGCAGCGCGCAGCGACGCGTCCACGCGTTCGGCCAGATGCTTCTGTTCGTCGCTCACGTGATCGCTGTCGCGCAGCGCGGACGCAAACAGGCGCGCCGCATTCAACGGCTGCAGCACGTCATGGCTGATCGCCGCCAGGAAGCGGGTCTTCGACTGCTGCGCGACCTCGGCCTCATGCGAGCGCTCGGCCACGCGCTGTTCCAGCGTCTCGTTGGCTTCAAGCAGCGCCCTTTCAGCGTGCTTGTAGTCGGTGATGTCGTTGTAGCTGGTCACGTAACCGCCGCCGGGCAGCGCCTGGCCACGCATCTCGATCACCTTGCCGTCGCTGCGGGTGCGCTCGAACACGTGCGGCGAGCCGGCGCGCATGTAACCGATGCGGCGGTTGATCTGCACTTCGATATCGCCCTCGCCCAGCTCGCCGCGCTCGGCGTTGTAGCGGATCAGGTCGGCCACCGGGCGGCCCACGTAGAGCATGCCGTCGGGGTAACCGAACATGTCCTGGTAGCGGCGGTTCCACGCGGTCAGGCGCATGTCCGGATCGACCACGCTGACCCCGGCGCTGATGTTCTCCAGCGTGGTCGACAGGATCTCGCGGTTGAAGCGCAGTTCCTGCCCGGCTTCGTCCAGCACCGCCACCACTTCCCCCAGGTCCATGCCCGAGCCACGCAGCAGGCTGGTCAGCAGCAGGCGCGCCGATGCCGCACCGATCGAGGCGGCCAGCAGGCGCTCGGTGAACTGCACCCACGGCCGGTCAGCCGGTGCCGAGGATTGCAGCTCACGGCCCAGCGACTGCGCCTGCTCGAAGAACGAACGCCGTGCATGGCGTTCGCCGACCACGCGCGAAGCCAGCGCCAGCAGGTCGCCCACATGCACATGCCCGGGCCAGCCGCCGGCCACCGACGGGCGCTCGGCATACGGGTCGAGGAACGGTGCCGCACGCAGGCGCTCGTCGACGCCGGGCCGCCAGCGTGCGGACACCAGCATCATCGTGGCCGCATTGACCAGCAGCGACCAGAACGTGCCGTGGGTCAGCGGGTCCCAGCCGGACATGCCGAACAGCTGCTGCGGACGCAGCCACTCGATGCCGAACGGGCCGTGCTGTACCCAGGCGGCGTCGACCCAGCCGGCCATGGTCATCGCCGGCAGCAGCAGGGTGTACAGCCAGGTGGCAAAGCCCAGCAGCATGCCCACTTCGACGCCGCGCCGGCTGGCACCGCGCCAGTACAGGCCGCCGATCAGGCCGGGCGCGAATTGCGCCACCGCTGCGAACGCCATCAGGCCGTACGAGGCCAGCGTGCTGTCGTTGCTGCTGGTGCGGTAGTAGCTGTAGGCCATCAGCGCCAGCAGCAGGATCGCCAGGCGGCGGATCCACAACACGCGCGAGGCGACGTCAGCGGCTTCCTGGTGGTCACCGCTCCGACGCAGCAGTACCGGCATCACCAGATCATTGCTGACCATGGTCGCCAGCGCAATCGAGGACACGATGACCATGCCGGTGGCGGCCGAGAAGCCGCCCACATAGGCGATCAGGGCCAGCGCGTTGCGGCCTTCGGCCAATGGCAGGGCCAGCACCATCGAATCATCGGCGACGCTGCCGCCGGTGCCGAACAGGGTCACGCCGGCGGTGGCGATCGGCAGCACCATGGCCGAGATCAGCACCAGGTAGCCACCGAACATCCAGCGCGCGCGGCGCACGTCGCGCACGTCACCGCACTCGACCACGGCCACATGGAACTGGCGCGGCAGGCAGATGATGGCGAGGAAACTGAGCAGGGTCTGCGAGATGAACCCCACCGGCGGCAGGCCGGTGAACAGCGTATGCACCGATTCCACGACCGCGTCGGTGCGGTTGCTCAGCCACAGGTAGGCGAACACGCCTACGGCCAGCATCGCCAGCAGCTTGATCACCGACTCGAAGGCGATCGCCAGCATCATGCCGTGGTGGTGCTCGGTGGCATCGACCTGGCGGGTACCGAACAGGGTGGCGAACAGCGCCATCAGCAGCGCTACGTACAGCGCGGGGTCGGTGAAGAAGCCGGTCGGGCCGGTGTTGCCGGTCAGCACCTGCAGGCTCATCGCCACTGCTTTGTACTGCAGCGCCAGGTAAGGAACGATGCCGATCAGTGCAATGATCGCCACCAGCGCCGCCAGCCGCCGCGAACGGCCGAAGCGCGAAGAAATGAAATCTGCGATGGAGACAACGTTCTGGCTGCGCGCGATCAGCGCCAGGCGCTCGATGATGCGCCAGCCGAACAGCAGCAGCAGCAGCGGGCCGATGTAGATGGGCAGGTAGCCCACGCCATTGCGCACGGCGGTGCCGACCGCGCCGTAGAAGGTCCACGACGAGCAGTACACGGCCAGCGCCAGGCTGTAGACCACCGGCCGCAGCCACGGCCGGTCAGGGTACATGGGCCGGCGGTCACCCCACCACGCCACGCCGAACAGCAGCGCGGCATAGGCAACCGAGACCAGCAGCAGGATCCAGCTGGAGACCACGCGTGCGTTTCCGTCGGAAGAACCCGCAGTGTAGGCCAGGCGTGGCCGGGTGTACGGGCTCGTGGGGGGCAACCCCCCCACCAAGGTGGGGGCCTACGCGGTGCGGGCCACGACCGTGGGTCGTGGCCGGCTTCTTACTGGGCCGGCACGCCCATTTCCTTCAGCAGCTCCGGCGCCGGGTAGACCTTGGCCAGCAGCCAGCGCAGGTAGCGCATGTCCACGTGCACGGCGCGCTTGTAGCGGGGATCGAACCACCAGCTGGCGCTGACCGACTCCCAGTTGCTGTCGAAATTCAGGCCGATCAGTTCACCCTTGGCGTTGAGCACCGGCGAGCCGGAGTTGCCCCCGGTGGTGTCCAGATTGGTCAGGAAATTGACTGTCTGGGTCTTCAGCGCCGGGTCGGCGGTGCTGCCGAAGTCGCCCTTGGCGATCGCCGCCAGCAGCGGCGTCGGGGCGTCGAACGGATACGCGTTGGTGTTCTTCTCGACGATGCCGGCCACGGTGGTCACCGGCGAGTAGGTCACCCCGTCGCGCGGGTGCAGCGCCTCGACCCTGCCGTAGCTGATGCGCAGGGTGCGGTTGGCATCTGGGTACACCGCACGGCCCTGCCTGGCACGCCAGGCGAACAGCGCCTGCATGTAGGCCGGGCGCAGGCGCAGCTGCTCGCCTTCGCGGGTCTTGCTCTCGTTCTCGATGCGCAGCTGCGCGGCCACCAGCGGTCCGGCCACGGCAATCAGCGGATCGGCGGCCAGGGCCCTGCCTTCGCGGGCAGCAGCGAAACGCGACAGGCGCTGCGCCTCGTCACCCAGTTGGGTACCGGCATACAGGGTGTCCAGCGCCTTGGCCAGCTGCTGCGGGGTACGGCCGAAGGCCGCGTCGAACTCGGCCACGCGCTGCGCGTCCGGCAACTGCTGGTAGCGGGTCAACAGGGTGGTCAGCAGTGCCTTCTCGACCTCCGGTGCGTAGCGGCGCTGGACCTGCTTGAGCACGCCTTCGATCATCGCCTGGTCGCGCTGCTGGTAACCGCTCTCGCGCTGCGCGTCCGGTTTGGCCGATTCGATGCGCAGGCGCTCCAGCAGCAGCGCCGAGCGCAGCAACTGGCTCTGTGCGGCCATCTGGTCCAGCAGCAGGTCACGCTCGCCCACCGCCGCGCCCTGTGACAGGTTGGCCAGCAGCGCCTTGATGTCGCTCTGGTACCTGCGGTCGGTGGCGGCCAGCATCGCGGTCTCGTCGGCGGCACGCTGGGCCTTGGCATCGCTGCGCAGCAGGCCTTCCAGCTCACCGGCGGCGCGCTTGCGGTTGTTCTTCAGCGACTGCAGCTGCGAAGCGTAACGGGTACGTGCCTGCGCGTCCTTGGCGGTTGCCGCCTCGATGGTGTCGATCATCTGCTGGAACACCGAAACGCGGCGCGGCAGCACGGTGTCGATCTGGCCGGCGAATTCTGCCGCGGTACGGTGGCGGTAGGTGATGCCCGGATAACCGGCCAGCATCGCGTAGTCGCCCTCCTTCGGGCCCTCCACCGACATCTGCAGGTGTGCCGGCGCCTGGTAGGGCACGTTGTCCTTGCTGTAGGCGGCCGGCTTGCCGTCCTTGCCCACATAGGCGCGCAGCAGGGTGAAGTCGCCGGTGTGGCGCGGCCACATGAAATTATCGATCTCATCGCCATAGTTGCCGATCGCACGCGGCGGCGCGTACACCAGGCGCACGTCGCTGAGTTCCAGCTGGGCGATGCGGTAGAAGTCGGTGCCGTAGTACATGTTGGCCACCGAGCAGCGCACACTGCCATCCTTCTCGCACTCGGCCACGATCTGCTTGCTGGCGGCATCGACGGCATCGAAGTAGGCACGGCCGGTCTTGCCGCGGGCCTGCGCCAGCACCTGGTCGGTCACCTTGTCGAAGCCGACGGTGACCAGCACGCGGAAGTCCGGGTTGGCCGGGCGCTCGTCGGCACGGTCCCTGGCGATGAAGCCACCGTTGATCAGGTCGTGCTCTGGGGAGCTGTTGTACTGGATCACGCCCATCGCCACGTGGTGATTGGTCAGCAGCAGGCCGTCGCTGGACACGAACGAGCCGGTGCCGCCGCCCGCTCGCACCACCGCGCTCAGCGGCGGCGCGGTGACGTTGGCCAGGTCGGCCGGATTGCCCTTGAAGCCAGCGGCCTGCAGCGGCTTGGCCAGGTCCGGCAGCTGGGTCGGCATCCACATGCCTTCATCGGCGTGGGCACCAGCGGCGAGAGTCAGGCCCAGGGCCAGGGCGGTGGGAAGGGCTTTGCGTGGTGACATGAGGCAATCCGGTACGACAGAACAGCCCGGGACCATAGCCGCTGGGGCCGCATGGGGCAACGGCTGATGGTTGGGGGCACCGATGCTGGCTAGAATCAGGCACGGATACTAGGGAAGGACCGATGATCGCAGGAATCGATCTGGGCACCACGCATTCGACAGGGCCATCTGCCGCCGAGGCGCTTGCCGACCGCATCGTCCGCAACGGTCAGCAACGCGATCCGGCAGACTTCGCAGCCTGGCTGCAGCAGTCCCCGGAACCGCAGCCCCCTGCGGATGCTGGCGCGGTGAACCTGGCAACCTGGCAACGGCTGATGAAGGGCACTACGCCGTTCCCGCAAGCGAACTTCGAGCAGCTGGCCGACCGCTTCCAGTGGTATGACCGGGACAGTATCCGCGAGTGCTACGACATGGCCGCCCTCGGCCACAGCATGCACCTGTGCTGGTTGCTGGTGCCAGGCAACGAGACCGCGCTCGCCCGTTACATGCATCTTGAGAATGCGCCGGTTTCGGTGGTGCAGGCCCGCACCCGTGTCGCCCGGCTCAGTGGCCCCTGGCACCCACTGCGCGCGCGCATCCAGGCGCTGTCCGCGGGCACGCGGCACGAAATGCGTGAAACGCTGCATTACCTTGTCGGCGTGCCTGTGATGGCGCACGTGGCGCTCCCACCGCCATTGCAGCGCAGGCAGGTCATGTTCTGGGCGGCCGCATGCGACGCCCTGCACCATTCCGTGCCGTCACGCAGACGCTTCACGCGGCGAACGGTCGCTTTGGCACTGCTTCTGACGTGCGCCCTGCTGGCCGCCATCGCAATCCTCCGCGGGGCATTTTCCAGCTCCCCCGGCAATGCAGACAGTGATCGTTCAAGCCTGCAGCCCCCACACGAGGCAAACCCATGAGCAACTGGATGGACCTGCTGGAGCGCGCCAAATCCACCGACCCGCAACCTTTCGCGGTGTACCTGCAGGGTCTGCGCAGCCAGTGGTCCCTGGACGAGCGCGCTGAAGCCAGTGCTAGGGTGCTGCAGGCGCTGCGCGCGCGGCAGGCGCCCATGAACCTGTCCGAAGCCGCGGCGCTTTACCAGGCCTTCGGCTGGGACGACGCGGGCTGCGGCCTGGCACCAGGCGAACTGCGCGAGCTGGCCGAACACGCCTGGCAGGACTGGCTGCAACTGCCCGCGCAGACCGATCTGCTGGCCCAGCAGATGGAGGCGCGTGGCGGACGCTGGACCAGCCACGATGACGCTGCCAGCCGCCTTCAGCAGCTGCGCGAACCGCGTTCGCACCTGCGCAACCTGATGTCCGCGCTGCCGCTGCGCGTGCCGCGCCAGGCCGCAGCGTTGATGGACGTACTGGGCTGCCAGGAGGACCGTCCTCTGCCGCCCGGCATCGATGCGGGCCAAGCCCGCTTCTGGGCCGGCGCCAGCGATGTCACCCGCCTCACCGCAGCACAGTTGTCATTGCTGCGTGCACTGCTGGCAAGCGTGGCGCTGACGTTGATGGCCTTCATCGCGTTGGCCACCACCCAGATCGCCAACACGCTGCTGCCCTACCAGTCGGAAGAGCAGCGCAGGGCGATCGTGCTGGGCACGGCAGCGCTGGCGCCACTGCTCGGCACGCTGCTGGCCATTGGCCTGCGTCATCTGTTCGTCTGGCAGAGCGCCCCTGAAGACCCGTCCGTGCCGCCTTCCCGGCTGCGTTGGCTGGCCCTGCCGGTCGCCTGCGCAGCCATCGCAGTGGTCGGTACCGCCGTCTACCTGTGGGTGCCCTCGCCTTCGCTGTGGTTGGCACCGCTGTGCTGGCTGCTGGCCTGGACCGTGCTGGCCACGGCATGGATCCGCTACCAGCTGCGCCGGGGCAAGCCCGTCCGCATGGAATTGCCAGTGTCATTCCTGATGATGCTGTCCGTGCTCAGCGTGCTGCCGGCGCTGCTGGGTGCGCTGCTGCTGTGGAACATGGACCTGTCCGGGCACCGCCAGCGGCTGCGCCGCAGCTGAAGAAGCCGGGGGTCGGACCCTTTCAACGAAAGGGCGCCGCCCCCGACCCGGTCATTTCTCCCGCCGCCAGTTGATCGAACCACGGTTTTCCACCGTGCTCGATTCCACTTCCACATCAAACCCGCGGCGCAGCAGGTACTTCAGCGTGATCACCGAACCGGCGCCCACCAGCGACACGCCGTAACCCACGTAAAGCTTGGGCGAGATGTACTTGCCGACGCCGATCACCGAACCACCCAGCGCGCGCGACTGGCTCACGCCTGCATCATCCAGGCCCAGCTTGGCACCCAGCTGCGAGGCGAGCAGGCCACTGCCAGCCGAGAGCGCCGCCGAGGCCGCGTTGACCTGCTGCGCCTGGTCGCTGCTGGCGCCGGTCAGGCTGCGTCCCAGCACCAGATAGGCCAGTGCCTCGGACTGCGACATCGCCGGATCGGACCACACGTCGGCACGCGGTTGCTGGGCACGCCCGGTCACGTCGATGCCGGCGGTGACATCACCGATGCGGCGCTCGGCGCGGATGTTGATGCGCGGGTCGGACACCGCGTTGTAGTTCCAGTTGAGGTTGCCACGGGTGATGGTCAGGTCCTGCCCATACGCCTTGTAGCGGCCGCTCACTTCCAGGCCGCCATTGGCGGTCATTTCGCGGCCGGGCTTGGCCCAGACCTGCATCTTGCCGGTCAGCGCGCCCTTCAGGCCGAACCCGGTCATCTTCACCTTGTCGCCCAGGCTGACCGTCAGGTCCATGTCCAGCGGCGAGGTGCGCGACTCTTCCGGATCGGCCGGGTCGAGCACCACCACGTCTTCGGACACCGAGGTGCCGCGGTCCAAGCGTTCCAGATCGATGTCGGCCTCGGGCACGTGCACGGTGCCGCGCAGCTCCATCGCCGCCTTGGCCAGGGTGAAGTCGAGGTTGGGGTTGGCGACGATGCGCAGTTCGCTGGTGTTGGACAGCAGCACGTTCTCGCCATGGATCTTCAGCTGCAGCGGCTGCGCATCGCCGAACCACGACAGGCCACCGTCCACGTACAGCGTGCCCTGGCCCGAGTTGGCCTGCGCGGTGATCTTGGCCGAACCATCGGGCTGGGCCACGAAGCTGCCCTTGCCCTGGTCGAAGGTCAGGCCCAGCGCGGGGAATTCGCCCTTGAAGTTGCTCAGCTGTGCGTCACCGCCCAGCGACGGCTGGCCTCGCGTCCCGCGCAGGCTGACGTGGCCTTCGATCAGGCCGGTCGGTCGCACGATGTCCGGCGAGAACAGCTCCAGCCAGTACAGCCGCGACATGTTGAGGTAGAGCTCACCATTAAGCGGCGCACTGGCTTCCCAGCCGGTCTGCATCTTGGCGTCGACGAAGCCATTGCCCTGGAAGCCCATGCCCAGGTAGCCCTTGATGCTGGCCGGGGTCATGTCGAGCTTCAGCGAGAACTGGTCATAGCGCACCAGCTCGCCGCGGGTGGTATCGCCCACGGTGTTGCGGTTCTCGCCCAGGCGCACGCCGCCTTCCTTCGAGCGCACCTCCACATGGCCTTCCCAGGCGTTGCCGCGCGGGCGGATGTGCGCGTCCAGGCTGACATCGCCGCGAAGGTAGATGCGGCGCCCGGACTGCGGCGGCAACCACGGCTGCACCAGCGCCAGCGGCAGCGCGTCGCTGCGCACCACCAGGCCTTCGCGCGGCCAGTTGGCCTGTGCGCACAGCGCGCCGCTGCTCGCGGCGGCCAGGCAGGCTTCGGACAGGGTGTAGGTGCTGCCGTTGATCGCGAACGCCGCCGGTGCACGCAGCGCCCAGGCATCGCCCTTCACCGGTGCGATGCGCAGCGACGCCAGCTCGCCACGCCACTGCGTGCCCTGCTGGCGCACGCTGCCCTGCAGCTCGACCGCACCCATCTCGTTGCGGGTCTGCGCAGCCAGGCGCAGGTTGGACACACTGCCCTGCGCGTCGATGTTCAGCCGCTCCAGCAGCATGCCCGCGTTGACCTGCTGGCCCTGCACCGCCAGCGTACCGCTGTCGCCGCGCCACGGCAGGCGGCCCTTGATGCTCACGCTCTCGGCGCCGTAGCCGTCCCAGTTGAGGTTGTTGCCGACCAGGTCGGCGGTGATGTCCGGCGCATCGCGCGGGCCCTTCACCTGTACCTGGCCACGCAGGCCACCGTCGGCGGCCGGCAGCAGGTCGCTCAACTGCAATGGCTCGAAACGCGCATCGATGTCGAGGCGGTCGCCGACCTTGCCCGACGCGGTCACCCGGCTGCTGCCCAACGCCAGTTTCAGGTCACCTTGGCCCTGCGCGCCCTGCAGCGCGAACTTGCCCTGTGCGTCGAGATTGCGCTGGCGCAGCATGCCCTTCAGCGAGGGCAGGTCCACCGTGGCTTCCAGCGTACCGGCGGTGCCCGGTGCGGCATTGGCCGGCGGCGGCAGCTGGCGGCCCTTGGAGGCCAGGTTGCCGGACAGGCGGCCATTCCAGCCCGGCACGAAATAGCCGGGGTCGAAATCCTTCAGCGTGGCCTTGGCGTCCCAGTCCAGCTGCGGCGCCCACGCCACCTGGCCTTCCACCTGCAGCTGGCCACCGGGCGTCTGCGCCTGCAGCTGGTGGATCGACGCGGCCTGGTCATTGCCGCGCACATCGAAGTGCAGCTGCGCCTTCTGCTTTTCGCGTTCGACCTCGGCGCGGCCGATCGCCGCCCAGGCCTTCAGGGTACCGGCCAGGCCGAAGCGTGCTTCCTTCAGAGTGACCGGCACCGGTGCGCTGCCGGCGGTGTTCGGATCGGGCGCCGGTACATAGGTCAGGTCCCGCGCGACCACCGAGAAGTTGAGCTTCTGCTGGTTTTCCTGGCTGTAATCGGCGGTGCCCTCCAGGCGGGCTTCGCCACCGAGGCCCTTCAGCAGCAGCGGCGAGACCTTCAGTACCTGGTCCTGCAATGACACCATGGACGGTGCAAGTTCCAGTTCCTGCTCGCCCTGCTTCACCCTGCCACGCAGGTTGGCATTGCCGCCCTTGCCAGCAGCGGTGAAATCCAGCGACAACGGCGTGATCGCCGAGCTCGCCAAGGCCGGCGACAGCAACGCCAGATCCAGCTCGTCGCTGCGCACGCTGGCGTTCCACGTCGGGTCGGTGCGGCCATCGAACACCAGCATCGCGTGCAGCGGCTTCGGTGCACGCCCGGCCATCGCCACTTCCATGTGCGACAGGTCACCGCGGGCGACCAGGCCGACGGTAGCGGCTGTGCGCCCACGCGGTGCCGGCAACACCGCCGTCACCGTCACGTCGGTGTCGTAGTCCTTGGCCGGGATGTAACGGCCCTGGGCAGTGAAGTTGCCCATGTCACTGTCCACCACCAGCTTGTGCGCCTGGAACTCGCCGTTGGCGATCTCGATGCCGCCGCGCACGCGGCTGATGTCGATCACCGGTTCGTTGGCCTGGCTGATGCGGAAGCCATCGATGGCGATGGCATCGGCCTGGATCGCCAGCGGCATCTCGATCTGCGGCAGGGAATCGGGCCACGACGGCAGCTTGAACGGCTCATCGCTCTTGGCCAGGTTCAACGTCGCGTTGGTCAGCTCCAGCTTGTCCAGCAGCAGCTTGCGGCCCAACAGCGGGCGCAGGTCCGGCTCCAGGTGGGCACGCTCGGCGTGGAAATGGATGTCGTCATAGCGGAAGTCGACGTTGTACAGGGTCAGCGGTCCGGCCACCGGGCCGTCCACCTTGTCCCAGGTGAAGCTGGCGCCCACCGGCAGCCGCGCCACCACCTGCGCCAGCAGTACGTCACGGCCAGCCACGGTCTGTAGCAGCCAGTAGACCGCCAGCAGGGCAAGCAGCACCAGGCCCAGCACGCCCACACCCGACCATGCCCAGAAGCGGCGACGGCGATAGAAGCGCACGCGTGGCGGCGGGGTGTTCGGGGTCGGTGCGGACGCGCTCACAGATCCGCTCCGATGTTCAGGTACAGCTGGAACTGCGAATCCGGATTGTTCAGGCCGTGCGCCACGTCGATGCGCACCGGGCCCACCGGCGATTTCCAGCGTACGCCGAAGCCGACGCCGGTATGCAGGTCGATGGTGTTGTCGAAGGCACTGCCGGTATCGACGAACACCGCCGCACCCCAGGGGCCACCGTTGAAGTAGTGCTCGTACTCGGCCGAGCCGATCACCAGGTTCTTGGCACCCAGCGCGTACTTGTCCGGCTTCGGCGTACGCGGGCCGACCTCACGGTAGGCGTAGCCGCGGATGCTGCGGTCACCACCGGCGAAGTAGCGCAGGCTCGGCGGCATCGCCACCAGATCGCTGGTCCAGGTGGTGCCGCCCTCGCCGCGCAGGATCAGGCGATTGCTTTCACCCACCGGGATGTACCAGCGCAACACGGCGTTGGCCTGCACGAAGCTGGTATCCGAGCCGGCGCCTTCCACGCCGGCACGCACCGTTGCAGCGCCGCTGATGCCCTTGCGCGGGAACATCTCGTCGTCGACGTTGACGTAGTCGGCAACCATCTGCGGGTACACCAGCGTCGAGGTGTTGTAGACCGCGTCGGTGAATTCGGTGCCGGAGGCATAGCGCCAGCGCTCGCGCAGCGCGTTGATCGAGGCGATCGCGGTCCAGTGTTCGTTGATCTCGCCGCTGCGGCTGGCGATCAGCTTGAAGTTGCGCAGGTCGATGTAGTCGGTCTGCTCGTCATACGCGCTGGCAGCGAAGGTGTACCAGCCATCAAGCCAGTTGAAGGCCGGAATGCGGTAACTGGTGACCAAGCTCTTGCGCTTCTGCGCATAGTCCAGCTGCGTGTTCATCTTGTGGCCGCGGTTGTTCAGGAACCGCCGCTCGATGCCACCGCGCACACCCGGGCCGCTCTCGCTGCCGTAGCTCAGGCCTGCGGTGTAGATGGTGCGCTTGGCCCGGGTCAGCTTCACGTCCACCGGCACTTCGCCGTTCTCGTCGGCCTGGTCCGGGCGCGGCTGGATGTCGATCACGCTGAAGTAGTCCAGCTTGGTCAGCGACTCGCGCAGCCGGTCCAGCTTGCCCTCGTGGTAGTAGCTGCCCTGGTCCCAGTACACCAGTGGATCGAACAGCTTGTCGACGAAGTAATCCTGCTCGAAGCGCACCGGGCCCATGTTGTAGCGGCGGCCGCTGTCCCAGGTCAGGTCGATGTCGGCGGCGTTGTCGGCGCGGGTGATCTGCACCTGGCGCTGGGTGTAGTCGGCATCGAAGTAGCCGCGCTCGGCCAGGCGCCGGGTGATGGTGATCTTGCTGGCTTCGTACTGGGTGTGCTCGAAGCGCTGGCCCTTGCGGGGCTTGAAGGCGGCCAGGTCGTCCTGCAGGTACTGGTCGTACATCGCCGGGCCGGTGATGTCGATGTGCTCGCGGCGCACGGTCACCGGGGCGCCCTTGTCGACGTGGATCAGCACGCGCACGTGCTCGTCCTCACGCGGCGCCTCGACCTTGATCACCGGGTTGTAGTAGCCGAACGGCTCCAGCGCCTGGCGGGTCTGCCGCTCGGCCTGCGACAGCAGGTACTCCAGGCGCGATTCGCCCTGCTCCTTGCCGATCGTGTCGTACAGCGACAGCGATTCCTGGATGTTCTCGATGATTGCGGCGTCGTCGCCCTTGTCCAATCCCTTGATGTCCACCTTGTCGATGGTGCCGCGCGCATGGACCACGGAAGTGGCGGCCAGCGACAGGACCATCAGCGGCAGGGCGTATTTCTTTGGCTGCATGCGGCACAGCATACCGACCGGAGGTGACGATGCGAAATGCATCACGTCATTGCGGATCGGTTGTTAAGTGGCGGTCAAAATACACCGCAAAGTGTCGATTGTCGCAACCGACCAATCAGGATGCCGGCATCGTCCACGATGTCGGCAATGACCCCGATAGACAACGCCGGCACTACCGATACGGGCGTCAGCTCGACAGATGCTCGATCGCCGCCACCTTGCCCAGGCGCTCGCCCAGCATCGTCAGCAGCGCCAGGCGGTTGCCACGCAGTGCCGGATCTTCCGCGTTGACCATCACGCCATCGAAGAACGCGTCGACCTGCGGACGCAGGCGCGCCAGGCGTGCCAGCACCGCCACATAGTCCTTCTGGTGCAGGCTGGCGCCGGTGTCATCGATGGCGGCGGTGACCGCTTCGGCCAGCGCGCGCTCGGCATCTTCCTGCAGCAGTGCCGCGTCGATCTGCGCCGGAATCTCGCCCTCGGCCTTGCGCAGGATGTTGCGGATGCGCTTGTTGGCCGCGGCCAGCGCCTCTGCCTCCGGCAGCGCGGCGAAGGTGCCGATTGCATCCAGGCGGCGATCAAAGTCGTACAGCGAAGCCGGCTTCAGCTCGGCCACGGCGTTGAAGTGCGTGGCCGGCACGCCCTTGTCAGCGTAGTAGCCCTTCAGGCGGTCGAGGATGAAGTCGTACAGCTCGCCGACATCGGCCTGCACGTTGCGCGCGGCCAGGCCGGCATTGGCGCTGGCCATCAGCGCGCGCAGGTCCAGTTCGAAGCCGCTTTCGATGATCGTGCGGGCCAGGCCCAGCGCATTGCGGCGCAGCGCGAACGGGTCCTTGTTGCCGGTCGGCTTCAGGCCTGCAGCGAAACCACCGGCCAGCGTATCCACGCGTTCGGCGATGGCCAGCACCTTGCCCAGCGGCGACAGCGCGATGTCGTCACCACCGAAGCGTGGCTGGTAGGCCTCGTCGATGGCCAGCGCCACGTCGGCCGATTCACCACCGGCCACGGCGTAGTGGCGGCCGGCGATGCCCTGCAGTTCCGGGAATTCGTTGACCATGCGCGACTGCAGGTCGTTCTTGGCCAGCTCGGCAGCCCGCTTGGCCTGCGCCGGATCGGCACCGACCTGGGCTGCGATCACTTCGGCCAGTGCGGCCACGCGCGCCACCTTGTCGGCCACGCTGCCCAGCTTGGCCTGGTAGGTCACCGTCTTCAGGCCGTCGCCCATCGACACCAGGCCCTGCTTCAGGTCCTCGTCGAAGAAGAACTTGGCATCGGCAAAGCGCGGGCGGATCACCCGCTCGTAGCCCTTGGCCACTTCGGCCACGTCCTTCGATTCGATGTTGGCGATGCCGATGAACTTCTCGGTCAGCGTGCCGGCGGCATCCAGCACCGGGAAGAACTTCTGGTTGATCTCCATCGTTTCGATCAGTGCTTCCTGCGGCACTGCCAGGAAGGCGCGTTCGAAGCTGCACAGCACCGCCGACGGCCATTCGACCAGGTTCACCACCTGCTCCAGGTTGTCGTCGGTGATGCGGGCGCTGCCACCGGCCCCGGCTGCAGCGGCCTCGACCTCGGCGACGATGCGCGCACGTCGCTCGCTCGGGTCGACCAGCACGAACGCGGCGCGCAGCGCTTCAACGTAATCCTGCGGCTGCGCCAGCGACACGGCCTGGTCGTGGTGGAAGCGATGGCCACGGCTGGCACGGCCGGCCTGCAGGCCGAACAGTTCGGCCTCGACCACGTTGGCGCCGTGCAGCAGCACCAGCCAGTGCGCCGGGCGGGCGAAGCCCCAGGCGTGATCGCCCCAGCGCATCGGCTTGGGAATCGGCATCGCCGCGATCGCCTCGCGCAGGATTTCCGGCAACAGGCTGGCGGTGCTCGCGCCCGGGGTGACCGCGCGGTGCACGAAGCGCTCGCCCTTGTTGTCGGTGGTCTTCTCCAGCGCGGTCCAGTCGATCCCGGCCTTGGCGGCGAAGCCCTGCAGGGCCTTGGTCGGCTGGCCTTCGGCGTCCAGCGCGATGTTCAGATACGGGCCCAGCACTTCGCTGTGCTGTTCCGGCTGTTCCAGGCCGACGCCCGGCAGCAGCACGGCCAGCCGGCGCGGGGTCGACAGCGGGCGGGCATCGCCCAGCTCCAGCGCGACGCCACGCTTGCGCAGGCCTTCGACAACACCGTCGAAGAACGCCTGGGCCAGGCCCGGCAGCGCCTTGACCGGCAGCTCCTCGGTGCCCAGTTCGATCAGCAGGGGGGACAGTTGGCTCATCGGTTCGATCCTGTGGTGGGGGCGCAGCGCGCAACGCGTCCGGCGCCCCGGGTAGTTGATGAAAAGCGGGACGGTGCAGGAAGGCGGTCAGGCCTTCTTCGCACCCGGGAAGCCCAGCTTCTCGCGCTGCTCGTAATACGCCCTGGCCACCGCCTGGGCCAGCGCGCGCACGCGCAGGATGTAGCGCTGGCGCTCGGTCACGCTGATCGCGCGGCGCGCATCGAGCAGGTTGAAGGTGTGGCTGGCCTTCATCACCTGCTCGTAGGCCGGCAGCGGCAGGCCCACTTCCACCAGCTTCTGCGCTTCACGCTCGCAGGCATCGAAGCGGTGGAACATTTCGTCCACGTCGGCGTATTCGAAGTTGTAGGTGCTCTGCTCCACCTCGTTCTGGTGGTAGACGTCGCCGTAGGTCACCGGCTGGCCGTCCGGGCCGTAGGTCCAGACCAGGTCATAGACGTTGTCGCAGTTCTGCAGGTACATGCACAGGCGCTCGAGACCGTAGGTGATCTCGCCCAGCACCGGGCGGCACTCCAGGCCACCGGCCTGCTGGAAGTAGGTGAACTGGGTCACTTCCATGCCGTTGAGCCAGACTTCCCAGCCCAGGCCCCACGCGCCCAGCGTCGGCGATTCCCAGTTGTCCTCGACGAAGCGCAGGTCGTGCACCAGCGGATCGATGCCCAGTGCCTTCAGCGAATCCAGGTACAGCTGCTGGATGTTGTCCGGCGCCGGCTTCATCGCCACCTGGTACTGGTAGTAGCGCTGCAGGCGGTTCGGGTTCTCGCCGTAGCGGCCGTCGGTCGGGCGGCGCGACGGCTGCACGTAGGCCGCGTTCCAGCTTTCCGGCCCGATCGCCCGCAGGAAGGTGGCCGGGTGGAAGGTACCGGCGCCCACCTCCAGGTCGAGCGGCTGGATGAGCACGCAGCCCTGCTGGGCCCAGAACTGGTTCAGGGTCTGGATCAGGCCCTGGAAGGTGATCGGAACGGTCGGGGTCGCGGACATGCGTACGAGTCTTGGCCGGCAAGGGGGTGCGCTAGTATAACGGCCGACCTGCGGGGCATTCCGTACCCGGGAGGAGCAGGCAGATGGAACATCGGCTGCCGGTGGGCACGCCCGGCGAGCCAGGCGGCGTCCCGCTGCCGTGGGGCCGCCTGCATTTCGAGCAGGTGGGTGCGGCGCTGCTGGCCGACGGCCTGGTCGCCGAGCACGAGGGCGAGCGCATGCGGTTTTCCGCACAGGGCGCGCGCAATGCCAGTGAAGTGCACCCGCTGGTGCTGCTGTCCAACCTCAAGCTGGCCACCCGCGACGGCGGCGAACTGACCCTGGAACGCCTGACCGAATGGCTGGCCCAACGCACCGGCAACCGCTACCTGCGCATCGATCCGACCCGGGTTGACGTCGCTGCGGTCACCGCGCTGGTCTCCCACGCCTATGCCCGTCGCCACCGCTTCCTGCCGCTGGCAGTGGATGCCGAACGGGTACTGGTGGCCACCAGCGAGCCGCTGGTGCAGGAATGGCGCCGCGACCTGCAGCACCTGACCCGCCGCCGCATCGAGCTGGCGGTGGTCAATCCGCTCGACCTGCACCGCTACACCATGGAGTTCTACGGGGTGACCCGTTCGGTGCGTGGCGCGCGCGGCGACGTCCGCGGCGAGGCCAACACCACCCTGCCCAGCTTCGAGCAGCTGGTCGAGCTGGGCCGCACCGGCGACGTCAATGCCGACGACCAGCACATCGTGCACATCGTCGACTGGCTGCTGCAGTACGCCTATGAGCAGCGCGCCTCGGACATCCACCTGGAACCGCGCCGCGAGATGGGACGCATGCGCTTCCGCATCGATGGTGTGCTGCACAAGGTGTTCGAGGTGCCGCCGGCAGTGATGACCGCGGTGGTCAGCCGCATCAAGGTACTCGGCCGCATGGACCTGGCCGAGCGCAGGCGCCCGCAGGACGGCCGCATCAAGACCCGCTCGCCGGGTGGCCGCGAGGTCGAGATGCGCCTGTCTACCATGCCCACCGCCTTCGGTGAGAAGTGCGTGATGCGCATCTTCGACCCCGATGCCGCCTTCAAGAGCATCGACCAGCTCGGCTTCAGCCCGCAGGAGGCCGCTGGCTGGAATGCACTGGTCGAGCGCCCGCACGGCATCGTGCTGGTCACCGGCCCGACCGGCTCGGGCAAGACCACCACCCTGTATTCCACGCTGAAGCGGCTGGCCACGCCGGACGTGAACGCGTGCACGGTGGAGGACCCGATCGAGATGATCGCGCCCGAGTTCAACCAGATGCAGGTGCAGGCCAACATCGACCTGGACTTCGCCAGCGGCGTGCGCACCCTGCTGCGGCAGGACCCGGACATCATCATGATCGGCGAGATCCGCGACCTGGAAACCGCGCAGATGGCGGTGCAGGCCTCGCTGACCGGCCATCTGGTGCTGTCCACCCTGCACACCAACGATGCACCGTCGGCGGTCACCCGCCTGCTCGACCTGGGCGTGCCGCACTACCTGCTGGCCAGCACCCTCAACGGCATCCTCGCCCAACGCCTGGTGCGCACCCTGTGCCCGCACTGCAAGCAGCCGCACACCCTCGGTGCGGCCGACTGGGCGGTGCTGGCTGATAGCCAGGCTGCATATCCAGATGCCGCCACGCCCTGTCGTCCGGTCGGTTGCCTGGAGTGCCGGCGCACCGGATTCCTCGGCCGCATCGGCCTGTATGAGTTGCTGCCATTGGGCTCGCGGCTGCGCGGGCAGATCCGCGCCGACATGGATCTGGCCGGTTTCACCCGTGCCGCGCGCGCTGAAGGGCTGCGAACCCTGCGCCAGGCCGGGCTTGAAAAGGTGGCGCAGGGGCTGACTACAATCGAGGAAGTCCTGTCAGTGCTGCCGCCCCCGGATGAACCCAGCCCCCTTCCTGATCCTTGAAACCGGCCGCCCGGTACCGTCGCTGCGCCGCTACGGGCGCTTTCCGCACTGGATCCGCGTCGCCGCCGGGCTGGAGGAACATGAGACGGTGGTGGTCGATGTCGAACACGGTGGCGCCCTGCCCGATCCGCACGGTTTTGCCGGGGTACTGGTGACCGGCTCGGCCGCCTTCGTTACTGACCACGCCGACTGGAGCGAGCGCAGCGCGGCGTGGCTGCGCCAGACCGCCCACGCTGACCTGCCGGTGTTCGGCATCTGCTACGGCCACCAGCTGCTGGCGCATGCGCTGGGCGGTGAGGTGGCCTACAACCCGGCCGGGCGCGAGTCCGGCACGATCGAACTGGAGCTGCAGCCACAGGCGGCACAGGATCCGCTGTTCCAGGGCCTGCCGCAGCACTTTGCCGCCCACGCCACCCACCTGCAGACCGTGCTGCGCGCGCCCGACGGTGCCGAGGTGCTTGCACGCTCGCCGCTGGATGGCTGCCACGCGTTCCGCTGGGGGCGCCAGGCCTGGGGCGTGCAGTTCCACCCCGAATTCGCCACCCACCACATGCGCGGCTACGTGCGCGCCCGCGCCGACTGCATCGGCCGCCACGGCGGCTGTGCGCGCAGCATCGAGCGCGCAGTCAGCGCCGCACCGCTGGCCCGCCAGCTGCTGCGCCGCTTCGTCCGACAGGCGCGGCTGTCTTCAGCCCAGCCGGCGGCAAAACAGGGATAATCAGCGGCACGGGCAACCGCCCGTCCCCTCCTGTCCTTCCCGGATGTCCATGAAAGAGATTCGCAAGCTGCCGGCCTCGGCGGGCGCCCAGTGGTTGCTGGATACGTTCTCGCTGTATCGGCGTGCGCCGCTGCAGCTGGCCCGGATCGGCCTGGCCTGGCTGCTGGTGAGCTGGGTGGTCACCCTGTTGTCGACGCTGATTCCCGGCGCCGCCGGCATGGCCGTGCAGCTGATGACCCTGGCCATCTCGCCGATCATGTTCGGCGGCATGCTCTACGCCGTGGGTGAGATCGACGAAGGCCGCCCGGGCCTGTCCTCGCACCTGCTGCAGCCGATCCGCGACCACCGCGTCAGCCACCTGCTGGTGCCGCTGGCGATCCAGGTGCTGGCGGTACTGCTGCTGGGCGCGCTGCTGTTCATGATGATCGGCCGCGAAGGCTTCACCGCCTTCAGCGAGGTCATGACCAAGATGGAAGAGATCAGCCGCAGTGGCCAGCAGATCAAGCCGGACGATGCCGCGGCGCTGGTGGCCAACCTGCCGGCCAAGCGCATCGCGCTGTGGATGCTGCTGGTGTTCCTGAGCGCGGTCGCACTGTCGCTGGCAATGTTCACCCAACCGGCGCTGGTGGTGTTCGACAAGCAGAGCGGCATGCACGCGCTGCGCCTGAGCCTGCAGGGCTGCATCGAGAACATCGGCGCGATGATCGTGTTCGCCGTGCTCGGCCTGATCGCCGCGTTCTGCATCTACATCCTGTTCGTGATCGTGATCCAGATCGCGATGCTGATCGGTGGCCCGCTGGCCGCCGCCTTCATCGCCCAGCTGGTGCTGACCACGGTGCTGATGCCGCTGTATGTCGGCGCGGTCTATGCCGCGTGGAAGCAGATGTTCGTGCACCGTGGCAGTCGCGCCGCACCGCCGGTCCCGACCACCCCGACCTCAAGCGACATCTTCCACGCCTGACGAAAAAGGGGACGGAGGGGATTAAGTCGTTTGTGCCACTGTGCCGATAGCGACTTAATCCCCTCCGTCCCCTTTTTTTAGGCGGCGGGTTTCTTCACCGCCGACGATGGCACCAGCCAGCGTGCGGCGTGGATGCCCAGCTCGTAGAGCAGGCACATCGGGATCGCCAGCATCAGCTGCGAGACCACGTCCGGCGGGGTCAGCACCGCCGCCAGCACGAAGATGCCGACGATCGCGTAGCCACGGCCTTCCTTGAACTGCTGCGGCGTCACCCAGCCCAGCAGCACCAGGATCACCATCGCCACCGGCAGTTCGAAGCTGCCACCGAAGGCGAAGAAGATCGCCAGCACGAAATCCAGGTAGGCATTCGCATCCGGGGTGATCGCGATCACGTCCGGGCTGAAGGTGGTCAGGAAATGGAACACCGCCGGCAGCACCAGGAAGTAGGCGAAGGCACAGCCGGTGTAGAACAGCAGTACCGAAGACACCAGCAGCGGCACCGCCAGGCGCTTCTCACGCGCGTAAAGCCCCGGGGCGACGAAGGCCCACAGCTGGTACAGCAGCCACGGCACCGCCACGAACAGGGCAACGAAGAAGGTCAGCTTCAATGGCGCGAAGAAGGCGCCGGCCGGATTGGTCGCGATCATCGTCTGCCCGTTGGGCAGCTGCGAGACCAGCGGTTCGGCCAGCGCGTTGTACAGCTTCTGGGTAAACGGCAGCAGCGCCAGCAGCACCACGCCCAGGCCCAGCAATGCGCGCACCAGGCGGCCGCGCAGTTCCACCAGATGTTCGACCAGCGAGCTTTCGCCGAAATCCTGTTCACTCATGGCTGGCGCTCCGTGCGCTGCGGCGTCGGAGCACCGGCTTCAGGGGGTGTCGCCGGCATCGGCTCTGGCGCAATGCCCTCCTGTACCGGTGCATCGGCAGGCGGCAGGCCGCCCATATGCGGCGGCGGATCCGCAGGCGCCGGCGCGCGTACTTCCTGCGCCAGCGCATCGCCCTGCTGCTGCGCCTGCTGCGCTTCGCGACGGATCGCCTCGCCGCTGGCGCGCAGCTGGTTCTCGGTGTCCTGCATGCCCTGGCGCACCTCCTGCATTTGCCGCTTGATGTCCTCGGCCTGCAGTTCGCGTTCCAGTTCCTGTTTCACCGAATCCCACTGATTGCGGGCACGGCGCACCCACAGGCCAGCGAAGCGGGCCGCCTTGGGCAGGCGCTCGGGACCGAGCACCACCAGGGCGACCACCGCGATCACCAGCAGTTCGCTGAAGCCGATATCAAACACCGCAACCGCTCCGGATCAGCGAGCGTTACGGTCGTGCTCGTCCTGCGCGGTGCGCGAGGCGTCCTGGCTGCGCGACTCATCGCCCAGCTGCGCGTTCGGCTTGTCTTCGTCGCGCATGCCCTTCTTGAATTCCTTGACCGCCGAGCCGAGGTCCTTGGCGCCACTGGTCAGGCGCTTGGTGCCGAACACCAGCAGGACGATGGCCAGCACGACCAACCAATGCCAGATGCTGAAACTGCCCATAAAGACGCTCGTTACGTTAGTGATCAGGCTGTCGAGCATAGCGCACCGGGTGTCAGCCGGCGCGCGTGACGAAAGTCAGTTTCCGCCCAGCGTTTCCGTGCGGATTTCGCCGTCGTTGACCGGCTGGAAGCCCTGCTGCTGCGGCGGCGGGTTCTGCGGCACGTTCTGCAGCGGCGCGGTGGTGGCTTCGTTTGGGGCGGCCGGCGCTGCCTGAACAGGCGCCGGCGCAACCGCCGGGGTCGCCGCCGGACGCGGTGCACTGCCACCGTTGCCGTTGCGGTTGTTGCGGGCGGCGTAGGTGGCCTCTTCCAGACGATCACGGAAGGCGACCACGTCCATCGACGGCGCACCGGCGGCGCGACCTTCGAAGATCATGCGCGGTGTGGTGTTGCTGCCGTAGGCGTCAAGGTTGGCGGCATCGTCGATCTGCAGCACCGCACCATCCAGCGCGACGCCCGCGAACAGCCCACGGGCACGCGACCAGGACCAGATCTCGGCCTTCAGCTGGCCGTCGGTGGCGGCGGCGGCATTGCGGCCGACCGGACCGGCGGCAACGCCAGCATCGGCGCCGAGCGTGAACTTGCCGTTGACCAGATTGTCCAGGCTGCGGTCGTTACGGAACACCAGAACCACATCCGAAGATTGCACGCCGGCCTGGAAGCCGATGCTGCCACCGGTGAGCTTCACGAACACCGGGTTGGACCATGCGCCATTGGGCATGCGCACCGACATCAGGCCGTGGCCACGACGACCGCCAATGACAAGACCGGCCTTGATCGTGTCGGGAATGACGATGACCGCGCGGCCTTCGTCGAGCAATTTATCCGGAATGCCCTGTTCAGGAATTTCCTGGATTTCGGCCAGCACGCGCACGGCGTTGCGGGCGCGCTGGTCTTCCTGCGGTCCGGCCATGGCCTGGCTGGACAGCAGGCTGGCGGCGATCAGCAGGGCTTGGATCGGGCGAC
Organism: Stenotrophomonas sp. FR012; assembly: GCF_047520565.2. Classification (NCBI taxonomy): domain Bacteria; kingdom Pseudomonadati; phylum Pseudomonadota; class Gammaproteobacteria; order Lysobacterales; family Lysobacteraceae; genus Stenotrophomonas; species Stenotrophomonas sp. FR012. Next base: position 108,428 of record NZ_JAXBQL020000010.1, read on the forward strand.
GCATGGCAGGCTCCAGAAGTCAGTCCATAGGAAGATATAGCAAGTGACTGAAATTAGTGGTGTTGCCATGAATCCCCAATGAGCGTTCCCTGCCCGCATTGATGCGCGCTATGCCTGCAATCCGAACCCTGCATCCCGGTGCGGCGCCGGATAGGCGACAATACCGCCCATGCTCGACGCACCCGATACCGCCGTGCTGGCGGTCAACCTAGGCACGCCCGAGACGCCGACGGCCCCCGCCGTACGCCGTTACCTGGCCGAATTCCTGTCCGACCCGCGCGTGGTCGCGATTCCGGCACTGCTCTGGCAGCCGCTGCTGCGCGGGCTGATCCTGCCGCTGCGAAGTGGCCGGTCGGCGGCCAAGTACGCCCAGGTCTGGCTGCCCGACGGCTCACCGCTGATGGTGCATACGCGCCAGCTGGCGCAGGCCATGCAGGCCCTGCTGCCGACCCTGACGGTGCGCCATGCGATGCGTTACGGCGAACCGGCGCTGGCCGGCGAGCTCGACCGTCTGGCCGCCGACGGCGCGCGCCGGATCGTGGTGCTGCCGCTGTACCCGCAGTACTCCACCACCACCACCGCCTCGGTCGAAGACCGGGTCGATGCGTGGCAGCGCCGCAACCCGGGCGTGACCGTGAGCCTGGTGCGGGATTACTCGGTCGATCCCGGCTGGGTCGAGGCCGTAGCCGGATCGATCCGCCGCTACTGGGAACAGCACGGTCGCGGTCAGAAACTGATGTTTTCCTTCCATGGTATCCCGCAGCGCCTGGCCGACGCGGGCGACCCGTATCCGCAGCGCTGCGAGGCCAGTGCGCAGGCCATCGCCAATGCACTGGGCCTGGGCAAGGACGACTGGCAGATGGGTTACCAGTCGCGCTTCGGCCGCGAGCGCTGGTTGCAGCCGTATGCCGAGCCCAGCCTGTGGGCGCTGGCCGAATCCGGCGTGAAGCAGATCGACGTGGTCTGCCCCGGATTTGCCACCGACTGCCTGGAGACGCTGGAAGAGGTTGCGCTGGGCTTCACCGAAACACTGGCCGAGCGCGGTGCGACGATGCGCTACATCCCCTGCCTCAACGCCGAGCCGGAGCATGCACGCGCCCTGGCACGGCTGGCCGTGTCCTCGCTGGCATGAGCCTGCAACCGTTTGAACTCCAGGTCGGGGGCGCACGCGTCGCCGGCCTGCGCAACCACGGCGGCGGCCCACGCGTGCTGGCCCTGCATGGCTGGCTCGACAACGCCGCCAGCTTCGTGCCGCTGGCGCCGCACCTATCGGCGTTGCAACTGGTTGCCATCGATCTGCCCGGCCACGGTCACAGCGCGCACCTGCCGATGGGTGCCAGCTACACCACGGCCGCCGCGATCTGCCACGTACTCGATGTCGCCGACGCGCTGGGCTGGGACCGATTCAGCCTGCTCGGCCATTCGATGGGTGCCGGCATCGCCAGCCTTACCGCCTCGGTCAGCGACCGTGTTGATCGGCTGGTGGCGATCGAAGCACTCGGCGGCCTGCGCGGTCCCGAGGAAGAAACGGCGCATCGCCTGCGCGAGCATGTGAACGCCACGCGCGCGTTGGCACGCAAGCAGCTGCGCGTGTTCCCCGATCTGGCAGCGCCGATCCGCGCGCGGATGATGACCAACCAGCTCAGCGAACCCTGCGCACGGCTGCTGGTCGAGCGCGGCGTGGAACCGGTCGAAGGTGGCTACCGCTGGTGCAGCGACCCGCGCCTGATGCTGCCCACTGCGATCCGCCTCAGCGAAGGCCAGATCGACAACCTGCTGCAGGCCATCGCCTGCCCGACGCAGGTGATCTACGCCACGCCGGCGCAGTCCTACTATCCCGAGCCGATGCGCAGTGATCGCCTGCAGCACCTGCGTGATGGACGGCTGGCCGTGTTTCCCGGCAACCACCACCTGCATATGGAAGACCCGGCACGCATCGCCGAGGTGATCCTGCGCTTCCTCGGCAACGACAACGCCGGCTGAGTCGCAGCGTCCGCTGCACTTCATTCTGCGCACTTCCGGCCGATACATCAGTTGCGGGCCACTGCGTCCGCAGCACGTGGGCCCGGTCGGGCCTGCGGCGTGTGTCTGGTCCTGCAAGGAAGTCCGCATGCCCGCTCCATTGCTCCGTCACCCACAGGATGTGGTCACGGCGCCCCGTCTGCGCGACGTTGATTGCGTCGCATTCCCCGAATTCCCGGTCCATGCCCTGGCCACGCACTCGTGCGTGCGTCACCGTGTGGCCGTTGTCGTCTGCTGATCCAGGAGTCGCCGATGTCCGCTGCATCCACTCGCCCCCCCGATACCGCCCGCCTGCCGCATCTGCAGCGGCTCGCCCACCGCGCTGACCGCCGATTGCTGATCGGCAGTGCGGCACTGGCGGTGGCCGGCCTGGTGCTGGCCCTGCGCGGGCCTCATGTCCTGACCGCCTCGCTGGTCGCGGCCGCTGTGCTGCCTGCCATCTGGCTGGCCGGTCCCAAAGCGGGCCATAGCGTCACCCGCAATGGCCTGGCGCTGTTGTTGTCGCTGCAGCTGGCATGGCTGTGCGCGATCGCGGGCTTGTCACCGGCGTTGCCGATTGCACTGCTGCTGGGCGTGCTGTTGAGCCATCGTGATCGCCTGCCGGTATGGCTGGCCGGTGGCATCGGCACGCTCGCGCTGTTGGCGCCGCTGCTGCAGGGAGCAGCAGTGGGACCTACCTTGCTGCAGGCGGGCCTGTTCGCCGGGCTGACGGCATTCCTCGGCCAGGTCGCGCTGCGCCTGCGCCAGCAGACCGAGGCGCTTGGCCACGGCCCGCGCCGGCTGGCTGCGCTGGCCCGCGACATCGCCACGGGCACCGACCTGGGCGCACATGCCGACACCGCATCCTATGCACCCGGCTCGTTGGCCCATGCGCTGGCCGATACCGCGCGCCACGTCCAGGCCCAACGTGGGCGTGAGGCTGAGGCGCATGCCGAGAATGCGCAGATCCGTCAGGCGCTGGATGCCTCGCGCACCGCGATGATGATCGCCGACAATGATCACGTGATCCGCTATGTGAACCGCTCGGTGGTGGCTCTGCTGCGCAACCAGCAGGCGACACTGCGCCAGGCCTTCCCTGACTTCGATGCCGAACGCCTGGTCGGCAGCAGCATCCATCGCTTCCATGCCAACCCGGACCGCATCCGCGCCATCCTCAATGGCCTGCAGGCCAGCCACAACGGCAAGGTACAGATCGGCCCGGTGCACTTCGCCCAGGTGGTCACCCCGGTGTTCGATGCACAGGGCATGCGCCTCGGTTTCGCCGTGGAATGGCATGACCGTACCCAGGAGCTGGCGCTGGAGAACGCCGTGGCCGGCATCGTCGCTGCTGCCGCTGCCGGCGATCTCGGCCAGCGCCTGCAGGCAACCGAAGGCGCCAGCTTCCTCGATGGCCTGACCGGTGGCATCAACCAGCTGCTCGATACGCTGGGCAGCACCGTCAACGACGTGCGGCAGATGCTTTCGGCGCTGGCCAACGGCGATCTCGATCGGCGCATGCACGGTGAGTACCACGGTGCCTTCGCCGCGATCCAGCGTGATGCCAACGCCACCGCCGGCCAGCTGGCGCGCATGGTGGGCCGCATCCAGCAGTGCGCGGCCTCGATCAGTACCGCCGCCAGCGAGATCGCTGCAGGCAATGGTGCGCTGTCCGAGCGCAGCGAGCGCCAGGCGGCGCACCTGCAGGAAACCGCAGCCTCGATGGAGGAGCTGACCGCCACCGTGCGCCAGAACGCTGCGCATGCGCGCGAGGCCAGTGAGCTGGCTGCGTCCACGCAGAACGCCGCCAGTGATGGCAACACCGCGATGCAGCGGGTTGTCGACACCATGCAGGCGATTGAAGGCGCCTCAAAGCGGATCGGCGACATCACCGGCGTGATCGATGGCATCGCCTTCCAGACCAATATCCTCGCGCTCAATGCGGCGGTGGAAGCCGCACGTGCCGGTGAGCAGGGCCGTGGCTTCGCCGTGGTGGCCAGCGAGGTGCGCGTGTTGGCGCAGCGCTCCGCCGCCGCCGCACAGGAAATCAAAAAGCTGATCGATGAGGCAGGCCGACAGGTGGGTGAAGGTGCCCAGCTGGTGGCCGACGCCGGCCAGCGGATGCAGGGCATTGTCGGCGGCGTGGAGAATGTCAGCCATCTGATGCGTGAGATCTCGGCGGCCTCGCAGGAGCAGTCGATCGGCATCGAGCAGATCAACCAGACCGTGGTGCAGATGGATCAGGCCACGCAGCAGAACGCGGCGCTGGTGGAAGAAGCCACCGCGGCCGCACGCGAGCTGCAGACGCAGGCGGGGACGCTTACCGAGGCAGTATCGGTGTTCCGCCAGCAGGAACCGCACGAGGTCCCGCGGGCCGCCTGATCCGGGCCTGCAATGCGATCCTGATCAAGACGGCGCCCGCAGGGCGCCGTTTTTTTGCCTGCTTTTGCGTGATGGGTCAGGAAAAGTCCGCTTCCGGACCTGCCGTGAGGAGCGGCCAACCCTGTTTGGCGCCGCATCCACACACGGCGTGGATCTACCGGTAGTGCCGGCCGCTGGCTGGCAATTACGGCCTCGCCCACTGTCTGACCTCCCGCCGGTAGCGGCCAACCTTGGCTGGCGCTGTGGCTGCCCGCAGAGAATATCCACGCATCGCGTGGATCTACCGGCCGGTGTGCAGCCATGGCGGGGGGGGGGGGGGGGGGCGGCCCCCCCCCCCC
>NZ_JAXBQL020000011.1:0-94684 GCF_047520565.2 Stenotrophomonas sp. FR012
GCTTCGCAAGCGCCCGAACGCACAGCCGCCAGCGGCTGGGCCGGGCCCCGGAGGGGTACTTGCAGCGTCCCCTGCAACCGGACCCACCCCGCCAACCCACGGAATGCCCGCTTTTGCCTTTGAGGTTGCCGGCCAGCGGCCGGCACTACCGCAGGTGCGGGGCGCAGCCCTGCAAAACCCCCTACCTGCCCGGCAACTGCGCGAACGCACGCTGCATGCAGTCCTCGCGTGGGCACACCCGGCAACCCGGTCCGATCGAAACCGAGTTCCCTGGGCTCTGCACATCCAGCCCCAGCGAATACACCATGCGTTCGGCATGCTGCAGATCGCAGCCCAGCGCCACCGCGAAGGTCTTGCGGGGCTGGCCATGGCCCACCGGGCCACTGCTGACCTGCCGCGCCAGCCAGAAATGGCGGCGGCCATCGGGCATGCGCGCGGTCTGGGTAAGGATGCGGCCTGGCTGGTTGAACGCCTCGTAGACGATCCATAGCGGGCACGAGCCGCCCACCTGCGAGAAGTGGAAGTCGGTGGCCGAATGGCGCTTGGATACGTTGCCCGCGCGGTCCACGCGGATGAAGAAGAACGGCAGGCCGGGCGCACTGCGCCGTGCCAGCGTGCTCAGCCGGTGGCAGACCGCCTCGAAGCCGACGCCGAACTGGTGCGCCAGCAGTTCGATGTCGTAGCTGCTGGCCTCGGCCGCACGCAGGAAGCGCATGTAGGGCATGACCAGCGCGCCGGCGAAGTAGTTCGAAAGACCCACCCGCGCCTGCGCGATGCGCGCGTCATCGGTGAAGCCCGCACGCGCCACCACCGCGTCGATCTGCGGCAGGTAGCCGTGCAGGGCCAGTTCGGCGGCCATCTGGAACGCCTGCTGGCCTGGCTCCAGGTAGTCCGGCAGCCACAACCGGCGCGTGCCGGCATCGTAATGGCGCTTCTCGCGCCCGGCCTGCAGTGCGGCCACTTCCACCAGCACGCCGTGGCGGTCGGCCAGCAGCTGGCGCAAGCGCGGCGCCACATGCCCAGGCGATAGCCCCCACTCGGCGAACAGGCGCTCGGCCAGTTCGTCCAGCTCGGGAATATGGTTGTGCATGCGGTTGAAGAACTCGCGTACCTGGTCGCCGGCCGGCAGGGTGCTGCCGGCGCCGGGCTCGCCCAGCTGGAATTCCAGCGCGGCGGCATGCTCGCGCAGTGCCAGGTGGCGGCGGTGCAGGTCCAGCAGCGCACGGCTGACCTGCGGCAGGTTGCCCGCCAGGGTGCGCAGTTCGGTGGCGCTGACTTCGGCCAGGCCCAGGTCGCGCAGGGTCTCGCCCAGCGCTTCCTGCAGCGCGGCGGGCTCATCTTCGTCGAACAGTGCGGAAACATCGCCGAGTACCTGGCCCAGCTTCTTCTGCACGGCCGGGGTCAGTGGGCGCTTGTTGCGCTCGATCTGGTTCAGGTAGCTGGCCGACAGCCCTAGCGCCCGCGCCAGGTCAACCTGGCTGTAGCCGCGCTGTTCGCGCAACCGCCGCAGGCGCAGGCCGAGTTGCCGCTGGGGAGCTGAGGGATTCACAGAATTAACAGGAATCGTGGGGCGTGTTGGCCAGATTAAGCGGATTCAGCCCAGAAATCGAGCTGGGTGCTGTGAATAATGCCAAGCATCTTTCGCACCCTGTGGGATTGTCGTCATGACTGTTGCAGCGCCCCGTATCCGCATGCTGATCGATGGCCAGTTCGTTGAATCGGCCACCTCCCACTGGCAGGACGTGATCAATCCGGCCACCCAGGACGTGCTGGCCAAGGTGCCCTTCGCCACCACCGGCGAAGTGGACGCCGCCGTCGCCGCCGCCAAGGAAGCCTTCAAGACCTGGCGCAAGACCCCGATCGGCACCCGCGCGCGCATCTTCCTGAAGTACCAGCAGCTGATCCGCGAGAACATGAGCGAGCTGGCCCACATCCTCACCGCCGAACAGGGCAAGACTCTGCCCGACGCCGAAGGCGATGTGTTCCGCGGCCTGGAAGTGGTCGAGCACGCCGCCGCCATCGGCAACCTGCAGCTGGGCGAGCTGGCCAACAACGTGGCCAATGGCGTGGACACCTACACGATCATGCAGCCGCTGGGCGTGTGCGCCGGCATCACACCGTTCAACTTCCCGGCGATGATCCCGCTGTGGATGTTCCCGATGGCGATTGCAACGGGCAACACCTTCATCCTCAAGCCGTCCGAGCAGGACCCGATGGTGACCATGCGCCTGGTCGAGCTTGCCCTGGAAGCCGGCATTCCGAAGGGCGTGCTGAACGTCGTCCACGGTGGCGAAGAAGTGGTCAACGCGATCTGCGACCACCCGGACATCAAGGCCGTGTCGTTCGTCGGTTCCACCCGCGTCGGCACCCACGTCTACAACCGCGCCTCGCTGGCCGGCAAGCGCGTGCAGTGCATGATGGGCGCCAAGAACCACGCCGTGGTGCTGCCGGACGCCAACAAGGAACAGACCCTCAACGCGATGGTCGGTGCCGCCTTTGGTGCCGCGGGCCAGCGCTGCATGGCCGCCTCCACCCTGGTGCTCGTCGGTGAGGCGCGCAACTGGGTGCAGGACCTGGTCGAAAAGGCCAAGACGTTGAAGGTCAGCGCCGGCACCGTGTCCGGCACCGACGTCGGCCCGGTCATTTCCTGCAGCGCCCGCGAGCGCGTGGAAGGCCTGATCGCCTCGGGCGTGGAGCAGGGCGCCAAGCTGGTACTCGACGGCCGCAACCCGCAGGTCGATGGCTTCGAGAAGGGCAACTTCGTCGGCCCGACCATCTTTGCCGGTGTCACCACCGACATGCGCATCTACCAGGAAGAAATCTTCGGGCCGGTGCTGGTCATCCTCGAAGCAGAAACGCTGGAAGACGCCATCGCGATGGTCAACAGCAACCCGAACGGCAACGGCACCGCACTGTTCACCCAGTCCGGCGCGGCCGCGCGCAAGTTCCAGGAAGACATCGACGTCGGCCAGGTCGGCATCAACGTGCCGATCCCGGTGCCGGTGCCGCTGTTCTCGTTCACCGGTTCGCGCGCCTCCAAGCTGGGTGACCTGGGCCCGTATGGCAAGCAGGTGGTGCTGTTCTACACCCAGACCAAGACGGTCACCGCGCGCTGGTTCGATGACGAGACGCTGAGCCACGGCGTCAACACCACGATCAGCCTGAAGTAACGGCAGGAGCAGCCATGAGCCACTCGATGACGACGGAACTGGAAGAAGCGCAGCAGGCGTACCGCGAGGCGGCGCGCGACTTCGCACAGGCCGAACTGGCGCCACACGCCGCGCGATGGGATGCGGAGGGCATCTTTCCGCGCGAGGCGATCGCCAAGGCCGGTGAACTGGGCTTCTGCGGTCTGTACATGGACCCGGAAGTGGGCGGCAGCGGCCTGAGCCGGCTGGACGCCGCCGTCGTCATCGAGGAGCTCGCCAACGTCGATCCGTCGACTGCGGCCTACATCAGCATCCACAACATGGCCTCGTGGATGGTGTCCACGTGGGGCCAGCCAGCACTGCGCGATGCGTGGGGCACTGACCTGTCCTCGGGCAACAGGCTGGCCTCGTACTGCCTGACCGAACCGGGTGCCGGCTCCGATGCGGCCTCGCTGAAGACCACCGCCGTGCGCGACGGCGATCATTACGTGCTGAACGGCTCGAAGGCCTTCATCTCCGGCGCCGGTGCCACCGAACTGCTGGTGGTGATGGCACGTACCGGCGGTGCCGGTGCCGGCGGCGTCAGCGCCATTGCAGTGCCGTCGGACCTGCCGGGCATCAGCTTCGGCCGCAAGGAAGAGAAGATGGGCTGGAACAGCCAGCCCACCCGTGGCATCACCTTCGAAAACGTCCGCGTGCCGGTCAGCCACCTTCTGGGAGAGGAAGGCGGCGGCTTCAAGCTGGCGATGAAGGGGCTTGATGGTGGCCGCATCAACATTGCCGCCTGCTCGCTGGGTGCCGCGCAGGGCGCGCTGGATGCCGCGCGCCGCTACATGGGCGAGCGCCGCCAGTTCGGCAAGGCGCTGGCCGAGTTCCAGGCGCTGCAGTTCAAGCTGGCCGACATGGTCACCCAGCTGGTGGCCGCGCGGCAGATGGTGCACACCGCCGCACGCAAGCTCGATGCCGGGGCCAGCGATGCCAACGTATGGTGCGCGATGGCCAAGCGCTTCGCCACCGATGCCGGCTTCAACGTCTGCAATGAAGCGCTGCAGATCCACGGTGGCTACGGCTACATCCGCGAGTACCCGATCGAGCGCCTGCTGCGTGACTGCCGCGTGCACCAGATCCTGGAAGGCACCAACGAGATCATGCGGGTGATCGTTGCCCGTCACCTGCTCAACACCGAAGAGGAACTGCGATGAAGGATTGGCGTACCCAGGAGCACGTGGGCCTGAAGGTCGAGGCCGACGGCCACACCGCCGTGGTCACCCTGAACAACCCGCCGGCGCACACCTGGACCGTGCACAGCCTGTCGGCGCTGCGCGACCTAGTCGGCGCGCTCAACGCAGACCGTGACGTCTACGCACTGGTGATCACCGGTGACGGCGAGAAGTTCTTCTCCGCCGGTGCCGACCTCAACCAGTTCGCTTCCGGCGACAAGGCCGCAGCGCGCGAAGCCGCGCGCCGTTTCGGCGAAGCCTTCGAGGCGTTGTCCGGTTTCCGTGGCGTGTCGATCGCCGCGATCAACGGCTACGCGATGGGCGGAGGCCTGGAATGCGCACTGGCCTGCGACCTGCGCATCATCGAAGAGCACGCCCAGGTGGCGCTGCCGGAGGCCACCGTCGGCCTGCTGCCGTGCGCCGGTGGCACCCAGAACCTGCCGCGCCTGGTTGGCGAAGGCTGGGCCAAGCGCATGATCCTGCTGGGTGAGCGCATCAACGCCGAGACCGCGCTGCGCATCGGGCTGGCCGAAGAAAAGGTCGGCAAGGGCGAAGCCAAGGCACTGGCGCTGGAATGGGCGAAAAAGGCCGGCAAGCAGAGCCCGACCAGCATCGCCGCCTGCAAGACCCTGGTGCAGTCCACCCGCACCGGCACCCACGCCTCGGCGCTGGTGGCCGAGCGCGAAGCCTTCGTCGACCTGTTCGACACCGCCGACCAGGTCGAGGGCGTGACTGCCTTCCTGGAAAAGCGCGCCGCGCAGTGGAAGAACGCATGAGCGCCGACACCGCTGCCGACGACGCACCTGTGCTGTTCGAGGAGCGCGTGGCCGGTAACGGCGTGCGCATCGGCCTCGCCACGCTCAACGCGCCGCGCACGCTCAATGGCTTCTCGCTGCCGATGGCACACCTGCTGCTGGAGCAGTTGAACGCTTGGGCCGACGACGACGGCATCGCCATGGTGGTGCTGCGGGGTGCTGGCGAAAAGGCGTTCTGCGCTGGCGGCGACCTGCACAGCCTGTACAAGGCCATGGTCGCCTTCCGTGAGGACGGCCGCAGCGACATCCGCGAGAACGACTACGCCGCCGAGTTCTTCGACGTCGAGTACCGCGTCGATTACCTCATCCACACCTATACCAAGCCGATCCTGTGCTGGGGCCACGGCATCGTGATGGGCGGTGGTATCGGCCTGATGTCCGGCGCCAGCCACCGCGTGGTCAGCGAGCGCTCCAAGCTGGCCTTCCCGGAAATCACCGTTGGCCTGTTCCCGGATGTCGGTGGCAGCTGGCTGCTGCCGCGCGTGCCGGGCAAGGGCGGCCTGTTCCTGGCCCTGACCGGCGCGTTGCTCAATCCGGGCGATGCCATCTATGCCGGCCTGGCCGATGTGCACGTGGCTGAAGAACGCCGCAGCGCGGTGTTCGATGCGCTGCTGCAGGTGGCCTGGTCCAGTGATTCCGCACACAACCACGAACGCCTGACCCATCTGCTGCAGTCGCATGCCAGTGATGCTGCGACCGGTCCGCTGCTGGCCAACGCGGCGCAGGTCGATGCGTTGTGCGAAGGCGATGACCTGCCCGCGATCATCAAACGCATCAGCGCGCTGCAGACCGACGATGCCTGGCTGCAGGCGGCACAGAAGACGCTTGCCGCCGGCGCGCCCGGCTCGGCACGTCTGGCGTTCGAGCTGCAGCGCCGCAGCGCCGGCCAGGACCTGGCCAGCGTCTACCGGCTGGAGTACATCACCGCGCTGCACTGCGCCGCCCACGGCGATTTCGCCGAAGGCATCCGCGCACTGCTGATCGACAAGGACCGCAATCCGCAGTGGAACCCGGCCACCCTGGCCGAGGCCACCGGCGCGTGGGCCGACACCTTCTTTGCTTCCCCCTGGGCCGCTGCCGCGCATCCGCTGGCCGACCTGGGCACTCCCCTTGTTGAAAGGAGCCTTGCATGAGCCGCATTGCATTCATCGGGTTGGGCAACATGGGTGGCCCGATGGCCGCCAATCTGGTCAAGAACGGCCACACCGTGCGCGTGTTCGATCTGGTCCCGGCTGCGGTGCAGGCCGCCGTCGATGCCGGTGCCAGCGCGGCGTCGTCGGCACGCGACACCCTGGCCGATGCGGAAGTCGTGATCTCGATGCTGCCGGCCAGCCGCCACGTCGAAGGGGTGTACCTGGGCGATGACGGCATCCTCGCCGCCATCCCAGCGGGTGCACTGGTCATCGACTGCAGCACGATCGCACCGGCCAGTGCCCGCAAGGTTTCCGAAGCGGCCGCCGCGCGTGGCCTGCAGATGATCGACGCGCCGGTCTCCGGCGGTACCGCGGGCGCCCAGGCCGGCACCCTGACCTTCATCGTCGGTGGCGAAGAGGACGCGCTGGAACGCGCTCGCCCGGTGCTGCAGGCGATGGGCAAGAACATCTTCCATGTCGGCGCCAGCGGTGCCGGCCAGGTCGCCAAGCTGTGCAACAACATGGCGCTGGGCGTGATCATGGCGGTGACCGGTGAAGCCATCGCGCTGGGTGTTGCGCACGGGCTGGACCCGAAGGTGCTGTCGCAGATGATGGCGGTCAGCACCGGCCGCAGCTGGGCCACCGAAGTGTGCAACCCGTGGCCGGGCGTGCTGGAAAATGCGCCGGCCTCGCGCGGCTACAGCGGCGGTTTCGGCAGCGATCTGATGCTGAAGGACATGGGCCTGGCGGTGGAAGCGGCGATGAGTGTCGGCGCCTCGATCCCGCTGGGCGAAGTGGCCCGCAACCTGTACTCGATGAACCACCAGGCCGGCCGCGGCAAGCTGGATTTCTCCAGCGTCGTGCAGCTCATCACCAGCGACCGGTAACCGGTCGCTGGTCCGCGCATTCCACCTTATCCCCGCGCCGTTGGCGCACCCCCTTGAACAACAAGGGGGCTCTCCTCCAGAAGGATGGATGCGCGCCGTAGCGAATGCGTCCCCGGCCACGTGCCGGGGCCCACCCGAGGTGGGATGGGCGGATGCTCGGTTTCGACCGGCATCCGCCCATTTTTTTGGGGGGGGGGCTGATCACTGGGGTCGGATCCCTTTCGCAACGCGAAAGGGCTCTGACCCCATATAGCCGTGCCGGGCCTGGGATGGGGTCAGAGCCCTTTGCTGTTGGCAAAGGGATCCGACCCCGGCGCTGCATCAGGCAACGATCAGCGTCACGTCGATGTTGCCGCGGGTGGCATTCGAGTACGGGCACACGATGTGCGCCTTCTGCACAAGCTCTTCGACCTGCTCGCGCGGCACGCCCGGCACGTTGATGGTCAGCTCGGCCTCGATGCCGAAACCGGTCGGGATCTGACCGATGCCGACCTTGCCGGTGACGGTGGTGTCGGCCGGCAACGCGACCTTGGCCTGGCCGGCCACGAACTTCAACGCGCCCAGGAAGCAGGCCGAGTAGCCGGCGGCGAACAGTTGTTCCGGGTTGGTGCCCGGGCCGCCGGCGCCGCCCAGCTCGCGCGGGGTCGACAGCTGGATGTCCAGCACGTTGTCGGAGGAGACGGAACGGCCTTCGCGGCCGCCGGTAGAGGTGGCCTGGGCGGTGTACAGAACCTTTTCGATGGACATCGGGATGCTCCTGGTCAGTGGGTGGGTGTTGCGTTGGAGCCTACTTTGCCCGCTTTCCGCGTACGTTGGGTTGCAACGCGTACGAAAAACTTGATCAATCGTCCTGCCGGCCTAGATCGTCCACTCGCGGTCGGTGGTGAACATGATGGTCAGCCAGCGGTCCGGCGAGGCCTCGCCCAGCGCTTCGCCGATCTCGTCGCGCAGCCGGTCCCATTCCACCAAGGGCCGCGGCGGGTCGTCTTCCGGCACCACAAAGAACAGCTCGATCTGCTCGCCACGCCCCACCTGCGCGACGTAGCTGCGGTGCTCAACGAAGCCGTGCCTGGCCACGATCGCGCGTGCCACCGCATCCACATGCGCCTGCAGTTCCGGCGGGGTGACCAGCAGGATGCCGGCCAGCGCCCGGCGCACGGTGCCGAGCGGGGCGATCATCACCAGCACGCAGACGAAGGCGAGGATGGCCGGGTCGATGTACGGCCCGACCCAGGCCCAGGAGGTGCCCTGCACCAGCACGCCGCCGAGGAAGGCCAGCAGGTAGCAGGCCGACATGCTGGCCGCGATCACCCAGTTTTTCGCATCCAGTGCGATGAACTCCGAGCCGATGCGGCGGTTGGCGCGCAGCACGAACCAGGCCAGCGCACCTTCGCCGACGATCGACAACCCGGCGAAGGCGATGGCCGGACCGAGCGCGATGTGGCGGCCGCCGGACATCAGCGCGTCGACCGCATTGACCAGCGCATACAGCGCAGCGCCGATCATCAGCGTGCCGCTCACCCCCAGCACGATCGGCTCCAGGTGCCAGAAGCCCATGGTGAAGCGCTGGTTGAGCCGCGACTGCAGCGCGTCGGTGCTGGTGGACAGTGCGATCAGCCGCGCGACCAGCAGTGACAGCCAGGTCATCACCACATCGATCAGGCCGTAGATGCCGTCGAAGATGATCAGCGAGGAATTGGCCAGCAGGCCGAACACTACCGCTGCCGCGGCCAGCAGCAGTGAGCCTGCGATGGACAGGCGCAGCACGCCTTGTTCGGTGGCGGGATCGAAGAACTGTGCGTGGTCGGTGGCCATGGCGCGATTGTAGAGCGGAGCCATGCTCCGCTGCCGTTGCGGACTGTCGACGCTGTCCCTTGGCAGCCCTGTGCCGTAGACTGCGTCCCTCCCACGTACCGATTCCCGCCTGCAGTGATCACGCCACCCTGACCCTTGCCGCATCTCGGCAGCCGGCCCGCCCGGCTCAGGAACCCGCGTCTTTCCACTGCAGCGCCATGCGGCCACGCCCGCGTGCGCGCGGAGTTTTTCCATGCAAACGTCCTACCCCCTGCGCCAGCAATGGCTCGGCAACATCCGTGGTGATCTGCTGTCCGGCATGGTCGTCGCCCTGGCCCTGATTCCCGAGGCCATCGCCTTCTCGCTCATCGCCGGCGTCGACCCCAAGGTTGGCCTGTACGCCGCGTTTTCCATCGCGGTGGTCACCGCCATCGCTGGCGGCCGGCCGGGCATGATCTCCGCCGCCACCGGTGCAATGGCGCTGGTGATGGTCGACCTGGTCAAGGACCATGGCCTGCAGTACCTGTTCGCCGCCAGCATCCTGGCCGGCCTGCTGCAGGTGCTGGCCGGTGTGTTCAAGCTTGGGTCGCTGATGCGATTCGTCTCGCGCTCGGTCATCACCGGCTTCGTCAACGCGCTGGCGATCCTGATCTTCCTGGCGCAGATGCCGGAACTGATCGGCCGCGGTCCCACCGTCTACGTGCTGTGTGCCGCCGCACTGGCGATCATCTACCTGCTGCCGCGCCTCACCCGCGCTGTGCCTTCGCCGCTGGTGGCAATCGTCGTGCTCACCGCCGTAGTGATCGGCTTTGGCGTGGACGTGCGCAGTGTTGGTGACATGGGCCAGCTGCCGGACAGCCTGCCGCAGTTCCTCATCCCCGATGTACCGCTCAGCTGGGAAACGCTGCGCATCCTGCTGCCGGTGTCGGCCACGCTGGCCGTGGTCGGCTTGCTCGAATCGATGATGACCCTGCAGATCGTCGAGGACATCACCGAGACGCCCAGCGAGCGCAACCGCGAATGCGTCGGCCAGGGCGTGGCCAACACGGTCACCGGGTTCCTCGGCGGAATGGCCGGCTGCGCGATGATCGGCCAGTCGGTCATCAACGTGACGTCTGGTGGCCGCGGCCGCCTGTCCTGCCTGGTGGCCGGCGTGCTGCTGCTGGTGCTGGTGGTGTACGGCAGCGACCTGGTGCGGCAGATCCCGATGGCTGCGCTGGTGGCGGTGATGATCATGGTCAGCATCGGCACTTTCAGCTGGCGCTCGCTGCGCGACCTGCGCACGCATCCGCGCAGTTCCTCGGCCGTGATGTTGCTGACCGTGGTGGTCACCGTGGCCACCCACGACCTGGCCAAGGGCGTGCTCAGTGGCGTGCTGCTGTCGGCGCTGTTCTTCGCCCGCAAGGTCGGCCGCATGCTGGAGGTGCAGCGCGAGGATGCCGGAGACACGCAGGTCTACCGCGTACGCGGGCAGGTGTTCTTTGCGTCTGCCGGCCAGCTGGGCGCGGCGTTTGACTACCAGCACGTCGCGCCGAAGGTGCAGATCGACCTGCGTGACGCCCACCTGTGGGACCTGACCGCAGTGGCCGCGCTGGAACGTGCGCAGGAAAAGCTGGCCGCGCATGGGGCGGAGGTGGTGGTGGTAAGCCTCAATGTGGCTAGCCAGACGCTGATCGAACAGGTGGGCGGGCGCGCGGGCGGGCATTGAGGCTTACGCATCCTGCTTCTGCGACGAGGTGCACGCATTCTGAATCCGGTCAGGCATCTGAAACCGGCGCTCGCGTAGCATGCGTTTCCTGATGGGGCCGATGGACGGCCCCGCGTTGACGGGCCACGCGCCTGGATGCCAAGGAGATGCAAGCAATGCAGGGAATAAACCACCTTCCAGCGGCCCCCCGTGAAACGTTCGGCAAGGCTGGGGCCATCGCCCTTGCGCTGGCCTTTGGCCTCAGCCTGGCGGCATGCCAGGCCAAGAGCCCGGAGGCGGATACGGCAGCTGCTCCCGCGGCCGCCGCGCCGGCCACTGCATCGCCGCCCGCCACTGCAGAGCCTGCACGTGCCGCACCTGCCACGACGGTGGCCGATGCCGATGACCAGGACATGCCGCCGCAGCGCCCGGATGATTCCTACAACAAGGCGACGTTGCGGCCGCAGTATGCTGCATGCGTGAGATCCAGCGGCGGCGAGACATCGGCACTGCAGGCGTGTGGTGATGACGAGCTTGCTTGGCAGGAGCAGCGGCTCGAGCAGGCTTTCATGAAGATCGTTGACGGCCCCGATGGCAAGGACAAGGACAGGCTGATGGACGAGCAGGCTGCCTACATGTCCGATACCAATCGCTACTGCAGCTGGAACCCTGCCGAAGACGGGCAGGGGCAGATGCTGGACGCGCAGTCCTGCCGGATCAATCGCACCGCCAACCGTGCCGATGTGCTGCAGGCACTGACCTCAAAGTAAATCCCCCGCAAAGGAGTGCAGGAAGATGGATGTTGTGACCCAGGCAAAGCAGGCAATGGACAGCTGGCATCGCGGCCAGACGTCGGCGCATTTCGAAACCGGAGGTCGTGGCCCCGGCCACGTTTCCACCGGCAGGGGCGACCATGGTGGCGTGTCGTATGGCAGTTACCAGTACGCCACCAACGTTGGCGGCGTGGACGAATACGTCGCCGCCTCGCGCTATGGCAACCGCTTCAACGGCCTGCAGGCAGGAACCCCGGCCTTCACCGAACGCTGGAAGGAAGTGGCGGCGGCCGATCCGGCAGGGTTTGCCAGGGATCAGCACGACTTCATCCAGCACCAGTACTACGACGTGCAGATGGGCCGCCTGAAGGATGTAGGCATTGATCTTTCCGGCCGTGGTCCGGCCGTGCAGGACGCGCTGTGGAGCACCTCGGTGCAGTACCGCGGCATGACACGTTCGGTGTTCCAGAAGGGTCTCCAGCAAGCCTACAGCGAAGACTTCAAGCTGGCTGAGCTGAGTGACGAGCAGATTGTCCGCGCGGTGCAGGACTACAAGCACGCCAACGTGCAGTCGCACTTCCAGAGCTCGCCCACCCTGTGGGATTCGCTGCGTGATCGTGCGCTCACCGAGAAGAACGCGCTGGTCGGGCTGGCGCGCTACGACCAGGTCAACCAAAACCCCGAGGCTTACCGGGGCAAGGATTACCAGCAAGCGTTCGGTGAACCTGAGCCGGGCCGGCGCGGGCAGCGCGCGGCCGCATCGGCGATGGCCGACGGCGTGCTGGCACCCGGCGAGCACGGTACCGAGGTCCAGGCCCTGCAGGCCAAGTTGATCCAGGCCGGCCATACCGGCCGCAACGGGCAACCTCTGACAGCCGATAGCCACTACGGTGCCAACACCGAGCATGCAGTGCGCGAGTTCCAGCAGGCGCATGGGCTGACCGTTGATGGCAAGGCCGGCCGGCAGACCCTGCAGGCTCTGGATACGGTGGTACGCGAGCACACGCCGGCGCAGCCTGTGGCACCGGCCACGCCTGCTGCGGCACCCGCACCCGCGACTGCGCGCGAACCCGATGCCGCTGCCGCACCCGGTGGCCAGCGCATCGTCGTGGTCGAACCCTTTGGCAACGGCAGCAGCAACCGCACACTGCGTCATGGCACCAGTGGCGAGGATGCCTACCGCGAACTGAAGATCCATCACCCCAACACCAACGCCGAGGCCGTGCGCACCGGCAATGCCGCCAAGGCTGACCGCCCGTCGGCAATGGTCGAGGGCGAGCTGGAAACGGTGCGGACCCGTGGTGATCGCAACGGCATTCCGCTGGTGCACAAGGATCTGATCCTGAGTACTTCGCGCGGCGACCGGGAAGTGATGATTCCCAATCCGGTCGCGGGCTACGTGCAGGTCAACAACGACAAGTGGAACTCCATCAGCATCTGGAGCCATCCGGCCGGGCATCCGCAGCGTGAACTGGTCGGGCAGGTGCTGCATGGTGCACGTGGAAGCACCCCCTACAAGACTGGTGATTTCGTCGAGTACGGCGCGCCGTTGATCCGCCAGTCCGATGCCGGCACCCCGGGTGCCGTGCACGCACATATCGAGCTCGAGCCGGACCAGTACCGCAGGTTCCTGGGTGACATGCTCAATGACCGCATCACCCTGGGCGGCAAGGTCCACGCGCAGGGCCCCGAGGCCGCGCAGGCCGCACGCAGTGCACAGCAGGCGCCGATGGCCGATGGCGTGCTGAAGCAGGGCGAGCGCGGCGATGAGGTCAAGGCCTTGCAGGGCAAGCTGGCGGCGCTGGGCTATGCCGGGGCCGATGGCAAGCCGCTGCACGCCGATGGTGTGTATGGCAAGGACACCTTTGCGGCGGTCAAGCAGTTCCAGGCCAACAACGGCCTGGACGACGATGGCAAGGCAGGCCGCAAGACCCTGGCGCAGGTCGATGCCCCCAACGCGGTCAAGGCCGGTACCCCGCCGGCGGCACCGGCCCGGGCCGAGCCCGCAGAGCCGGCCAGCATGCGCGACCCCGGGCACGCCGACAACGCGCGCTTCGGCCAGGCGCTGGGCAAGCTGCAGGCGCTGGAGCAGCAGCGTGCCCAGGCCGGCCTGAAGCCACTGTTCGCCAACCCGCAGGAGGTTGAGCGGGCGGCCGGCCAGCTGGCGTACGAAAGCAAGGTGTCCGGGATGCGCCAGATCGACCACGTCGTGGCCCGCCCCGACGGCACCGGTCTGTTTGCGGTGCAGGGCGAGCTGGGCGACCCGGCGGCGCAGCGGACCTTCGTCGACCGCCAGCAGGCGGTATCGCACTCGGTCGAGGCCAGCAGCCGGCAAAGCGAAGCGCTGGACAGCCAGTTCAACCAGCGTGCGCAGGAGCAGCAGGAACAGGTGCGCAACCGCGGGTTGTAAGCCACGCGGCGACCCCGGGGCCGGTCGAGCGGCCAGTCCCGGCGCCACCCGCCGCCGTTCAGCCGTCCGGTGTAAACTATTGATCTCACTGGCAATGCCAGTCTCCCCGATCAACACCCCGATGACGTCCGCCACCGCCCGTTACGCCGATTCCCTGCGCCTGTCCGTGGCCCCCATGATGGACTGGACCGACCGCCATTGCCGCGTGTTCCACCGCGTGCTGGCGCCGGGTGTGCGCCTGTACACGGAAATGGTGCACGCCAATGCGGTCATCCACGGTGATCGCGAGCGCCTGCTCGGCTTCGACCGCAGCGAGCAGCCGCTGGCGCTGCAGTTGGGGGGCAGCGACCCGGCGCTGCTGGCGCAGGCCGCGCGCATCGCCGCGGAGTGGGGCTACGACGAGGTCAACCTCAACTGCGGCTGTCCGTCCGACCGCGTGCAGGCCGGGCGTTTTGGCGCCTGCCTGATGCGCGAGCCGGCGCTGGTAGCCGACTGCGTGGCGGCGATGGTCGACGCGATCGGGATCCCGGTGACGGTGAAGTGCCGCCTGGGCGTGGACGAGGACAACGACTATGACGTGTTCGCCGCCTTCGTCGACCGCCAGGTCGCCGCCGGTGCCGCAATGGTGGTGGTGCATGCGCGCAACGCGTGGCTGAAGGGCCTGTCGCCGAAGGAGAACCGCGAGGTTCCGCCACTGAAGTACGACTGGGCCTACCGCCTGAAGCAGGAGCGCCCGGCGCTGCCGGTGGTGCTCAATGGCGGCCTGGCCAGCATCGAGGCGGTGCAGGCGCAGGCCGCGCACGTCGATGGCGTGATGCTGGGCCGCGCGGCCTACCACGACCCCTACCTGCTGCATCAGCTGGAGGCGCTGCAGACCGGCGCGCCGTTGCAGGCGCGCGGTGACCTGCTGCGCACGCTGCGTCCCTACGTGGAAGCGCGCCTGGGCGAAGGTCTGGCACTGAAGCACATCACCCGCCACCTGCTCGGCCTGTTCCACGGCCAGCCCGGTGGCCGCGCGTTCCGCCAGGTGCTGAGCGAGGGCGCGCACCGCCCGGGCGCCGACTGGAGCCTGGTCGAGCAGGCGCTGTCGGTCACCGAGCGCGAAGCCGATCGTGCCGCAGCGTGACCGCAGTCACATTCCTGACTTGACAAGGGACGGCGATTCGTCCCGAATGTTCACCTAGCTGAACATCGCAGGGCTGCGGCCGGAAAAGTTCAGACCGGATTCACTGCCCCAAACCAAGAATTTGCAAAGGAATTGTAAAGGCCGGGTCCCGCACCCGGCTCCCGGATTTACGACTTTTGAACGAATCGCCGTGCTCGGCTAGGATCGCATCGATGTCTTCCGCTCCCTTCCATTGCCGCATTGCCCTGGCCACCTGCGTGGTGCTGTCGGCTGCGCCGCTGTCGTCGGCGCTGGCGCAACAGCCGCCGCG
This sequence comes from Stenotrophomonas sp. FR012, assembly GCF_047520565.2. Taxonomy (NCBI): domain Bacteria; kingdom Pseudomonadati; phylum Pseudomonadota; class Gammaproteobacteria; order Lysobacterales; family Lysobacteraceae; genus Stenotrophomonas; species Stenotrophomonas sp. FR012. Next base: position 15,305 of record NZ_JAXBQL020000011.1, read on the forward strand.
GGGCGAGCAGGCACGGGCGGAAATGATGGATCGGAGAGAGCGCGGCAACCGTGGCGACGAGCGTTCGCTGTCCGATGCCGTGCGCCGCGTGCAGCGCAGCACCGGCGGCCACATCCTCGGCGCCGAGCGCGTGCCGTTCGATGGTCGTGATATCAACCGGGTGAAGTACATGGACGACCGGGGCCGGGTCCGCTACATGGACGACCCCGCCCCGTCGCGTTCACAGCCGCGCACGCCGCGGTCGGATATGTCATCACTACGCGGCGATAACCCCTGAACAGGGATAGTCGTCGGTATCAACCCGTACCCCACAGGCCTCCGGGCCACACCCAGGACACTAGGGAGAGTTCATGCGTATCCTTCTGGTCGAAGACGAAGCCCCGCTGCGTGAGACCCTGGCAGCCCGGCTCAAGCGCGAAGGCTTTGCCGTCGATGCTGCGCAGGACGGCGAGGAAGGCCTCTACATGGGGCGCGAAGTTCCGTTCGATGTCGGCATCATCGACCTCGGCCTGCCCAAGATGTCGGGCATGGAGCTGATCAAGGCCCTGCGTGACGAAGGCAAGAAGTTCCCGGTACTGATCCTGACCGCGCGTTCGAGCTGGCAGGACAAGGTCGAGGGCCTGAAGCAGGGCGCCGACGATTACCTGGTCAAGCCGTTCCACGTGGAAGAGTTGCTGGCCCGCGTCAACGCGCTGCTGCGCCGCGCCGCCGGCTGGAGCAAGCCGACCCTGGAATGCGGCCCGGTCGCCCTGGACCTTGCTGCCCAGACGGTCAGCGTGGCCGGCAGCAATGTCGACCTGACCAGCTACGAGTACAAGGTGCTGGAGTACCTGATGATGCATGCCGGTGAACTGGTCTCCAAGGCCGACCTCACCGAACACATCTACCAGCAGGACTTCGACCGCGACTCCAACGTGCTGGAGGTCTTCATCGGCCGCCTGCGCAAGAAGCTGGACCCGGATGGAGAACTGAAGCCGATCGAGACCGTGCGCGGTCGCGGCTACCGTTTCGCGATCCCGCGCAACGAGGGCTGAGCCGGCTCACCCTGGCGATAACACGATGTCCGGCCGTCTGTGGTTCTTCCGACGCTGGCGGCCGCGCTCACTGCAGGCGCGCCAGATGCTCGCCGCGTCCGTGGGCCTGGTCGCGTTCCTGGCGCTGGCCGGTTACGCGCTCGACGCCGCCTTCGCCGATACGGCGAAGGCGAACCTGCGTGAGCGCCTGAAGAACTACGCCACCTCCTATGCGGCCGGCATCGACTTCACCCGCGACCGCTCGCTGTACATCCGCGAGCAGCCGCCGGATTCGCGCTTCGACGTACCGGGCAGTGGCCTGTACCTGCAGGTGGTGATGCCGCACGGCAAGGGCAATTCGATGTCCGCCGAAGGCCCGATGCTGCCCACCGTCGGTGGCGGCCTGCTGGCGCCGCGCCAGGAAGTGTTCGAAGGTCCGCTGCCGATGATCCAGATCGATGGCAGCCAGGGCTCGGTGTACCGCTATGGCCTGGGCCTGGTGTGGGGCGCCGACGCCGACCCCGCCACCGAATTCCCGTACACCATCTACGTGATGGAAGACTCGCGCGCGCTGGGTGCGCAGCTGCGCGTGTTCCGTGGCCGCGTCTGGTTCTACCTGGGCGGCATCGGCCTGATCCTGCTGCTGCTGCAGACCGTCATCCTGCAGTGGAGCCTGCGCCCGTTGCGCCGGGTGATCACCGAGCTGACCAAGGTGCAGCGCGGCGAGACCGAGCGCATGAGCGAGCGCCACCCGCGCGAGCTGGAACCGCTGACCGACAGCATCAACGCCTTCATCGAAAGCGAGCGCGAGAACCTCGAGCGCCAGCGCAATACCCTTGCCGATCTGGCGCACAGCCTGAAAACGCCAATCGCGGTACTGCGCACGCAGATGGACAGCGGCGCCGGCGACGGTGCGCTGCGCGAAGAACTGGACGTGCAGCTGCAGCGCATGAACAACCTGGTTTCGTACCAGCTGGCACGCGCGGCCTCGTCGGGCCACAAGCTGTTCTCCGCGCCGCTGCCGATCGAGTCCAACGCCGAGGAAATCGTGCGTGGCCTGGAAAAGGTCTACGCCGCCAAGGGCGTGCTGTGCGAATTCGATATCGACCCGGCCGCGCGCTTCCACGGCGAGCCGGGTGACCTGCAGGAACTGCTCGGCAACCTGCTGGAGAACGCCTTCAAGTGGGCCAACCGCCGCGTGCTGCTGACCGCGCAGCCGCTGCCGGCGCCGAACGCGCGCCGTGCCGGCCTGCTGCTGGCGGTGGACGACGATGGCCCGGGCATCGCCCCGGATGACATCGGCAAGGTGCTGCAGCGTGGCGTGCGTGGCGACGAGCGCGTGCAGGGCCACGGCATCGGCCTGTCGATCGTGCAGGACCTGATCAAGGACTACCGCGGCGAACTGAGCGTGGGCCGTTCGGCCGAACTGGGTGGCGCCCGCTTCGAAGTGCGCTTGCCGCCGGGGCCGTAAACCTCGTTGATCGGTAGTGCCGGCCGCTGGCCGGCAACCAAGCAATGCCATCGAAGATCATGAGGTTGCCGGCCAGCGGCCGGCACTACGGCATTTCGATCTTCGGCGGCTCGCCATAGAACCGCCGCAGCTGCGCGGCCACCTCCGGCAACGCCTGCTGCAGCAGATCCGGTGCCGAGAAGTGGTACTCGCTGCTCACCGCGAAGAACTCCTCCGGCGCCTCGGCCGCATACGGATCGATCAGGGTCTCTTCGCCGGCGTCCACCTGCGCGCAGAAGGCGTCGTAGGCGCGCTGGAACGTGGCCGCCCACTCGCGCTGCCATTGCCGCGGCAGCGGCGGTGTGCCGTCCATCGCACCATCCAGTGCATCGAGCTTGTGCACCATCTCATGTACCGCCACGCAGTAGCCGTCGTGCGGCGCGGCCAGGTCGGCCTGCACATCGGCCCAGGACAGGATCAACGGACCACTGTCCCACGACTCGCCGATCAGCTCGTCATCCCACTCGTGCAACACGCCGGCCGCATCCATGTGGCTGCGGTGCACGCGGAACGCATCCGGGTAGACGATCAGCTGCGACCAGCCTTCCAGCCCCACTTCACCGAATTCCAGCAGCGGCAGGCAGCACAGCGCCGCCAGCAGCACGCCATCGCCAGCCTGCAGTTGCAGTTCACCGACAGGGGTAATGGTCTTCTCATGCAGGAAGCGCGTGGCCAGCACGCGCAGTCGCGCGCGGCGTTCGTCGTCCAGGCCGTGCAGCCAGGCCGCACGGCGGCAGGCGTCTTCCCAAAGCGCATCGTCGATCGGCCGCGGCGAGGGCCGCAGCCACTGCAGCAACGACTTGATCAGCGGAACATTCCCGGCAGGTAGCTGTGCCACTTCGGCGCACGGATGCGCTGCAGCACGTCGTCGTCGCTGCCGCCGCCCCCGGTGCTGGTGGCACTGCTGGCCGCAGGGCGTACCGGTGCCGGCTTGGTGGTCGCAGCCGAGGCGGTCGCGGTCGGCGCGCGCTGCGAGGCGGCATCACCGTTGGAGGACACGCAGGCGCCGCGGCTGTCGTCCAGCGCTGCCGTTGCAGACGCCGCGAAGGGCATCATCAGCAGGATCAGGCAATGGGCATAACGGCGCATTGACGACATCCACGTTAAGGGAGGGTGAGTTCCCGATTCTAGCCCGAACCCGGCGCCCCGTTGGAAGCCCCTGCGGAACCCAGCGTGGCAGGCGTCGCTGGCGGCTTTCCCGCATAATTCCTGCCTGACTTCGTGGAAGCTGCCGTGGACGATCGCCAATTGCTGGCCAAACTCGCTGCCGGTCGCCTGTCCGGCGACGCCCTGGCCCGAGAGCTGGGCCAGACCCGGGCGGCTATTTGGAAGCGTATTCAAGGGCTTAGGGCCGCAGGTGTGGACATCGAGGGCCGTGCTGGCGAGGGCTATGGCCTGACCCGCCCGGTCGACCTGCTGGACCCGGCGGCGATCCGCGCCGGCCTGCCCGCCGATGCCCAGGCCCTGCTGCACGACCTGCAGGTGGCCTGGACGGTGGACTCTACCAACGCCGAATTGCTGCGGTGCAGCGCGCCCCAGCGCGGAGTCAGCGTCCTGCTGGCCGAACGCCAGACTGGCGGCCGCGGCCGTCGTGGCCGCACCTGGGCCTCGCCGTTGGCCGCGCATATCTACCTGTCGGTGATGCGCCTGTACTCCGGCGGCCTGGGCCGCTTGGCCGGGTTGAGCCTGGTGGCCGGCATCGCCGTGGCCGAAGCGCTGCACGACCTGGGCTACACCCAGGCGCAGTTGAAGTGGCCGAACGACCTGATCGTCGATGGCAAGCGCAAGCTGGTCGGCCTGCTTGCCGAGGGCGGTGGCGAATACGCCGGCCCGGCGCGCGCGGTGATCGGCATCGGCATCAACACCCACATGCCGCCGTCGTTCGGCGAGCAGATCACCCAGCCGTGGGTGGACCTTGACACGCTGGCTGGCAAGCCAGTGGATCGAAACGTGGTCGTTGCCGCCGTGCTGGCGCGGCTGCTGCCGGCGCTGGAACAATTCGATCGCGAAGGCCTCGCTCCGTTCCTGCCGCGCTACGCTGCCTTCGACATGCTGGCCAGCCGCGAAGTGCGCGTGGAACTGGACGGGCAGTGGCAGCACGGTACTGCGCTTGGCCTGGCCGATGACGGCGCATTGCGCGTGCGCATCGATGGCCAGGAACGCCTGCTGCACGCCGGCGAAGTCAGCGTGAGGGCGGCATGAGCGATTGGTTGTTCGACCTCGGCAACTCGCGCTTCAAGTTCGCGCCGTTGCAGGGTGACCGTGCCGGTGACGTACAGGCCTGGGCGCATGGCGCCGAAGGCATGGCCGGGCAGCCGCCGCACAGCCTGCCCAGCGGCCGCACCGCGTTCGTGGCCAGCGTGGCCGCACCGTCGCTGACCAGCGCGATGCTGGACCAGCTGCAGCGCCGCTTCGAGCATGTGCATGTGGTGCGCACCAGCGCCGAATGCGCCGGCGTGCGCATTGCCTATGCCAAGCCGGAAAAGTTCGGCGTCGACCGCTTCCTGGCCCTGCTGGCTGCCGCAAAGGCACAACGCCCGGTGCTGGTGGTCGGCGTGGGCACCGCGCTGACGATTGACCTGCTCGACGCCGACGGCCAGCACCACGGTGGCCGCATCTCCGCATCGCCCACCACCATGCGCGAAGCACTGCACGCCCGTGCCGTGCAGCTGCCCGCGACCGGTGGCGGCTACAGCGAGTTCGCCAACGACACCGCCGACGCGCTGGCTTCCGGCTGCGATGGCGCTGCGGTGGCGCTGATTGAACGCAGCGCACAGCACGCGCACACGCTGCTGGGCGTGGCACCGTCGCTGCTGGTGCACGGTGGCGGCGCAGCGGCGCTGATGCCGTTGTTGCCCGCTGCCGATTACCACCCCTCGCTGGTGCTGGATGGCCTCGCCCGCTGGGCGGTGCACCAGCCCGCGCGCTAGTATCCGCGCATGCTCACCCGTGCCCTGATCGTCGTACTGGCCATTCTCAATCTCGGCGTCGCCTGCTGGTGGCTGCTGCGCGAGGCGCCGCAGAAGCCTGCGCCTGCGCCGCAACCGGCTGGCGTCGCCGAGCTGCGCTGGGTGCCCGGTGGCGTGGATGCCAATGCCGCAGCCGAGGCCACCGCCGCCGCCCCGACTGCACCGCTGATGGAGCGCGAACCGGCGGCGAAGACCGCGGTGGCTGCGACACCCGCGCCCGTTGCGCCGCCAAAGCCGGAGATCGCCAAGCCGCAGGTGGCTGAGGCTGCGCTGGTTGCTGCCGCTGCCAAGCCGGTAACACCGCCTGCACCCGTTCCGGCAGCGGAAAAGCCCGTAGCCCCGCCCGCGGCCGCCGAGCCGCCGCGCTGCGTCGCGCTGGGCCCGTTCGCCGACCGCGCCGCCGCCAGCAGCGCGCAGGGCAAGGCCGGCACGCTGCTCAGCCAGGTGCGCCTGCGCGAACAGCCCGCTGCCAGCGGCAGTGCCCGCTACCGGGTGATGCTGCCGGCCGCCGCCAACCGTGACGAAGCCCAGGCCACCGTGAAACGCATCGTCGCCGCCGGCCTGAGCGACTACTACATCATCAGCCAGGGTGAGGAGGCCAACGCCGTGGCGCTGGGCCAGTACCGCAACCGCGAAGGCGCCGAACGGCGCATGGCGGCGGTGCAGGCCGCCGGCTTCCAGCCGCGCCTGGTCGCCAGCGGCGACGCCGGCCAATGGTGGCTGGAAGGGCAGCTGGCGGCGGGCACGCAGCCGGCCCAGGCCCAGCAGCGCAGCGGCGCGGCGCAGAGCCGGTCGCTGGAATGCACGCGGTTGCGCTAGAATCCCCTTACCGCGGCGCTGCCGCCGGTGCACCACCCATGCCGCTTTAGCTCAGTTGGTAGAGCAACTGTCTTGTAAACAGTAGGTCATCCGTTCGATTCGGATAAGCGGCACCACCTGGGAAGCTCTGAAACGCCTTGAAAACAGGGGTTTCAACGAAAAAGGCCAGCGCAGTACGCTGGCTTTCCTGCGTCTGCCGTCCGTCCCTACGCTGACCTCAGGGAAGCAGACCCCCAGGAGGAACTAATGAGCTCGACTGAAGCCCGACAACCTCGCTTCTGATCTGCTGGCATCGGTCCAGCATCAAGTCGCCGGATGAAGCTCCAAGCCGGATGCCTCCGTCCGCCAGCAACGGATAGGTTTCCAGGCGCACGCGATAGGCTTCCTGCGAGGAGTAGCGTACCGCCTGATCGCCGGACGCGAGAGGGGCCCCCGGTAAGTCTTCTTCTGCAATGAGGCCGTTGATCCGAAGTTGCGCGCACAGGCCCGCGTAGTAGGCGCTTCTTTCATCCTGTCCTCGGGGATTTTTTTCAGCGTGGCCTAAAGCGTGAAAGCTTTCGTGCGCAACCAAGTCAACAAGATTCGCGAAGGTTCTATGTTGATTGCTGTATACAGGTGCCACAAACGCAAGCTGCCTGCCTGTGGCAAAGAGGCCAAGCGATCTTGTTCGTATTGCCCCAGCAGTGCCTTCCGGCACAAGAAGGATTCGGTACCTGTTTGATGCTGCCGGTATCCATGACTCGGATGCCGCAGCCGCAGCATCGATACGTGCGCACACATCTGCGGCATCAAGCGCCAGCCCGTTCGCGATCTGCAGGTTGATCGTCCGCGCGGTGTTCGTGCAGCGGACGAGGTTCGTAGCGCCTACGGCGTTCTTCCCCGGTAGAACAGAAGTCGTATGGAAGTAACGGAGAGGGCCTAGAGGGACGGAAACAACTTCAGTGTATCCCGCTGAAGCAACCCCATTGGGAAGTGTGGTAGTCGCGCAGCCTGAAAGAACAATGGTGCAGACGCCAACCAGGAAGATTGCAATTGTGCGCATCTTGTCCCCACATGAAAGCGGGGCTGATGCCTCCGCTCCAGCGAATCGTGTCAGGTGTTCCACGACAACCAGGTCATCCGTTCGACTAGGATAATCGCCCCCATTCCCATGAGTCAGCGCCTCTTTGCGCTGCTTCAGGTACTCCCATTTGTTCGAAAGGCGGCAGAGCGGTTGCGTCGACGGCCTTACCTTGAGAACGATGGCCCGTCCTGCGCATGAACCTGCTGCGCTGGCGGCTGTTCAAGATTTGCTGCCAACGCTTCAGCGCGATGAAGGGACTCTGCTTCAGGCGCGCGAAGCGCGTCCATCGTATTCATGGTTCCACGGCGTTGGGCAGGATCGTCCATCGCCCCCTCGACGATGAAGACTTTCTCGCCACGTGCAAGGGACTCTGTCGGGTTGTTCAATACAACGTGGTCAACTCTTGAAAACCCTTGCTCCTTCGCGAGCACCAACAGACTCGCGGACAAGCGCTGGCTCGACTCATCCCACTGCTTCCCGCTCTGGGCGTCCAAGCGTTCCACACCCGCTCTTATCTGCATGTAGAGAGAGCGGTCAGCGTTTCCGAGTTCAGCTACTGAGGAAGCTGTTCGCTGCACTGAGAGTGAGTCGTCGGCGACCACGGCGTCTCTTTCCGCAGCCGAAGTGCGCTCGGCGTCAAATTCTGGCTCGGGCCTACGTCGACGCTGCGTGGGTGCTATGTGCTGATCATAGTGCGCGCCATAGTAAAGCTCGTATGTCGCATGAGGACCAACAGAAGGAGCCTCCGTTTTGAACACCTCAGCGATCTGTCCAAGCGCCTGGTTTCGATTGATGCGCCCGGCCTGGAGTTCAACGGCAATGGCTCCATATTGTTGCGGTCGATTACCCGTACCCGACACGCCAATGTCTGGTCCACCGGCCGCAATTAGTTCACGCTGGACCTGGACATTACTGAGCGTCGCAGCGGCTTCTCCGCGTAGCAGGGTGTTTACATAGGTTTGCTTGGACGTCGGATCGGGACGTTCGGTGAAGAGATGGTGCCCCACCTCGTGTGAAAGAGAGCGCGCGATTCTGGAGCCTTGTCCAACCGCGTTCTCGTCAATAACGATCTTCTCACCGGGAACAAGATAGGTGCCCCTACCGGCTTGTCCCCAGACAACCTCCAGATCGTCGCGCTCGGCCTGTGCGAGACCCGCCCGAAGTGTTGGGGATTTCGCTAGAAGCGGCGCCAGCGAGGGGTCAGCTAACGGGGAGTCCGGCCGACGTACGGGTCCTGGGCGAGGCCCCCCCTGCGGCTGCGGCAGTACAGAGTCTTCAGTACGTTCCATGTTGGAGCTCCTGCCCTGGGGGTCAACGCTGACTGATCAATACGTGGGTCAATGTCGCATTGTCAGGGGCCAGAGTGAGTACAACCTCAGCACCGTTCACTGGCGCGGTCCAGTAAGGGCGTGAGTCAGGGGCATCAGGCCGAGGTGGATATTGCGCGGTTCCCTCCCAGATGACTTCTTTGAGCGCGACGCTCGGTGGCGCGACATCGAAGGTCAGCTTCGCCTGCGCAGGATTATCGACAGCACTTCTCAGTGAGATGTTCCGAACTTCAAGGCCGCCCAACATTCCACGTTCTGCGGTTCGCTCGTCTCTCAGGCCCTGCCGGGTCGGTTTTCCAAGATGCGTGTGAAGCTGTTCGTTCAACGCATCGATATCGCCAAAACGCACATTGGACAATCGCTCGATGCTGTTCTTGAATCGCTCCATACCAGCTTCACTCCCTGATTTGATGGCCTGTCTTTGATTCACATGATCTGATGGGGGCGGCGTCGCGGCGCTCGAACATGCTGTCAGCACCAGCGCCGGAATAACGATCGCGAGGCGACGACGCGCTGCGATCCAGAGGCGGCGCCGAAGTCCGCGTTTTGATGAAGAATCGCATTTCTCGACCCACGCATCCATGAAAGCATCTCTCGCGCCACTGTCACGCTCTTGAATCTAGCACAGCATCTTTTGACTGCGGATTGGGTCCGTGATCCGTGCCTTGGGTGTGCGCTTGCACGCCAGCGCAGCATAAGCACAGGCGCCGATCATGATGCGTCGGCGCGGCGCCGGTCGCAAAGGCGATGGAACGAAAATGAAGAAACCGCCATTCGCTGGTTTTCTCGTCCCAACCCGGTGAGTCAACTCACTGTATGGCGCGGACAGATCCTTCGATCAATGCCGCACACACACTGCGACCGCCGCAGCCTCAGCTACCCACCTGCAACGCCACATACTCCGCCAGCCCCCGGCAGGCCAGCATCAGCCCTTCGCGCGTGCCGTCGCCGATGTCGTCCTTCTCTTCCCCGTCCACGCGCACGCGCTCGGTGGCGTGGTACAGCTCCAACAGCGACACCAGGCCAACCGCAGCGCGATCCCGGCGTGCGGCGGCCACGGCCTGGCCGGGTGTGCTGGCGGGCCCCGTCCACGGCTGTCCATCGGCGGCGTCACCGGCGCGGATGCGCTGCAGGCAGCTGGGCAGGTTGATGGACGCAGGCGCCTCGTTCGCAGCGGCGAAAGCGGCTTCCAATGGCTGCGCCAGTTCAGGTGGCAGACGCAGAGCCGCCTCGCCGAGGGTGGCGGTCAGGTACGGGTGGTAGTTTCTGGACATGCGGGCATCCTCGGCAGGAACAGAGATGCCACCGGAGAAGGGTGGCGGGCGATACGTGGTTTCCAATCCCGGGACTGAATTAGCCGGTGGGCACGAGGCCCCCACGCACCGCCCGCCGTCGATCGGCGAACGGATTGCCAGCCGGCGCCGCACCTGGAAAGGACGACGCCGGCTGGCAAGCGTATACAGCTTTCAGTCTTCGGGTTGGAAATCCCGGCCCCCTCGCTGAAGGTGGCGATTCATCATGCGCACGCGAAATCCCCGCCTGCCAGTCGTTTGTTTCGATGGCATCGGGTGATCTGAGAGGAAAAATGAATTATCGCGTTTGGCCCGTTTCGGGCATCGCAATGCCAGAAGCGACAGATTGCGCAGTGGCGCCATCAGCGAGAAATCTGCCCGAACCATCGCTGCCGCATGCCCTGAGCTGGCCCACGAAGTAAAGGTGACTTAACAGCCCGGGCAAGGCTCCACAGCTACCATAGCAAACACAAACGCCCGAATGCGCTGCCGGCTTTTTGATTCTCCTCACAGACCATTTGCAGACCCCCGACACATACTGGGGACACATGCCCTTCGGGACACGCCCATGCGTCGCCACGCCCTGCGGCTCACCGTCGCACTGTTGGTCACAACCTTCTCAGCCCCGGCCATGGCCGCCGTGCCGTTCTTCAACGCCAGCTGCCCGGGCGGCATCGATGTTCACGCAGACGATGGCGGGCCGGTCTACGTGCAGGGCCGCGAGACGGCGCTGAAGCGCTTCAACGACCGCTATTTCGAAGCACGCGATACCAACAGCGGCATCACCCTGTCGATCATCCGCAACGATGACGGTACGCCGCAGATCAGCTACACCGACCGAGGCGGCGCCAATGGCATCTGTCAGGTCAGTACCAGCGGCACGCCCGCGCCCGCTGCAAGCAGCGCCCGCCCTCGCGACGCTGCCGCCGGCGATGCCGCGCTGCCGCGCGAAGTCACCTGCGAATCCACTGGCGAGCAGCAGGTGTCGTGCGATCTGAATACCCGCGGCAATGTGGAAATCGTGCGCCAGCTCAGCCGCACCCGCTGCGAGGAAGGCAGGAACTGGGGCCTGTCGCGGCACTCGGTGTGGGTCAATGGCGGCTGCCGCGCGGTGTTCCGCAATGTGTCTTCGGTGACCACCCCGGCGCCGGCAGGCGATACCGCGTTGGGCGCCTGCAACATGCGCAAGGGCGCTCAGGGCGCGCTGGTCACCCAGATGCCGGTGGGCAGCGATTACCAGGAACTGATCATCGATTATCCCGACGGCCGTTTCCTGTGCATGATGCGCAACAACGGTCAGGTGCAGAGCCTGACGCCGGTTCACCGCCGCGGCGGTTGAGGCGCGGCGGCGGCGTGTCTAAGGGGGCAGCGCGGTGCGCGTTGCCCCCGTTCCGCTACTGCTGGTTCACCGGGTCATTTCCCTTCTTGTAGGTGTAGCCAGTTACGTTCCAGCCGCCTCCATGGCCGGATGAGGGCTCCACCCAGGTGAATTCCCACGTCTGCAGGGAGCCGTCGGGGAGCAGGTTTTCCACCCGGTAGATCTCACCGGGAATTCCCTGGTCTGGCAGTTTTCCAGGAATCGATTCATCCGAGCGTGCAGACGCGAGGCCTACGGAGACTGCCTGTCGTTCCACCTGTACGTTGCCGTAGCCCTGCGGGGCGAACGACGGCTTCACCCGCTGCGCCACCCAGTCGAGTACCTGGCGTGCGCCTGCCGTCTGCATGGGATACGCGTCGGTGGTCACCGTATGCGTGATGCGTTGCGAGGGTGCACTGGCAGCGGCGGGAAACAGTCCGCCCAGGGCAATTGCCAGTACCGCAAGTCCATTGAGTGCATGTTTCATGCGCGTGGTGCTCCATGATTGAGGAAGTGAGGCGGCACCTTCAGGGTGCCTGCGCAGCGTGGACACAACAACAGCCTTGCGTAAGAGGCGAAACCGACCGGGATGTGAGGTGGATCGCGGAAGGTCCAATTCCTGACGACCCAGCGCTGGAATGCCTGACCGGATACGGCTGGCAGGCCGCGGCGATCTGACCCATGCCCTGCTGCACCGCCGCGAGTGGTGTCACACAGCTCTGGCTAGACTGTGCTTCTTTTTCCGCACCGCAGGAGGCACCCATGGCCCATCCCATTTCCGTATCCCTGATTGGCGTTCCCACCGATGTCGGTGCGGGCCATCGCGGCGCACGGCTGGGGCCGGAGGCGCTGCGCGTGGCGGGCCTGCCGGAGGCGCTGGAAGCGCGCGGCGTGGACGTGCGCGACGTGGGCAACCTGGATGGCCCGCGCAACCCGTGGACCGCGCCGGTGGAGGGCTACCGCCACCTGGATGAGGTGGTGGCCTGGAACCGCGCACTGATGGAAGCCAGCTACGCCGAGCTGCAGGCCGGGCGCATGCCGATCATGCTCGGTGGCGACCATTGCCTGGGCATCGGTTCGATCACCGCCGTTGCGCGCTGGTGCCGCGAGCAGGGGAAGAATCTGCGCGTGCTGTGGCTGGATGCGCATTCGGACTTCAACACCAGCGATGTCACGCCGTCGGGCAACATCCACGGCATGCCGGTGGCCTGCCTGTGCGGCCTCGGCCCGGACGCGCTGACCCGTCTGGGCGGCAGCGCACCGGCGATCACCCCGGCGCAGATGCACCAGATCGGCATCCGCTCGGTGGACCCGGAAGAGAAGCGCCTGATCAAGACCCACAAGGTGGATGTCTATGACATGCGCTACATCGACGAGAACGGCATGAAGCGTGCCGTGGAAGCGGCGCTGGCCGGCATTGATGAGAACACCCACCTGCACGTCAGCTTCGATGTGGATTTCCTCGACCCCAGCATCGCGCCGGGCGTCGGCACCACGGTGCCGGGTGGGGTGAACTATCGGGAGGCGCAGCTGGTGATGGAAATGATCGCCGATACCGGGCGCATGGGATCGCTGGACATCGTCGAGCTCAACCCCTTGCTGGACAAGCAGAATGCCACCGCCGAACTGGCCGTGGACCTGGTGGAAAGCCTGTTCGGCAAGTCCACCCTGATGCGCGACTGACCGCCCCCTGCTGAACGGATCGCCGAACCGTTCACGCCCGCTCCACGCCCCTGCCGCCAGATTGCACTTCACGCGGCGGCAGTGGGCATTGGTGCCCTCCCGCCGAGCGAAAGAATCCCATCCGCGAATGAAGCGGTATAGCGGCGAACCCAAGGAGAAGCCCATGAAGCGCGTAGTTGCCCTGATGCTGTTGTCGATGTTCTCGGTGGCCCTGCTGGCCGGTTGCAACACCGTGGCCGGTGCCGGCAAGGACGTGCAGAAGGCCGGTGAAAAGGTTGAGGATGCCGCCAAGGGCCGTTGAGCCTGAAGTGGAACGGAAAGCAAAAAGGCCGGGGGGATCTCCCCGGCCTTTTTGCTTGCGCGTTTCTCTGCAGCGTACGTGTCGAAGCGTAGTGAACCATTCAAGCAGGTGAGCGTGCATTTCATTGCCGGTTGACCGGCATTCAACAGCTGCTGCGCGAAGCTGGAGCCACGGTAAGAACGCCGTTGCAACCAAGGACTCCCAGCAATGAACAAAGACATCATTTCCGGCAAGTGGTCGCAGCTGAAGGGCAAGGCCCAGGCCAAGTGGGGCGATCTGACCAACGACGACTTCGATGTGGCCGAAGGCAATGCCGAGTATCTGGCCGGCCGCCTGCAGGAACGTTATGGCTGGGCCAAGGACCGCGCGGAGAAGGAAGTGCGTGAGTTCCAGGACGCGGTGAGCAAGGACTACCCGGACTACAAGTAAGCGCTTCGGTTTCCCCCACATCACGACGCCCGCACCGTGAGGTTGCGGGCGTCGTGTTGTCTGCGCGGGACGATCAGCGGGCCGGAGGGTCCGGCACGTAGCGGTTGGGGAACGCCTGCGGTTCGCGCGGCAGGCGCGAGGGCGCGTCGACCAGGATGCCGCGCGCACGCAGGTTGCGGGCACTGTCGTAGCGCAGCTGCAATACCTGTGCAGGGCTGCGGCTGGCACGTTCGAAGTCGGTGTCGCGTACCGAGGATTGCTCGCGTGCGCCATGGCCGGTACCCAGCGCCGGGGCCTGCGACTTGCTGGCGTAACCCTCGATGCGGCTGGCACTGGCGTCGGCCGCCGCTTCGGCCTGTGCGGCTGGAGCCGGCGGCGGCAGGCCACGGCGCAGGATCGGCTCGGGGCGCCAGCGACGCGCTTCCTCGAACACGGCCACGCCGACCACACCGATGTTGTCCGGGCGGCCGGTGCGGCTGGCATAGCTGCCGCTGGGGCTGCTGAACACGAACTGCGCCACTTCGTCCTGGCTCTTGCGCCAGCCGGTGATGTCGGCGCGCTGGCCGGGATTGAGCACGTAGCCGGTCTGCGAGGGATCGGCATCCTCGCCGGAGATGGCGTTGACGCCGTCCACCGACAGCACTACCAGTACCCGGCGAGGGCTGTCGTTGTACAGGCGCACGGCGTAGCGGTGGCCGCGCTCGCCGGCCACCCAGCGCTGGCCGTCGGCAGGGTAGCTGCGCAGTTCGGTGCCGCGGTCGCGGTCGACCAGGGCCATGCGCACGGGGCCGCCGTCGTACACCGGCGGCGGCAGGGGAGCCGGGCGGAAACCGGCCAGGGGCAGGATCAGCAGCAGGGGCAGCAGGCGTTTCATCGGGCGTCTCCAGCGGGGTTGCGTGAATGAACGCGCCGCAGGCCCTGACGGGGTTGGTGGCGTGCAAGGTAAACTGGCCCCGTTCATCGAAGGTTACCCCACGCAGTCATGACGACCCGAGTCCTTACCGGCATCACCCCCTCCGGCACGCCCCACCTGGGCAACTACGTTGGCGCCATCCGTCCGGCGATCGCGGCCAGCCGCGCGCCGGGGATCGAGAGCTTCTTCTTCCTGGCCGACCTGCACAGCCTGATCAAGTCGCAGGACCCGCAGCGCACCCAGCGCGCGACCCTGGAGATCGCGGCCAGCTGGCTGGCCTGCGGCCTGGACCCGGAACACGTGTGGTTCTACCGCCAGAGCGACATCCGTGAGACCACCGAGCTGATGTGGTTCCTGACCGCCATCGCCAGCAAGGGCATCCTCAACCGCGCGCACGCCTACAAGGCGGCAGTGGACAAGAACCGCGAGGAAGGCGTGGACGAGGACGCAGGCGTCAGCGCCGGTCTGTTCATGTACCCGGTGCTGATGGCCGCCGACATCCTGATCTTCAAGGCCAACCAGGTACCGGTGGGCCGTGACCAGATCCAGCACATCGAGATGGCGCGCGATTTCGCCCAGCGCTTCAACCACGTGTACGGCAAGGAGTACTTCCCGCTGCCGGACGTGGTGATCGATGAGCAGGTGGCAACGCTGGCGGGCCTGGATGGCCGCAAGATGAGCAAGAGCTACCACAACACCATTCCGCTGTTCGTGCCGCGCGAGGAGCTGAAGAAGCTGGTGTTCTCGATCCTGACCGACTCGCGCGCACCGGGCGAGCCGAAGGACACCGAGGGCTCGGCGCTGTTCCAGATGTACCAGGCGTTCGCCACGCCGGAACAGACCGCGGAATTCGCCAGGGCCTTCGCCGCCGGCATCAGTTGGGGCGACGCCAAGCAGCAGCTGTTCGAGCGTATCGACAGCGAGCTGTCGCCGCTGCGCGAGCGCTACAACGCGCTGATGGCCGAGCCGGAGAAGATCGAAGCGCTGCTCAAGCGCCGTGGCCAGCAGCTGCGCGAGCAGCTGGCGGCACCGCTGCTGGACGAGCTGCGCCATGCGGTGGGCCTGCGTGACCTGTCCAGTGCCGGTGACATCGCCAGCGAAGATGCCGGCGTGGCCCGCGTGGCGCCGCCGCAGTTCAAGCAGTACCGCGAAAAGGACGGCCGCTTCTACTTCAAGCTGACCGCCGGTGACGGCACGCTGCTGATCCAGAGCGAAGGCTTCGATTCGCCACGCGATGCCGGCCAGTTGATTGCGGTGATCAAGCAGGCCGAGCAGGGCGACCAGTTGCAGAGCGAGCTGTTCAAGCTGGAAACCGAGGTGGACGCCGTGCTGGCCGCCCTGGCTGCGTTGCGCGAAGCTGCCTGATCGCCGGGCCTGCCTGCCCTTTGTAGAGTCGAGCCATGCTCGACCCGGCTCCGCCTCTGTAGAGCCGAGTCCACGCTCGGCTGCTTTGCTAACCAGCCGAGCATGGGCTCGGCTCTACAGGGAAGACCCCCGCCAGCACGACCGTGGCACAGCACCCATGGCATGATGTCCGCGCGCCTCTGGCGCGATGACATGGAGTCTGCGATGGCCTGGTTGTCGCTGCTGCTGTTCCTGCCCTGGTTCCTGCTGCTGGGCAGCCTGTACTGGCTGTTTCCGCGCCAGCCGCGCAGCGCGCGGCGGCGCCTGTTCGATGGCACCACCCTGGTCGTGGCGTTCGCGCTGAGCATCGTGTCGATGCTGTGGGGCTACCGCATTGGCGTGGTGCAGCCCGGCGCCGGCCCGATCTGGCCGCAGGTGCTGGCGGTGCTGTATGCCTATGGCGCGTTCCTGGCGGTGCTGGTGCTGGCGTTGCTGCTGCGGCCGCGGTTCGGATTGCGTTCTGGCTGATCGGTAGTGCCGGCCGCTGGCCGGCGGCACATGCATTCTCCCGGCCATCCCGAGGTTGCCGGCCAGCGGCCGGCACTACCCGACCAAAGCCGCATCGAACCCGGACCGCCTGCGCGCCTACCATGGGCGTCTGTTTCCGAGACTGCCAGGTGCGTGCCGATGACCGCCGATCCCAGCATCCACACCATCGATACCGGCTTCCAGCGCCCGGACTTCGACGCGGCCTACCTGATCGTTGAAAACGGCCGCGCGGCCTTCGTCGACTGCGGCACCGGCCTGTCTGTGCCGGCGATGCTGCAGGCGCTGGTGGACGCTGGCCTGGGCGTGGATGCCGTGGACTGGCTGCTGCTCACGCACGTGCACCTGGACCACGCCGGCGGCGCCGGACTGCTGATGCAGCAGCTGCCCAACGCAAAGGCGGTGCTGCATCCGCGCGGTGCGCCGCACATGATCGACCCGACCCGGCTGATTGCGGGTGCGACGGCGGTGTACGGCGCCGAGGAGATCGCGCGCAGCTACGGCCGCATCGAGCCGATTCCCGAACACCGCGTGGTGGTGGCCGAAGACGGCCACCGCATCGATCTCGCTGGCCGCGAGCTGGTGCTGCTGCACACGCCGGGCCACGCACTGCACCATTATTGCGTGTGGGATGCGCGCAGCCGCAGCTGGTTCACTGGCGATACGTTCGGCATCTCCTACCGCGAGCTGGACAGCGCGCAGGGCGCTTTCATCTTCCCGACTTCCTCGCCGGTGCAGTTCGACCCGGAGGCGATGAAGGCCTCGATCCGACGCATGCTGGGCTACGGCCCGCAGGCGATGTACCTGACCCACTATGGGCGCGTGCAGCAGGTGCAGAAACTGGCCAACGACCTGTTCGAACAGATCGATGCGATGGCCGCGATCGGCCGCCAGTGCGATGGCCGGCCGGACCGCCACCGCTGCCTGCTGGCCGCACTGCAGGCGCTGTACCTGGAACGGGCGCAGCAGCATGGTTGTGCGCTGGACGATGCGGCGGTGATTGCCGTGCTGGCGATGGACATCGAACTCAACGCACAGGGCCTGGCCTGCTGGCTGGATCGCATCAGCAGGTAGATCAACGCGATGCGTGGATGACACAGGCCCAAGCCGCGCCGTGGTGTCACGACCACGTTACACTCTGGTGACTTCCAAGCTAGCCGTGGTACTGCCGTGAATCCGATGCGCGTGTTGCTGCTGTCGTCCTGCCTGTTCGTCGGGGGCCTGGCCCATGCGGCCAACGACCTGCCGGGTGGCGGCATCGATCCGCAGGCACTGTCGCGGCATGTGCGTGTGCTGGCGTCGGATGAGTTCGAGGGCCGCGCACCGGCCACCGAGGGCGAAGAGCGCACGGTGCAGTACCTGATCGAGCAGTTCCGCAGCTATGGCCTGCAGCCGGGCGGCGTGGACGGCAGCTGGGTGCAGCCGGTGCCGCTGGTGCGCGCGCAGCTGGAGGGTGAGGCCAAGGCCAGCCTGTCGCTGAAGCAGGGCAAGCGTGCGCTGGCCAATGGCGTGGACGTGACCCTGCAGAGCCTGCAGCCGCGCAAGCGCGTGCAGATCAAGGATGCACCGTTGGTGTTCGTCGGCTACGGCATCGACGCACCGGAACGCCACTGGAACGACTACAAGGACGTGGACCTGCACGGCAAGATCGCCGTGGTGCTGATCAACGACGCCGACTTCGAGGCCGACGCGCCGGGCGCGTTCGATGGCAAGGCGGTGACCTACTACGGCCGGTGGACCTACAAGTTCGAGGAAGCCGCACGCCGGGGTGCCGAAGGCGTGCTGATCGTGCACGAGACCGCGCCGGCCGCGTATGGCTGGGCCACGGTAAAGAGCTCGGGCACTTCGCCGCTGTTCGACATCGAGCGCGGCCACGCCGAAGCGATGGCGCAGCACACCCCGCTGCGCGGCTGGATGCAGCGCGAGCTGGCCGAGGCGATCTTCGCCGACGCCGGCCTCGACTTCGATGCGGAGAAGCGCAAGGCGATGCGTGCCGACTTCCGCCCGGTGGCACTGGACAACGCGAAATTGAGCGTGGATTTCGCGCTCAAGCGCGAGCAGGTGGTGACCCGCAACGTGGTCGCCAAGCTGCCCGGTGGTGAACATGCTGACGAGGCCGTGATCTTCTCCGCGCACTGGGATGCGTTCGGCATCGGTCAGCCCGACGCCAAGGGGGACCGCATCCGCCGCGGTGCGATCGACAACGCCACCGGCGTGGCCACGGTGCTGGAGCTGGGTCGGGTGTTCGCTGCCGGCCCGCAGCCACAGCGCACGCTGTACTTCGTGGCGCTGACCGCTGAAGAGAAGGGCCTGCTGGGGGCCAGCTACTATGCTGCGCACCCGCTGGCGCCGCTGGACAAGACCGCTGCGGTGCTGAACATCGAGATGTTCAGCCCGGATGGCCCGACCCGCGACATTGCCTCGTGGGGCAAGGGCCGGGTGTCGTTGGAAGGCGATCTGGAGCGCGTGGCCAAGGCCCGTGGCCGCAGCTACAGTCCGGACCCGAACCTGGAAGCCGGCTTCTTCTACCGTGCCGATCACTTTGCCTTCGCCCGCCTGGGCGTGCCGGCGATCACCATCGGCCCGGGCCTGGACAAGCTGGACGGTGGCGTTGAAGGCGGCCGCGCGCTGCGCGAAAAGTACTTCGCCGACTGCTACCACCAGGCCTGTGATGCCTGGACGCCGAGCTGGGACCCGAGCGGCCACGCTGCCGACACGCTGCTGGTCTACGACCTGGGTGCCGAGCTGGCCAACAGCCGCCGCTGGCCGACGTGGGAAAAGGAATCGGAGTTCCGCGGCGCGCGCGACAAGAGCGAAGCGGCCCGCCGCTGAGTAATGCCGGCCGCTGGCCGGCAACTCCCTGCTCTTTCCGGAGGTTCATGAGGTTGCCGGCCAGCGGCCGGCACTACCGAAAGACGGCGGCTTTGCCGGCCAGCGGCCGGCACTACCCGCGCCGTCGCAGCAGCTTCCACGCGCCCCAGCCGCCGGCGGCGAGCGCGGCCAGATAGCACGCCGCCATCGTGCGCAGGCCGACCAGCGGCCCCGCGTTGACGCCGCGATGCAGCCGCAGGTGCAGCGAGCTGTGGCCGCTGCCCAGGTCCATCGCCAGCTGCAGCGCCAGCGCGGCGCAGAACACCAGCAGGGCGATCCCGAAACCCGTGCGCGGCCACGTGGCCTGCGCGTTGGGGCGGCGCAGCACCCAGGCCAATGCCGTGGCTGCGGCCAGCGTCACCGCGATCCACATCAGCGTGGTGGCGGGAGACGTAGCGGCCACCGGCATTGCGCCAGTGGCCGCGATCAGGGCAACGCGCTTACTTGCGGGTGCCGTCGAGCCAGTTCGGGCCCTTGTTGGTAAGGAAGAACACATAGACCACCAACGATACCGCGATCGTGGCGGTCACGTAGATGGCGAACCAATCGACGTGGCCGGTCTTCAGCGCGCCCTGGTACAGCAGCGGGGCGGTGCCGCCGAACAGCGAGTTGGCCAGCGCATAGCCCAGGCCCACGCCCAGTGCACGCACGTGGGTGGGGAACAGCTCGGCCTTCACCACCGCGTTGATCGAGGTGTAGCCGGTGAGGATGACGAATGCCAGCGCCAGGGTCAGGAAGGCCAGGGTGGCGTCATGCTGGTGCGGCAGCTGGGTGATCAGGTACCAGCTGTACAGCACGCCGCCGACGCCGAAGAACACCAGCAGGGTCTTGCGGCCGATGATGTCCGACAGCCAGCCGCCGACCGGTTGCAGCACCATCAGGAAGGCCAGCACGCCCAGGTTGATCAGGGTGCCGGTCATCGGGTCGTTGCCGGCGAAGGCGCTCTGGATCATCTTCGGGCCGTTCACCGAGTAGGTGTAGAAGGCCACGGTGCCGCCAGCGGTGATCAGGAAGCACAGCAGCAGCGGCCGCCACTGGTGCACGAACAACTCGTACATCGAACCGGACTTCTTTGCCTTGCCCTCGCGCGCGGCCTCGATGGACGACTCCGACAGCGATTCGTCCATGCCCCGGCGCAGCCAGAACACCACCACCGCAGCGATGCCACCGATACCGAAGGCGATGCGCCAGCCCCACTCGGAGATCTCCGGCTTGCCCCAGAAGGTCAGCATCAGCAGCAGGGTCAGCTGGGCCAGCACGTGGCCGCCGACCAGGGTGACGTAGTGGAACGAGGACAGGAAGCCGCGACGGCCCGGAATGGCGGCCTCGGACATGTAAGTGGCGCTGGCACCATACTCGCCGCCAGTGGCGAAGCCCTGCAGCAGGCGCGCGAACAACAGGATCACGGCGGCCCAGATGCCGATGCTGGCGGCGGTGGGGGTGATGGCGATGAGGAACGAGCACAGCGCCATCAACGTGACCGAGACGGTCAGCGCCAGGCGGCGGCCGTGGCGGTCGGCGAAGCGGCCGAAGAACCAGGCGCCGATCGGGCGCATCAGGAAGGTCGCCGCGAAGATCGCCCACACGTACAGGGTGGAGTTCTTGTCGTCCGGCGAGAAGAACTGCGATTCGAAGTACACGGCGAACACCGAGTACACGTAGACGTCATACCACTCCACCAGGTTGCCGGCGGAGCCTTTGAGGGTGTTGGAGATCGACCGCCGCAAGGCGGCACGGTCGTTCGCGGGGACAACAGGTTGGGACGTGGTGCTCATCTGGGTGGAAATCCTCGATGCGGCGCGTCCGTGCGCAGGGAAAACGGCGTCCGGTCTTGGGGCGGCGCGGCCGGGCAGCCTTCTTGGTACTGCATCGGCCGTCAACACGGGGTAGCAGACCAGAGCAGGGTGCATGGATGGATGACAGCGTGCCACCGTATGGGGTCCCGGACCATACTCAAAACGTCCTAGAATCCGCCTTCCCCCGGCTCCCTGGTGTGTCATGTCGGCTCCCCCCTCTTCGTCTGCGGCTGCCCCCCGGGGTGGCCTTGTCGCGCTGGCACTGCTGCTGGTCTACGTGGTCTGGGGCTCGACCTATCTGGGCATCGCCAAGGCCCTGCACGGCGGCGCACTGCCGCTGACGATGGTCTCCGGCAGCCGCTTCATCATTGCCGGCGGCCTGATGTTCCTGGCCTTGCGCCTGTTCTGGAAGCTGCCGAACCCGACGCTGCGGCAGTGGCGCAACCTGGTCATCATGGGCGTGACCATGCTGGTGCTGGGCAACGGCATGGTAGTGCTGGCCGAGCGCGAGGTGTCCTCGGGCCTGGCCGCCACGGCGGTGGCCTCGGTGCCGCTGTGGATGGCGCTGTTCTCGGCGCTGCGCGGGCAACATGCCAACCGTGGTGAGTGGCTGGGCATCGCCATCGGCTTCCTCGGCGTGGTCTGGCTCAACGCCGGCAGCAGCCTGACCGGCTCGCCGACCGGGCTGGTGCTGCTGCTGATCGCGCCGATCGGCTGGGCGTTCGGTTCTGTGTGGGCACGCGGCCTGGACCTGCCGGGTCCGTTCATGACCGCGGCCGGGCAGATGATCTGCGGCGGCGTGCTGCTGGTGCTGATCGGCCTGGCGGTGGGCGAGCGCCCGACCACGCTGCCCGATACCGGTGGCCTGCTGGCGATGGCCTATCTGTGCGTGTTCGGCTCCATCGTCGCGTTCACTGCCTACGTGTGGCTGCTGCAGAACGTGCGCCCGGCGCTCGCGGGCAGCTACGCGTATGTCAATCCGGTGATCGCGGTGCTGCTGGGCGCGCTGCTCAACGGTGAGCGCTTCGGTTGGCGCGACCTGCTGGCGATGGCGGTGATTCTTCTGGGTGTGGTGGTGCTGACAATGGCAAGGACGAGAAAGAAGTGAGCATGGACGAGAAAGAACAACGCCGGGGCCTGCTGGTCACTGCATCCACCTTCGTGATCTGGGGCCTGGTGCCGGTCTATTGGCACCTGCTCAACGAGGTGCCCTCGTTCCAGATCATCGCCCACCGCATCATCTGGAGCACGGTGCTGGTGCTGAGTTGGCTGTTGATCAGTGCGCGCCTGGGCTGGTGGCGGAAGATCGCCGCGCAGCCGCGCGCGCTGCCGATCCTGCTGGTGTCGAGCCTGACCATCGCGTTCAACTGGGGCCTGTACATCTGGGCGGTCAACGCCGGTCATGTCATCGAGACCAGCCTGGGCTACTTCATCAACCCGCTGGTGAACGTGCTGCTGGGCGTGCTGGTGCTGAAGGAACGGCTGCGCCGGCTGCAGTGGGTAGCGGTGGCAATGGCGGCGGTGGGCGTGGCCTGGCTGACCATCGATGCAGGTACGCCACCGTGGATCGCGCTGGGCCTGGCCTGTTCGTTCGGCTTGTATGGCCTGCTGCGCAAGCTGGTCTCGGTCGACCCGGTGGCCGGCCTCGGCGTGGAGAGCATGTACCTGTTCCTGCCGGCGCTGGCGTTTGCGATCTGGGCCGAGAACGGCCACGGCGGTGCGTTCTTCCATGGTTGGGGCTGGCGCAACGACCTGCTGCTGATCTTCGGCGGCGCGGTCACCGCAGTACCGCTGATCGGCTTCGCCTACGGCGTGAAGCGCATTCCGCTGTCGCTGGTCGGCATCCTGCAGTACATCGCGCCGAGCCTGCAGCTTCTGCTGGGTGTGTTCTTCTTCCATGAGGCATTCGACACTGCCAAGGCGATCGGGTTTGCAGCGATCTGGGCTGGCCTGGTGCTGTTCGTCGGCGACAACATCCGCACGATGCGCGCCAAGCGCTAGCGCCGGCGGGGATCCGACCCTGCTTCCACGCAAAAAAAGAACGGCGCCCCGAGGGGCGCCGTTCTGCTTCCATCCACGGCCAGGAGAGAGGGATGGCCGTGGCGGGAACGCGGTTGCAGGCTTAGAAGCGCTGCTGGTACTTCATGTACATGAAGCGGCCGATGTCGAAGCCACCGTAGTAGGTGAAGCTGCTGTTCGGCTGGCTGTACATGATCGGGCCCTGGTGGTTGAACACGTTGTTCACGCCCAGCGACACGGTGCCATCCCACGGCAGGCTGTAGCGCACCTGCAGGTCGTGGAAGGTGTTGGAGCCCACCTTGTTGGTCGGCGAGGCGCTGGTGTACGACGAGTTGAAGCCCGGCATGTTGCACTCGTCCATGTACGAGCACTTCTCCTTCATGCTGGAGTAGTAGCGCGCGGTCCAGCCGATGCCGAGGTCGCCATACTGCCAATCCAGGTTGAAGGTGGAGCGCACGCGGAAGTCGCCCGCCCAACCGGTACGCTGTTCCACCGGGGTGGTGGCGGCGCTGTCGTTGCGCTGCTCCAGATAATCGGTGTAGGTGGTGTTCCAGTTGACGGCGAACTTGCCGAACGCGGTTTCCGGCAGGCGGTAACGCACGTTGATGTCATAGCCGGCAGTTTCGCGGTAGCCCGCGTTGACCAGCGAGCGGTCCAGCGAGTTGACCTGGCCGTTGCTGCCACGGGTGAAGCGGCCACAGGCAGCATCCGAACCCTGCACGTAGCACTGTTCCAGGATGTTGGTGGCCGACTCACCGACGATGGCGTTGTCGATGCGGATCTTCCACCAGTCCAGGCTGACGTCCAGGCCCTGCACGAAGTCCGGGCTGTAGACCAGGCCCACGGTCCAGGTCTTGGCGGTTTCCGGCTTCAGGTCCGGGTTGGAACCCGAGCTGAAATCGGTGGTGGCCTGCTGGCCGGGCTTGGTGGCCACGCTGCCATCGCTGTTGAGCTGGCGGAAGTTGGCCGGCACCTTCAGCGCCTGGCAACGGGCAGCGACGGCCGGGCTGGTGGCGGCGGTGCCGAAGGAGGTATCGCACGGGTCGGTGAACGAGTCGCGGCTGCTGACGGTGCCGCCGTACAGGTCATCCACGGTCGGCGCACGGAAGCCGGTGCCGTAGGTGGCGCGCACCAGCAGGCTGTCGATCGGCTTCCACTTCAGGCCGAACTTGCTGTTGGTGGTGGAACCGAAGTTGTTGTAGTCCGAGTAGCGACCGGCCACGTCCAGCGACAGTTCGCGGGCGAACGGCAGGTCGGCCAGCAACGGCACCTGCAGTTCCAGGTAGGCCTCGTTGAGCGAGTAGTTGCCGCGGGTCGGCTGGCCGCTGGTGCCGGCGATCTCGCCCTTCTGCACCTTCATGTCCGGCGTGTAGCTGGCCTCCTCGCTGCGGTGCTCGAAGCCCATCGCGGCCAGGATGTCGCCGGCCGGCAGGGTGAACAGCGAACCGGAGATGTTGCCGCTGGCGACCTTGGTGGTGCTCTGCATCTTGTCGACGAAGCGGGTGAACAGGTAGTCCTGCACGTCCTGGTTGCTCAGCGAGCCCGGGCCGGTGTAACCCATCGGGGCAGCCGGGTTCCACGGCACGCAGCCGGCGATCACCGCGCCCGGCGCACCGCAACGGGCCACGTTGCCGTCCATGAAGGACGGGCCGACGGCCAGGTTGACGTGCGGCTGGTACATGCTGCCGGTACCGATGCGCTCGCCTTCGTTGCGGTTGTACATGTAGTTGATGTTCCAGTCCCAGTACCGCGAACCGGTTTCGAAGCTGCCTTCCAGGCCGATGCTGGCGCGCTTGGTTTCCAGGTTGTTCTCGGTGCCGCGCGGCAGTTCCTCGGTGCGGTGCGCGAACAGCGCATCCTGGCCCCACAGGTTGAACGCGCTGTCCTTGGACAGGGCGGCACGGCTGCCATTGCGGGCCTGCGCGGCGCTGACCGAGTACGGGTAGCCGGCCAGGTGCTTGGTCGACTCGCGCTTGCTGTACAGCGCGTCGGCGACGATGCGCAGGTTGTCGGTGATCGAGAAGCCACCGTTGGCGAACACCGAGGTGCGCTCCAGGCCGGTCAGCAGGCTCATGTTCGACTTGGTGTTGGCACCATCGGCCGGGTTCGGCGCATGGAAGTTGCCGGCCTTGCTTGGGTCGCCGCCCGGACCCACGGTCAGGTTCTTGCCGCCGACGGTGACGTAGCCCCACGGCGTGTTGCCGTTGAGGCCATCGTTCGGGTGGCGCGGGCCGTTGGTGTAACGGCTGAACTCGCGGTCCTTGCCCAGCACCTCGTCTTCCTTGGTGCGCTCGGCGCCCACGCTGAACCAGCCGCGCTCGAAGGTCTTGCCGAAGGTTGCACTGTATGCGCGCTTCTGGCCGTCACCCTGGCCGTACTGGCCGACATAGACGCTGGCCTCGCCACCATCGAAATTCTTGCGGGTGATGATGTTGACCACACCGGCGATGGCATCGGAGCCGTACAGCGCGGAGGCGCCGTCGGTCAGCACTTCCACGCGCTCGACGATGGACGACGGGATCGAGGCCAGGTCGGAGTAGCCGCCGGCGCTGACGCCCATGCGGCGGCCGTCGATCAGCACCAGGCTGCGTTCCGGGCCAAGGTTGCGCAGGCTGACGTACATGCCGCCGAAATCGCGCGAAGAAGTCAGCGACGAGGCGCGGCTCATGCTCGGCGCACCGGCGGCAGGAATGTCCTGCAGGATGTCGGCGACGTTGACGTAACCCTTCTTCTCGATCTCGGCGCGGTTGAGCGCGACCACCGGCTGTGCGGTTTCGACACTGGCCTGGCGGATGCGCGAGCCGGTGATTTCGATGCGGTCGAGGTTGGTCGGGGTATCGCCGGCGCTCTGTGCGAAGGCGGGGGTGGTGCAGCTGGCGGCCAGCGCGATGACGATCGCGTTGCGCAGCGGATTGGTTTTCAGGGACATCCGTGAAATCTCGTGTTTCAGTAAAAACATGCGCCCGTTCTATGGGCGCGTGGGGTGCTGCAAACCAACGTGGGGGGCGCGATTCTAGAATGTTTTCATTCGTAACTGTTTGTCTCGACGCCGCTGGAAGTGCGCGAAGATGAATCGCAACCAACAATCCACAGATGCACTGTGCGCAGCGTCACGCGCACTGCGTCTGCGATGAGTAGAGGCATCGATAGCGGCACAGAACCGCCACGCTTGAGCTGTTGTGACAACACGCTGCAGTGCGCACTTGTACGCAGGTGCCTATCCGTTGCGATGCATCCACCCGCATGAAATGCTCTTCGCGCTGTCATCGAAAACAAGAGGCGAAGGAATGATCCAGCTCGACGAAGCACGCCGTCGCGTGCAGGCTGCACTTGCCAGCGACGATGAGCCGGTTGCCATCACGCACGAGCATGAGATGGTCGAAGGCTGGCTGTTCTGCTTCCAGTCGCTGCGCTACCTGCAATCCGGCGAGATCTCGGACGCGCTGGCCGGCAATGGCCCGATCTTCATCGACAGGCATACGGGTGAGCAGCACGCGCTGGGCACGGCGTACGCGCCGGAGGAGGCTGTTCGCCGGCATTTGGCCCTGCGGCACCCACCATCCGATGTTGCGGCGATGGATGCCTGAGTTCAGCAACGAAAAAGGGACGGAGCCTTCGCTCCGTCCCCCTGCGTGATGCGCAGTCCACCGCTGCATGATGCTCAGGTTTCGCGCAGCGCCGTAGTGATCGGCAAGCGCGCCGCGCGCAGCGCTGGGAACAGGCCGCCGACCAGGCCGATGCCCAGTGCCCATTTCAGGCCGGTCCACAGCAGTTCCGGTGATACGTGGAACTTGAACACCACCGCGCTGAAGTTGCTGCCGATGGTGGACACGCTGTAGCCATTGAACAGCAGCCATGCAACCGCACAGCCGAGCAGGCCACCGAGCAGCGCCAACAGCATCGTTTCCAGCATCACCGCCGTCACCACCGGCAGGCCGCGGAAGCCGATCGCACGCATGGTGGCGATTTCGCGGGCGCGCGTGGCCACGGCCGCATACATGGTGTTGAGCGCGCCGAACACCGCACCGACCGCCATGATCGTGCCGATCACCTTGCCCAGGATGTCGATCAGCTTGGTCAGCCCGCCGCCCTGCTTGCTGTAGTAGACGCGGGTGGTTTCCACGTCCAGCTTCAGGCGTGGGTCGGCAGCGACGGCCGCCTTGAACTGATCGAAGCCGGCCTTGCCATCGGTACGCACGCTGATCGACTGCCAGGCACTGCGCTGGTAGGTGGTGGCCAGCGTATCGGCGTCGGTCCACAGTTCCGAATCATGCGCATCGCCAGTGGCGAACACACCGACCACGGTCCAGGTCTGGTTGCCCAGCGTCAGCGTCCTGCCGACCTCCATGTCGCGGAACTGGCCCTTGGCGCCCTGGCCGACCACGATCTCGCGCAGCCCGGTGGCGAACTTGCGGCCCTCGACGATCCTGACCTTGTCATGCACCGCCCACGCCTGCGGGCCGACGCCGCGGAACTGGGCGTTGACGTCGGTGCCATCGGACTTGGACACCAGGTTGACCACCTGCGACAGCTCTGGTGACAACAACGGCCGGCCCTGCGCATCGCGGC
Organism: Stenotrophomonas sp. FR012; assembly: GCF_047520565.2. NCBI lineage: Bacteria > Pseudomonadati > Pseudomonadota > Gammaproteobacteria > Lysobacterales > Lysobacteraceae > Stenotrophomonas > Stenotrophomonas sp. FR012. The sequence goes on from NZ_JAXBQL020000011.1 coordinate 43,127, forward strand.
TGATGCCGGGCAGGGTGGACAGCATGGGTACCTGTTCGCGGGTGATCACCGAGTTGGTCTCGGCCTGCGAGCCACCGCGCAGCACGATGGCAGTGGTGTCATCGCCGGTGTTGTTGAGCGTGGCCTGGAAACCTTCGCCCATCGCCAGCATCGCCACCAGCACGCCGACCACGCCAGCGATGCCGACCACGATCACCGAGGACGCGCCCCAGCGTTGCGGCAGGCTGGCCACGCCGATGCGGGTGGCGGCCAACGCCAGCCGTCCACCGCGGGTCAGCAGCAGCCACAGCGTTACCAGCACGGCCACGGCCAGCACGCCAAACCACGGCAGCCCGATCCACAACACCAGGCCGATCGCAAGCAGCAGCACGGTTACGCCGTTGCCCAGCCACTTCTTGAGCTTGTTCATCTGCAATCCTCCTCAGCGGCCGGCCAGTGCATCGACGATCTTCAGGCGCTTGGCACGCAGCGCGGGCAGCAGCCCGACGATGATGCCGATCACTACGATCAGGCCCAACCCCATCAGCCAGGTCGGCGTTGGTACGTGTGGCGGCAGCATGCCCATGCTCTTCGGGCCGATCGCCGGCAGGATCAGGGCGGCCAGGCCCATGCCGATCAGGCCACCGAGGCCGATCAGCAGCACCGACTCCACCATCACCAGGGTCAGCACGGTGCTGTCCTTGAAGCCCAGCGTTTTCAGCGTGGCCAGCTCCGGCACGCGCTCGCGCACGGCCTGCGCCATGGTGTTGCCGGTCAACAGCAGCAGGGTGAAGAACACCGCGCCCATGATCGAGGTGACGATCATGCCGATATCCGCGAACTGCTTGACGAAGGCCTGCTGGAACGCCGATTCGGTCTGGGTCTTGGTCTCGTGGTCGGAGTTCGCCGAGATCGCATCGATCGCCTGTGCGACCCGCGAAGAGTGGTCCGGGTTGTCCAGCGTCACCGTGTACCAGCTCACCTGGTTCTTGATGTAGTCGTTGGATTCGTCGAAGTACTTCCAGTTCATCATCAACTGGCGTTCTTCGTTGGCGGCCAGCGCGCGGTCCTTGGAGCGGTAGATGCCCTTGAGCACCAGTGGCCAGTCATTGCTGCCGCCACGCGGGAAGATCGTCGCCTGCAGCGGGATGGTATCGCCGATCTTCCAGCCGAACTGCTTGGCCAGGGTTTCGCCGACGATGGCGCCAGTGCGGGTCTGCTTCCAGTCCTCCAGTTGTGCCGGATCGATCTGCAGCTCGCGGTAGACATCGAAGTAGTTGGGTGACACCGAGAAGTTCGGGAAGAAGTTCTTCGGGTCCTGGTAGATGCCGCCGAACCACATGCCATAAGCCACGTCACGGACGCCGGCCACCTGCCGAACCTGTGCTTCCAGCCGGATCGGCAGCGACTGGGTGATCGACAGCCGCGACGCCACCACCAGGCGGTTGGCGCCTTCCACGCTGCCGCCGGACGAGAACGCCACGCGCACCGAGTCGAGCATGCCGAACAGCAGGAACGCGGCCACCACCGACAGCAGGGTCAACAAGGTGCGCGTGCGGCTGCGGAACAGCTGCGCCCACACCAACGAGAAGTATTTCATCGCCGTGGCCTCCGTCAGTGGGCCAGCGGCGCGTCGGCCAGCTCGCCCTTGTCCAGGTGCACCGTGTGCGTGGCGTACTCGGCGGCCTTCGGGTCATGGGTGACCATGATGATGGTCTTGCCGTGCTCGCGGTTGAGCTGCTGCAGCAGGCCGAGGATCTCCTCGGCCGATTGGCGGTCGAGGTCGCCGGTTGGTTCGTCGCAGATCAGGAAGGTCGGGTCGGAGACGATCGCGCGGGCGATCGCCACGCGCTGCTGCTGGCCGCCGGACAGTTCATTCGGGCGGTGGCTGCGGCGGTCGGCCAGGCCGACCAGGGTGAGCGCGATTTCGGCATTGCGGCGGCGCTGCGCCGCACTGAGGTGGGTCAGCAGCAGCGGCAGTTCCACGTTCTTCTGCGCGGTCAGCATCGGCATCAGGTTGTAGAACTGGAATACGAAGCCGACATGGTGGCTGCGCCACGTCGACAGCTGGCCGCCACTCATCTGGTCGATGCGCTCGCCCTCGATGCTGATCTCGCCGCCAGTGGGGCTGTCCAGGCCGCCGATCAGGTTGAGCAGGGTGGTCTTGCCCGAACCGGACGGGCCCATCAGCGCGACGAAGTCGCCGCTGGCGATGTCCAGGTCGATGCCGTGCAGCACCTGCACTTGCTCGGGGCCACGCTGGTAGGTCTTGGTGATGTTGCGCAGTGAAACCAGGGTCGACATGGGTGGTTCTCCACGGGAGGCGGGAAACGGGGAAGCGCACCTGCGGCGGCCGCAGGCGTGCGTCGAGCGATACTGCCGGCCGCGCCCACGGGCGCCAGGCCGTTACTGCGCTTGTTTCTGTTGCACCTTGGCGCCATCGCGCAGGGTGTCCGGCGGGTTCACCACCACCGATTCACCTGCGCTCACGCCCTTGAGGATCTGGCGGTCCTTGCCCATCGCCTGGCCGGCCTCGACCGTGCGCTGCTGCACGCGGCTCTCGTCACCCAGCACGAAGGCCACCGAGGCACCGTCGCGCTGCACCACGGCGCCGCCGGGCACGCGCACGCCCTGCGGCTTGGCCGCGGCCTGCGGCTGCGCCTGTTCCAGGAAGCTGACGCGCACGCCCATCTCCGGCACGATGCGCGGGTCCTTCACCTTCAGCGCCACGCGCACCTTGACCGTGGCCTTGCCGCGGTCGGCGGTGGGGATGATGGCGATCACCTCGCCGGGAATCTTCCATTCCGGGTAGGCGTTGAGCGTGGCTTCCACCGGCATCTTCGGCTGCACGCGGCCGATGAAAGCCTCGCCGACCTCGACTTCGATCTCCAGCGAGTCCATGTCCACGATGGTGCCGATGCCGGTACGGGTGAACCCACCACCCGCCGACAGCGGCGAAACGATCTCGCCGGGCTGCGCCGCCTTGGCGGTGACCACGCCGGAGAACGGCGCGCGCACGATGTTGTTGTCCACGCCCAGATCGGCGATGGCCAGCTGGTCGTTGGCAACCTTGACGTTGCGCTGCGCGGTATCCAGCTGCGCACGCAGGCTGTCGCGCTGGGCCACGGCCTGGTCGTACTGCGAGCGCGAGACCAGCTGCTGGCCAACCAGCGCCTGCAGGCGGCTGGCTTCGGCGGCGGCCTGCCTCTGCTGCGCCTCCAGCCCGGCGACCTGGCTGCGTGCGGCCTGCAGCTGCGAGGCGTACAGGCTGCGCTGCGCGTCGGCATCGATCGGGTCGAGCGTGGCCATCACCTGGCCGGCTTCGACCCGCATGCCTTCTTCGATCATCACCTCGCGCACCTTGCCGGTGATCTTGGCCGATACCGTGGCCATGCGCCGGGCGACCACGTAGCCACTGGCGTCGAGCACCGAGCTGCTGGCGCTGCCCTGCTGGATGGCCACGGCGGGAGCGGTTTCCACCTCTACGGCCGGTGCGCGACCGAACAGGTAGGCCACGGCCGCGGCGACCAGCAGCACGACCACGATGATCGCGATCCACAACCAGCGGCGACCACCGCCATTGCCTCCGGAGGCCAGCGGGGGAGATTTGCGGTCGATACGGAGTTCCTTCAACAGCTCGGCAGAGGCGTTCATTCGTTCCATCACAGGCGTTCGGGCGGGTGTGGCCGGAAGCGCGGACGACGGCGGTTCCGGCGGTGGAGCGTGCGGCACAGCATGAAGGCAGGTACAGCGATGACGGCAGTGACAGCTGTCATCCGATGACACTGACGGCGGCAACTGCGAAATGTGACCACGGCGGCACAGGATGGCAACGTTCCCGCTACCGGTACCGCTCATGGATCCGATCGCCCCATTGCCGGCCCGCCGCAGCGGCACCACCAAGCGTACCGTGATCTGCGCTCGGTTGCGCCGGTGCCAACTGGCCGGCGGTGGCGCCTGCGCGCAGCCGGCCGAACTGGCATGATCGGCGGCGATCATCCCCGCCTGGAACCGCCTGTGCCGTCCACCTGGCTTGCCTCCCTGCTGCGCCCCGCGCCGGACTCGGCGGTGGCCGAGACGCTGCGCCGGGGAAAATCACCCTGGAGCGAGGCGATCCACCTGCTGTGGTCGGTGTGGATCTTCCTGACGCCCTTGCTCGGCCATGGCTTTACCCTGCGCTGGCTGCTGCTGACGCTGGCCAGCTATCCGGTGTTCCTGCTGCTGTACGCCAAGGTGATGGTGGCGCCGCGCCATCACGCCCCGCGCTATGCCCTGGGCCTGATCGCGATGTCGCTGGTGCTGCTGCCCTGGTACCCGTCCGGGCTGACCTACTTCGTGTTCGGCTGCGTGCTGCTGCGGGTGAGCGGTCGCGGCGGCTGGTGGCAGTATCTGCTGCAGCTCACTGGCCTGAACCTCCTGTTCTGCAGCCTCGCCCTGCTGTTCCAGTACCCGTGGCAGAGCCTGGTCTGGATCCCCGCCGTGTCCTATATCGTCGGCCTGGTCGTGAACGTGGAGGCACTCAACCAGCAGAAGGATGCGGCACTGCAGCTGTCGCAGGACGAGGTGCGGCGGCTGGCGGCCACTGCCGAGCGCGAACGCATCGGCCGCGACCTGCATGACCTGCTCGGTCACACCCTGTCGCTGATCACGTTGAAGCTGGAGCTGGCGCGCAAGCTGCACGACCGCGGCGACGCGCGCGCGCGGGTGGAGATCGGCGAGGCCGAGGCCATCGCCCGCGAAGCGCTGGCACAGGTCCGCAGCGCGGTCACCGGCATCCGCGCCAGTGACCTGGCCGGTGAGCTGGCGTCGGCGCGGCTGCTGCTGGAGTGCCAGCAGGTCCACCTTCAATACGCACCCCCACCGGCGATGCCGGTGGATGTCGAACGTGGGCTGGCGCTGGTGCTGCGCGAGGCCGCCACCAATATCGTGCGCCACGCACAGGCGACGCAGGCACGGGTGGAGTTCATGCTGGAGGGACGCATGCTGGCGATGCAGATCCGCGACGATGGTCGTGGCGGCGTGCAGGCCGAGGGCAATGGGTTGTGCGGCATGCGCGAACGCGTGGCCGCCCTGGGTGGAAGCCTGCAGGTGCAGTCCGCAAGGGGCGAGGGTACGGTGCTGACCGTGCGCGTGCCACTGGCCGCCGCGACCACACCGCTGCCGCCAGGCGTGCCGCCGTCGCTGGTGCAGGACGGTGCCGCATGATCCGCATCCTGCTGGCCGAAGACCAGGCGATGGTACGCGGCGCACTGTCGGCGCTGCTGGGCCTGGAAGCGGATATCGAAGTGCTGGGCAGCGCCGCCGACGGCGAAACCGCGTGGCGCATGCTGCAGCAGCTGCAGCCGGACATCCTGGTGACCGACATCGAGATGCCGGGCTTGTCCGGGTTGGAGCTTGCACAGCGCATCGCGCGTCACGAGCTGCCGATCAAGGTGGTGATCGTGACCACCTTTGCCCGCGCCGGTTTCCTGCGCCGTGCGTTGGAAGCGGGCGTGCTGGGCTATCTGCTGAAGGACGCACCGGCCGAGAACCTGGCCGAGGCACTGCGCAAGGTGAAGCAGGGCATCCGCGCGATCGACCCGCAGCTGGCACTGGATGCGTGGTCGCAGGCCGATCCGCTGACCGACCGCGAGCGTCGCGTGCTGCGGCTGGCGGGCGAGGGCCGCACCGCCAGCGAGATCGCCGAACAGCTGGGGTTGTCGCACGGCACAGTGCGCAACTATCTGTCCGAGTGCATCGGCAAGCTGGGCGTGGCCAATCGCATTGAGGCGTACCGGCTGGCGCGGCAGAAGGGGTGGTTGTAGGGGCGGCCTGCCTTTCCTGGTGATGTCGTTTCCGCGACCGCGGGTGGGTGTCACTTTCTTTGCGCGCAAAGAAAGTAACCAAAGAAACGCTCCGCCGGCCGCGAGCCGGCGCGCTTCGCACGCCGGTGCCCTGCGCTCCTCGGTCCGTCGAGGGACGGTGCGGGAACTCGCTGCGCTCAGACACCCGCACCTCTTCGCCCTCGCCGGACCTGCGGTGCTCGGCTCGCTCAAGGCGGACTTGAAGGTCAAGATCAACAGCAAGAGCATCCACGCATGGCGTGGATCTACTGGGTGCAGCTGTCGCTCTTGATGTTGGGTCCGCCTTGAGCGAGCCGAGCATCGCAGGGGAATCAGGGGCGAAGAGGCGCCGGTGTTTGAGCGTAGCGAGTTCGGCGCCGTCCCCTGATTCACCGAGAAGCACAGGGCACCGGTGCGCAGCACCGGCTCGCGCTCTGGCGGCGCGTTTCTTTTGGTTACTTTTCTTTTCGCGCGAAAAGAAAAGTGACACCCCCTGCGGTCGCGGAAACGATCCGCCGGGAACTCCCGGCGAACCCGATCATCACTTCTTCCCGCGCGCCATCGCCTGGAACACCCCGTCGCGACGCACCCACAGGTGGAACAACGCCGCACCCACATGCATCAGCACCGTAGCGAACAGCACATACGCCAACAGGCTGTGCGCATTGCGCAAGGCGGCATACAACGCCGGGGTGTGCGGCACGATCGGCGGCAGGTGCAGCCCTCCCCACAACACGATCGGGTATCCGCCGGCCGACAGCATCGCCCAGCCGATCAACGGCATCGCCAGCATCAGCGTGTACAGCATCCAGTGCGAGGCCTTGGCCGCTACCCCCTGCCAGACCGGCAGGTCGGCAGGCAGCGCCGGTGGGCGATGGCGCAGCCGGTTGTACAGGCGCAGCAGCGCCAGCAACAGGATCGCGATGCCCAGTGGGCGGTGCAGGTCGATCAGCGCGGGACGCAGGTGCAGCGAGGCGACCATGGTCACGCCGATGAACAGCATGGCGACGATCATCAGCGCCATGGACCAGTGCAGCACCCGCGCCAGCAGGTTGAAGTGGCCGTTGCCGGTGCTCATCGTGCGGCCTCCTTCGGTTGTTCGACGTTGCCGCTGGCGCGCTCGCGTTCACGGCGGTTGAAGGACTGCGAGTACACCGCCGAGCGGGCCGCCAGGATCGGATCATTACTGCCGCGCACCCCACTGGGCAGGATCAGCGGATCGAAATTGATCTGGCCGCAGGCGCCCTCTTCCTGCGATTGCATGCGATCCAGGCTGAGCACGCCCGCCACTACCTGGTCACGCGACTCGGGCCACGGCACCGACGGATCATCGATGGCGTCGCCGGGCTCGGCGGTGGTCACGACCAGGTTCCAGCGCACCGGCCCGCGGGCCAGGCGCTGCTGCAGTTCCTGGCTGAGGAAATCGACGCTGGCCTGCTTGCGCGCTTCCGCATCCATCTCCACCACCGGCGCCAGCGGCTGCCAGCGCCAGCGCACCGCACGCTTCTGGCCCTGCGCATTGATGAACCAGAAACTGTTGACGCTGTTGAAAGTGGTGTCGGCCCAGCTGCTGGTCCATGGCGCTGTCTTCGCCCACTGCTGGAACGCCTGCGCACTGGGGTATTTCGCCAGCACTGCCGCCATCTTCTGCGGGTCCGGCTTGCCGGTGGCCGGGTCGGGAATCGAGGCGCGGGTCTGCTCGTAGAACGCCTCGGCCGTGGGTACCGCGAAGAACGGGAAGCTGTTCATCGCCATGCGCCATTCCTGGCCATCATCGCTGACCATCTGCACCGCCAGGCTGCGCACGCGTGCGGTGTTGTCGGCGCCGTAGGGGTCGCCGCCACCGATCGACAGGCGGCCCATCACCGGCACACGCGTCTGCGAGAACACCCGGGCACTGGACAGGGTAGGGGCCTGCGCGCTGGGTTCGAACCAGCCGCTTACGCAGACGCCCTTGCTGTGTGCACGGCGGAAGCCCGGATGGGCCGGGCCGGTGGCCTCGATGGTGTCGGTGAAGCGCTGCGCGGTGAGGCGGTCGCCCATCCAGCCGGCCAGCCAGGCGAAGGCCAGCGCCACGGTACCCAGGATGAGCGCGATCAGCGCGATCCAGAGCAGGGGGGAGTGCTTGCGCGGTGCGCCCGGCGTCTGGCCGGTGCGGGTGTAGCCGAAGAGCGACATGGTCGGAGTCCTGCATTCACGGAGCGTGTGGGTGGTCGACCCACACATCCTCGCAGAACCCTTCCAGGCCCGGTATTCAAATTTTCGTCAAGTTTGCCGGGGACGGCGTGCCGACCAAGGCCGGCACCCACCCGGTCAGCTGTAACGCGCCTTCAACATCGCCCACGCCGAGCGCAGCGCCAGCGCTTCGCCACCGGCCGGACGGCCCGGGCGTTCACCGTCGTTCCAGGCGTACACGTCCAGGTGCGCCCAGCGCTGGCCGTCTTCGAGGAAGCGCTCCAGGTACAGCGCGGCGGTCACCGAGCCGGCCATGCGCGAACCGGCATTGGCCAGGTCGGCAATGCCGCTGCTCAGATAGCGCAGGTAGGGCCGCCACAGCGGCATGCGCCAGACCGGGTCACGGGTTGCGTCGCCGGCCTGCAGCCACTGCTGCGCCACCGTGTCGTCGTTGCTGAAGAGCGCCGGCAGATCCGGACCCAGCGCGATGCGTGCGGCACCGGTAAGAGTGGCGAAATCCAGCACAAGGTCCGGCTTCTGCTCACCGGCGAAGGTCAGCGCATCGCACAGGATCACGCGGCCTTCGGCATCGGTGTTGTCGATCTCCACGCTCAGGCCCTTGCGGGTGGCGATCACTTCGCCCGGGCGGAACGCATCCGGACCGATCGCATTTTCCACCGCCGGCACCAGCAGCGTCAGGCGCACCGGCAGTCCGCGCGCCATCACCAGGCCGGCCAGGGCCAGCGCATGCGCGGCGCCGCCCATGTCCTTCTTCATGTTGCGCATGCCGTCGGCCGGCTTGATGTCCAGGCCGCCGGTATCAAAGCACACGCCCTTGCCGACCAGCACCAGTGCCGGGTCGGTTTCCTTGCCCCAGCGCAGCACTACCAGGCGCGGCGCACGGTGCGAAGCGCGGCCCACGGCGTGGATGGCCGGGAAGTTCTGCTTCAGCAGTTCATCGCCGGTGATCGCCTCGACCTGCGCACCATATGCATCGGCCAGTGCACGCGCGGCGTCTTCCAGCTGCTGCGGCCCCATGTCTTCGGTCGGGGTGTTGACCCAGTCGCGCACGCGCAGGCTGGCGGCGATCAGGTCGGCCACTTCGCCGGACGGTGCGGCCACCAGCTGCGCCGGGGCGCGGTTGCGCTTGCGGTAACGGTCGAAGCGGTAGCTGCCCAAGCCCCAGCCCAGCTGCAGCAGCGCCTGTTCGGCGGCAGGCAGTTCATTGGCCAGCTGCCAGACACTGCCTTCCGGCAGCGCGTGCGGCGCATGCGCATAGCTGTAGGCATCGGCGCGATCACCGACACCGATCACCGCGCCGGCCAGGCCCTCACTGCCGGGCAGCAGGGCCACGCTGTGCGCACCGGCAGTGAAACCCTGCGAGGCCAGCCAGGCCTGGGTGGCGGCCGGTTGGCCGTCCTTCCAGGCGGCGAACTGCTCGCGGTCCAGCACGTACAGCGGCAGCGCCGCGGTGGTGTCGGCGGTGAAACCAGTGATCTCGCTCATGCGTCAGGTACTCCGGGATGCGGCGGCGTCGAGGTTGGCGTCCAACCAGTCGGCCAGGCCGGTGAGGGTGTCGAACTGCAGGTCCGGCTGCAGTTTCGGATGGGTCCAGGTGGCTGCTTCGCGGTTGATCCAGCACCCGCGCAGGCCGGCGGCGATCGCCCCGGCCACGTCCATTTCGGCGTGGTCGCCGACATGCAGTACCTGTGCCGGCGCCACACCCAGTCGGGTGCAGGCGGCGTGGAAAATGCTTGCCTCCGGCTTGGCCGCGCCGTGTTCGCGCGCGCCCAGCTGGAAGGCGAAATGATGCGCCAGGCCGATCCGCTCCAGATCGGCGTTGCCGTTGCTCAGCGCTGCCACCGGCACCCGCGCGGCAATCCGCGCCAGCGCATCGATCGCATCGGGATAGCACTCGACCTGGTTGCGCGCGGCGTAGAACGCTTCGTACGCTGGCTCCAGCAGATCGAGGCTGGCGCCACTGGCGTGCAGCGCTTCGTGCAGGGTCAGCCGGCGCAGTGCGCTCAGGTCGTGATGGAGGTGCGGATGGGCGTGGTACAGGCGCTCGCGCAGTTCGCGCATTGCCGCCACCGGATACATCGCGGCGGTGGCGGGGCTGTGTTCACGCATCCACTCGTGCAGGACCAGGTCGATGCGGGCGCCAATCGGAGCGAACGGCCACAGCGTGTCGTCAAGGTCGAGAGTGATGGCTTGGACGGGGAAATTCACCCCTCCATTCTACGCCTGCCCGCGCGGGCTTTCATTCCAGCAGCCGTGCCCAGCCCTGCATGCCTTCCAGCCGTGCCAGCACCAGCTTGATGCAGACCAGCAGCGGCACCGCCAGCAGCAGGCCGATCATGCCCCAGGCCCAGCCGAACACCATCAGCGCCAGGATCAGCACCAGCGGCGACAGCTTCATGCGCCGGCCCAGCACGATCGGGGTCACCATCTGCCCTTCCAGAGTGTGCAGGGCCAGGTACGCGGCCGCCGGCAGCAGCGCCTGCAGCGGGTCGCGGAATTCCACGAAGCCCATCAGCAGCATCAGTGCCACGCCGATCAGCGGACCGACGTACGGGGCAAAGTTCAGCAGCGCGGCCACCGTGCCCCACAGCAGCGCCTCCTGCAGGCCGATGCCGAGCAGCATCAGCACGCCTGCGAACACCAGCCCGACCAGGGTGTTGATCACGCTGATGGTCAGCACGTAGCGCGAGACCTCGCGCTCGATCGACCGCAGGATGTCGGCGGTGAAGCGCTGCTGCTGGCGGTTCGGGAACAGCGCGATTGCCGCGCGCTGCAGGCTCTGCCCATAGATCATGAAGAACAGGGTCAGCAGCACCACGGCCAGCACCGAGGCGGCAAGCCGTGGCGCGCGGGTCAGCATGCGGTACGGGTCGTCGAGCTGGGTGCGGATCACCTGCACCTTGTGGTTGCTGTCGCCGCCGGCGACGCGCGCGAAGTTCTCCGCCGCCTGGTTGGCCTGCTGCACCGGCTTGGTCAGGTCCTGCACCTGGCGGGCGACCTTGCGCAGCTGCTGCGGGGCTTCCTGCGCCCATTCCATCGCCGGGCCGATCAATTGCACCGCCAGCGAACCGGTCACGCCCAGGCCGGCGCCGAGAATCAGCAGCGCGCCCAGCGCGCGCGGAATCCACAGTTTCTGCAGCAGGCGCAGGATCGGGTTGCCGACCAGTGCGAAGAACATCGCCAGCAGCACCGGCAGGATGATGTCCTGCGCAGCCCACAGCGTGTAGCCCACCGCCAGGGTCGCCAGCACCACCAGCGACATCGGCCCGCGTGGGCGAGACGGAGGCGGCAGCGGTGCCTCCGGGTCCTGCGGATCGGCTGGTGACAGGGACAGGGAGGACTCGCTCATCGACGCATCAGCCGGAAAGGGGAGCGCATTATCCGCCGGCCGCGATCGGCGCGGCGGATTCCATGGATCAACGTTCGGACAGTTCGGTGGCGGCTTCGGCCGGGCGCGGTTCGCGCGGCTCCGGTTCTGCGGCGGCCCGTGGCGCCGCCGCTGGCGCGGGCCGTGCGGCTGATGCCGATGCGGCCGCCTGTGCCTGTTCGCTGGCGTTGTCGGCTTCTTCGGCCGCATCGTCGGCGGTAGCCGCAGCCTGCGCCGCCATCGCCGTGGCGAACGCTGCCTGCGCACTGGCGAACAGGTTCGACACTGAACCCACCATCTGCAGCCAGCGCGCACCGTTGACCTTGCCCGGCATTTCCAGCTTGCCGGCAATGAAGCCACCGGCCAGGCCCACTACCACGATGCGTAGTGGCGACCAGCCCTGGCGCCAGACCTGGCTGAGCGTGGACCAGTGGTCCTGGGTCTCGACCAGACGCACGGTCACCACCTGTTCGCAGCGCTTCACCCGCCGCTGCAGCGCACCGAACTTCATGGCTTGCCCTCTGGCAGCTGCACATCGGCATCGGGGTCGTCTTCGCTGGGCTCGTCGAACAGGCCCAGGCGGGACAGCTGGCGCCGGGTGGCGTGCATGCCGGTGTGGTGGAAGAAGTAGGACACCCGCCAGATCGCATAACCGGTGACGGCCAGGCTCAGCAGCGAGGTGATCAGCAGCGCCTGCAGCCAGCTCAGGCCCCAGCTTTGCAGCAGGGCGATGAGGGTGGCGGCCATCAGCAGCCAGGCCGACGCACCGAATACGATCGCTACCCCGGCCCAGGCCAGTGCACGGCCGAATGCGCTGCGAGCCAGCGCAAAGTCGGCCGAGGCCAGCCGGCGCAGCGAACGCAGCGAGTGCTTGGCCGAATCGGCAGCGGCACGACCGGCCGCGCCGACCTGGCGGATGCTCTCATCCAGCGGCGGGGTGGCCGCCGGATCAGGGGCTTGCGCGTTGTCTTCGCTCACGCCGCGGCTTACTTGTCGCTGCTGCCGCGGGCCAGCTTGGCGATGATCCAGCCGGCAGCGAAGGCCACGCCGAACGAGGCCAGCGGACGTTCGCGGATCAGCTCGGCGGCGCTGTCGATCAGGTCCTTGCCCTTGTCCATCAGTGCATCGACCTGTTCCTTGGCAGCGGCCCCGCCGAACTCGGCGGCGGCCAGGCCGGACAGCGCGCTGTCGGACAGTTCAGCCTTGACGTTGGCCTTGCCGATCCGCAGTTCGTCGGTCGCGGCACCGGTTGCGCCCTTGATCGCACCGCCGGCGGCCGTGGCGGCCTGCTTCAGGTGGGAACCGGCTTCACCCAGGTGTTCCTTCAGGTTCTCGGTATTGGTGGGGCTCATCGAATCACTCCTGTTGCGATGGGGGAACGGGCGTCGGCGGTGCCGACCTGGACTGACAGCAATAGCATTGCTGGGGTATAGGGGGTGTTACGGCAGGGCGATCAGCGCATCACGAGCTGGCCCTGCTGCTGGCCATTGTTGCGCAGCACGCGCACCACCAGGGTCGGCGGGCGTTGCTGGAAATTGGCACGCCAGCTGGCCAGGTCGGCGAATTCACCCACGGTGGCGTCGGTGATGATGTCGCCCTGCTGCAGGCCGTTGCTGGCCGCGCGGCTGCCGCGCTTGACCTCGCTGACCAGCACGCCGCCGACCCCCGACTGCCGCAGCGACTCGGGCAGGTCGACGAAGGTGGCGCCGGTCAGCCGCGGGTCCAGGCTCTCGCCGGTGACCGCACGTGCCTGTTCCTTCAGCGTTGCCTTGATCTGCACGGGCTTGCCTTCGCGGCGGACGTCCAGCGTCATCGGGCTGCCGACGGCGGCCAGGCCTTCCACGTTGTGCAGGGCTTCGGCGCTGTCCACGCGTTGGCCGTTGGCCGAGACCACCACGTCGCCCGGCTTCAGCCCGGCTGCGGCAGCGGCCGAGCCGGCCAGCACGCGGGTGATCAGCGCACCACGTGTTTCGGCCAGGCCCAGTCCCTGCGCAATCTGCGCGGTCAGGTTCTGGCTTTCCACCCCCAGCGTGCCGCGCACCACCACGCCGTGCTTGACCAGCTGGTCGACCACGCTGCGCGCCAGGTTCGATGGAATCGCCAGGCCCAGGCCGATGTTGCCGGCCATGCTGCCCTGCGGGTTGAAGCTGGCGGTATTGATGCCGACCAGCTGCCCCTGCAGGTCGACCAGTGCACCACCGGAATTGCCGGGATTGATCGACGCATCGGTCTGGATGAAGTTCTGGTAGCCCAGCCCGCGGATGCCGCTGCGGCCCACCGCCGAGACGATGCCGGACGTGACTGTCTGGCTGAAGCCGAACGGGTTGCCGATGGCCACGACGAAGTCGCCGACCCGCAGCTGGTCGCTGTTGCCCAGCTTGATGTCGGTGAGGTTCTGCGCCGGAATGCGGATCAGGGCGATGTCGGTATCGCGGTCCGAACCCAGGAACTGGGCCTTGACCGTGCGCCCGTCGGCCAGTGTCACCTGCACGTCATCGGCGTTCTCGATGACATGGTGGTTGGTCAGTACCAGACCTTCCTTGGCGTCGATGATCACGCCGGAGCCGAGCGATTCGTTGATGCGTTCCTGCGGGATGTCCGGGAACAGGCGGCGGAAGAACGGGTCGTTGAAGAAGGGATTGCGTACGCGAACCACCTGCTTGGTGTTGACGCTGACTACCGCCGGCATCGCCTTCTCCAGCATCGGTGCCAGTGACGGTACCGCCTGTCCGGCCACCGAGGCCGGCAACGCTGCGGTGGTCGGCAGGACCGCCGGCAGCGGCGCGGCGTCGGCACGGTTGTCCAGGTGGGCATTGATGCCGGTGGCAACGAAGCCACCGAAGGCGGCGGCGATTGCGAGCGTGAGCAGGGTGGGAAGCGGTCGCATGGGAGTCGGTTCGCTGGCGTGGGTGGGGGCTGTTCGGGCCTACGGTAAAACAAGCTGAATGAGTGTGTCGCGATCTGGATAAATGCGCCATGAAAACGGGGGCCTCGAAGGTGGGAGCGCGGGGGCCAAAAGCGCGGTTGTGGTGACACCCGGGCAGGTGATGGGTGCGCCACTCAAGGCCAACGCGCGCCGCACTGGCACAGGCGGATACTTGCGCAGTTCCGCGCAGGGGGGTGCCGCAATGCGCCACGACGGATGCCGGACGCTGCGTCCGTGCATGTGCGCGCGACGACGGCCAGACAATGCTGGGTTCGCGTGGCGCAGTACTGAAAAAAAGGGGTTTGCTGCGAACCGCAGGTGGCAACGGGGGCTGCTGCGTACACCATCGGCGTCGCAACAGATGCGATTGCTGGCACATGCCCCGTTCCACGATCGTCAATGTCGGTATAGCATCGCCCCGTTTTGATACTTAAGGCCCGCAGGAGGGCAACATGAGCAACGGTAATGGTGTGTCGGTCGTGACCGACGCTGTCGAGAACGTGAAAGAAACCGCCACCAACGTCGGCGAGACCATCGCCCACGCCGCCGAAGACGCAGTGAAGTCGGTCAAGAAGACCGTCAAGCGCGCCAGCAAGGCTGCCGGTACCCGCGTTGCCAAGGCCAAGAAGGCCGTGGCCAAGGTCGAGAAGACCGTTGCCAAGAAGGCCGAGAAGGCTGCCAAGTCGGTTGGCAAGACAGTTGCCAACGCCAAGAAGAAGCTGGAAGCGGCCAAGAAGAACGCCAAGGCCGAAGCTGCTGCCCTGAAGAAGGAAGTGGCGAAGAAGAAGGCGGCTGCGGGCAAGGCCGTGACCAAGAAGGCCGCCGCTGCCAAGAAGACCACCAAGGCCGCCACCAAGGCTGCCGGCAAGAAGGTCGCCACCGTGAAGAAGGCCGCCACCAAGAAGGCTGCTGTCGCGAAGAAGACCGTTGCCAAGAAGACCACGGCCGCCAAGAAGGTGGTTGGCAAGAAGGTCGCCACCGCCAAGAAGGCTGTGGCCAAGAAGACCGTCGCCGCCAAGAAGGTTGCCGGCAAGAAGGCAGTGGCTGCGAAGAAGGTTGTCGGCAAGAAGGTTGCCGCCACCAGGAAGGTCGCCACCAAGAAGACCGCCGCCGCCAAGAAGGTTGTCGGCAAGAAGGCTGCCGTCGCCAAGAAGGCCGTTGCCAGGAAGACCACTGCTGCCAAGAAGGCTGTCGGCAAGAAGGTCGCTTCGACCAAGAAGGTCGTCGCCAAGAAGGCTGCACCGCTGAAGAAGGTCGCCGCCAAGAAGGCTCCGGCCAAGAAGGCTGTTGCCAGGAAGGCCCCGGCCAAGGCCGTGCGCAAGGTCGCCAAGCGCAAGTAATCGCGCCGTGACCGAAGGCCCTGCCGCCCACCGGGTGGTGGGGCCTTTCGCGTTTTCGGGGCGCGGTCTGGGGCAAGATGCAGATTCTTCCCGCCGGAGCCCCAGCATGCGCGGTATCGATTTCAGTTCCTGGCAGGGCGTGCTGTCCACGTTGGCCGGCCTGGTCCTGATCACCCTGCTGGGCGTGGGCATCCGCCTGCTGGTGATGCAGACCCTGCAGCAGCGTCGCGAGCGCGAGAACCGGCAGATCAACGAGCGGCTGCGCACACTGATGGCGGCCTACAAGACCCTGGGCGGTTCATTCACTGGTGAACTGGGCGTGGATCCCAGCCATCGCCGTGATCTGCGCCAGCGCGAAGCAGCCGAAGGCATCGCCGAACCGCGTTCAGATCGAACGCGCCGCATCCGCGATGCGGTCGAGGCCGCGCTCTCGGACATCCTGTTGCTGGGCACCGACGAACAGGTGCGGCTGGCCGCGCGCGCTGCCAACGAACTGGCACAGGGGCGACCGGTGCATACCCACGAACTGGTGGTCTCGCTGCGCGACTTCGTGCGCGAAGCGCTGGACCTGGCGCCGATTCCTCCCGACCTGCGGATTCCGCCGCAGGGGCCGACCCGCCCCGCTGCCAGTGGTGGCGGCAAGGGGCGCAACGATGGCGATGCCAAGGGCGGCCGTGCGGGTGGTGGCGGAGGTGGGGGCGGCGGAATGGGCGCTGGCATGGGCGGCATGGGCCTCGGTGCCGGCGCCGCACTGGGCGCCGGCCATGCCGCTGCCAGCGATGAAACGGACGCGCGCTGAGCACGTCCGCCGGGTTCAGCGGGTCAGCTCGTAGATCGGCACGAAGCCGCCGTAGATCATCCGCGCACCGTCAAACGGCATCGGATTCTTCGTTGGATCAAACCGCGGGTCTTCCATCATCTTCTTCATACCGGCGTCGCGGGTCGATTTGTCGGGCCATTCGATCCAGGAAAACACCACCGTCTCGTCCGGCGTGGCTTTCACCGCGCCGAAGAAATCGGTGGTCTTGCCGTGCGGCACGTCATCGCCCCAGCACTCCACCACGCGCAGTGCGCCGTACTCGATGAAGACCGGATCTCCTGTGCGTGCATGGGCGAGGAACTTCTCCTTGTTGGCGGTGGGAACCGCCAGGACGAAACCATCGATGTAGCTCATTGCCAGCCTCCGGATGGACCGTGCCACATGCACGGCCTTCAAGTACACGACGAACCAGCGCGGCGGGGATCGACATCCCGCGTACGCCTGTTCAGCCCGGGCCACCCGGGAGCGGGGCCAGCGCCGTATCCGGTGGCTGCTGGCCGGCCAGGTGGCGCACGAAGTAGTCCCACATGCGGTGCGTATAGGTGGCGTCGTTGCGGAACAGTTCGTGGTCCTGTCGAGCCAGGTACAGCAGGTCGTAGCGACGCTGGGCCTTGTTCAGGGCCGCGGCCAGCTGCAGGGTCAGCGCGGGTGGCGCGTTCTCGTCCAGTTCGCCATAGACCAGCAGCAGATGCCCGCGCAGGTTGCTGGCCAGCGCCGCATTGTCGAGACCGGCAAAGGGGGCCGGCACGCCATCGGCCATGGCTGTAGCTGGCACCACGCCACCGAACAGCCGGTCCATGCCGTGCAGGGCGCCGCCGTACATGCCCTGGAAATTGTGGCTGCCGGCCGAGGCCACGGCCACCCTGTAGAACGCGGGGTAGCGCAGCAGGGCACGCGCCGCGCTGTAGCCGCCGAACGAATGCCCATAGATGCCGACCCGCTGCAGGTCGATACCCTGGTAGCGTTCGCCCAACTGGCGCAGTGCGGCCACATGGTCATCGAGCTGTACATCGGCGCCGTGCAGGAAGCTGCTGTCATGGAATGCCTTGTCGCGGCCGCCGGTGCCGCGGGCATCGATGCTGACCACCACGAAGCCGAGCTCGGCGAGGCTGGCGCGGGATACCGGGTTCTGCGCCGAGACCGCTTCGGCATAGGTGACCGGCGCATTGCTGATGAAAGCACCGCCGTACATCGCGTCGATCACCGGGAAGCTGCCGTCATCGCGATAGTCGCGGGGCAGGTAGATGGTGGCGAAGATCGGCGTGCGCCCGTCGGCGGCCAGCAGCCGCTCGCGCCGTGGCGGCCGCCAGCCAGCAGTGACGACCGCCTGCGTATCCGCAGCCTCCAGCACCATCACTTCGCGGCCATCGTCGCTGGCGCGCAGCACCGTGCGTGGCGGCTGCGTGAGGCTGGACACCGTATCCACCAGGTAGCCACCGCCGGGTGACAGCGCTTGCGGTGCACGTCCACCGAACAGCATGCCGGTGCCCGCATCAACCAGGTGGTCGTCGCCATCGGCGGCCAGGCGCTGCACCGCTCCGCCGTGCAGCGGTACCCGGTACAGGCCACGCACGTAGGGATCGCCGCCCTCGACACCGCCGGCACTGAAGTATGCCCAATCGCCTGCGCTGTCCACGCCGAGCAGGTCCCGCACCGCCCACCGGCCGCCGGTGAGCTGGCCCATCACCTTGCCGTCGGACAGGCGCACCCGGTACAGATGGCCCCAGCCATCGCGCTGCGAGAACCACACGGCGGTGTCCCGGCCGGGCAGGATTGCCACCGCTGGCCGGTTGTAGGAATACACGTTGAGCTGCAGGCGGGTATCACTGGACTCCTCCAGCACGGTGCGCAGCGCACCGCTGCCGGCGTCGATCTCTACCAGGCGCAGGCGCCGTGGCATGCCGAAGTGCGCCATCGCGGCGTACAACCGGCCACCGTCCCAGCCCAGGATGCCCGCCTCGCTCAGGATGTTCCAGCCCTCGGGCAGGGTGATGTCCTGCTGCCGGCCGCTGCGTACATCGACGATGTACAGGCTGTCGCGCACCTGCTGTGCATCGCCCAGTACCCCCAGCTTCACGGTGTGCACGCGTGGGCGCGCGCTGTTGGCCGGCGTGCTTTCCAGATAGGGGTAGTCCTGCAGCGCACGCTCGTCGTAGCGGATGCCGGCCACGTAGCGGCCATCCGGTGACCAGCCGACCGCAAACGGCCGCACCGGCATCCGGCCCTGGCGGCGCGGAATGCCGCGGAGGGTGAAGTCCGGCAGTACGCCATAACCATGACCGGGTTCGCCGCCGGTGGTCAGTGCCCGTGCCGCCGTTCCGGGCGACTGCAGCCACAGATTGTGGTCGCGCACCTGCAGCCAGGCATCGCCAGCGGGCGAAAGCAACGCATCTGCCGGCGGCATCGCATCCTGCGACGGCGCGCATTGCCAGCGCGGCCACCGGCAATCGATCGGCGCCTCGCCGCTGAATCGCAGGCGCAGGCCATCGTCGGTTGCCTGCACGCTGGCCAGTCGCAGGCGTGGCCCGCTGGCACCGAAGGGCGCCACCGCGCTGTCCAGTGCGGCGGGCTCGAACAGGACCTCGCCAGTTGCCTGTAGCGGGTCGACCAGTACCGCCTGGCGTCGACCGCGTGCATCCTCGCGCTCATACCAGAAGCGGCCATCGGCCAGCCAGTTCGGCACGACCGAGGCATTGCGCAATGCACCGCGCAGGTGGCTGTCGTGCACGCGCTCGGCGCGCTGGTAATCAGAAGGCTGCAGTGGCTGAGCCGATACAGTGGAACACCCGTCGATGAAGGCGAGGACGACAGCGCAGAGCGGGAACCGCAGCGGGGCAGGCACGTGCAAGGCAACCTCCTGTTGCAAGGGTCAGCGGAACTCGAATGCACGCGCGCCGCGCGCGTATGCCAGATACAGCCTGAATCAAGCCAAAAAATTCAGCAATGCGAAGGCTGCTGTTTTCAGGGAGCGTTGTGGCGAATAACGGAGAATTTACATTCCCGATGCGATGGCGCCCTGGCGCTGCTGCACACCATAAGAAAGTAAAGGTGTACCCCCATGAAGAATTCGCTGATTGCTCTGGCCCTGGCCGCTGCCCTGCCGTTCACCGCCTCGGCTGCTGAGAACCTGTCCTACAACTACGCCGAAGCCAACTACGCCAAGACCGACAACGACGCGTTCAAGTCCGACGGTTGGGGTGTGAAGGGTTCGTACGGCTTCCTGCCGAACTTCCACGCTTTCGGTGAGTACAGCCGTCAGGAATTCGACCACACCAACGTCAAGCTGGACCAGTGGAAGATCGGTGCAGGCTACAACGTTGAAATCGCTCCGAGCACCGACTTCGTTGCCCGCGTTGCCTACCAGAAGCTCGACCAGAAGCATGGCCTGGACTTCAACGGCTACAGCGCTGAAGCCGGTATCCGCACTGCCTTCGGCGCCCACGCCGAGGTCTACGGCATGGTTGGCTACGAAGACTACGCAAAGAAGCACGGCGTGAATCCGGAAGGCCAGTGGTACGGCCGCCTGGGTGGCCAGGTCAAGCTGAACCAGAACTGGGGCCTGAACGGCGAACTGAAGATGAACCGCGACGGCGACAAGGAATACACCGTCGGCCCGCGCTTCAGCTGGTAACTGCTGTTCCGGCGCGCCTGCGCGCTGGAGGCGTCTCGACAGGCCCGGCTCTTGCCGGGCCTGTTGCGTTTGTGGCGGCGCGAAACAAAATGCCGTCTGACTGGTGGCGCATGCGGGCCGAGCATTGCAAGGAATTGGATTCCGCCGCTGCGGGCACCGGCCTACGGTGGATGTTCCATGTTGCCTGGACAGGCCGCGATGCCACCGACACTCCCGCCCCTGCGGCCTGATCGGCCACGACGCCTGGCGCTGCTGGATCCGCACCCGGTACTTCGGTTGGGCGTGGAAGTTCTGCTCCGCCAACACAGTGGTGTGCAGGTGCGCGTGAGCCTGTCCAACGAGGCGAACCTGCTGCAGCTGCTGCAGCGCAGCCCGAGGTGTGTCGACCTGCTGCTGATCGATGCGCTGCCGATGGGCGACCTGGGCGATGGATTGGCCCTGCTGCGCGTGCTGTCGCAGCGCTGGCCGGCGCTGCCGGTGCTGGTGCTCTCGGCGCACTGCAACGCCAGTACGGTGACCACCGCGATGCGAGCCGGCGCGCGCGGCTTCCTGTCCAAGTCGATGCCACCGGAGACGTTGCTGCGCGCCATTGACGTGGTCGCTCGCGGAGGGCGCTTCGTGCCACCGGAACTACGCGAGGAGCTGAAGCTGCCACGCACACGCCGGGTATCTGCACCGGTGCTGACGCCGCTGAGCCAGCGCGAGCGTGAAGTGCTCGGGTTGGTGCTGAAGGGCGTCAGCACCAGTGAAATGGCCCTGCGCTCAGGGCGCTCGGCCAGCACCATCAGCTCGCAGAAGACGTCGGCCTACCGCAAGCTCGGCATCCGCGGGGATGGTGACCTGTTCCGCTTCCGCCACCTGCTCGAATGCGGCTGAGCGGCCTTACTCGCCCTGGTACTGCTTCTCTTCCACCAGCGCCGAACCGGCCACGCGGTTGATCTCGTTCTTCACCTGCACGCGCTCGCCATTGGTGCCATAGACACCGCGTGCCAGCTGGATGAATGCATCGTCGAACACCTGGGCCGCTTCCTTGTCGCGCAGCTGGTCCTGGATGTCCCACATGCGCTCGTTGATCGCCTTCAGCTGCTGCTTCAGCGCGTCCAATGCCGGCTGCGCCTGCAGCTGCTGCTGCAGCAAGGGCAACAGGCCATCCAGTTCGGTGCGCACGTTGGCCAGCTTGGCAGCATCGTCGATGCGCTCGGCCTTGATCTCGAGAATGGTGATCTTGTCGATCAGCTCGCCGATCGATACCGGGGTCAGGATGGCGTCCACGTGGTTGGTTCCTGGAAACAAGGCGCCATGATACCGCGCGGCTGGCACGTAGCCTCCATCCACGGGATTTACGCCGAATTTGCGCCGCAGGCCGGGCAGCGCCCTCGATCCGTTACGGCGGCGCCCCCGACACTGCCGTCCCGGCGGCGCGACCGCCTTCGACGAGGAACACAGTGCAGTGAACAGCAAGGAGACGATGGCGGCGCTGGTGGCCGCCCTGGCAGGGCTGCTCGGGATCGGCAGCGCGCAGGCACAGGTGCAGGCCAGTGGCAGTGCTGCATTGACCAGCGACTACGTGTGGCGTGGCAGCTCGCAGAGCGATGGCGACCCGGCAGTGCAGGCCGGCGCGAAGGTCTCGATCCCGTCGGGATGGTACGCCAGCGTGTGGGGTTCGAACGTTTCGTTCAAACCGGACAATGGTGCGCGCAGCGAGTTCGACCTGGTGGCCGGCTGGTCCGGCGCACTGGCGCCGGCCTGGAACCTGGATGCGAACCTGACCCGCTACGTGTACCCGGGCACCGGCCGCACGCTGGACTGGACCGAACTCAACACCACGTTGACCTGGAAGCAGCGTGCCTGGCTGCAGGTCGCCCATTCCAGCGATGCACTGGCCGGTGGCCATCGCGGCACCTATGCCCAGCTGGGTGTGCGTGTGCCGCTGCACGAACGCGTCCGCCTGGAAGCGGCGGTGGGCCAGTACTGGCTGGCCACCGCGCAGGGCCCGGACTACCTGCATGGCCAGCTCAGTGCCATTGCCACGCTGGCCCCTGCATGGGAGCTGCGTGCCACCGTGCACGACACCGACACTGCGGCCAAGCGTCTGTTCCCGGGTAACGCCGGTGGACGCTGGGAGCTGGCGCTGCAGGGCAGTTTCTAATTCGACGATGCCGCCTGGCGCGCACGCAGCGCGCCGGGCAGCCACAGCAGCAGGGCCAGCACGGCCACGGCGGCACCGGCCACGCAGACACCGGTCCAGCCGAAGCGCTGGTAGACCTGTGCAGACAGCAGCGAGCCCAGCGAGCCGCCGATGAAATAGCCGGTCATGTAGCCGGCATTGAGGCGGTTGCGTGCCGCAGGCTGCAGCGCATAGATCAGGTTCTGGTTGCTGACATGCAGCAGCTGCGCGGCCAGGTCCAGCACCACCACGCCGACCAGCAGCGCCAGCAGCGAGTGGGCCGACAGCCCCAGTGGCAGCCACGACAGCAGTAACAGCGCCAGTGCAATGGCGGTGGCACGTCCGGTCTGGCCACGGTCGGACATGCGACCAGCCAGACCCGCCGCCAGCGTGCCGGCCGCACCGACCAGCCCGAACAGGCCGATGGTGGCGTCGCTGTAGGCGTACGGCGGTTGTGCCAGCAGGAATGCGAGTGGGGTCCAGAAGATCGCGAACATGGCGAAGCTGCAGGCGCCCAGCAGCGTGCGCTGGCGCAGCACCGGTTCCCGCACGAACAGTTCGCTAATGGAGCGCAGCAATGCGAAATAGCCAAGGCCGGCGCTGTGATGGAATCGCGGCAGGCCGCGCTGCAATGCCAGTGCGGTCAGCACCAGGGTGGCAGCGGCGATCGCGTACACCAGGCGCCAGTCGCCCAGGCTGGAAAGCAGGCCGGCCACGGTGCGCGCCAGCAGGATGCCCAGCAGCAGGCCACTCATCAATGTTCCGACCACGCGGCCACGATGTTCCGGCGCGGCCAGCGTGGCGGCGAACGGCACCAGCACCTGGGCCACCACCGAAAACAGGCCGGTGATCGCGGTGCCCACCAGCAACCAGGTCAGCGACGGTGCGCAGGCACTGATCACCAGTCCGCCCGCCGACAGCAGGCTCATCACCACGATCAGGCGGCGGCGTTCGAACAGGTCACCCAGCGGCACCAGCAGGATCAAGCCGGCGGCATAGCTCAGCTGCGCGGCGGTAACCACCATGCCGACCTGGCCGAACGGCACGCCGAAGGCGTCGGCGATGGTGTGCAGCAGCGGTTGCGCGTAGTAGTTGCTGGCCACGGCCACGCCGGTGGCGACCGACATCAGCAGCACCTGCCAACGGTGCAGAGGGGGAAGGGACGGGCTCACGCGATGTTCCAGGAAGCGGGGGGCACAGTGTCCGCCTGCTGCGAGCATGATGGAAATGAATCATCATCATCCATGCCATCTGAAAACAAGATAGTTGTATGAACCTCAAGCAGCTCGAGTTCGCCGTGGCGCTGGCCGAGGAGGGCAATTTCACCCGTGCCGCCGAGCGCTGCCACGTGGTGCAGTCCGCGCTCAGCCACCAGATCGCCCATCTTGAACAGGAACTGGGTGCCACGCTGTTCGAGCGCCTGCCGCGCCAGGTGCGGGCCACCGCCGCCGGCGAGGCGTTGCTGGTGCACTCACGCCAGGTGCTGGCCAGCCTGCGCCACCTGCGCGCCGACGTGGCCGCCGTCAGTGGCGAAGTGCGTGGGTTGCTGGCCATCGGGCAGATTTCCTCGCTGACCGGAATCGACGTTGTGGCGATGCTGGCGGCCTTCCAGCGCGTGCACCCGCAGGTGGAGTTCCAGTTGCGCGTGGACAAGAGCGAGGACCTGATCGCGCAGGTACAGTCGCGCGCGCTGGATGTGGCACTGGTCGGCCTGGCGCCTTCGGCAGCGCTGGACGGTGTCTGCCATCAGGTGCTGCAGGAGGAGGATCTGGTGGCGGTACTGGCGCCATCGCACCGGCTGGCCGGGCGCAAGCGGCTGCCATTGGCCGCACTGCAGGATGAAGCACTGGTCGACTTCCCGCGCGGCACCGGCGCACGCCGGCAGACCGATGATGCTTTTGCCGCAGCCGGACTGCCGCACACGGTCCGTTTCGAGGTGAACCTGATGGAACTGGTCGAGCGCTTCGTCCGCCATGGGTTGGCGGTCGGCATCGTGCCGGCATTGATCGCCGATGGGTTTCAGGGCGTGGTGCAGATTCCGCTGCAGCCGACCCCGACCCGGCGCGTGCACCTGGTCTGGCAGCGCCTGCCGACACCAGCGGCGCGGGCGTTCGTCGACGCCGTGCTCAACCGCGCAGGCGCAGGCTCAGGCCCTTGAGGAAGTTGCGCAGCATCTGGTCCAGGCAACGCCGGTAGTTGGCGTGCCCGGGTTGGCGGAACAGCGCGCCCACTTCCGACTTGGAGACATTGAAACCTGCGCTGGCAAAGATCTCCATCAGGTCCACGTCGCGCAGCTGGAACGCCACGCGCAGCTTCTTCAGCACCAGGTTGTTGTCGATACGGGTTTCCACTGCGCGCTGCGGCTGGCTCTCGTCGCGGCCACGCAGGTGCACGATCAGGCCGTCGAGGAAGTGCGCCAGCGCGCTGTCGTTCATCGCCTCGAAACCGGCTTCGTCCTCGCGGCGCAGCCAGGCCTTCACCTGCCCGGTATCCACGGCAAAGGCCGGGTCGGCCATCTGGCACAGGGCGACCACGTGCTGGTCACCCAGGTCCAGGGAGTAGCGCACGCTGCGCAGGACATCATTGTTGATCATGGCCCAATTGTACCGGCCCCTGGCGTGTCACCGGACTGTCATCGAACTGCAGCATCGTGAGCACTCGTTCGCTGGGACCCTTGCATGCGCCGGTATCTGTTTTCCGCACTACTGCTCGCCGGCAGCTTCGCTGCCTTCGCCCAGGACCGCTTCGTACCCGTCGAGCGGCGCCTCAGTGCATCCCAACTGGCCGAGGTCGGGCTCAGTCCAGCGCAGTTGCAGGCGTTGAACCGGGTACTGCGCGAGGCAGAGAGCACGACCGCTGCGTCGACGGCAGCGGTGGCCCCGGTCGCTGCGCCGCTGCCTGCCAATGTGCCGGCACCGGCAGCAATGCATCTGGGCCTGGATGACGAACCGGTCAGTGCCCGTGTAGTCGGAGAGGTCGCAGGCTGGCAGCCCGGCACGCTGTTCACCCTTGATAACGGCCAGCAATGGCAGGTGATGAAGGGACAGATGAAGCTGCGCAAGGTGTTGCAGTCGCCGCAGATCGCCGTTGTTCCAGGAATTGCCGGGCGCTGGTTCCTGCAGGTCGACGAAGACCTGCCCAAGGCCAGAGTGTTTCGCGTGCGTTGAGCCGGGGGGACGGCTGGACGGCGGGCAACTCAGGACGGGCCGGGAATGCCAGAATGGGCGTCCGGTTTTTCCCCCCTGGAGTTGCCTGATGACCCGCACTGTCCTGATTACCGGCGCCACGTCCGGCTTCGGCGCCGCCGCCGTCCACCGCTTCGCCCAGGCCGGCTGGAAAGTGATCGCCACGGGCCGCCGCAGCGAACGCCTGCAGCCGCTGGTCGAGCGCTACGGCAAGGACGTGGTGCACGCCGCCGCCTTCGACATCCGCGATGCGGTGGCGATGGAGGCGGCCCTGCTGGCGCTGCCGCCGGCCTTTGGCGAGATCGACCTGCTGGTCAACAACGCTGGCCTGGCGCAGGGCACCGCGCCGGCACAGAGCGCCACGCTGTCGGACTGGACCACGATGATCGACACCAACATCACCGCGCTGGTGACCCTGACCCACCGGCTGCTGCCGCAGCTGGTGGAGCGCAAGGGCGCGATCATCAACATCTCGTCGGTGGCCGGCGTCTACCCGTACCCGGGTGGCAACGCCTACGGTGGCACCAAGGCCTTCGTCAGCCAGTTCTCGCTGGGCCTGCGTTCGGACCTGCACGGCACCGGCGTGCGCGTGACCACGATCGAGCCGGGCATGGCCGAAACCGAATTCACCGTGGTACGTACCCATGGCGACCAGAACGCCTCGGACAAGCTCTACAGCGGCGCCAACCCGATGACCGCCGAAGACATCGCCGAGCAGATCTTCTGGGTGGCCAGCCTGCCGCCGCACCTGAACATCAACCGGCTGGAGCTGATGCCGGTCAGCCAGTCGTTTGCCGGATTCCAGGTCGCCCGCGAGGGCTGACCTGCTTCGCGGGTCCTGTAGAGCCGAGCCTATGCTCGGCTTCGTCTGGATTCAGCCGAGCATGGCTCGGCTCTACAGAAACGAAAAAGCCGGGCACTGCCCGGCTTTTTCATTCACATCGGCAGGCTTACTGCGCCTTGATCGCCATCGCCTGCAGGCCGGTGCCATCCAGCTTCTGCTTGGCTTCGGACAACTCGCCGGCACTGCCGTACGGGCCCATGCGCACGCGGTACACGGTCTTGCCGTTGATCTGCGCCGACTCCACGCGTGCCGCCAGGCCCATCATGGCCAGCTTGGCCTTGGTGGCTTCGGCGTCACCGGAAGCCCCAAAGGCTCCTGCCTGCAGGATGTAGCGGGTGTTGTCGGCGGCCGCCGGTGCAGCTGCGGATGCCGGCGGTGCCGATGCGGCGGGCGCGCTTTCCGCGTGCGGCGCCGGAGTGGCGGCCGCCGTGCTGGCCGACGGGGTTGCCGCGGCCGGGCGCTCGCTCAGCGGTGCCGGCAACGGACGGTTGGTCGCGGTTACCGGCGCGGTGCTTGCGACGCTGGCCGTTGCGGTCGGTGCCGGCGTGGCCGTACTGGCCGGCGGTACCGGCTTGCCCTCCAGCGCGGCCTGCGCGCGCGACGCTTCGGCCTTGGCCCGGCGCTGATCCTCGGCGCGCGCGCTGGCGGCCAGTTCGGCGTCGGACATTTCCACTTCCTTGCCCGGCAGCAGGGTGTAGAAGTCGTACTGCGTCGCGGCGGGCTTCTCCGGTTCGGCCGGCTTCGGCGTGGCCGGCTGCGCGGCCGGCTGGCTGCCGACATCGCTGTCGGCATCAGCGACCGGGGCCGGCTGCGCGTTCGGGTTCGGCTGCGGACCGGCACGCAGGAAGCCATCGCCTTCGCCCTTGAACAGGTTCGGCGCCGCCAGGAACACCACGGCGGCGATCGCCACACCGGCCACCAGCCACACCCATCCGGGGGTGCCCTGGCTGCTGCTGTTGCGTCGTGCCTGGGTTTTGCCGCGTCGTGCTGCCATGTGTACTGCGTCTCCTGATGCTTACATTTTTTCCGGGGCACTCACGCCCAGGAGTTCGAGGCCGTTGGCCAGCACCTGGCGCGCCGCGCAGGCCAGGGTCAGCTTGGCGTTGCGATCGGTGGCGTCGTCCACCAGCACCGGCGTCCCGTGATACCACGTGTGGAAGGCATGCGCCAATTCACGCAGGTACTGCGCCACCAGGTGCGGCTCCAGCGCCACGCCGGCCGCTTCCACCACTTCCGGATACCGCGAGATCTCGTTCATCAGCCCCAGCGAGGCATCGTCGGCCAGGCGGCCCAGATTGGCCAGGCCATTGCCCTGCTCGTACACAAGGCCCTTTTCCTGGGCCTGGCGCAGCAGGCTGCAGACGCGGGCGTGCGCGTACTGCACGTAGAACACCGGATTGTCGTTGCTCTGCTGGCGGGCCAGGTCGATGTCGAAGGTCAGCTGCGAATCGGGCTTGCGCGCGATCAGGAACCAGCGGGTCGCATCGCGGCCGGCCTCCTCGATCAGGTCGCGCAGGGTGAAATAGCTGCCGGCACGCTTGGACAGCTTCACTTCCTCGCCGCCGCGCATGACGGTGACCATCTGGTGCAGCACGTATTCCGGCCAGCCCTGCGGGATGCCCACTTCCAGCGCCTGCAGGCCGGCGCGTACGCGCGCCAGCGAGCCGTGGTGATCGGCACCCAGTTCGGTAATCGCGCGCTCGTAGCCGCGCTGCCACTTGGACAGGTGGTAGGCCACGTCCGGTACGAAGTAGGTGAAGGTGCCGTCGGACTTGCGCATCACGCGGTCCTTGTCGTCACCGAAATCGGTGCTGCGCAGCCACAGCGCGCCGCCTTCCTCGTAGGTGTGCCCGGAGGCCTGCAGCTTGGCCACGGCCTCGGCGACCTTGCCATCGGCGTACAGCGAGCTTTCCAGGAAGTAGATGTCGAAGTCGACGCCGAAGGCGGCCAGGTCCAGGTTCTGCTCGTTGCGCAGGTAGGCCACGGCGAAGCGACGGATCGCCTGCATGTCGTCCGGGTCCTTGGCGCCGACCACCAGCGTGCCTTCCAGGTCAACGCTGGCGCCGGCCATGTAGGCGCGGGCAACATCGGCGATGTACTCACCGCGGTAGCCGCCTTCCGGCCAGCCTTCCTGGTCCGGCGCAATGCCCTTCACGCGGGCCTGCACCGACAGCGCCAGGTTCTCGATCTGCACGCCGGCGTCGTTGTAGTAGAACTCGCGCTTGGCGTTCCAGCCGTTGGCATCGAGCACGCGGGCCACGCAGTCGCCGATCGCCGCCGCGCGGCCATGGCCGACATGCAGCGGGCCGGTCGGGTTGGCCGACACGTACTCCACGCCCACCGTGCGGCCATTGCCGGACAGGTTGCGGCCGTAGTCGTGGGCTTCCTTGATGACCGACGCGGCTTCGCGCTGGTACGCAGCCGGAGCCAGGTGGAAGTTGATGAAGCCGGGGCCGGCGATCTCGACCTTGCTGACGTCCTCGCTGCGCGGAAGCGCCTCGACCAGCGCCTGAGCCAGTGCGCGCGGATTGCTGCGCGCGGCCTTGGCCAGCAGCATCGCGGCGTTGGTGGCGAAGTCGCCATGGTCACGGGTCTTCGGGCGCTCGACCACGAAGTCCGGCGGCAGGGAGTCGGCGGGCAGGGTGCCATTGGCGCGCAAGGCTTCGATGCCTTGGCTGATCAGGGCGCGGAGGAGATTTTTCACGAGGCCTGCTGTGAGAATGAGCGGCGGAATCGCCCATTTTAGCGCAGATACCCGCGCCCACGCTGACCAGAACATGCCTGTGGGGGGTACCTGCCCGGCCCTGGTCAGGCCCGCTCAGCCGAACAGGCGTGGCTGGGGCGGGGACAGCAGCCCCCGTTCAGCAAACGAAACGGGGCGGCCTTCGCCGACCACGAAGTGGTCCAGCAGGCGTACGTCCACCAGTGCCAGCGCCTGCTGTAGTTCATCGGTGATCCGGGTGTCGGCGCCGGAGGGTTCCGGGTCGCCGGAGGGGTGGTTGTGGCTGAGGATCACCGCTGCCGCATTGTGCAGCAGGGCTCGCCGCACCACCTCGCGGGGGTAGACCGGGGCGGCATTGATGGTGCCCTGGAACAGTTCCTCGCAGGCGATCAGCCGGTGGCGGTTGTCCAGGAACAGCGCCATGAAGATCTCGCGGGCCTGGCCGCGCAGGCGGTGCTGCAGGTAGCGGCCGACCGCGGCTGGGTTGTTGCCGACCGCCTCGCCCTGCTGAAGCTCGGCGGCCAGGTAGCGATGGGCCAGTTCCAGGCCGGCGGCCAGGGCACAGCTACGTGCCGGCCCCAGCCCCGGCAACCGGGCCAGCTCGCGGGCCGGGCGGTCCAGCAGCACGCGCAGGGGGCCATGCGCCTGCAACAGGTCGCGGGCGGTCTGCACCGCGTCGCGTCCACCGAAGCCAGAGCCGAGGAACAGCGCCAGCAGCTCTGCGTCGGACAACGTGGCGGGGCCGCGGGCGATCAGCTTCTCGCGGGGACGTTCCTGCTCGGGCCAGTCATGGATGGGCATGCCTGCATCATCGCCAGCGCGGGTAATGCGTCCCATCAGGGCAGGGCGCACGCCCGGGTAGGCTGTTGCCTCAGTCGCGTCGCGACTGCAGATAGGCGAACAGCTCCTGGTTGTTCTGCAGCCCCAGCTTGCGCTTGGCTTCGGCCTTCTGCCGGCTGATCGTTTTCGGGCTGCGGCCGCAGTGGACGGCGATGGCGTTCACTTTCAGCCCGGCGGCCAACAGGTCCAGCACTTCCTGTTCGCGGGCCGACAGCGCCGCCGGTTCACGCGCGAACATCAGGTCGCGCGCCTGCAGGTGATGGCGCAACTGCTGCGAGACGAACACCTGCCCGGCCATGGCTGCGTTCAGGGCCTGCGGCAACTCGCCGAAATCGGCGCACTTGTCGACCAGGCCACTGACACCTTCACGCAGCAGGCCATCGAGCAGGCCGGGGTGACGGGCGCCGGTGAGCACCACCACGGGCAGGCCCGGGTGGCGTGCGCGCAGCTCAGCGATCAGTTCCGGGCCATCCGGGCCGGTACCCGGCATGGAGAGGTCGGTCAGCACCGCGTCGCAGCCGTGGTGCACGACCAGCTGCAGCAGCTGGGCGCCGTCACGCGCGCTGCCGACGACCTCCATCAGATGGGTCTGCAGCACGATGCGGATGCCGTGCAGGACGACGGGATGGTCGTCGGCGATGATGATGCGCGGGTGCACGCGGGATCCTCGAAAAGCGAAGCGGCACACCAGCGGTGGCCACTGACGATTCTGCAAACGTGGCCGGCCTACAGGTATAGGAAAGTTCCGAATCGCGGTGTCTTGAACCCCGGAAGCGTTGTGGTGCAAGTCCCATCTGCTGATAGCCGCCCGCTATGTGCGCTGTGCACCGGGACATTACCGACCATCGGGTAAGCTAATGCCCTCGTTTGCACAGGAATTCCAGGTGGCTGACTCCCCCAACGCTTCCCCCGCGCCGGCCCGCGCGCTGGAAGGCCAGAAACTGCTGTTGTGCGTCGGAGGCGGGATCGCGGCCTACAAGGCCCTGGAGCTGGTGCGGCGCCTGCGTGACGCGGGCGCCCAGGTGCAGGTGGCGATGACCGCCGGCGCCCAGCAGTTCGTCACCCCCCTCAGCTTCCAGGCCCTGTCCGGGCAGCCGACCCGCACCACGCTGTGGGACAGCGCCGCCGAGCAGGCCATGGGCCACATCGAGCTGGCCCGCTGGGCCGACCGCATCGTGGTCGCGCCGGGTACCGCCGATCTGCTGGCGCGGCTGGCCCAGGGCCATGCCGATGACCTGGTCAGCACCCTGTGTCTGGCCAGCACCGCACCGCTGACGATCTGCCCGGCAATGAACCACCGGATGTGGCTGCATCCGGCTACCCAGGCCAACATCGCCCTGCTGCGCCAGCGCGGTGCGCAGGTGATCGGCCCGGTCGATGGCCCGCTGGCCGAAGGTGAATCCGGTCCCGGTCGGCTGGCCGAACCGGGCGACATCGTGGCCGCGCTGGCGACCAATGGCGGGGTCGTTGCGACGGTTGCCGCGCCGGAAACCCGTGCCCTGCAGGGGATGCGCCTGCTGATCAGTGCCGGCCCGACCTACGAAGACATCGATCCGGTGCGCTACGTCGGCAACCGCAGCAGCGGCAAGATGGGCTTCGCCCTGGCCGCCGCCGCCGCCGCGCTGGGCGCGCAGGTGGTGCTGGTCAGTGGCCCGGTCCAGCTGCCGACGCCACCGGGCGTGCAGCGCATCGACGTGCGCTCGGCCGCGCAGATGCGCGATGCCGTACTGAAGTCGCTGCCCGCCGACATCTATATCGGTGCCGCCGCAGTGTCCGACTACACCCCGCGCCAGGTCGCCGCGCAGAAGCTGAAGAAGACCGCCGACAGCCAGTCGCTGGTGATCGAGCTGGTGCGCACGCCGGACATCCTGGCCGAAGTCGCCGCGCAGACGCAGTCGCTGAAGCTGGTGGTCGGCTTTGCCGCCGAGACCCATGACGTGGAGAAATATGCTCGCGGCAAGCTGATCGACAAGCGCCTGGACCTGGTGATCGCCAACCAGGTCGGCATCAGTGGCGGTGGTTTCGAGAGCGACAACAATGCCGCCACGGCCTTCTGGCAGGACGGTGAACAGGTATTCCCGGCCACCTCCAAGCGCGAACTGGCCGAACAACTGCTGGCGCTGATCGCGCGGAGACTCCAGGCATGACCCAGGCATCCCTTTCCCAACCGCTGCAGGTCAAGCTGCTCGATCCGCGCTTCGGCGACAGCTGGCCGCTGCCGGCCTACGCCACCGAAGCCAGCGCCGGCATGGACCTGCGCGCGGCGCTGGATACCGCGCTGACCCTGCAGCCGGGCGACACCGCGCTGGTGCCCAGCGGCCTGGCCATCCACATTGCCGACCCGAACCTGTGCGCGGTGATCCTGCCGCGTTCCGGGCTGGGCCATCGGCATGGCATCGTGCTGGGCAACGGCACCGGCCTGATCGATGCCGACTACCAGGGGCCGCTGCTGATCAGCGTCTGGAACCGTGGCCGCGAGGCCTTCACCATCGAGCCCGGCGATCGCATCGCGCAGCTGGTGGTGGTTCCGATTGCCCGCGTCAGCCTGCAGGTGGTGGATACTTTCACCGACAGCGTGCGGGGCACGGGTGGATTCGGCCATACCGGGGTGCGTTGACAGGGGACATCGATGAGCGGCATCGGGGAAGGACAGCGGGGACGGTCGTTGGGTCGCAGTGCACCACTACTGGGGGTGCTGCTGATCCTGCTGGCCGGCTGGTTCGGATGGAGCGCGGTGCAGCAATGGCGGCAGGAGGCCAACGGCCAGGCGCTGGAAGAAGCGCGCGACCAGGCCGTGCAGGGCCTGCAGCAGGCCGCTGCAGGCCAATTGCAGCAGCTGCAGCAGCAGTTGAAGAACGATCGCGTGCAGCAGGCGCTGCAGGCCGGCGATGCCGCTGCAGCGGCGCTGGCCGTGCGCGAGAGCTGGACCGGGGTTGAGCAGGTCGAGGTGCTGACGGCCGATCTGGCCAACGCCTATGCCGATCCGGCCACCTTCGGGTATGCACGCCTGGCCCTGCTGGAAGCCGCGCTGGCCGAGGCCAGGCCCAGCCTGCGCGTGGTCCGCGACGGCGGCGGCAATCGCCTGGGCCTGGCCGCGCCGGTGCAGCTGGGCAGCCTGGGGGCGGCCGTGATCTATGTCCGCCAGCCGCTGCTGCGGCTGACCTCGCCGCTGGACCAGGTGCGTGCGCCGTCCGCCGGCTTCCTTGGCCTGCGCCAGGGTGGGTTCGATCTGGTCACCCAGGGCAACGCGGGCCTGTCCGAAAGTGCGGAAGCCCTGGCGCGCCCGGTTGCAGGCACGCCGCTGCGGCTGGTCGCGTCGGTGCCGAATGTCGACGCCGGTCCGCTGGGCCTGGGCGCGCTGGCCAGCGCCATTGTGGCGTTGCTGCTGGCGTTCATTGCCGTGTTGCTGGTGGTGGGACGTGACCGACTGCCGAAGTCGCTGCCCTTGCCGCGCCGCGCCGCAGCGTCCGAGGCCGACCATGGCCCGACCCTGAGCGAGAGCCTGCAGCAGGCGCCGCCACCCGAGGCCGCTGTGACCGACAGTGGCGATGCCGCGCCACCGCCGCCACCGCCAGTGCCCGCTGAAGAGCTGGCCGCCGGCATCTTCCGTGCTTATGACATCCGCGGCGTGGTGGGCAGTGAACTGACACCGAAGACCGCGGCGCTGATCGGCCAGGCCATCGGCACCGTGGCACTGGAGCAGGGCCTGCGCGAGGTGGTGATCGGTCGCGATGGCCGCCTGTCCGGACCCGAGCTGACGGCTGGGCTGGCCGAGGGCCTGCGCCGTGCCGGCTGCGCGGTGATCGACATCGGCCTGGCGCCGACCCCGCTGGTGTACTACGCCGCCTTCCATCTGCGTACCGGCACCTGCGTGGCAGTCACCGGCAGCCACAATCCGCCCGAGTACAACGGCTTCAAGGTGGTCATTGGCGGAGAGACGCTGTCCGGCGATGCCATCACCGATCTCTACCAGCGCATCGTCGAGGGCCGCCTGGTGCAGGCCGCTGAGCCCGGTGACTACCAGCAGCGCGATGTCAGTGCCGACTACATCCAGCGCATCGCCGATGACGTGCAGCTGGACCGTCCGCTGAAGGTCGTGGCCGATGCCGGCAATGGCGTGGCCGGCGCACTGGCGCCGCAGCTGCTGGAAGCGATCGGCGCCGACGTCATTCCGCTGTACTGCGATGTCGACGGCACCTTCCCCAACCATCATCCCGACCCGAGCGAACCGGCCAACCTGGAAGACCTGGTGCAGACGGTCAAGCGCTTTGGCGCCGATCTCGGCGTTGCCTTCGATGGCGACGGCGACCGGCTGGGCGTGGTGACCGGCGAAGGCCGGATCATCTACGCCGATCGCCTGCTGATGCTGTTCGCTGCCGATGTGTTGATGCGCAATCCGGGCGCGATGGTGATCTACGACGTGAAGTGCACCGGCAAGCTGTCCGACCACGTGTTGCGCAACGGTGGCAGTCCGCTGATGTGGAAGACCGGGCATTCGCTGATGAAGGCGAAGATGCGCGAGACCGATGCCGAGCTGGCCGGCGAGATGAGCGGCCACTTCTTCTTCAAGGAACGCTGGTTCGGTTTCGACGACGGTCTGTACGCCGCTGCGCGATTGCTGGAGATCCTGGCCCAGCGCGAGGAAACGCCGGGCGAGGTGCTGGGCGAGCTGCCGGAAATGGTCGCCACGCCGGAGCTGAAGGTACCGGTGGCCGACGGGACGCCGCATGCCTTGGTGGCGATGCTGGTGGCGGCGGCGCAGTCCCCGGACAACCCGTATGTGGGTGGCCGCCTGTCGACCATCGACGGGCTGCGCGTGGACTTCGCCGATGGCTGGGGCCTGGTGCGTGCCTCCAATACCACGCCGGTGCTGGTGCTGCGCTTCGAAGGCAACGACGAGGCGGCACTGGAACGCATCCAGGCCCTGTTCCGCAGCCAGCTGCAACCAGTGCTGGGCGACACCCCGCTGGGGTTCTGAACGATCCTGGTGGGTGCCGACCGTTGGTCGGCAATTGGGCTTGCCGGCCAGCGGCCGGCACTACCCCTTGAACCGCAACCCCACGCCCGGCTCGGTGAACAGGTAGCGCGAATCCAGCGCCGAATCGCCCAGCTTGTGCCGCAGCTTGCCGACCAGGATGCGCAGGTAGTGGGTGTCGTGCTGGTGGGTCGGCCCCCAGATCTCCTGCAGGATCTGCGGCTGGGTCACCACCCGTCCGGCATTGCGCAGCAGCAGCGACAGCAGCGCGTATTCCTTGCGTGTCAACGCCACCGGCTCACCCTGCAGGGCGACTTCGCGACGCACCAGGTCCACGTGCAGGTGGCCATCGTCGAACACCGGCGGTGTGCCATCGGTCGGCACGCTGCGCGTGCGCAGCAGCGCCCGCACGCGCGCCATCAGTTCCTGCGTGCCGAACGGCTTGGTCACGTAGTCGTTGGCGCCGGTATCCAGTGCGCGCACCTTCTCGGCTTCGCCGGCGCGCACGGTCAGCATGATCACCGGCACCTGGCTCCACTGGCGCAGCTGTTCCAGGACCTCGTGGCCTTCCATGTCCGGCAGGCCGATATCCAGGATCACCAGGTCCATGTCCTCGCTGGCGGCCAGCTGCAGGCCTTCCTGGCCGGTGGCGGCCTGCCGCACCTGGTAGCCTTGCGCGCGCAGGCTGATGTCCAGGAACCGGCGGATCTGGGTTTCATCATCGATCACCAGCACGCGTGCGGCCGGCACGCTGGCATCAATCGGGGTCGGGCTCATCGTGGGAGGCTGGCTTGAGCAGGGGCAGGGTGATGCGGATCAGGGTACCGCGACCGTCGCGTCCGGGCAGCGCCTGCACGCTGCCGCCATGTGCGCCGATCATGCCCTGGCAGATGGTCAGGCCCAGGCCGGTGCCGTGGCGGCCTCGGTCACCGCGCTCGACGCTGTAGAACATGTCGAAGATGCGCGCGCGCTCGTCATCGGGAATGCCGGGGCCGGCGTCGATCACGTCGATGCGCAGCTGGCCGTCCAGCTCGCGCGCCTGTACCTGCACGGCGGCGTCGGGCGGCGAGAACTTGGCCGCGTTCTCCATCACGTTGAACACGGCCTGTTCGACCAGCGCCGGGTGCACCCAGATCGGTGCCAGCGTGGCTGGAATGTCCAGCTCCAGCCGCACCTTTGGCTGGTAGCGCTGCAGGCGCCGTGCTGCCGAGCCGATCAGCTCGTCCACGCCGATCCAGTCGCGGTTGATCTTCAGCCCTTCGTGGCCGAGCCGGGTCATGTCCAGCAGGTTCTGGATGTAGCGGTCCAGCCGTTCGCCCTCGACCAGGATGGTGTCCAGCAGGGCGCGGCGATCAGCGGTATCCATCGCTGCACCGTAGCTGGCCAGGCTGTCGGCCGACCCGATCATCGCCGCCAGCGGCGAGCGCAGGTCGTGCGACACCGAGGAGAGCAGGGCCGAGCGCAGCCGCTCGGTCTCGTTGCTGACGTGCGCCTGCTCCAGTTCCGCCACCAGCCGCGTGCGCAGCGCGGCCTGGGCGATGTCATCGACCATCGCTTCGGCCAGCTGCCGCTGCTCGGGCAGCAGGCGCGCCTGTGCGCCGGGCAGGTACAGGCCGGCCACGCCGATCGCACGGTCTTCGCCGTCCAGCAGCGGCAGGAACCACCATTGCGCGCCGGCCAGGGTATCGGTGAAACGCCCGCTGGGCTGGCCGTGGCGCAGCGCCCAGTCGGCGGCAGCCAGGTCGGTATCGCCGGGCTGGCTGCGGCCGCCGGCGGCGGTATCGGTGCCGATCCGCAGCCACGCCGGCACGTCCAGGGCCTGCTCCAGCGCATGCCGGCCCGCCTGTGCCACCTCGCCGTTGCCGGCCGCGCTGGCCAGCTGGCGTCCCAGCTGCTGGCGCGCGCGCGCATGGCGGTTGGCCGCACGCAGCGCGATGACCTGCATGCGCAGGCGTGAGGCCAGGCGCCCGGCCACCAGTGCCGCGGCCAGGAACAGGAAAACGGTGATCACGCCCTGGCGTGCACCGATGGCGAAGGTGAAGCGCGGCGCGATGAACAGGAAGTTGTAGGCGAGGAAACACAGGATCGCGGCCATCACCGCCACGCTGGCGCGCGTGCGTGCAGCCACCAGTACCACCGCGACGATGAACACCATCGACAGGTCGGCCATGCCCACCCAGTGTTCGGCCAGCCACGCCACCGCACAGGCCAATGCGGTCGCGATCAGGGCTTGTGCAGGCTCGTAGCTGATGCCGCGCATCGGCGGCAGCAGGCTCTCGCGGCGCGAGCGTGCGCGTGCCTGCGGCGTGCTGATGATGGTGATCTCGTAATGCGCGCCACGCTGGATCAGCTGCTGGGTCAGGGTGCGGTTGAACATCCGTGCCAGTGGACGTTCGCGGGTACGGCCCAGCACCAGGGTCGACACGCCGTTGTGTGCGGCGTGGTCGAGCAGGGCATCGGCAATGCTCGATCCATGCAGCAGTTCGGCGTCGCCGCCCAGCCGCCTTGCCAGCGCAAAGGCCGCATCGATCTCGCGCCGGGTCGCCTCGTCCTGGCGCCGGCCCTGCACGGTCACTACCGTCCACGGTGCGTCGCGGCGCTCTGCGATGCGCCGCGCCACCCGCACCAGGTATTCGCTCTGGCCGCCCCCGTCGATGGCCACCAGAACGCCGCGACGCAGGGGCAGATTGCCTTCGCCACGCGCGGCGCGGGTTTCGCGCAGGCTGCTGTCGACGCGGTCGGCGGCTTCCTGCATCGCCAGTTCGCGCAGCGCGGTCAGGTTGGCCGGCGAGAAGAACGCCTGCAGGGCCTGTGCGGCCTGTTCCGGCACATAGACCTTGCCCTGCTGCAGGCGCGCGATCAGTTCGCGCGGCGGCAGATCGACCAGCACGATGTCGTGCAGGCGGTCGAGCACGCCGTCGGGCACGGTCTCGCTGACCCGCACGCCGGTGATCCGCATCACCACGTCGTTGAGGCTTTCCAGATGCTGGATGTTGACCGTGGTCCAGACGTCGATGCCGGCGTCCAGCAGCTCCATCACATCCTGCCAGCGCCGCTCATGGCGGCTGCCGGGCGCATTGCGATGGGCCAGTTCATCCACCAGCACCAGCGCTGGATGCCGTGCCAGCACGGCATCCAGATCCATCTCCTGCAGGGCATGGCCGTGATAGGCCACGTCCTTCAGCGGCAGCTGCGGCAGGCCCTCCAGCAGCCCCTGGGTATCGGTGCGTCCATGGGTTTCCACCAGGCCCACCACCAGGTCGACGCCGCGGCGCAGCTGTTCCTGCGCGCGGGTCAGCATGGCGTAGGTCTTGCCCACGCCCGGCGCCGCACCGAGGAACACGGTCAGCTTGCCGCCGGCTTCGCGTTGCAGGCCTTCAACCAGGGCATCGGCCTGGCGGGTACGTGCATCAGTCATGGGGGCCGCTGTCATGGCCACCATTGTGCGCGCAGCAGGTGCAGCCCAGCATCACGGCGTCTTGGCCGCATGGTCCAGCGCGAAGTTCAGCGTCACCACGTTCACCCGTGGCTGCCCGAACAGGCCCCACTGGCGCCCTTCGGTATGCGCCTGCACCAGTGCCTGCACGCGCTCCACCGGCAGGCCACGGGCACGCGCCACGCGTGCTACCTGCAGCTGCGCCGCCGCCGGCGACAGCTGCGGATCCAGTCCGCCGGCGGACTGGGTGACCAGGTCCGCTGGCACCTGCGCCGGGGCGACACCTTCGCGCGCGGCCACCGCAGCCGTGCTGGCGGCGACGCGCTCGGCCAGCGCCGGGTTGCTGCGCGCCAGGTTGGAACCGGCCGCGGCCATCGGATCGTAGTTGGCCGCCGACGGACGCGCCTGGAAGTAGCCGTCAGCGGTGAACGGCTGCGCCAGCCAGGCCGAGCCGCGCACCTGGCCGCTGCCATCGCGCAGCAGGCTGCCTTCGGCCTGGGTCGGGTAGGCCAGCCCGGCAAAGCCGGTGGCGATGCCGGCGTAGACCGCGCCGGCCAGCAGCAGGGTGGCCAGGCCCAGGCCGATCGCCGGGCGCCAGCAGGCACCATCCTGCAGGCTGGCCACGCGGGCCTCGGCCTTGGCGTCGCCCGGAAGGGAAGATGAGGTGGAAGCAGAACGGTTCATGCGCCGAATACCAGGACAAGAAGGAGGTCAATCGCCTTGATCACTGCGAACGGCAGCAGCACGCCGCCGAGGCCGTACACCAGCATGTTCCGGCGCAGCAGTGCGGTGGCGGTGGCCGGGCGGAAGCGCACGCCACGCAGGGCGAGCGGGATCAGCGCGGGAATTACCAGGGCGTTGAAGATCAGCGCCGCCAGCACCGCGTTGCGCGGGCTCGACAGCTGCATCACGTTCAGTGCGGCCATGGTCGGAACGGCCGCGGCGAACAGCGCCGGCAGGATCGCGAAGTACTTGGACACGTCGTTGGCCAGCGAGAAGGTGGTCAGCGCGCCGCGGGTGATCAGCTGCTGCTTGCCCACTTCCACCACCGACAGCAGCTTGGCCGGGTCCGAATCGAGGTCGACCATGTTGCCGGCCTCCTTCGCCGCCTGCGTGCCGGAGTTCATCACCAGGCCGATGTCGGCCTGGGCCAGCGCGGGAGCATCGTTGGTGCCATCGCCCACCATCGCCACCAGTCGGCCACCGGCCTGTTCCTGGCGGATGCGTGCCAGCTTGTCTTCCGGACGGGCCTCGGCGATGTAGTCGTCGACGCCAGCCTCGGCGGCAATGGCTGCTGCCGTCAGCGGGTTGTCGCCGGTGATCATCACCGTACGGATGCCCATCGCCCGCAGCTGCGCGAACTTCTCGCGCATGCCGTGCTTGACCACGTCCGACAGCTCGATCACGCCCAGCACGTGGCGACCCTCGGCCACTACCAGCGGGGTGGCGCCATTGCGCGCGACCTGCTCGACGCGCGCGGCCAGTTCAGCCGGCACGCTGCCGCCCAGCGCCTGGACGTGGGCACGGATCGCATCGGCGGCGCCCTTGCGGATCTGCCGCCCATGTTCCAGATCCACGCCGGACATGCGGGTCTGGGCACTGAAGGCCAGGTAGTCGGCATGGTCCGGCTCGGCGGTGGCGCAGCCCTGTTCGCGCGCCAGGCGCACGATCGACTTGCCTTCCGGGGTCGGGTCGGCCAGCGAGGACAGCAGCGCCGCCTCGCGCAGCTGGCTGGCATCGATGCCGGCCAGCGGATGGAAGTGGCTGGCCTGGCGGTCGCCGTAGGTGATGGTGCCGGTCTTGTCCAGCAGCAGCACGTCGACGTCGCCGGCCACTTCCACCGCCTTGCCCGACTTGGCCAGTACGTTCGCGGCCAGCGCACGGTTCATGCCGGCGATGCCGATGGCCGGCAGCAGGCCGCCAATGGTGGTCGGGATCAGGCACACCAGCAGCGCGATCAGCAGCAGCGGATCGACCTTGACGCCGACGGCTGCACCAATGGCCGGCAACGTGGCCACCACCACCAGGAAGGTCAGCGTCATCGCCGCCAGCAGCAGGGTCAGCGCGATCTCGTTCGGCGTCTTCTGACGGTTGGCGCCCTCCACCAGCGCGATCATCCGGTCCAGGAAGCTGTGCCCCGGCTCGGCGGTCACCCGCACGATGATCTGGTCGGACAGTACTTTGGTGCCGCCGATCACGCCGGAACGGTCGGTACCGGCCTCGCGCAGCACCGGGGCGGATTCGCCGGTCACCGCCGCCTCGTTGATGGTGGCCAGGCCCTGCACGATCTCGCCATCGGCCGGCACCAGCTCACCGGCACTGACGATCACATGGTCGCCCGGGCGCAGCTCGGCGGCAGGTACCTGGGTTTCCGCAGCCCCCGGCTGCGGCGCCGCCAGCCGGCGTGCCACCAGGTCCTGGCGGGCACGGCGCAGTGACGCGGCCTGGCCACGGCCACGCGCCTCGGCCACTGCTTCGGCGAAATTGCCGAACAACACGGTCACCAGCAGGATCGCGGTCACTGCCAGGCCGAAGCCCAGCGGCGCATTGCCGGTCAGTGTGACGATGGCCGCGACGATCGTGCCAGCCATCACCACCGCCATCACCGGGCTGCGCACCAGGTGCATCGGCGAGAGCTTGCGTACTGCTTCGACCAGCGCACGGCGCAGGCCGGCGCCATCAAGCAGCGCAGGGCGCGGGGCAAGGGAACTACGGGTGGAACTTGCGTGGGTACTCATCGGGGTGTCCTTAGTGCAGTCCCAGGCTGAGGTGGTCGGCGATCGGGCCGAGTACCAGCGCCGGCATGAACTGCAGCACGGTCAGGATGACGATCACCGAGACCAGGGTCAGGGCGAAGGTCGGGGTTTCGATCTGCAGGCTGCCGGCAGACTCCGGCGCCTGGCGCTTGGCGGCCAGCTGTGCGGCCACCACCAGCGGGATGATCAGCAGCGGGAAGCGGCCCAGCAGCAGCACCAGCGAGCAGCTCAGGTTCCACCACAGCGTGGCGTCGCCCAGCCCCTCCAAGCCCGAGCCGTTGTTGGCGTAGGCCGAGACGTACTCGTAGAACACCTGGCTGATGCCATGGAAGCCCGGGTTGGAGGTAGCGGCCAGCCCGGGCACGGCCAGGGTGATCGCGGTGAACACCAGCAGGGTGATCGGCTGCAGCAGCACCAGCAGGGCCAGCAGGCGTACCTGTGGCGTCTCCAGCTTGCGGCCGAACAGTTCCGGCGTACGTCCGGTCATCAACCCGGCCAGGAACACGCCCAGCAGCAGGTACACGATGAACTGCTGCAGGCCACAGCCGATGCCGCCCCAGATCGCGCTGACCAGCATGTTGACCATCGCGATGCCGCCACTCAGCGGCGCCAGCGAGTCATGCATGCCGTTGACCGACCCGTTGGAGACCTGGGTGGTCACCGCCGCCCACAGCGCCGTGCCGTCGGCGCCGAAGCGCACCTCCTTGCCTTCCATCAGCAGCGGCGTGGCGGCGCTGGCACTGTGCCCTTCGCTCCACGCCATCGCGCCGGTGGACAGCAGCGACATGCCCAGCATGCAGCTGAACACCAGGGCGCCGAACCGGCGCCGGCCGGTGAACGCACCGATCATGAAGATCACCGCCATCGGCACCAGCAGGATGCCGACGATCTCCAGCGCGTTCGACAGCGGGGTCGGGTTTTCCAGCGGGAAGCTGCTGTTCGGGCCGTACCAGCCGCCACCGTTGGCGCCCAGCTGCTTGGCCGCGACCATCGCCGCCACCGGGCCCAGCGGCAGCTTCTGTCCGGCCATGCCGGCGCTGGCATCGATCGGCGTGGCCTGCGGGCCACCGGCCATCGTCGACGGCACGCCCTGGCTGGTCAGCAGCAGGGTCCACACCAGGCACAGCGGCAACAGGAAGCGCACGCACAGGCGCACCACGTCCACGTAGTAGTTGCCCACCGCCACCTGGCGGTCATCGCCGGTGCTGGTGGCCGCCGCAGCCTGCGGCGCACGCGAGAACAACGCGCGCAGCGTGGCCACCGCCAGCGCCAGGCCCATCATCGGTGTCACCACCTGCAGGCCGGTGATGCCGGTCATCTGCGAGAGGTAGGACAGCTGCGCCTGGCCCGAATAGTGCTGCTGGTTGGTGTTGGTCAGGAACGAGATCATCGTGTGCAGCGCGGTGTCCCAGCGCATGTTCGGGATCTGGTCCGGGTTCAACGGCAACCAGGCCTGGGTCATGAACACCGCCTGGGTCAGTACGGCGATCACTACGTTGCTCAGCACGAAGGCCAGCACGTAGCCGCGCCAGGACATCGCGCGCGAGGGATCGACGCCGAACACCTTGTACAACGGCTTTTCGATCCAGTTGAACAGCACGTCGGCCTTCATCGGCGTGCCGCGCATCACGCGCGCCAGGTACAGGCCCAGCGGCCACGCCAGCAACAGGCTGGCGGCAATAATCACAAGCATCTCGGTCATGGCAGGCTCCGCTCAGAACGACTCGGGCCGCAGCACGACATAAAGGAGATAGGCGGCGGCGACCAGCACCAGCACGCCACACAACAACGACAGCCAGGGGGACATTGCAATAGCGTCCTGGTGGAACCCCTCCACCTCAGGCCGTCATCGTCGTCCTGCCGCCCATAAACGCACTACGCGCCGGACCGTGCCGACGCGTAAAGAGTGCATAAATTCCGTGGGCCAAGCCGTAACCAGGCGCCGCCCACTGTAGAGCCGGGCCCATGCTGGGCTGCTCTTTCCCAAGGCCACGCGGAGCCGAGCATGGGCTCGACCCTACAAGCGAATCACGGCGCCTGGCTCGCTGGCGCCACGCCCTTCAGCTCGCGGTAGCGCTGCAGCGTGCTGTCGATCTCGGCCTTCAGCACCTGCTGCTGCTGCAGGAACCCCGCCTGCAGGCGCTGCTGCGCCCGCAACTGCACGTGCCGCTGACGGATCGCCTCGGCCTGCTTGTCGGCCACCTTGCCACCGGCCAGTTCTCGGTCGCCAGCGGCCGACAACAGCGCCACCAGCGATTCGCGCAGGCTGGTGACGTTGTACTCGGCGGTCTTCAGGTTGTTGTCGAGCACTTCCTGGCGCTCGGCGAACACCCGGCGCAGGTCGTCCTCGCTGCCATAGGTGGACAGCATCGCCTGTTCGGTGCGCTGGCGGGTCTGCTCGGCCATCAGGTCCAGCTGCTGCTGCTGCGCCTCGGTGCTGGCCGCGGCGCGCTCTTCGTCGGTCAACGCGCGCTGGACCTGCGCATTGCGCAGGCCGCTCTTCGCGTTGAACTCCTCGCGGGCGTGATTGACCGCATCGGCTGGCAGCGAATCGCTGCAGATCCGCTCCTTGCCCTCGTTCCAGCAATACAGCTTCTTCTCCACTTTGCCGCCGTCGCGCGACTGCGCCGGCACGGTGGACGGCACGGCCAGCAGCAGGCCGGCAAAGAGAACGGCAGGAACTCGGGACATGACCTTTCCCCTGGGTCGGTCAGCGGATCGAACGGACGCCGTACTGGGCCCGGTAGGCTTCCAGCGGCTGGCGGTAACCCACAAGTTCCGGGTTGCCGGAGGCGAAATCAAGCAGATCGGCCAGCGACGCCACGGCGATCACCGGAATCCCGGCCTCTTCGGCCACCGACTGCGCCGCCGAGCGGCGGTCGGTTTCCGAGGCGATCTCCTGGCGGTCCAGGGCTACCACGATGCCGGCCGGGGTGCCGCCGGCAGCGCGGATGATGCCCAGCGCTTCGCGGATCGCGGTACCGGCGGTGATCACGTCGTCGACGATCAGCACGCGCTTGCCATTCATGTCGGCGCCGATCAGCTGGCCGCCTTCGCCGTGGTCCTTGGCTTCCTTGCGGTTGAACGACAGCGGCAGGTCGCGGCCGCGCTGGGCCAGCTCGCAGGCCATCGCGGTGGCCAGCGGAATGCCCTTGTAGGCCGGGCCGAACACCACGTCGTACTTGATCCCGCTGGCATCGATGGCATCGGCATAGCACGCGCCGAGCTGGGACAGCAGCGAACCGGAGTCGAAACGGCCGGCGTTGAAGAAATAGGGGCTCAGCCGGCCGGACTTGAGGGTGAACTGGCCGAAGCGCAGGGCGTCGGCGGTCAGGGCCAGCTGCAGGAAACGGTGGCGGTGGTCGCTCATCAAAACTCGATTTATCTTCATTTGGAGCACAAATCCTAATCCAGCTGGGCGTTTCGCGCTCGTCCGGCCCCGCGTG
This sequence comes from Stenotrophomonas sp. FR012, assembly GCF_047520565.2. Lineage (NCBI taxonomy): Bacteria > Pseudomonadati > Pseudomonadota > Gammaproteobacteria > Lysobacterales > Lysobacteraceae > Stenotrophomonas > Stenotrophomonas sp. FR012. The sequence goes on from NZ_JAXBQL020000011.1 coordinate 87,579, forward strand.
AAGGCTGTCGCGGCGCTGCCTGGCGGACTGCGCAGCCCCACGGGCAACCGGTATGCTTGCCCGGTTTCCCGCCGCAGGTCCCCGCATGCGCATCATCAGTTTCAACGCCAATGGCATCCGTTCCGCCGCGACCAAGGGCTTCCTGGACTGGTTCCGTGCCCAGGACGCCGACGTCCTGTGCATCCAGGAAACCAAGGCCCAGGAAGACCAGCTGACCGACCCGATGTTCCGTCCGGATGGCCATCACTGCTTCTACCGCGACGCCATCACCAAGAAGGGCTACAGCGGTGTGGCGATCTACAGCAAGCGCGAGCCGGACCAGGTCATCACCTCGCTGGGCTGGGCCCCGTTCGACGACGAAGGCCGCTACATCGAGGCGCGCTACGGCAATCTCAGCGTGGTCTCTTTCTATATTCCCTCCGGCAGCTCGGGTGACCTGCGCCAGGGCTTCAAGTTCGAAGTGATGGAATGGCTGCGCCCGATCCTGGAGGAGTGGGCGCGCAGCGGCCGCGACTACGTGCTGTGCGGCGACTGGAACATCGTGCGTTCGGCGCTGGACATCAAGAACTGGAAGTCCAACCAGAAGAATTCCGGCTGCCTGCCGGAGGAACGCGACTGGCTCAACGCCCTCTGCGCCGACCACGGCCAGGCCACCGATGTCGCCGCCGGCCGCGGTTGGGCCGATGCCTACCGCCTGCTCAATCCCACCGGCGAGGATTACACCTGGTGGAGCAACCGCGGCGCCGCCCGCGCCAACAACGTCGGTTGGCGCATCGACTACCAGTTCATCACGCCGGGCCTGCGCGACAAACTGCGTAGCTGTTCGATCTACCGCGACGAGCGCTTCTCCGACCACGCCCCGTTCACCGTGGACTACGACCTGTGACCGAGGCCGCCACGCCGGTCAGCTACAAGGGCTGGGCAGGCATCAAGCGCGCCTTCGGTACCCCGTCGGCGCTGACCATGGCCATGCTTGGCTTCGGCAGTGGCCTGCCGTTCCTGCTGATCGCTTCGCAGACGCTGTCCACGCGCCTGCGCGACGTCGGCCTGGACCTGGGCAGCATCGGCCTGATCAGCCTGGCCAGCTTCTTCTACCTGCTCAAGTTCCTGTGGGCGCCGCTGCTGGACCGCTATGCATTTCCGCTGCTGGGCGCGCTCGGCCGCCGCCGTTCGTGGCTGCTGGTATCGCAGGTGCTGGTGCTGGTCGGCCTGGTCGCACTGGCCTTCGTGCGGCCGGAACAGGGCGTCTGGCCACTGGTGATGTGGGTGCTGGTGGCGTCGTTCGCTGGCGCCACCCAGGACTCGGCGGTCGATGCCTACCGTATCGAGATCGCTCCGCAGACCGCGCAGGCCGCGCTGGCGGCCACCTATACGCTGGGCTACCGGATCGGCCTGATCCTGGCCGGTGCCGGCGCGCTGTACCTGGCGCAGTTCGAAGGCTGGATCGTCGCCTACCTGGCGATGGCCGCGCTGATGCTGCTGCCGATCGTCACTACCCTGCTGTGCGCCGAACCGGAGCGCCCGGCCACGGCGGTGCAGCGTCGCATCGATATCGCCGAAGCCTTCGTCCAGCCCATCTCCAGCTTCTTCAGCCGTAATGGCGTGGCGTTGGCACTGGTGCTGCTGGCCTTCGTCGGCCTGTTCAAGTTCCCCGATCAGGTGATCGGCGTGATGGCCGGGCCGTTCTATCTCGATTCGGGGTTCGACAAGGCCGACATCGCCACCGTGTCCAAGCTGTTCGGTGTATGGATGGGGATCGGCGGTGCGTTCCTGGGGGGTATTGCGGTGGCCGCATTCGGCTTCCGGCGCATGCTGCTGGTGGCCGCACTGGGCGTGGCGATGTCCAACCTCGCCTTCCTGCTGATGGCGCACAACCCAGGCAAGCTGTGGGCGTTCTATGCCGCGCTCAGTGCCGACAACCTGTTTCAGGGGTTCGCCGGCACCGTGCTGGTGGCCTTCATGTCGTCGCTGACCGACCGCAACTTCACCGCCACGCAGTACGCGTTGCTGGTATCGCTGGCCAACCTGCCGGGCAAGTTCATCGGCGGTGTCTCCGGATACATCGTTGAGGCGACGTCCTACAGCACGTTCTTCATCCTCAGCTCGGTCACTGTGGTGCCGACCCTGCTGCTGCTGGCCTGGCTGTGGCCGCGGATCGCCGACCGCGGGCCGCCACCGGTCGCCTGATTGCCTGCCCGCCCGGACTGCGGGATCATCGCCCCCGACGCGCCGAGGGGGCGGTGCCTTGCGAACGGGGAAGTGAGCATGGCCGACGTTGTGCTGCGGGATCTGGACCCGCTGCTGCTGGAACGTATCCGACGTGTCGCGGTCGCCCGCGGCTGGACCCATGAACAGACCTGCGCCGCCTTGTTGGAGCAGGGCCTGTTCAGCAGTGAACTGGAGGTTCGCTCCGGCTTCGGCGATCCCGAAGTGGACGCCCTCTCCGATGCGATCGCCGCCCTGCAGGCCTTGCCCGCAGGGCAGGGCTTCGATTAGCGGCTTTGTAGAGCCGAGCCCACGCTCGGCTGCCCGGTGAATCCACGCCGTGCGTGGATGGCGCCACCTCACGCCAGGTGGATTGCCCCCAGGATCCGCGGCCCCTTGGCTCCGGTCACGCTCGGCAGGTTGCCGGCCAGCCCGTCCATCGTCCGCTGCGCCAGCCAGGCGAATCCCATCGCCTCCACGTACTCCGGGTCCAGCCCATGCACCGCGCTGGACTCCACCTGCACCTCCGGCAGCCGCGCCGCCAGCCGCTTCATCAGCTGCCGGTTGCGCACCCCGCCGCCACAGACCAGCAGGCGCCGTGTCTGCGGCTGCTGAGCCAGCAGCGCATCGGCCACGGTTGCCACAGTGAGCTCCAGCAGCGTGGCCTGCACATCGGCAGCGGCATATTCGCCTTCCTCCATGTGCGCCTCGGCCCAGGCCAGATGGAACTGCTCGCGCCCGGTGCTCTTCGGCGGCGGCAGCGCGAACCACGGGTCCGAACGCCAGCCGGCCAGCAGGCCCTCGTCCACCGCGCCACTGGCGGCATACGCGCCATCGGCATCGAAGGTACGGCCGGTGTGGCGCTGGCACCAGGCATCCATCAGCGCATTGGCCGGGCCGGTATCGAAGCCACGCACCGCGCCTTCGCGCGGGATCAGGGTCAGGTTGGCGATGCCGCCCAGGTTGAGCACCGCGCGGTCTTCATCGGCGGCGCCCAGCATGCCCAGGTGGAAGGCCGGCATCAGCGGCGCGCCATGTCCCCCGGCCGCCACGTCGCGGCGACGGAAGTCGGACACCGTGGTGATTCCGGTCAGCTCGGCGATGCGGTTGCCGTCGCCCAGCTGCACAGTGAACGCCGGATCGGCCAGCGGGCGGTGGCGCACGGTCTGGCCGTGCGAGCCGATCGCGCGCACCTGGCTGCGATCCACGCCGGCTTCGGCCAGCAGCTGGTTGGCAGCCTCGGCGAAGTTGATCGCAATCCGCGCGTCCAGTTCGCCCAGCTCCTCCAGCGAATCCAACGGGCCACCTTCGCCCAGCGCCACCAGCCGCGCGCGCAGCACCGGTTCCCAGCGGGCGGTCAGGCCGTGCACGAAGCGGCAGCCACCGCCCGCGGGAAACTGCACCAGCGCGGCATCGATGCCGTCGGCGCTGGTGCCCGACATCAGGCCAAGGTACAGGGGGGCGTCAGCGTCGGCAGGTGTGTTCATGGCAGGCATAAAAAAAGGACGCGGCAAGCTTGTGCTGCCGCGTCCTTCTTCGTCAACGAAGTGGCTCAGCCGCGCTTGCGGCCGGTTGCCTGCTTGTCCTTGGCGCTGGCCACCTCGGTGGCGGCCTCGTCGCGGCTGGTCGGTGCCGGGCTGGCATCGGCGTAGATCAGCTTCTCCATGCCCTGGATGCGGGCCATCGCCGGCGCGGTCTGTGCGCGGAAGGCGACCAGCTCGGCGCCCTTCAGCGGCTCCGGCGGCGGCATGGTCACGGTCAGCGGGTTGCGGTGTTCGCCGTTGACCCGGAATTCGTAGTGCAGGTGCGGCCCGGTCGCCAGGCCGGTCGAGCCGACATAGCCGATCACCGTGCCCTGGGCCACGCGCTGGCCGGTCCTGATGTTCGCAAAGCGCGACATGTGGCCGTACAGGGTGGTGTGGCCTCGACCGTGGTCGAGGATCACCACATTGCCGTAGCCGCGCTGCACGCCCGCGAACTGCACGCGGGCATCGCCGGCGGCCATGATCGGCGTGCCGGTACGCGCGGCGTAGTCCACGCCCTTGTGCATGCGCATCTTGCCCAGCACCGGGTGCTTGCGTGCGCCGAAGGTCGAGCTCAGCCGCGCGAACGGGATCGGCATGCGGATGAAGCTCTTCTTCAACGAACGGCCGTTGATGTCGTAGTACTCGGACTTGCCGTTGCGGTCGAAGCGGAAGCCGGAATAGGTCTTGCCCCCGGTGGTGAAGGTCGCCGCCAGGATCTTGCTGGTGTCCACCTTCTCGCCTTCGCGCCAGGTCTCGTCCATCACCACGCTGAAGCGGTCGCCCGGCTGCAGGTCCTTGGAGAAGTCGATGTCGTACTTGAAGATGTCGTCGGTCATCGTCGCGATCGCCGACGGCGACAGCCCGGCCCGGCGGGCCGCGGCATACAGCGAACTGGTGATCTCGCCGCTGGTGACCACGGTACGCGTGGAAGTCTCGCGCCGCGTCACCTTCTCCTTGATGTCATCGCCGGCCAGGCTCAGTTCCACCCGGTTGTCGGCGTCGCGATCAAAGCGGATGCTGCGCAGGTCGCCGGACAGCGGCATGTCGAAGGCGATCTCGGCGCCCGGGCGCAGCTTGGTCAGCGCCTCGCGCGCACCGGGGTGCTCCAGCACCCGGTGCAGGGTGGTGGCCGGAATGCCGGCCTTGTCGAACAGGTCGCTCAGGGTCTGGCCGCGCTGGATGCGCAGCACCTGCCAGCTGTCGCCGGGCACCTGCTGCTGGCGGGCCATGGTCAACGGCGGCAGCGGCAGCGCCAGACTGGTGTGGCTGTCCGCGTAAGGCGCATCAATGGTGTGCGAGAAACCGGGGACGATCGTCGCCACCAGGGCGCCGATGGTCGCAAACAGGCTGGCGTGCATCCAATGGCGGCGGGTCCAGCGCTCATTGAAGGCGGCGGGAAGGTGTTGCCTGAGCTTCCGATGCAGGGCGTTGTCGTGCAGGACGTGAAGGCGTTCCTGGAAGCGCTGCTTGCGTGCGCGCCCTTGTTCGGAATTGTGCATCGGCGGTTTTTTCCTGGCGGCCCGGGAGCGCGGGCCTGATCGCCGGTTACCATAGACACCTGAGAAAACCGCGTCAAACCCTTGTGCCCATTGGCTTTTGTGAAGCCAATCGGGTTAACTTTGCTTTAACACCCCACACAAGAATCGGCGTTGCCGGGAGTAGTCACGTGTCCTCGATTGAAGAAGCCCTTGCCCTGATCGGCCGCGGTGCCGACGAGATCCTCAAGCTCGAGGATCTGCGTGCGCGCCTGCAGGAAGGCCGCCCGCTGCGGATCAAGGCCGGCTTCGACCCCACTGCGCCCGACCTGCACCTGGGCCACACGGTGCTGCTGAACAAGATGCGCCAGTTCCAGGACCTCGGCCACCAGGTCATTTTCCTGATCGGCGACTTCACCGGCATGATCGGCGATCCCTCGGGCAAGAGCCTGACCCGCAAGCCGCTCAGCCGCGATGACGTGCTGGCCAACGCCCGTACCTACGAGGAACAGGTGTTCAAGGTGCTCGACCGCAGCCGTACCGAAGTCCGCTTCAACTCGGAGTGGTTCGGCAAGATGGGCGCGGCCGACATGATCCGCCTGGCCGGCCAGCACACCGTGGCACGCATGCTCGAGCGCGACGACTTCGCCAAGCGCTATGCCGCCCAGCAGTCCATCGCCATCCATGAGTTCCTGTACCCGCTGGTGCAGGGCTACGACTCGGTGGCCCTGGAGGCCGACGTCGAGCTGGGCGGTACCGACCAGAAGTTCAACCTGCTGATGGGCCGTGGCCTGCAGGAACACCATGGCCAGAAGCCGCAGGTGGTGCTGACCATGCCGCTGCTGGAAGGCCTGGATGGCGTCAACAAGATGTCCAAGTCGCTGGGCAACTACATTGGTATCAGCGAGCCGGCCATCGACATCGTCACCAAGACCATGAAGGTGGACGACACCCTGATGTGGCGCTGGATCGAGCTGCTGTCCTTCGACATCAGCCAGGCCGAGGCCGTGCAGCTGCGCGAGCAGGTGGCCAATGGCGGCCTGAACCCGCGCGTGGTCAAGCTGCGCCTGGCGCGTGAGCTGGCGACCCGTTTCCACGACGCCGTGGCGGCAGAGCAGGCGATTGCCGGCTGGGAGGCGGCGGTGACCGGGCAGGGCGACATCACCCAGTTGCCGCTGCAGGATGTGGCGATCCCGGCCGAAGGCCTGCGTATTGCCGCGTTGCTGACGGCGGCCGGCCTGACCCCGAGCAACTCCGAAGCCAATCGCAAGCTCAAGGAGCGCGCGGTGAAGGTGGACGGTGAAGTGGTCGAAGACGGCCAGCAGGTGCTGCAGCCGGGCTTCGAAGGCCTGCTGCAGGTCGGCAAGCGCACCTTCGCCCGCGTGCGCCTGGTCGCTGGCTGAGAAGAAGGAAGGGCCGGCGCCAGCCGGCCCTTCCTTTTGCTCTTGTAGAGCCGAAGGCAACGGCAGGAGCCGTTGCCTTCGTCGCGTGCGACGGCCCGTAGAGGGGCCGGGCAGGACGCCCGGCATAGCCACGCTCGGCTGCTCTTCACGGGACCCTCCCGCGGCGCGGCGCATGAACCGATGCAACATCCGGTGAAAAAAATCGCCACACCCCCTTCACAAATGATCGGAATGGGGACATACTTCTCCTCCCCCATCGCAGGGGTCGCCACCAAGGGGCTTCAGCGACAACAGGGCGCCCACCACCGCCGAACGAGATGATCGAACGAAGGTGTTGACGGACTGAAAAAGTCTGGCATAATGGGCGGCTCGCTACGAAGGAAACTTCGCGGCACACGGGAACGGCGCTGAGGCCACTTCCCCGGATCTTTGAAAGTATGCGCAGGTATCTTGTGAAGGCGCCTGCAGGAAGGATGATTGTCCATCTTGCAGACGTT
>NZ_JAXBQL020000012.1:0-88122 GCF_047520565.2 Stenotrophomonas sp. FR012
CTCCAGCAACTGTTCGGGCGGATCAAGGGAGATTCCGGCGTGGGCGCCAAGCTACAGGGCGATCGTCGCGATCCTGGCTACGGATCGTCGAGATCCGGGCTCGTACGGCGGCCCACGCCGGCTCTCGACACCTACGCTGACAGATTTCCATCAGATAAGACTCGGGCGCGCCATCCATGGCGCTTACGCCCCTGCGCAATCCCTCCGCAGGGCCACCGACAGTTTCCGTGCGCCGCCACCGCGGAATGAAGATTGAAGAGCAGGAGCGGGTCGCGCGCTGTGCGCGCTCGCAACCTGGGGTCGGATCCCTTTCCCGGCGGGAAAGGGCTCTGACCCCGATCTTCATGTCAGTGGCCGCGCACGCGCTTGATGATCTTCGCGGCGTCGGCGGCGCTGGCGCGCACCTTGTCCCATTCGCCGTCGGCAATCCAGTTGCCCGGCACCATCCACGAACCACCGATGCAGACCACGTTCTTCTGCTCGAGGTACTCGGCGGCGGTGTTCTCGGTGATGCCGCCGGTCGGGCACAGCTTGAGGTCGGCAACCGGGCCGGCCAGTCCCTTGATCATCGCCAGCCCGCCCACGGCTGTGGCCGGGAACAGCTTGCACACGCGGAAACCGCGGGCGTAGAGCGACAGCAGCTCGGTCGGCGTCGCCGCACCCGGCACCACCGGCAGCGGCGCAGCGGCAAGTGCATCAGCCAGCGCCGGCGGCGTCCCCGGGGTCACCAGGAAGTCAGCACCCGCATCGATCGACTGCTGCATCTGCTCCACGGTCAGCACCGTACCGGCGCCCACCACCACGTCCGGCAGCTCGCGCTTGAGCATTGCCAGCGCTTCCATCGCCACCGGCGTGCGCAGCGTCAGCTCGATCGCCGGCAGACCACCTTCCAGCAGCGCCGCACTGACCGCTCGCGCCTGGTCCAGCGTATGAATCGTCACCACCGGCAGGATGCCCGCCGCATGCAACAGCTCCGCCGCCTTCACCTGATGTTGTTCGATACCCATGCTTTTGCCCTTGCCTTTGCTCTTCTTGATTCAGTGGCCGCAGCGCAAATGACGCGCCGGGAATTGTCCAAGGGCAGTAGAGCGCCCTGGCCGGGACTGTGAGCGGCATGAATGCCGCGATCGAGCCCCCATGAATGGGTTTACGGCGTGTCCCGGCCAGGGCGCTCTACTGCCCAAGCCGGGAAGCCTGCCGCGGCTTTTCGCGTCAGGCGTCTTTCGCCTCATGCGGCGCCGCCGCCGCTGCGGCATCGTGCCCCAGCTCATACTCCGCGTCGTACTCCCACGGCCCGCCATCGGCCGCCGCCGGCCCGCACGAAATCGAAATCGCGCCCTGGTCGGCCGGGCCCACCACGCGACGGTTGATCGCGAACAGGTTGCGGCCCAGGTCATGCGCGGCCGGCGCGGTGTTCGGCGCCAGCGGACGTGCTGCCCATTCCGCCGCGTCCACCAGCACTTCCAGCGTGCCGGCCTCGCCGTCGAGGCGGATCATGTCGCCCTCGCGGACCTTGGACAGCGGGCCACCACGCGCCGCTTCCGGCGTCACATGGATGGCCGCCGGGATCTTGCCCGACGCACCGGACAGGCGGCCGTCGGTGACCAGCGCCACGCGCCGGCCCTGGTTCTGCAGCAGGCCCAGCAGCGGTGCCAGCGAATGCAGTTCGGGCATGCCGTTGGCACGCGGGCCCTGGTAGCGCACCACCGCCACGAAGTCCTGCGGCAGCAGGCCACCGGCGTGCAGCTTGTTCAATACCTGCGGTGCATCGACCACCACCGCAGGTGCTTCGATCGTCCGGTACTGCGGTTTCACCGCCGACAGCTTGATCAGCGACTTGCCGAGGTTGCCACGCAGCAGGCGCAGGCCACCCTGGTGCTCGAACGGATTGTCGACGCCACGAACCACTTCGTCATCGGCGCTGTGTTCCAGGCCCGGCAGGTAGACCAGCCGGCCGTCACGCAGTTGCGGCTCGCGCGCATAGTCGGACATGCCGCCACGCGCGACGCTGACCAGATCGCCGTGCATCAGGCCCGCCTTGATCAGCTCGCCGAACACGAAGGCCGGGCCGCCAGCGGCCGCGAAACGGTTCACGTCGGCCTCGCCGTTCGGGTAGACACGGGCCAGCAGCGGAATCAGCTGCGACAGTTCGTCGAAGTCGTCCCAGGTCAGCACGATGCCGGCCGCACGCGCCACCGCGATCCAGTGGATGGTGTGGTTGGTCGAACCGCCAGTGGCCATCAGCGCGATGACCGCGTTGATGATCGCGCGCTCGTCGATGATCCGGCCCAGCGGGCGGAAATCGTCGCCCAGTGCGGTGATGTCCAGCGCGCGTTCGGTTGCCTCGCGGGTCAGGGCGTCGCGCAGCGGCGTGCCCGGATTGACGAACGATGCGCCCGGCAACTGCACGCCCATGGCTTCCAGCAACACCTGGTTGGAGTTGGCCGTGCCGTAGAAGGTGCAGGTGCCCGCACCGTGGTACGACGCGGACTCGGCTTCCAGCAGCTCTTCGCGGGTGGCCTCACCGGCGGCGTAGCGCTCGCGCACTTCGGCCTTCTGCTTGTTCGGGATGCCCGGGGTCATCGGGCCGGCCGGTACGAACACCGCCGGCAGATGGCCGAAGGCCAGCGCACCGATCAGCAGGCCCGGCACGATCTTGTCGCACACGCCGAGGTAGACGGTGGTATCGAACATGTCATGGCTGAGGCCGATGGCCGTGGCCTGGGCAATGACATCGCGCGAGAACAGCGACAGCTCCATGCCACCACGGCCCTGGGTGACACCGTCGCACATCGCAGGGACGCCGCCGGCGACCTGCGCGGTGGCGCCCAGCTCGCGGGCGATGTCGCGGATCTGTTCGGGATAGGTCTCGAACGGCTGGTGGGCCGACAGCATGTCGTTGTAGGCGGTGATGATGCCCAGGTTCGGCGTCACGCCGCCGCGCAGGCGGCTCTTGTCGGTGCCGCCGCAGGCGGCGAACCCGTGGGCGAGGTTGCCGCAACTCAGGCGGCTGCGGAACGGGCCCTCACGCAGGGAGGCATCGATCGCGGCCAGATAGGCGGCGCGCGAGGCGGCGCTGCGGCGGATGACGCGCTCAGTGATGGCTTGCAGTTGAGGATGGAGGCTCATTGGCTACCGGCGTTCATGGTGGCGAGAGGCAAGCGGCGGCACGGCGCCGCCGCCGACATCAATCAGCCCAGTGGACGCGCAGGCGCGCGCCTTCCAGGTTGATCGCATTGAGGATCGGGTACTGCTGGGCGTCGTTGCTGTCCAGCGCCTGGCGCAGTACCTGCAGCTTCTGCTTGCCACGCAGCAGCAGCAGGCGCTGGCGGCACTGGCGCAGGCCGTGCGGGGTCAGCGTGATGCGCAGCGGCCACTGGTTCGCGCCTGGGCAGCCGGTGGCATCCAGCGCGGCATAGGGCAGGGTGCTTTCCAGTGCGCGTGCGAGGTCTTTCGAGCCAGGGAACAGCGAGGCGGTGTGCCCGTCGTTGCCCATGCCCAGCGCTACCAGGCTCGGCGGCTGGCTGTGCTGCGCCTGCAGGTTGGCGGTGTACACGCATTCGGGCAGTGGCTTGCCGATCCGTACCAGCGGATCGAAGTGGGCGCCCTCGGTGCGCTTGAGTAGGTGCTCGCGCACCAGCCAGGCGTTGCTGTCGCGATCCTGCGGCGACAGCCAGCGCTCGTCGGCCAGGCTCACTTCAACCCGGTCCCAGTGCACGTCCAGCTCGGCCAGTGCCTGGTAGACCGGGGCCGGCGTGGTGCCGCCGGACAACAGGATGCGGGCGCGGCCCACTTCATTGATGTCGTGGTTGAGGGTGCGTGCCATCTCAGCGGCCACCGCTTCGATCCAGCCGTCGGCGTCGCCGTGTTGGATGAACTCGATGCGATCGTCGTGGAAGCTGGGGTTCATGCGGCAACTCCTGGTGCGTCACGTTCGGCGTCGGTGGCATAGGCGGCGGCGCCCAGCAATCCGGCGTGGGGATGCATCACTGCCAATGAGGGCACGCGCGCCATGATCGAGGAGAAGCGGCCCTTGTGTTCGAAGCGCTGGCGGAAACCGGAGTGCTGCAGCGAATCGAGCATCTTCGGGGTCAGGCCGCCGGTCAGGAACACGCCATCCCAGGCGCCCTGGGTGAGCACCAGGTCACCGGCGATGGCGCCGAACACGGCGCAGAACACGTCCACGGTGCGCATTGCCTGCGGATCACCGTGCAGGGCGCGGGCGGTCACGTCCACCGGCTGCAGTTGGCCCGGGTCGATACCGGCCATCTCGCACACGGCGCGGTGGATGTTGACCAGGCCGGGGCCACAGATCAGGCGCTCGTTGGAGACGCGGCCGAACTGTTCGGACAGGATCTCGAGGATGCGGATCTCTTCCGGAGTTCCCGGCGGGAAACTGACATGGCCGCCTTCGGTTTCCAGCGGATAGCAGCGGCCGTGGCGCATGATCAGGCCGCCCACGCCGAGGCCGGTACCCGGCCCGATCACTGCGTAGTTGCGCGGCTGGCCCGGCTTACCCGGAACCCAGGCGGCACCGCCGACCTGGACGACGTCCTCGGGCTGCAGCAATGAGATCGCCATCGCCTGTGCGGCAAAGTCGTTGATCAGGTGCAGTTCGTCGAAACCGAGCATCGCTGCGGTGCGGTTGCGCGAGATCACCCACGGATGGTTGGTGATGCGCGCTTCATCGCCATCAACGCGACCGGCCACTGCGAACACGCCGCGGCTTGCGCTGGCGCCGATCTGTTCCAGGTGGTGGCGCGCCGCATCACCCAGCGAAGGGAACTCCGCCACCGCGTATTCGCGGATGCTGTCCTTCCGCAGCGGCGCGTCCTGCGAGGTATCGGCCAGGGCGAAGCGGGCGTTGGTGCCGCCGATGTCGGCCACCAGCACCGGCTGCGAGCTGGCGCTCATGCCGACGCTCCGCTGTCCGGTGCGTCCACGCCCTGCGGCAGGAACTCGCCGGCATTGCTCGGGCCCCATTGGCCGGCGGGGTAGGGCTCCAGCGGCAGCTTGGCGTCCTTCCACGCGTCGGCGACGCTGTCGATCCAGGCCCACGCTGCACGCACTTCGTCGTCGCGCACGAACAGCGTGTGATTGCCATTGAAGGCATCCAGGAACAGGCGCTCGTACGCGATGCGGCGATGCAGGCCGGTTGGCACTGACAGTTCCAGTTCCAGCGGATGCAGTTCCAGCGCGCCCCATTCCGGGCCGGCCAGGCTGCTCATCAGGCCCAGTTCGATGTTTTCCTGCGGCTGCAGCTGGAACACCAGGCGGTTCGGTGCGGCCTGCGCGCGCTGCGGGCGCTCGAACAGCCAATGGGTGACCGGCTTCAGCGTGACCACCACGCGGGTGGTGCGCTCGGGCAGGCGCTTGCCGGTGACCAGATGGAACGGCACGCCGCTCCAGCGCCAGTTGTCGATATGCGCGGTGACACCGGCGAAGGTTTCCACGTCGCTGCCTTCCGGCGGCTGGTAAGCCTGCGCCGGCTGGCCGTTGATGGTGCCAGCGGTGTAGCGGCCGCGGATGCTGTCACGCGCGGCGTGCTTCGCGTCGAGCGGGCGAAGGGCGCGCAGCACCTTGACCTTCTCGTCACGGATGCGGTCGGCTTCCAGCGACGCCGGCGGCTCCATCGCCACCATGCACAGCAGCTGCAGGATGTGGCTCTGCACCATGTCGCGCAGCGCGCCGGAGCGGGCGTAGTAGGCGTCACGGCCGTCCACGCCTTCGCTCTCGGCCACCAGGATGTGCACCGATTCGATGTAGTTGCGGTTCCACACCGCTTCCAGCAGCGTATTGCCGAAGCGCAGCGCGATCAGGTTCTGCACTGCCGCCTTGCCCAGGTAGTGGTCGAGGCGGAACACGCGGTCCTCGTCGATCCACTGGCCGATGGTGCTGATGATTTCCTCGGCGCTCTCGCTGTCGCTGCCGATCGGCTTCTCCAGCATCAGGCGTGCCGGCGCGGCGAGGGCGCCGCCCTTGGCCAGGCCTTCGCAGGTGGAAATGTATAGGCCCGGCGGAATGGCGAGGTAGCTGACGCACTTGCGGTGCACCAGGTCGGAGACCGCAGCGGCAACCGAGTCGACGTCGCGCAGGTCCACCGAACGGTAGTCGATGCGGCGCAGCAGGGCAGCGATGTCGTCCTGCGTGGCCATCGGCATGGCCTGCTGCAGGCGCGGCCGCAGGATGTCATGGAAGGCTTCGGTGTCATGCCCGGACAGGGCCAGTGCGCGGATGCGGAAGTCCTCCGGCAGCAGGCCGTCGCCAAGCAGGCGAAGCAGCGAAGGGAACAGGTAGCGCTGGGCCAGATCACCTGTGGCACCGAACAGGAAGAGGGTGTCGTGCATCGCTCGAGTTTCAGATCCGGGTGACATCGTTGTCAATCGCTTCATGGCTGGGTTCGGGGGACATCCGCGCAACTGCCTGTCCGAGGTTCGTCAGGGGCGATCTCCGGGGTTGCGGAAGACCGTTCCATTCGAAACCACTACCTCGGCGGAACCTTCGTTCAACCGCCGACGCAGATCGGTGCGCACCGATCATCGGATAGTGCCACGTGAAAACGTTTACATGGCAGAATGGGCAACTGTATTCGATTGCAGTGCTCGCCGTCATGCGGCAGGCGCGCAATCATCACTGCCATCGGGAGGGCCGAGGCAGTCCCAAAAGACAGCCCGGCTTCGGGCGGACCGGATAGGTGATATGGCAAAAGTGCAGTTGCAGGGTGTGCGCAAGGTCTATGACAACGGCCAAGTCGCGGTGAAGGACGCCACCTTCGAGGTCGCCGATGGCGAGCTGATGGTGCTGGTCGGTCCGTCCGGCTGTGGCAAGTCGACCCTGTTGCGGATGGTGGCGGGCCTGGAAGAGATCAGCGGTGGCACGCTGACCATTGGTGATCGCGTGGTCAACGACGTGGCGCCGAAGGATCGCGACATCGCCATGGTGTTCCAGAGCTACGCGTTGTATCCGCACATGACCGTGGCCGAGAACCTGGCCTTCGGCCTGAAGCTGCGCGGGCATGACAAGGCAACCATCGACAAGCGCATCGCCGAAGCCGCGCAGACGCTGGGCCTGACCGAGATGATGGACAAGCTGCCCAAGGCGATGTCCGGTGGCCAGCGTCAGCGCGTGGCACTGGGCCGGGCGCTGGTGCGCGAGCCGGCGGTGTTCCTGCTCGACGAGCCGCTGTCCAACCTCGACGCCAAGCTGCGCCACAGCGTGCGCACCGAGATCGCGCAGCTGCACCGCAAGCTGGGCACCACCATGATCTACGTGACGCACGACCAGGTTGAAGCGATGACCCTGGGCCAGCGCATCGTGGTGCTGAAGGACGGCATCATCCAGCAGATCGATACCCCGATGGCGCTCTACGACCGCCCGGCCAACCTGTTCGTGGCCGGTTTCCTCGGCAGCCCGGCGATGAACGTGCTGCGCGGCACGCTGCAGGGCGATGCCGGCGGCGTGAGCGTGGTCGACGGCGAATGGCGTGCCCCCCTGGGCCAGGCGACGATCGATCCGGCATGGCTGCAGAAGCCGATCGCGGTGGGCGTGCGCCCGGAGCACCTGCAGCCGGCGGCTGCCGATGATGCGCATGCATTCACCGCGCGCATCGAAGGCATCGAACCGGTCGGCAACGAGATCTTCGTCAACATGAGCAGTGGCCAGCACGCGCTGACCATGCGCGTGGCACCACAGTCGCTGCCAGCAGTGGGCGAGCAGATCCGCGTGGCGATTCACCCGCAGGGCCTGCACTTCTTCAACGCAGAGAGCGGCGAGCGGCTCTGATTCTGTAGAGCCGAGCCCATGCTCGGCTACTTCGTTGCAGTGCGGACCAACGGTCCGCACCTACCGGGTCGGTCAGTAGATCCACGCCATGCGTGGATGAGGGCGCGTCAGATTCAGCGGGCCAGGCCATCCAGCAGCGGCACGCGCTGCGCAATGGCATCACCCACCTGCAGCTCGGCGTCGCCAGCCTCCAGCGGCAGCACCGCCAGCGCCAGGTCACCGGCTACGCTGGCGATCGTGCCCAGCGTCGCGCCGTCCTGCAGCACGCCATCGCCGGCCTGTGCCGGTGCCGCAGTATGCAGCAGCTGCACCGCGCGCTTGGCCTTGCCGAGGAAGTGGGTGCGGGCGACGATTTCCTGGCCCGGGTAGCAGCCTTTCTTCACGCTGTAGCCATTCAGGCGGTCCAGGCCCAGCTGCTGCGGGGTCCACACTTCGCGCTGGCTTTCGTCCAAGCGCGGCAATCCGTAGCGCAGGTCGGCCTGGCGCCAGGCGAGGGCGAAGGCGGCCTCATCGGTTTCGCTGCCGGATGCAACGGCAGCCGCCGCCCCGATGCGCAGGGTGCGCGGCAGGGCGTCGCTGCCCAGGTCCAGCTCCCAGCCGTCACCTGCAGCGAGCGCGATCGCGGCGCCGCTGGCAGCCTCGGGCGCAGTGAACGCACCGGCCACGGCCAGATCGCTGCGCACCTGTACCTGCACCTTGCGACGGAACACGAAGCGCTGCAGTTGCGACGCAATCTCATCGGCATCGCCGTCGGCCAGCACCAGCATCACGTGATCGTCGGCCAGCCGGAGCAGCTGGAACACTGCCAGGGTGCGGCCCTTGGCAGTCAGCCAGGCGCTCCACTGCCAGTGCAGCAGGGGCAGGGCGGTGACATCGCTGCTGAATTGGGCGTGGGCGAAGGCGGCCGCATCCGGGCCCTGCAGGCTCAGCAGCTGGTGGCCGGGCAGGCGCGGATATCCGACGAAAGCAGGGGGCAGGTTGTCAGGCACGTGAACGAGGTCTAAAATTTGTGCGTTGCGAGACCGAACATGATAGGCCAAACAACCCCCACTCCCGACGACGAATCTGAAGCCCCGCTGGTCCCTGCGGCACCCGTGCCCGTGGAACAGGAAAAAGCAGAGGAATTCGGCGGCCGCGGCGGACTTGATCCGGTGCGGTATGGCGATTGGGAGAAAAACGGACGCTGCATCGATTTCTGATCAGCATTGAGCCAACGCGGCCGCGTGCCGCCCAGCCGAGACAACGAGCCCAGCGAATGGCGACCAGACAACGCCCACTTTCCCCGCACCTTCAGGTGTATCGCTGGCAGATTCAGATGGCCACCTCGATCCTGCATCGAGCCACTGGCATCTTTCTGTCTGTTGGTGCCCTCATCATCGCTGCCGGCCTGCTGGCCCTGATGATGGGGCCCGAGTCCTGGAACTGCTTCACCGGCCATGCCGGGGCCTGGTATGGCCGCGTGTTCCTGTTCGCGTGGACATGGTCGTTCGCCTATCACCTGTGCAATGGCATCCGTCATGTAGTGCAGGACTTCGCCATCGGCTTCAGCATCCCTGCCTTCATCCGCAGCAGCTGGCTGTCGGTCATCGGCAGCCTGGTGATCACCCTGCTGGTGTGGGCCTATGTGATGTTCGGAGGTGCCGCGTGAGCAAGTTCCGTACCCCGCTGAAGAACGTGCGCGGCCTGGGCTCGGCCAAGACCGGCACCGAGCATTTCGTGCACCAGCGCCTGACCGCCGCCGCGCTGGTGGTGCTGGGCATCTGGTTCCTAGTCTTCGTACTGGGCCTGCTGGGCTCGGATTACGCGACCGCCGCCGCCGCCGTGGCCAAGCCGTGGAATGCAGTGCCGCTGATCGGCCTGCTGATCGCCATGTTCTGGCACGCGCAGCTCGGCATGCAGGTCGTGCTGGAAGACTACATCCACGAATCGCTGCTGGCCCTGGTGCTGCAGACCGCGGTGAAGTTCGTCGCCGTGCTCGGCATGATCGTCAGTGTGTTTGCGGTGGGCCGCATCGCCCTCGGCGTTGCCTGAGCCCAGGCACCTACACAGGAATCCAGATTAGATGTCCGCTTACAAGATCACCGAACACAAGTACGACATGGTCGTGGTCGGCGCCGGCGGTGCCGGCCTGCGCGCCACGTTCGGCCTGGCCGCCAAGGGCCTGCAGACCGTGTGCCTGACCAAGGTCTTCCCGACCCGTTCGCACACCGTCGCCGCCCAGGGCGGTATTTCGGCCGCACTCGGCAACATGGGCGAGGACGACTGGCGCTACCACTTCTTCGACACCATCAAGGGTTCGGACTGGCTGGGTGACCAGGACGCCATCGAGTACATGTGCCGTGAGGCCATCCCGGCCATCATCGAACTCGAACACTACGGTGTGCCGTTCTCGCGCACCGCCGAAGGCAAGATCTACCAGCGTCCGTTCGGTGGCATGACCACCAAGTACGGCGAAGGCCCGGCGGCGCAGCGTACCTGCGCGGCGGCCGACCGTACCGGCCACGCGATGCTGCACACCCTGTACCAGCAGTCGCTGAAGCACGATGCGCGCTTCATGATCGAGTACTTCGCGCTCGACCTGATCTTCGACGACGAAGGCGCCTGCCGCGGCGTGCTGGCCCTGGACATGTCCGATGGCACGCTGCACCTGTTCCGCGCCCAGGGCGTGGTGCTGGCCACCGGCGGCTACGGCCGTGCCTACTTCAGCGCTACCTCGGCGCACACCTGCACCGGCGACGGTGGCGGCCTGGCCATGCGTGCCGGCATCGCCATGCAGGACATGGAGTTCGTGCAGTTCCACCCGACCGGCATCTACGGCGCCGGCTGCCTGATCACCGAGGGTGTCCGCGGTGAAGGCGGCATCCTGCGCAACAGCAGCGGCGAGCGCTTCATGGAGCGCTATGCACCGCACTACAAGGACCTGGCCTCGCGCGACGTGGTCAGCCGTTCGATGACCATCGAGATCCGCGAAGGCCGCGGCGTCGGCGAGCACAAGGATCACATCCTGCTCGACCTGACCCACCTCGGCCCGGGCGTGATCGACGAGAAGCTGCCGGGCATCGCCGAGAGCGCCCGCATCTTCGCAGGCGTCGACGTGCACAAGCAGCCGATCCCGGTCATTCCGACCGTGCACTACAACATGGGCGGCATCCCGACCAACTACCACGGTGAAGTGGTGCAGAAGGTCGGCGACAACGACAACGCCGTGGTGCCGGGGCTGTACGCCATCGGCGAAGCGGCCTGCGTGTCCGTGCACGGCGCCAACCGCCTGGGCTCGAACTCGCTGCTCGACCTGGTGGTGTTCGGCCGTGCGGTGGCCAACCGCTGCGCCGAGACCATCAAGCCGGGCGCCGCGCACAAGCCGCTGCCGGCCGATGCCTGCGACAAGGCGCTGGGCCTGCTGGACAAGCTGCGCCACGCCAACGGCGATACCCCGACCTCGGTCATCCGCGACCGCATGCAGCGCACCATGCAGGCCGACGCGGCCGTCTTCCGCACCAGCCAGACGCTGAAGGAAGGCTGCGAGAAGATGGACAAGATCTTCGACTCGTTCCAGGACGTGAAGGTCTCCGACCGTTCGCTGGTCTGGAACTCGGACCTGATCGAGACCTACGAGCTGAACAACCTGCTGCTCAACGCGGTGGCGACGATCAACTCGGCCGAACAGCGCAAGGAAAGCCGTGGTGCGCATGCGCACGAGGACTATCCGGACCGCGACGACGTCAACTGGCAGAAGCACACCCTGGTCAGCGTCGACGAGAAGGGCAAGTGCAGCTTCGACTACCGTCCGGTGCACATGTACACGTTGACCGACGACGTGTCCGTGGTGCCGCCGAAGCCGCGCGTGTACTGATCCGACCCCGCCTACCATGCAATCCGCGCCCACGGGCGCGGGCCGCCTGAGCCAACGAGAGCAGCCATGGCCGAGTTTTCACTCCCCAAGAATTCCAAGATCACGAAGGGCAAGCACTTCCCCGTCAAGAACGGCGGCAAGAATGTGCGCACCTTCAAGATCTACCGCTGGAGTCCGGACGACGACAGCAACCCGCGCACCGATACCTATGAAGTCGATCTGGACGCCTGTGGCCCGATGGTCCTGGACGCCCTGATCAAGATCAAGAACGAGATCGACCCGACCCTGACCTTCCGCCGCTCCTGCCGCGAAGGCATCTGTGGTTCGTGCGCGATGAACATCGACGGCACCAACACCCTGGCCTGCACCCGAGCCATCTCGGACTGCGGCAAGAAGGAAGTGCCGATCTACCCGCTGCCGCACATGAACGTGGTCAAGGATCTGGTTCCGGACCTGACCCACTTCTACGCGCAGTACGCCTCGATCAAGCCGTGGATCCGCACCCAGACCCCGGCACCGCCGGACCGTGAGCGCCTGCAGTCGCCGGAAGACCGCAAGAAGCTCGACGGCCTGTATGAGTGCATCCTGTGCGCCTGCTGCTCGACCAGCTGCCCGAGCTACTGGTGGAACGGCGAGCGTTACCTGGGCCCGGCGATCCTGCTGCAGGCCTATCGCTGGATCATCGACTCGCGCGATGAGGACACCGGCGCGCGCCTGGACGATCTGGAAGATCCGTTCAAGCTGTACCGCTGCCACACCATCATGAACTGTGCCCGGACCTGCCCGAAGGGCCTGAACCCGGCGCTGGCAATCGCCGAGATCAAGAAGCTGATGATGGAGCGCCGCGCCTGATACAGGCCTGGCAGTACCCGGTGGAGCCACGCCACGCGAGGCTGCACCACCCAGTAGAGCCACGCCATGCGTGGCTTTGCTGTATCTGGAGAAGCACGATGGAAGACGATGTCCTGCTGAAGAAGCTGCGCTGGCGCTGCCGCCGCGGCATGCGAGAACTGGACCAGCTGTTTGGCCGCTACCTGGACCACGAATGGCGCACTGCGCCGACCGAAGAGCGCGAGGTTTTCCTGTTCCTGCTCGACTGCGAGGACGATAAGTTGTGGCGCTGGTTCATGGGCTATGAGGCCTGCCCGCATGCGCACGCGATCCCCCTCATGCAGAAGATCCTCGCCCTCAAGCCTTGAGTGGCGCCCCTCGCGGCTGCAGGCCGCCGCCCAGGTCGTGGTGCTGCTGGCCGCCCCCTGGTTGCTGCGTGCCTCCGATCTGCCTGCGCGGCTGCTGATGCCCGCGCTGCTGCTGGCCTGGGGCGTCGGGTTGGCCGAACTGGCCTGGCGCCAGCGCCGGCCGCGCGTGCAGGTGCTTCTGCCTCCGCTTCCCGGGCCACTGCAGGTGGCCGGGCGGGACGTCGATACGCCAAGGCTGGTGGTGCGT
The DNA here is from genome assembly GCF_047520565.2 of Stenotrophomonas sp. FR012. NCBI lineage: Bacteria > Pseudomonadati > Pseudomonadota > Gammaproteobacteria > Lysobacterales > Lysobacteraceae > Stenotrophomonas > Stenotrophomonas sp. FR012. Next base: position 13,082 of record NZ_JAXBQL020000012.1, read on the forward strand.
GGCCCATGGCTGTTGTTGCTGTGGTGTGAGGATCGGCGCCGCCGGCGCCTGCTGTTCTGGCCGGATGTGCTCGATTCCGGGCAGCGACGTGAACTGCGACTGGCCGTGGCCGCACGCAGCGTTTCCCGTCGGCCCCGGTCGATGGCACCATAAGCTGAATTGACCGGCGTGCCTGCATGTTCAAACCCATTCCCGTGGCCATTGGCCTGCGCTACCTGCGCGCCAAGCGCCGCAACGGCTTCATCTCCTTCATCTCGATGGCATCGATCCTGGGCATCGCGCTTGGCGTTACGGTGCTGATCACCACTCTGGCGGTGATGAGCGGTTTCCAGAAGGAAATCCGCAGTCGCCTGCTGCAGATGACCGCACACACCACCATCAGCCGTGACGGTGAACCGATGCCGGACTGGATGCGCGTGGTCGATGTCGCCCGCAAGGATCCGCGCGTGGCGGGTGCCGCGCCGTACATCGAGATCCAGTCGATGATCAGCGGCCCGCGCGTGCAGGGTGCGATCATCCAGGGCATCGATCCGGCCCTGGAGCCGAACGTCTCGGTGATCGACAGGAAGGTCACCAAGGGCAGCTATGACAGCCTCAAGCCGGGCAGCTTCAACCTGCTGCTGGGCAAGGAGCTGGCGATCTGGCTGGGCGTGGACGTTGGCGACCAGGTGCTGGTGACTTTTGCCGAAGTGCAGGGTACGCCTGCCGGTGCAGTGCCACGGATGAAGCGCTTCACCGTCAGCGGCATCTTCGAGGCCGGGTACAACGAGGTCGATCGCGGCGTCGGCTTCGCCAACATGCAGGACCTGGAGCGTGTTCTGCGTAGCGACGGCGCCACCGGCGTGCGGCTGAAGCTGCACGACATGGACCGTTCGCTGGAAGTGGGCGTGGACCTGGCGCAGAGCCTCGGTGGCGCCTATCGCGTGAGTGACTGGACGCAGCAGAACGCCAATCTCTACCACTCGCTGCGCATGGAGAAGGTGGTGATGGGCATCCTGCTGTCGCTGATCATCGCCATGGGGGCCTTCAACCTGGTGTCCTCGCAGGTGATGCTGGTGACTGACAAGCAGGCCGACATTGCCATCCTGCGCACCCTGGGCCTGACCCCGGGCGGGGTGATGCAGGTGTTCATGGTGCAGGGCTCGTTGATCGGCATCTTCGGCACGCTGGCCGGCCTGATCGGTGGCATCACCCTGACCCTCAACCTGGAACGCATCCTCGGCGCCATCGAGAGCGTGTTCAACGTCAAGCTGCTGCCGGAGGACGTGTACTACATCACCGGCCTGCCGACCGACATGCAGACCGGCGACGTGGTGGCGATCACAGTGGTCGCGCTGCTGATGAGCTTCCTGGCCACCCTGTATCCCGCCTGGCGGGCAGCACGCACCCAGCCGGCGGAGGCCCTGCGTTATGAATAAGGTCGTCAACCGCGGCGATGAAGTGATCCGCGCCGAAGCGCTGGGCAAGACCTATGCCGAAGGGCGCATGCAGACGCCGGTGTTCGATGGGCTGGACCTGACCGTGACTGCTGGCGAGACGGTGGCGATCATCGGTGCCTCCGGTGCCGGCAAGAGCACGCTGCTGCACCTGCTGGGCGGCCTGGACATTCCGACTGCCGGCGAAGTGTATGTGACCGGCCAGCGCATGTCGGCGCTGTCGGATACCGCGCGCGGTCTGCTGCGCAACCAAGCGCTGGGCTTCGTCTACCAGTTTCATCACCTGCTGCCGGAATTCACCGCGCTGGAAAACGTGATGATGCCGGTGCTGCTGGCCGGCACCGCCGTGGCCGAGGCGAGCAGCCGGGCGACCACGCTGCTGGAAGCGGTCGGCCTCGGCCATCGCCTGGACCACAAGCCGGGCGAGCTGTCCGGCGGCGAACGCCAACGTGCCGCAGTGGCGCGTGCGCTGGTCAACCATCCCGCCTGCGTGCTCGGCGACGAGCCGACCGGCAACCTGGATGACCGCACCGCCGGCACCGTGTTCGAGCTGATGCTGGAACTCAACCGCGCGCGCCATACCAGCCTGGTGCTGGTGACCCACGACCGCAGCCTGGCGCGGCGCCTGGACCGGGTGCTGGAGCTGCGCGAAGGGCGCCTGCACGCGCTGGCCCACGCCGACGTCTGAGCGCTGGGACCGCTTTGGTAGAGGCCGGCCTTGGTCGGCTGCTCCTGCAGGGCAAGCGCCAACCAAGGTTGGCGTCTACCGTGGTCCGGCCAGTAGCCGCCGACCGGCGGCTGAATGGGGCGCGAGCCGTCGCGCCGGCGTTGCCAGGCCAGGCGCATGATGGCGACAGTTCCCCGAGGAGATCGCCATGAAGACCCCGATCCTGATGGCCGGACTCTGCCTGGCACTGGCCGCCTGTGCGACGACCGGCCGGCTCAGCAGTACCGAAAAACTGGATCTGTACCGTGCCCACGCCGGCGCGCCGCAGAACGACATGCAGTTCTTTGGCAGCCTCAATGGCTGGACCGAGCTGGGCGACAGTGCGCTGGCGGTGTGGACCCGTCCCAGCGAAGCCTATCTGCTGGAGTTGAATGGTCCCTGCCAGGACCTGCCGTATGCGACCGCCATCGGTCTGACCAGCAGCATGGGCCGTGTGTCGTCGCGCTTTGACAAAGTGCTGGTGCGCGACCCCACCGGCGGCCCGCGCCTGCCGTGCTTCATCAACAGCATCCGCAAGCTGGATGTGAAGGCGCTGCGCGCGTCCGAGCAGAAGCTGCGCCAGGCGCAGGTGCAGGAGCGCGAGGAAAACGCGAAATAGCGCGGTAGTGCCGGCCGCTGGCCGGCATCGCGCAGATGCCAGATTGCCGGCCATCGGCCTGCACGACCTGCCTGTCAGGTTTCCGGGGTGAAGCCGGCCGGCTTTTCCGCGTCCTTCTCGAACAGGAACTTGACCAGTTCGCCTTCAAGGAACGCACGATGTTCCGGCGTGCGCGGCGACAGCCGGTTCTCGTTGATCAGCATGGTCTGGTGGGCCAGCCACGCGGCCCAGGCCTGCTTGCCGATGTTGTTGAAGATGCGCTGGCCCAGCTCGCCGGGGTAGGGCACGAAGTCCAGGCCCTCGGCATCGCGTTGTTCGTACTGGCAGAAGACGGTTCGGGGCATGGCATTCACTCGTGGTTACGGGGTTTGCTGGAATTTCGTTTCGGCGTCTTGATCGTGGCGCCGTCGAGCAATTTGCGGATCGGTGCAGGCAGGCCCAATGCGGGTAGCTCGTCGTTGGCGACCCAGCGCAGCGTGGGTTCTTCCACACGCAGGCCGCGCACCTTCCGTGACAATACCTGCAGGTGCAGCCTGTAGTGGCTGAAGGTGTGCTGCAGCACCGGCAGTTCCTCTGCATCTTCCAGCGAGCCGTCGACATGTGCGTCGAACCAGTCCTGCAGGTCGCTGCCGGCCTCGGCCTGCGGCAGCGTCCACAGCTGCGCCCAGATGCCGGTGTCCGGCCGCTTCTGCAGCAGCACGCGTTGCTGGGCGTCGCGCAGCAGCAGGGCGACCGCTTCGCGTTCGGGCAGGGTCTTGCTGGGCTTGGGCGTGGGCAGTTCAGCGGTGCGGCCTTCGCGCCGCGCCACGCACTCGTCCTGCAGCGGGCAGATCACGCAGGCCGGCTTGGCCCGGCTGCATACCGTCGCGCCCAGATCCATCTGCGCCTGGGTGTAATCGGCCATACGCCCGGCCGGCACCTGCGCGACGTGCGCCTGGGCAATCGCCCACAGTTGTTTCTCGATGGCCGGCAGGCCGGGAAAGCCGTCGATGCCGTGGTAGCGGCTGAGCACGCGCTTGACGTTGCCGTCGAGAATCGCGAACCGATCGTTCCATGTCTGGCTGAGGATCGCACCGGCGGTGCTGCGGCCGATGCCGGGCAGGGCATGCAATGCATCGAAATCGCGCGGCAGGTCGCCGTCGTGCAGTTCCACGCAGCGCTTTGCGGCGGCATGCAGGTTGCGTGCGCGGGCGTAGTAGCCGAGCCCGGCCCACTGCGCCATCACCGCGTCATTGCTGGCGGCGGCGAGCTCGGGCAGGGTTGGGAAGTGCTGCAGGAACCGATGGAAGTACGGGATGACCGTGGCCACCTGGGTCTGCTGCAGCATGATCTCCGACAACCAGACCCGATAGGGGCTGCGCGGGTGCTGCCAGGGCAGGTCATGGCGACCGTGGTCGTCGAACCAGTGCAGCAGGCGGGCGACGAAGTCGTCTTCCTTGGCAGTGTCGGCGCTGGCGTGCGGCTGGCGGGGCATGAGTGTTCCGGAAGGAGGCAGCCACCCATGGGGTGGCTCTACCAGATCGCAGTAGAGCCACGCCATGCGTGGCTGCACGGTGTATCAGGCGCCCAATGCTTCGGGCAGCAGGGCGTCGACGAAGGCTTCCGGGTCGAATACACGCAGGTCTTCCGGGCGCTCGCCAATGCCGGCGAAGCGGATCGGAATGCCGAACTCGCGGGCCAGTGCGAACACCACGCCGCCCTTGGCGGTGCCGTCCAGCTTGGTCACCACCAGGCCGGTCACGTTCACTGCGGCATTGAACTGGCGCAGCTGCGACAGCGCGTTCTGGCCGGTGGTGCCGTCGATCACCATCAGCACTTCGTGCGGGGCGGTGGGGTCGATCTTGCCGAGCACGCGGCGGATCTTGCCCAGCTCGTTCATCAGCCCGGACTGGGTGTGCAGGCGGCCGGCGGTATCGGCGATCAGCACCGAGGTGCCGCGGGCCTTGCCGGCCTGCAGCGCGTCGAATGCCACCGAAGCGGCATCGGCGTTCTGCCCCTGCGCAACCACGGCCACGCCGTTGCGCTCGCCCCAGGCCTGCAGCTGGGCCACGGCGGCGGCGCGGAAGGTATCGCCGGCAGCCAGCATCAGGCTGTGGCCGTCATCCTTGAAGCGCTTGGCCAGCTTGCCGATGGTGGTGGTCTTGCCGACGCCGTTGACGCCGACGGTGAGCACTACGAAGGGCTTGGCATTGCGGTCGATCACCAGCGGCTTGGCCACCGGCTGCAGGATCGCGATCAGCTCGGCGCGCAGCGCGGCCAGCAGCGCATTGGCGTCGGTGAACTCGCGCGACTTCATGCGCTTGCGCAGGCCCTCGACCAGATCGGTGGTGGCGCCCACGCCGACGTCGGCGGTGATCAGGGCGGTTTCCAGCTCGTCCAGCAGATCGTCGTCGAGCTTGGGGTTGCGCGAGAACAGGCCGCCGAAGCTGCGCGCGATGACGCTGTTGCGCAGGCGCTCGCGCCAGCCGGGCTTGCCGGCGGGCGCCGGAGGGGCATCCACCAGCGCAGGCAGGTCGGTGGCCGGGGCGGTGGGTTCCTCGGCCGGAATGACCGGAGCCAGAGGAGCCAGCACAGCGGCCGCAGCGAGCGCTTCAGCCTGGACGTCCTCGGGCGCGGTGGCCGGCTGCGCAGCTGGCACGGCAGGCACTTCGGCGACCGGGGCCGATTCCGGTGCAGGTGCGGGTGCATTGGCTTCGACCACCGCGGCGGTGGGTGCGTCTTCGGCCGGGGCGGCCGACGGGAACGCCGCCGCCAGCTCTTCAGCCGAGTAGTGCTGGGTCTTGGAGGCCTCCGTGGTGGGGGCATCCTGGGGCTTCTTGCGGCGGAAAAAACTGAGCATTGGCAAAAGGCGCTGAAATCAGAGGGATATGCTACCACTCGGGCCTGTCGGGCCGATGTGGACTCAAGGTCGCGGCCGGCCGGCCGTTAACCGGTCCGGAGGGTTGCGCGGAGCGGCCCGGAGACCGCCATGAACAACGTGATGGGAATCGCCCTCGGCGGGATGCGTGCGGCCCAGCAGGGCGTGCAGGTGGCAGCGCACAACGTGGCCAATCTGGCCACCCCCGATGCGCAGCGCCTGCAGTTGCAGCGCGGTGCCACTGGACAGGGTGGGGTGCAGGCCTCGGTGACTGCCGCCGGCGCTGATGTCGGTGCACCGCTGGGAGATCTGCTGGCGGCGAAAGCCGAGGTGGTGGCCTTCGCCGCCAATGCCTCGGTGATCCGCCGCCAGGACCCGTTGCTGGGTTCGCTGCTGGATCGGGAAGCCTGAGCCCCCTCGGCAGGCGCGAACCGCCGCCCCTGTTGGGTGCCAACCCTGGTTGGCATGCTTGACCCGCCCTGGCAGGTGCCAACCTTGGTTGGCACGCAGACCCCGTTCTGGCAGATGCCAACCTTGGTTGGCACGCTTTTGGGGCGCCAACCAAGGTTGGCCTCTACCAAGGCACCGCTGGGCCATGCCCGGCGACCACCGCCTCGATCAGGCCGACAGCTCCAGCAGCAGCTTGTTCAGGCGCGCCACATAGGCACCCGGATCCTTCAGGCTGTCACCGGCGGCCAGCGCGGCCTGGTCGAACAGCACCCGGCCGAGGTCGTCGAAGCGCGCGCCATCGGCTTCGGCGTCGAGCTTGGCGATCAGCGGATGGCCCGGGTTGATCTCCAGCACCGGCTTGCTGTCCGGCACCTTCTGCCCGCTGGCTTCCAGGATCTGGCGCATCTGCAGGCCCAGGTCCTGCTCGCCGATGGCCAGCACCGCCGGCGAATCGGTCAGGCGGTGCGACACGCGCACCTCGGCCACTTCGTCACCCAGGACCGTCTTGAGCCGCTCGACCAGGCCCTGCTTGTCCTTTGCTGCCGCTTCCTGTGCCTGCTTGTCCGCATCGGTTTCCAGTGCGCCCAGGTCGAGATCGCCACGGGCGATGTCGACGAAGCCCTTGCCGTCGAAATCGGTCAGGTAGCCCATCAGCCACTCGTCGATGCGGTCGGTCAGCAGCAGCACTTCCACGCCCTTCTTGCGGAACACTTCCAGGTGCGGACTGTTGCGCACCTGGCTGTAGCTCTCGCCGGTGAGGTAGTAGATCTTGTCCTGGCCTTCGGTCATGCGGCCGATGTAATCGGCCAGCGACACGCTCTGCGCATCGCCGTCGCCACGGGTGGAGGCGAAGCGCAGCAGGCCGGCCACCTTCTCGCGGTTGTTGTAGTCCTCGGCCGGGCCTTCCTTCAGCACCTGGCCGAACTCCTTCCAGAACGTGGCGTACTGCTCGGGCTTGTCGGTGGCCAGCTTCTCCAGCATGTCCAGCGAACGCTTGGTCAGCGCCGATTTCATCGAATCGATGACCGGGCCGGACTGCAGGATCTCGCGCGAGACGTTCAGCGACAGGTCGTTGGAATCGACCACGCCCTTGATGAAGCGCAGGTACAGCGGCAGGAACTGCTCGGCCTGGTCCATCACGAACACGCGCTGCACGTACAGTTTCAGGCCCTTGGGCGCATCGCGGTGGTACAGGTCGAACGGCGCGCGGCCGGGCACGTACAGCAGCGAGGTGTACTCCAGCTTGCCCTCGACCTTGTTGTGGCTCCACGCCAGCGGGTCGCTATGGTCGTGCGCTACGTGCTTGTAGAACTCGGTGTACTCGGCGTCGCTGATCTCGGTGCGCGGGCGGGTCCACAGCGCGCTGGCGCGGTTGACGGTCTCCCACTCGACGGCGGCGCCTTCTTCGCCACCTTCCTTCGGCATCTGGATCGGCAGACCGATGTGGTCCGAGTACTTCTTGAGGATGCTGCGCAGGCGCCAGCCATCGGCGAAGTCGTGCTCGCCGTCCTTCAGGTGCAGCACGATGCGGGTACCGCGCTCGGCCTTGTCGACGGTGGCCACTTCGAAATCGCCTTCGCCATGCGAGCTCCAGCGCACGCCTTCGGCCGCAGCCAGGCCGGCGCGGCGCGAGGTCACTTCCACTTCGTCGGCGACGATGAAAGCGCTGTAGAAGCCGACGCCGAACTGGCCGATCAGCTGCGAATCCTTCTTCTGGTCGCCGGACAGCTGCCGCAGGAAGTCGCCGGTGCCGGACTTGGCGATGGTGCCGAGGTGGGCGATGGCTTCGGCGCGGCTCATGCCAATGCCGTTGTCTTCGATGGTGATGGTGTGGGCGGCGGCGTCGAAGCTGACGCGCACGCGCAGCTCGCTGTCGCCTTCCAGCAGCGCCGGCTGGGTCAGGGCCTCGAAGCGTAGCTTGTCGGCGGCGTCGGCAGCGTTGGAGACCAGCTCGCGCAGGAAGATTTCCTTGTTGGAGTACAGCGAGTGGATCATCAGCTGCAGCAGTTGCTTGACTTCGGTCTGGAAGCCAAGGGTTTCGGTCTGGGTGGTCTCGGTCATCGATAGGGCTCCATGTGCAATGCCGCGCCAGCGCGTGCGGCCTCGCCAAGGGGTAGGGGTGATTGTCCCGAAATCAAGGGGTTGTTCGGCCGGGCTGCGCCCGGCACCCGCAGAGGCCAGAGCAACAGCCGAAGCAACAGCGGGCTATCCGTGGGATGGCGGGGCGGTGTCGGATTGCGGGGACGCCGTGAACCCGTCCTTGGGGGCTTGGCCGCGGCATCCATGCCGCGGACACCGCGCAATCCGACACCGCCCCGCCTTCGATAGTTGGCCGGCGGCCAGTAGATCCACGCCATGCGTGGATGGAATCTCTCAGATATCGAAATCCAAACCAGGGTCAGATCCGTTTTCCGCAGGAAAACGGATCTGACCCCGCCTGTATGTCGAGCATCGGATCGCGTCTGGGGTAGAGCCGCCTGAGTCAGGGGGCGGCCGCGAAGCGGCGGGGGTATGGAAGCTGGTAAGTGGGGCCCGCGTTTCGCGCAGCGAAGCGTGGGAGCGACAGCGCGCATGCGTTGGCGCGTCCCCGGCCGCGGCCCGGCCGAACTACAATCCCACTCATGCTGAAATTCTTGAATACCTCCCGCCGGGGACGCCAATGAGCGGCCGTGGGGGCAACGACGGCCAGGTCCGCATCATCGGCGGTCGCTGGCGCAATACCCGCTTGCCGGTGCCGACCCTGCCGGGGCTTCGGCCCAGCAGCGACCGTGTGCGCGAGACCCTGTTCAACTGGCTGATGCCCAAGCTGGGCGGGGCCCGCGTCCTGGACCTGTTCGCAGGCAGCGGCGCATTGGGGCTGGAAGCCGTCTCGCGCGGTGCCGCCCACGCCACCCTGGTCGAGCGCGATGCGCAGCTGGGACGCAACCTGACCGCCGCCGTGGCCAAGCTGCAGGCCAGCGACCAGATCAGCGTCGTGCAGGCAGATGCCCTGCGCTGGCTGCAGGGTGCGCAGGCGCAGCAGGCCGATCTGGTGTTCATCGACCCGCCATTCGCCGATGGCCTGTGGCAGGACGTGCTGGCCCAGCTGCCGCGGCACCTGGCCGCCGATGCCTGGCTGTACCTGGAATCGCCGGCCGGCCACGTGCCGGTGCTGCCGCAGGGCTGGCTGCTGCACCGCGAGGGCGGCACCCGTGAGGTGCGCTTTGCCCTGTACCGCCGTGCCACTGCTACACTTTGACCTCATCTGAACATCTGCTACCGCCCATGACCGTGGCCAACCGCCGCATTGCCGTCTATCCCGGCACGTTCGACCCGATCACCAACGGTCACATCGACCTTGTGAGCCGGGCCGCGCCGCTGTTCGAAAAGGTCGTGGTCGGCGTGGCGCAGAGCCCGTCGAAGGGCCCGGCGCTGCCGCTGGAACAGCGCGTGCAGCTGGCGCGTGGCGCCCTGGCCCACCATGGCAATGTCGAAGTCATCGGCTTCGATACCCTGCTGGCCCATTTCGTACGTTCGGTCCAGGGCGGGGTGCTGCTGCGCGGCCTGCGCGCGGTGTCCGACTTCGAGTACGAGTTCCAGATGGCCAGCATGAACCGCCACCTGATCCCCGAGGTCGAGACCCTGTTCCTGACCCCGGCCGAGCAGCACAGCTTCATTTCGTCCTCGCTGGTCCGCGAGATCGCGCGCCTGGGCGGCGACGTGTCCGGTTTCGTGCCGGCCGCGGTGCTCGAAGCCCTGCGCAAGGTCCGCGAAGCGAAGGCGGCACAGTCGTAAGCCCGCCGTACCTGCACCCCATTACGTACAACACCACGCACCATTCCGGGAGGAAATCCATGAACACCACCATGCGCGCGATGCTGATCGCTTCGTTGGCCCTGGCCTTCACCGCCTGCAAGAAGGAAGAGGCCGCTCCGGTCGACGAGGCCAAGCAGGCCCTGGTCGCTCCGTCCAAGGACGACGATGCCGGCTGGAAGAAGTACCTGCAGGAAGTGGCGATCCAGAACATGGGCAACATCACCAACAGCCCGTTCCTGTATTACCTCTCCCCGGAATCGGACCCGGACTTCCAGGCCAAGTACGAGCGCCAGACCGAGAGCGCGACCCAGGCCGTGGCCCGTGGCGTGCAGCCGGGCAACATGCTGGCCTTTGGTTCGTCGGCCTCGGGCAAGATGGCTGACATGATCCAGGCCGTGTTCAAGGACGTGTCGCCGGATTCGATGAAGGGCGTGCGCGTCGTCTTCATCGGCCAGTCGGCCGACAACGCCCGCGTGCAGGCTGCGATCCAGCCGACCGGTGCCGAGTACATTTTCGTCGAAGCCAAGTAATACCGAGCCATGGCGGCCATGCTCCGGCATGGCCCGGGCGGCGTCCTGCCAGGGCGCCGCTGATGACCTGACCGGCCCGCGCGCCCGCGCTGGCCGGTCCTTTGTCCCAAGGCGCGGGCGAGGAGTATCGCCATGTCGCTGAAAATCAACGAGCTCTGCGTCAACTGCGACGTCTGCGAGCCGGCCTGCCCGAACCAGGCCATTGCGATGGGTGAAACCATCTACGTGATCGACCCTGCGCGCTGCACCGAATGCGTGGGTCATTTCGACGAGCCACAGTGCGTGGTCGTCTGCCCGGTCGAGTGCATCGACCCGGATCCGGAGATCGTGGAAACGGAAGACCAGCTGCTGGCCAAGCTGCGCCAGCTGCAGCACGATCACCCCGAACTCTATGCGGAGCCCCCATCCGAATGAAGACGCTGATCGTCCGCCCCCTGTTGCTGCTCGGCCTGCTGCTGAGCCCGATGGCCTGGGCCGACAGCCCGGCCCGTGCCGAGCGCCCCGACGGCGCAGCCATTGCCAGCGGCCACGCGCTGGCCACCCAGGCCGGTATCGATATCCTGGCGCAGGGCGGCAACGCCTTCGACGCTGCGGTGGCGGTCTCGTCCACGCTGGCGGTGGTCGAGCCGATCAGTTCCGGACTCGGCGGCGGCGGCTTCTTCCTTCTGCACGACGCGGCCACCGGCAAGGACGTGATGCTGGATGCACGCGAGACCGCACCGGCGGCGGCCACGCCGCAGGCCTTCCTCGACAAGCAGGGCAACCTGGACCGCGACCGCTCGGTCAACGGTGCGTGGTCGGCGGGTATTCCCGGCCTGCCTGCGGCGCTGGTCGAACTGTCGGCCAAGCACGGCAAGCTGCCGCTGTCTGCATCGCTGCAGCCGGCGATCCGCATCGCGCGCGAAGGCTTCCCGGTGTACGACCGCATGGCCAAGGGCTATGCGTCGCGCCGTGAAGTGATGGAGCGCTATCCCGGCACGCGTGAAGTCTATCTGCGCAACGGCAAGCCGATCGCCAGCGGTGACCTGTTCAGGCAGCCGGAGCTGGCGCAGACGCTGGAGCGCCTGGCCGCAGGTGGCTTCGATGGCTTCTACAAGGGCCAGACCGGAAAGCTGCTGCTGGCCGGCGTCAAGCAGGCCGGCGGCAAGTGGACCGCTGAAGAGCTGGCCGGCTACCGCGTGAAGCAGCGCGAGCCGATCGTGTTCAACTACAACGGCTGGAAGATCACCACCGCGCCGCCGCCGTCGTCGGGTGGCATCGCGCTGGCCAGCATGCTGCAGATCCTGGAAGGCTGGGACATCAGGAAGATGGACCCGGCGCACCGCACCCACCTGGTGGTGGAGTCGATGCGCCGTGCCTACCGCGACCGTACGTTCTTCCTCGGCGATCCGGACTTCGTGCAGATCCCGCAGAAGGTGCTGACCAGCAAGGACTACGCACAGGGCCTGCGCGCGACCATCCATCCGGAGAAGGCCACGCCCAGCGACCTGCTGTCGGGCAATCCGACGCCGCTGGAAGACGACGAGACCACGCACTTCTCGATCATCGACCGCGACGGCAACCGCGTCGGCGCCACCCAGACCGTCAACCTGCTGTACGGCTCGGGGCTCATTCCCAAGGGCACCGGCGTGCTGCTGAACAACGAGATGGACGATTTCGCGCTGAAGCCGGGTACGCCCAATGCCTTCGGCGTGATGGGCTACGAGGCCAATGCGCCGAAGCCGGGCAAGCGCATGCTCAGCTCGATGACGCCGACCTTCATGGAAAACAGCGACAAGGTGATCGTGCTGGGCACGCCGGGTGGCAGCCGCATCATCACCATGGTGCTGCTGGGCATCCTCGGCTACGACGCCGGCCTGGACGCGCAGCAGGTTGCCGCGCTGCCGCGCTACCACCACCAGTGGCTGCCGGATCTGATCGAAGCCGAGGACGATGCGTTCGACGCGGCGACGGTGAAGCAGCTGCAGGCGATGGGCCACAGGATCGACCTGCCGGGCAATGTCGCCGCCGGCGGTCGCGGTTCCAGCCACGTGTGGGGCAACCTGCAGACCGTGGAATGGGACCGCAAGGCGAACAAGCTGTTCGGCGGCAGCGACCCGCGCAATCCGGTGGGCAGTGCCCAGGTCGTGCCGGCCCACTGATGTGGCGGTGCCGGCCACTGGCCGGCAATCTGGCAGATCACCAGGACCCCGCCAACCGGCGGGGTTTCCTGTTTCCTTTCTAGCGATTATTTAACAGTCCGGCGCCGATAATCGACGCATGAAACTCTGGTCTATTCGTGGAAACTCGCAGCGCCTGGACGGCGGCGCGATGTTCGGCAACGCGCCGCGTGCGTTGTGGGAAAAATGGGCGGCTCCGGACGAGCTCAATCGCATCGAGCTGGCCTGCCGTGCGCTGCTTGCCAGTCCGCTGGAAGGCAAGACAGTACTGTTTGAAACCGGTATCGGTGCGTTCTTCGACCCGCGCATGCGCGAGCGTTATGGCGTGCAGGAAAGCCAGCACGTGCTGATCGATTCACTGCGCGAAGCGGGTTTCGAGCACGAGGACATCGACGTGGTGGTGCTCAGCCACCTGCACTTCGATCATGCCGGTGGCCTGCTTGCCGCATGGAGCGAAGGGCGTGAGCCCGAACTGCTGTTCCCCAACGCAACCTATGTGGTTGGTGCGCAGCATTGGCAGCGCGCCGTGCGGCCACACCCGCGCGATCGGGCCAGTTTCATTCCTGAGCTGCCCGGCCTGCTGCAGGCCAGTGGCCGCCTGGAAGTAGTGGAGGGGGAGTACTCGAAGGCGCTCGGCCGCAGCGTGCGCTTCAGCTACAGCGATGGGCATACGCCGGGGCTGATGCTGGCCGAGATCGTTGGCCACGCGCATGCCGGTGAAGATGCGCATGGTGGCGTGGTGTTCTGTGCCGACCTCATCCCAGGTCGTTCATGGGTGCACGTGCCGATCACCATGGGCTATGACCGCAATGCCGAATTGCTGATCGACGAGAAACGGCAGTTCCTTGAAGACAAGCTGGCGCGCAACGTGCGGCTGTTCTTCACCCACGACCCGCAGGTGGCGCTGGCGCAGCTGGGCCGTGATGACAAGGGACGTTTCGTGACCCTGCACGAACAGGGCGAGCTGAAGGCGCGCGCCCTGGGTTAATGGCAGAGCCGAGCGTGGGCTCGGCTCCACATCACTCGTCGTTACGACGCCTTCAGGCAGCTGCTCATGAAGGTCTTGCGCGCATCGCCGGCCAGCTTCTTCGCGCCTGCGTCAGCGTTGCATTTGCGCATGCGTTCCTGCTGCGTATTGACCAGCTTGGTTTCGGCGGCATGACCGCTGAGGCAGGAGCTCTGCGCGGTCTTGTAGGCATCCCCCTTCAAGCCCTTGTTCTTGGCCGAGCATTCGGCCATGCGCTGCTGCTGCGGGGTGGTGGCATTGGCAGTCAGGGGCAGGCCGACCAGCAGGACAGCGGCCAGCAGGAAAGAGGCTTTCATCGGGAGCTCCAAGCGGTGGCGGGTGCGCGGAGCATTCGCTTCCGACCGGTAAGGCCACGTGAAGAATCACGCGTCGGCCACACCCGCGTCCACGGGCGTTCACGTGACGCGGCGAAGCGGGCCGGCGAACGGTTGTCGGGTCAGAGCCCTCTCCTGCGGAGAGGGATCCGACCACGGTTCGCCGGATCAGCCGACGCGGGTGCCGAAGATGCGGTCACCCGCGTCGCCCAGTCCGGGCAGGATGTAGCCCTTGTCGTTGAGCTGGGCATCGATGGCCGCAGTGTAGATTTCCACGTCCGGATGCACGGCCTTCACTGCTTCGATGCCTTCGGGCGCGGCCACCAGGAAGATGCCCTTGATGCGACGGGCGCCGGCGCGCTTGAGCATGTCGATGGTGGCGATCAGCGTGCCGCCGGTGGCCAGCATCGGGTCGAGGATCAGTGCGTCGCGCTCTTCCAGGCGGCCGGTCAGGCGCTCGAAGTAGGGTACCGGCTGCAGGGTTTCTTCATCGCGCTGCAGGCCGACCACGCTGACACGGGCGGCCGGAATCAGCGACAGCACGCCGCTGAGCATGCCCAGGCCGGCACGCAGGATCGGCACCACGGTGATCTTGGCGCCGGCGATGCGCTGCACCGTCACCGGGCCGGCCCAGCCGGCCAGGGTGTGCGGCTCGGTATCCAGGTCGGCGGTGGCCTCGTAGGCCAGCAGCGTACCCAGCTCGTTGGCCAGTTCGCGGAAATCCTTGGTGCTGAGCGCAGCGTTGCGCATCAGGCCGATCTTGTGCTGCACCAGCGGGTGGCGCACTTCGACGATCTTCATGGTCGGGAAGGGGAATAGGGAGAGAGGCCGCCATTTTGCCGGATTGGCGGGGCGAAGCCCAAACCGGGCCCGGGGCCGCTGTACATGAAATGTGCAGGGGCATGTCACGGCCATGCAACCTTGCGGACATACCGTGCAGACCCATTCTTAACAGGAATGGGGATTCCCAGTGCATATCAAGACTCCGTTGGCCGTTGCCATCACCCTGACCCTGGCGATGGGGGCTGCCGCCCCGCTGCAGGCCGCCGGGCAGCAGGCGGTAGCCGCCACCGGCGCCGTGGCGGCCGACGCGGTCGACCTGGACCGTATCGAGGTGCGCGCCCAGCTCGAATCGCAGGTCCGCGCGGTCGACCTCAAGCGCGGCAGCGACGCCATCGAAGACGCGGTGTCCTCCGATGCCCTGGGCCAGTACCCGGACAAGAACGTGGCCGAGTCGCTGCAGCGCCTGCCGGGCATCAGCGTGACCCGTGACCAGGGCGAGGGCCGTTTCGTGGTCATCCGTGGCCTGGACGCCAATCTCAACAGCGTCAGCGTGGATGGCATCGCCGTGGGCACGCCGGAGGATTCCAGCCGTGCCGCGCCGCTGGACGTGATCCCGTCCGATTCCACCGAACGCCTGCGCGTGGTGAAGTCGCCGACCCCGGACATGCCCGGTGATGCCATCGGCGGTGCCGTGCTGGTGGAATCGGCCTCGGCCTTCGACCGCGACGGTCGCAGCCTGCGTGGCAAGATCGAGGGCAGCCACCAGCAGCTGTCCGGCGAGACCAGCCCGAAGGCGGCCTTCAACTACAGCGAAGTGTTCAACGACACCTTCGGCGTGGCGCTGGGCGTGAACTACCAGAAGCGCCGGTTCGAGTCGGACAACACCGAAGTGGAGTACGACGGCGAGGACGATGCCGCCCCCGGTGACGTGACCGCGATCAACCTGCAGCACCGCAAGTACGAGATCGAGCGCAAGCGCATCGGCGCCAACCTCAACCTCGACTGGCGGCCGGACGAAGACAGCAGGTACTACCTGCGCACGCTGTACAGCCAGTTCGACGATGCGGAGACCCGCCAGCGCGTGATCTTCAACTTCGACGACGCGAAGATGGTCAAGACCGGCACCGACCAGTACCGCCTGGATGGCATGCCGAAGGACTCGATCGACAAGCGCATGCGCTACCGCACCAAGAAGGAAAACACCTTCGCGGCCAGCCTGGGCGGCGAGAACAAGTTGACCAACGCCGTGGTTGATTACCGGATCGGCTACACCCGTACCGAAGAGCGCGTGAACGACGAGATGGAGGCGCGTTTCAAGCTCAACGGCAAGGCGTTCAACGGCAGCCTGGACCAGAGCAGCCGGCTGCCCAGCTACAGCTTCGACAACCCGCAGTGGCTGGACAACAGCAATTACGCGTTCGACCGCTTCGTGCTATCGCCCAAGCAGGTGAACGACAAGGAGCACAGCGCGCAGGTCAACGTGCGCTTCGACGGCGACAGCAGCAGCATCAAGTTCGGTCTGCTGGGCCGCTGGCGCGACCGCGACGTGAATGTGGATGAGCGCGAACTGCGCGTCGGCCCGAAGGTGGCGCTGGCGGGCTGGACCACCTCCTCGCCCGAACATCGCCACGGCAACTTCGGCGACGGCATGGATTCGGCGGCGATGCGTGCCTTCTGGGCGGCCAATGGCAGCCAGTACAGCGCCCGCCCGCAGGACGTCGGCGGCAATGCGATGACGTCGCTGGAAGAGGATTACGTGGCCAGCGAAGACATCTTCGCCAGCTACGCCATGGGTACCTGGGACGTGGGCGCGCTGCGCCTCATCGGCGGCGTGCGCGTGGAGAACACCCGCTTCAAGGCGATCGGCAACCAGGTGGACGTGGCCGCCAACGGCCGCAGCTTCACCGTCACCCCGCGCGTGGCCAACAGCAGCTACACCAACGTGCTGCCGGGCCTGCACCTGCGCTATGACGCGGCTGATGACTGGGTGCTGCGCGCCTCGGCCAACAAGACCGTATCGCGCCCGTCCTTCGGCGACGTCTCGCCGCGCGTGGGTTACAGCCGTGGTGACGAGGAAGTGCGCCTGGGTAACCCGGAACTGGATCCGTACGAGTCGAAGAACATCGACCTGTCGGTGGAGAAGTACATCGGCAGCAGCGGCATCGTTTCGCTGGGCCTGTTCCACAAGTCGATCGATGGCTACATCGTCGAAACCGTGCGCACCAATGATCCGGCCTACGGTGGATTCGATGTGACGCAGCCGATCAATGGTCGCAAGGCCACCGTGCGTGGTGCGGAGTTCAACTGGCAGCAGCAGCTGGCCTTCCTGCCGGACGGCCTGGATGGCCTGCTGGTCGGCGCCAGTGGCACCTGGCTGGATACGAAGTTCGATGCCGGCATCAAGGACCGTGCGGGCGAGGACTTCACGCTGCCGCGCGCTTCCAAGCATGTCTACAGCGCACACATCGGCTATGAAAAGTACGGTGTAAGCACGCGCCTGGCGGCCGTGTACCGCAGCGAGTACCTGGACAGCATCGGCAAGGGGCGCGCATTCGACATCTACGTGGCACCCAACACCCAGCTCGATTTCTCGCTTGACTACAAGTTCACCCCGCGCGTGAGCGTGTACTTCGAGGCGCAGAACCTGCTGGACAAGCCGTTGGAGCTGTACCAGGGCACCCGTTCGCGCACCCTGCAGCTGGAAGAGTACGGCCGCACCTATGCGCTGGGCCTGAAGGTGGCGCTGTGATGGGGCGTGGCGTCACTGTCCTGGCCGCCGCGCTGGCGGCTACGCTGGTCGCCGGCTGCACGCCGGCCACCGGCAACGATCCGGTTGCGGGAGCGGCCTCGCCGGCCGCCAGTGGCGAGCGCAAGGTAGCCACCATCGCCGAAGCGTTCCTGTCACCGATGACCCCGGCCGACAACATCGACTCGCCGGCGGCCTGGCGCGCGCCGGACGGCGTACTGTGGCTGATCGCCACTGCCAAGGCCACCGACAAGCTGGTGGTCTACGACGGCAGCACCGGCCAGCACCTGCGTGACGTCGGCAGCAGCGGCACCGCACCGGGGCAGTTCGACCGCCCAAACGGCATCGCGGTGACCGACGACCTGCTGTGGATCGTGGAGCGCGACAATCACCGCGTGCAGGTACTGCGCCTGCCGGACTTCGCGCCGCTGGCGACGTTCGCGGCGGACGACCTGCGCAAGCCTTACGGGCTGTGGGTCGACCGCCGTGCCGATGGCTACAGCGTCTACGTCACCGACTCCTGGGACAACGGCGAGGATGCACAGGGGCGCGACATCCTGCCGCCGCTGGCCGAGCTGGACAAGCGCGTGCGCCAGTATCACGTGACCCGCAATGGTGAGAAGGTCGACGCGAAGCTGGTGGCCAGCATCGGCGATACCACCGAGACTGGTGCGCTGCGCGTGGTCGAGTCGATCTGGGGCGATCCCGAGAACGACCGCCTGCTGATCGCCGAAGAGGACGAGAGCTACGCCAGCGAGTTCAAGGTCTACACCCTCGCGGGCCGCTTCACCGGCACCACCTTCG
Source organism: Stenotrophomonas sp. FR012 (assembly GCF_047520565.2). Taxonomy (NCBI): domain Bacteria; kingdom Pseudomonadati; phylum Pseudomonadota; class Gammaproteobacteria; order Lysobacterales; family Lysobacteraceae; genus Stenotrophomonas; species Stenotrophomonas sp. FR012. Next base: position 31,308 of record NZ_JAXBQL020000012.1, read on the forward strand.
GCCGCGACGTGTTCAAGGCACAGGCCGAAGGCGTGGCCCTGTGCACCTGCGGCAAGGATGGCTGGTGGATCACCACCGAACAGGGCAAGCAGCGCAGCGTGTTCCATCTGTTCGACCGGCACACGCTGAAGCCGGTCGGCGCGTTCCAGGGCAATACCGTGGCCAACACCGATGGCATCTGGATGATGCAGCAAGCCAGCACGCGCTTCCCGCACGGTGCGCTTTATGCCGTGCATGACGACCAGGGCGTGGTAGCGTTCGACTGGGAGAGCATCGCCAAGCAACTGGCGTTGCCGCTGGAGTGTGGCGCATGAGCCGGCAGCGCGTGATGCGCACGTTGGCCCTGGGTCTGCTGCTGGCGCTGCCGTCGCTGTCGTTCGCGGCGGCCGAACCGAATACCCAGGTGCCGGCAGGTAGCCGCCACTACGCAGCGACGACGGTGCCGGACCGCATCGTCGCCTCGCCGGTGGCCGATTCCAGCCATGGGTTCGCAGTGGCCTGGCGCACCGATGGCAGCGTGCAGGCGCCGCTGCTGGAGATCGCAATGGCCGCAGATTCGCCGGCCATCGAAGGCATCCGCCAGGTTCGTGCGACGACCCGCGCGCTGCAGACCGAGAACGGCCTGTCGCACCACCATCGTGCAGATATCGATGGCCTGCAGCCGGATACCCAGTACGTCTACCGTGTGCAGGGCAACGGCAGTTGGAGTGCATGGAACCAGCTGCGCACGCTGGCTGCCGCCGACCAGCCGCTGACCCTGCTGTACTTCGGCGATACCCAGAACAAGAACGTCAGCCATGTCAGCCGCGTGGTGCGTGCCGCGCAGAAGGCCGCACCGCAGGCACGCATGAGCCTGTTTGCCGGCGACCTGGTCAGCGGCGGCGACAACATGGATGACAGCGAGTGGGGCGAATGGTTTGCCGCCGTCGGCTGGCTGGCGCAGGAAATGCTGGTGGCGCCGGCCATAGGCAATCACGAGTACTTCGAGGAATTCGAGGACACCCCGCAGGAGCGCCGGGTGCTGGGCCGCCACTGGCCGGTCACGTTCGCGTTGCCGGGCAATGGTGCCAGCGCTGCGCAGCAGAGCAGCTACTGGTTCGATGCGCAGGGCGTGCGCGTGGCGGTGGTCGATGGCACTTCGGCACTCGACCTTGGCACCGCCAAGGCACAGGCGCAATGGCTGGACAAGGTGCTGACCGGCAATCCGCAGCCGTGGACCATCGTGTTGCTGCACCAGCCGTTCTACTCGCCGCGCGAAGGGCGCGAGAACGCCGCGCTGCGTGAGGTGCTGTTGCCGGTGGTACGCCGCCACAACGTCGATCTGGTGCTGCAGGGCCACGACCACACCTATGGCCGCCGTGGCGAGGGGCAGGCCGCAACGCCGCAGTACGTGGTAACCGTGGCGGGGCCGAAGCAGTACCGTCTCTCCGACGAGGCACGAAAGACGATGGATCCGGTGGCCGAAGACACCCAGTTGTTCCAGGTGTTGAACATCGACCCGCAGCGCCTGCGCTATGAAGCACGCACCGTGACCGGCCGTCTCTACGATGCCTTCGAACTGCGCCGCGATGCCAAGGGGGGGAAACAGCGCATGGAGCTGACCGAAGGCCGCATCGCACCGCGCGACTGCCCGCGTGCGCAGACCGCCAAGGGTCGCGCCGATCGCTGCTGGGAATGAGGAGATCCAGATGAAAACCGTACGCCGTCTTGTCCCCATGGCTGCCATCGGCGGGGCCCTGCTCCTGCTCGCGACAGCGGTGACCGCTGCCGATACCGTGCTGCATCCGTTCCTGGTGGCCCAACCAAGGGAAGCCCCGCGGGAGGTGAATCTGGCGGTGGAGATTCCCGCCGGCAGCGTGACCAAGTACGAGATCAAGGAAGACGGCCTGGTGCATGTGGACCGCTTCCAGTCGATGCCGGTCGCCTATCCGGCCAACTACGGTTCGATGCCGCGCACGTTGGCTGGCGACAACGATCCGCTGGACGCGCTGGTGCTGACCCGTGAACCCCTGCATCCGGGCGTGATCGTACGCTTCCGGCCGATCGGCTACCTGAAGATGATCGACGGCGGCGAGCACGACGAGAAGATCATCGGCGTGCCGACCGACAAGGTTGACCCGACCTACGCCAACATCCGCGACCTGGCCGATCTGCCGGAGATCGAAAGAGAGCGCATCGAAGCGTTCTTCCGGGTCTACAAGGACCTGCCGGCCGGGCGCAACCCGGTGCAGCTCAACGGTTGGGGCAACGCCGCCGAGGCGCGGGCGCTGATCAGCGAAGCGATGAAGCGCTTCGAAAGGTAGATCCGCGCCATGCGTGGATTCAGTCCAGCAACGTCTCGATGAACGATTCGGCCTGCAGGCGGTCGCCCAGTACCCGGGCCACCACCTGTACGGCTGCGTCCTGGTGTTCAGGGCGGATGCCGCCATCGTCATCGTCGTTGTAGAGGTCATCGCCGGCGTCGAGGTACACCGTGCCTGCTGCAGCCAGAGCTGCCATCAGGGTCGGCACGTCGGCAGTCATTTCGACGGCATCCAGCAGGCCGGCACCGTGATGGCTGAACAGCACACGGCCGTCGTCCAGATCGAGGATGAGCGGATCAGCGCTGCGATCGGCAATCACCAGCCAGTTCGAGGGCCAGTCGTTGATCCGTTCGCCGCTGATGCCATGCCATCGATAGCCGGCCTGATGGCTCCACAGGCGTTGCAGCGGCGGTATCCAGACATCAAGGCCGGGAACGGTGATGCCGGCGGTGCCTACCCGGGCATTGATCACTTCGCCCAGCGGCCCGACCTGCGCGTAGAAGCGTGCCAGTACCGGGGGCAGCGGGAACGGGCCCTGCCAGTCGCTCTCGTGCTGGGCATGCAGCAGCCCGAAGCGGGCGAATGAGGCGTGAAGATCATCCATGTCAGAGTCCATCGGGCAGCGGCCGTGCAGCCTAGCAGACGGCGTCTGCGCGCATCGCCTTCACCACCGCTGGCTATCATGTGCGCCTTCCACAACGAAGGCGGTGCATGTGTCGGTAGCGTTGGTATGGTTCCGCCGTGATCTGCGGCTGCAGGACAATCCGGCCCTGCAGGCCGCGCTGGACGCCGGTCACCATGTGGTGCCGGTGTACATCCACGCGCCGCACGAGGAAGGCGAATGGGCGCCCGGCGCGGCGTCCGATGCCTGGCGTCATCGCTCACTGGCCGCACTGGATGCCGACCTGCGCGCGCGCGGCTCGTCGCTGGTGCTGCGCAGTGGTGACAGCCTGCCGGCCCTGCAGTTGCTGATCGAGCAGACCGGTGCCGAGGCGGTGTACTGGAACCGCAAGTACGAGCCGGCCACCCAGCCTCGCGACGCTACCATCAAGCGCACGCTGCGCGAGCAGGGCGTCGACGCGCAGAGCTGCAATGGCAGCCTGTTGTTCGAGCCCTGGGACATCGCCACCCAGCAGGGACAGCCGTACAAGGTGTTCACGCCGTACTGGCGCAACGTGCTCAGTCATTGGCGCCTGCCGGCACTGCAGGCCGCACCGGAGGCACTGACGCCGCACGCGGTCGGCAGCCTCGCACTTGATGATCTCCAGCTTGCACCGACGCTGGATTGGGATACCGGCTTCTGGGAGTACTGGCAGCCGGGTGAAGCCGGTGCGCTGGAGGCGCTGTCGGTGTTCGAGGACGGCGCCTTGCGCGGTTACCGCGAGCAGCGAGACCTGCCCGACCGCGTGGGCACCTCGCGGATGTCGCCGCACCTGCATTTCGGTGAGATCGCACCGTGGCGCATCGCGCATGCGCTGGAAAGACTGCGCAGTGCCGGCACCGATGCCGACATCGACGGCTATCTGCGGCAACTGGGCTGGCGTGATTTCGCCTACCACCTGTTGCATCACTTTCCGAAGACGCCCACGGACAACCTCAATCCGCGTTTTGACCGCTTCCCCTGGGCGGCACCGACTGCAGCGCAACTGCACGACTGGCAGCGCGGCAACACCGGCGTGCCGATCGTTGATGCCGGACTGCGCGAGCTGTGGCACACCGGCTACATGCATAACCGGGTGCGGATGATCGTGGCCAGCTACCTGTGCAAGCACCTTCGCGCGCACTGGCTGCATGGCGCGCGCTGGTTCTGGGACACCCTGGTCGATGCCGATCTGGCCAACAACACGATGGGCTGGCAATGGGTGGCCGGGACCGGCGCCGATGCCGCGCCGTACTTCCGGGTGTTCAACCCGGTCACCCAGGCCGAGAAGTTCGATCCGCAGGCCCGCTACATCAGCCGCTGGGTGCCCGAGCTGGCGGCACTGCCGGTGAAGGCGCGGTTTGCGCCGTGGCAGCATCCCCTGCTCCTGGCAGCACACGCGCCTGACTATCCACGCACGCCGATGGTGGACCTGGCTGAGGGCCGCGACGCTGCGCTGGCGGCATACCGCCAGTCGGGGGCGGGGTAAAGGGTGACCCGAGCGATCCGGTCAGTTAGCTGAACGCGGCCCTGTCGGCGCACCGGATCATCATCCCGACATCGCATTCGGCTGTTTATCCTCTCTGCGCCCGCAAGCCGCCGGCCGACCGGAAACCAAGGAGAACCTCATGATCCGCAACACCACCCGCAACGTCGCACTGGCCCTGATGAGTGCGGCCGTCCTGTCGGCCTGCGCCACCGGCGGCTCCTATGTGCAGAGTGACCAGTACGGCAACCCGACCGAACAGCAGAACCGGACCGGCCGCAACGCGCTGATCGGTACGGCCATCGGCGTGGCGGCCGGCCTGCTGACCGGCGACAGTGCTACCGAGCGGCGCCAGCACGCGCTGATCGGTGCCGGTATCGGCGCACTCAGCGGTGCCGCCGTCGGCCAGTACCAGGATCGCCAGGAACGTGCACTGCGCGAGCGCACCGCCAACACCGGCATCGATGTGCAGCGACAGGGCGACAACATCATGCTGAACCTGCCGGACGGCATCACCTTCGACTTCGGCAAGGCGACCCTGAAGCCGCAGTTCTATGGCTCGCTCAACGGCGTGGCCGGTACGCTGCGTGAGTACAACCAGACCATGATCGAGGTGGTTGGCCACACCGACAGCATCGGCAGCGACGCGGTCAACAACCGCCTGTCGAAGGAACGCGCCGACTCGGTCGCGCAGTACCTGATCGGCCAGGGCGTGCAGAGCGTGCGTATCGAAACCCTGGGCGCCGGCAAGGCTTACCCGATTGCCGACAACAGCACCGATGCCGGCCGCGCCAAGAACCGCCGCGTCGAGATTCGGGTGATTCCGCTCAAGCAGTAACGCGTAGCGTTACTGCTTGAGCCGGTCCGGCCATCGGCCGGAACGAAAATGCCGCCCTTGCAGGCGGCATTTTTGTGGGTGCCGAGCGTTGCTCGGCACGCCGACAGCGCATGCAGAGTCGAGCCGGGCTCGACTCCCTCTGCAAGCCATGCCGACCAAGGTCGGCATCTACCAAGAGATGGATAAGCGCTCTTGTTGCAGGTTACGCCGCCGAGGCGGCCACCTTCTCCAGTATCCGCTTGCCACTGCTTTCCAGCGCGGCATCTTCCTGTGCCTTCTGCTGCTGTGCCAGCTTCGCGCCGGGGCACTGCGCCAGCATGTAGTTGGCATCGAAGTTGAGCTTCTCGACCAGGAAGTCGACAAACGCACGCACCTTCGGCGAGACCAAGCGGCCGCCGGCGAACACGGCATTGAAGTCCACTTCCGGGCCGGTCCAGCCGGCCAGCACGCGGCGCACCATGCCCGATTCGACGAACGGCTTGGCCATCACATCACCGGTCAGCAGCAGGCCTTCGCCACAGACCAATGCACCATTCAACGCAGACATGTCGTTGGCGGTCATCAGCGGGGTGACCGGGAAATCGCGCAGCTCGCCGCCGTTCTCGCCCAGCTGCCAGGTGAAGCGCGGCGAATTGCCGGTGTGGTACGGCTTGCGCATTGCCAGGATGCGATGGAACTGCAGCTCTTCCGGATGCAGCGGTTCGCCATAGCGCTCAATGTAGGCCGGACTGGCGAACACCTGCGTGCGCAGGCTGCCCAGCTTGCGCGCGACCAGATTGGAATCGGGCAGGGCACCCACGCGCAGCGCCAGGTCCGCTTCACCGGCGATCAGGTCCAGCTTCTCGTTACCCATGTGCATGTCCAGGCGGATCTCTGGATACTGCGCATGGAACTGGCCCAGCAGCGGCGCAATCCAGGTGATGCCGATCGAGTAGGGCACAGTGAAGCGCAGCCAGCCGCGCGGGCCGGACTGCAGCTGGCTCACCGCGCTTTCGGCCTCTTCAAGCTCGCGTGCGATGCGCTGGCAATGTTCGTGATAGATCGAACCGGCTTCGGTCAGGCCGAGGCGGCGCGTGGTCCGGTGCAGCAGGCGCGCGCCCAGGCGCGTTTCCAGCTCCTGCACTTTGCGGCTGACCGTGGTCTTGGGCAGGCCGAGCGATTTGGCAGCGGCAATGAAGCTGCCTTGCTCGACCACTTTGACGAAGATCAGCGTCTCGTTGAGATCGTGGGACATGGTCGGGGATCCTGGACGTCGGGGATGGGACAATCGTGACAGAACGATTGGACCGGGAGCGGGATGATTATTCCCCTTAATCAGGACTAATCAAGTAAAGGTTTGAGGTCTATGGTGGCGCCATTCGTTAATTGGAGCCCGTCCGCCATGAGCCTGCGCAACATTCTTGCTCGACTCCGGAACGCCGGCCAGAACACCCTGGACCTGGCGATGACCGTCGAAGCCCGTCCGAGTTCCTTGGTACACAAGGACTTTCGTGAGTTTACCGCGCCCATGCGTCAGCAGCGTGGCGGTGCCATCCGCCTGGTCCCGCACAAGGGCGACCGCCTGCGTCGAATTGGGACTATCCCGGATTTGGGAGGAAATGTCCCGTGAATGGGATACTGACGCCCGAAGTCCTGGTCCTTGGCGGTACCGGTGCCGTCGGCCAGGGCGTGGTCGGCGCGTTGCTGGAAGCCGGCAGCCCGGTGCTGGTGGTTGGCCGCGATCCCGGCCGGCTGGCCGCGCTGCACGAGCAGTTCGCGGATGAGCCCGGACTGGAGACGCTGCTGGGTTCGCTCAGCGATGACGGCTCGGCACGCGCGTTGGCCGAGCGCATCGCGCAGCGCCCGCGTCCGTTGGCCGCCGTGATCGCGGCCATGGGTGGCCCCTACCGTCGCGGCCGGGTGATCGACCGCAACGGCGATGAGCTGCTGGGCGCGATGCAGGCCGACCTGATGCCGCACGTGCACGCCGTGCGCCACCTGCTGCCGCTGCTGCAGGACAACGTGCATGCGCGCCGCTACGTGATGATCGGCAGCCCGGCCAACGCCAAGCCCTGGGCGGGCTACGGCGAGACCTCGATCACCACCGCCGCACTGCGCATGTACGCGCAGGTGGCGCACCAGGAAGCGCAGGCGCTGGGCGTGCGCGCGCAGATGCTGGAAGTCTGCAGCCCGGTGTGTACCCCGGCCAACGCGGCCAATGCCTGCATCGAGTGGCCCAGCTCGCTGCTGGTCGGTCGTCGTGTGGTCTCCCTGCTTGATGGGTGCCGCGACAACCGCGCCATCGTCCGCTGCGACAGCAGCGATGCCGAATTGCCGCGTGGCCTGCTGCACCTGGAAGTTCCTCCGCTTTGGCGCGACACCGCAGGCATCGCTTGACCTCGACCATGGTTGAGGTCGCAGTATTCGCCGCCGATTTTTGCAACACGTTCCCATATAGCTGTACCACCCCTCCGTACGGATGCATGCCATGACTTCCCCCAATACCACCCCACATCGTTTCGGACATCGCATTGCGATGGCCGGCGTGTCGATCCTCGCCGCGGCCGTGCTTGCAGCCTGCAGCGGCGGCCATGCCGAAGAAGCCGGTGCACCGCCGCCGCCGCAGGTCAGCGCCGCGCCGGTACTGGTCAAGCAGGTCAGCCAGTGGGACGAGTTCAGTGGCCGCGTCGAAGCGGTGCAGAGCGTTGAACTGCGTCCGCGCGTGTCCGGTTACATCGACAAGGTCAACTACGTCGAAGGCCAGGAAGTGAAGAAGGGCGAAGTGCTCTTCACCATCGACGCGCGCAGTTACCAGGCCGAGTACGATCGGGCGGCCGCCGAACTGGCCCGCGCCCGTACCCAGGCCACGCTGGCCCGCAGCGAGTCCGAGCGCGCCAAGCGGCTGTCCGAGCAGCAGGCGATCTCCACCGAGACCGCCGAGCAGCGCCGTGCGGCTGCCGACCAGTCCGGCGCCGCCGTGCAGGCCGCGCAGGCAGCATTGGATGCAGCCCGCCTCAATCTTGAGTTCACCAAGGTACGGGCACCGATCGACGGCCGTGCCGGCCGCGCGATGGTCACCGCCGGCAACCTGGTCACCGCCGGCGACAGCGCCAGCGTGCTGACCACGCTGGTCTCGCTGGACACGGTGTTCGTCTACTTCGATGCTGACGAGAGCACCTTCCTGCGCTACGCCCAGATGGCACGCAAGGGCGAGCGCCCGAGCGAGCGTGACAGCGCGCTGCCGGTGAAGGTCGGCCTGTCCGGTGAAGAAGGCTACCCGCACACGGGCAAGGTCGACTTCCTCGACAACCAGGTGGCCCGCAGTACCGGGACCATCCGCGTCCGTGCGCTGCTGGACAACGCCGATCGCCAGTTCACGCCGGGCCTGTTCGCCCGCGTGCAGCTGCTTGGCAGCGGCCAGTTCCAGGCCCTGCTGATCGACGACAAGGCCGTGCTGACCGACCAGGACCGCAAGTACGTCTACGTGGTCGACAAGGATGGCAAGGCCCAGCGCCGCGACATCCAGCTTGGCCGCACCGCTGAAGGCCTGCGTATCGTCGAGCAAGGCCTGGCGGCAGGAGACAAGGTGATCATCGACGGCGTGCAGAAGGTCTTCATGCCGGGCATGCCGGTGCAGGCCAAGGCCGTGGCAATGCAGCCGCAGGCCGTGCCGGCACCGGGCCGCGATGCCACCGCCGCACTGGACCACTGATCCGCCGTCTCCTGATCCGCGTCCCCGCTTAGCTGCCGGCGCCAGCGGCAGCCTTCCCTGCCTTCGTCGTATCGGCGAGGGGCAGGGTGGCTGTTGCCCGCCGAACGCCTTTCCCAGGAATTCCTCCATGGACTTTTCCCGTTTCTTCATCGACAGGCCGATCTTCGCGGCGGTGCTGTCGATCGTGATCTTCGCCGCAGGCCTGATCACGATTCCAATCCTGCCGATCAGCGAGTACCCCGAAGTGGTGCCGCCGTCGGTGGTCGTGCGCACGGTCTATCCGGGCGCCAACCCCAAGGTCATTGCCGAGACCGTCGCCACACCGCTCGAAGAAGCCATCAACGGCGTCGAAGGCATGATGTACCTGAAGTCGGTGGCCGGCTCGGACGGCGTGCTGCAGATGACCGTCACCTTCCGCCCGGGCACCGACCCGGACGCGGCGGCGGTGAAGGTGCAGAACCGCGTGGCGCAGGCGCAGGCGCGCCTGCCCGAGGACGTGCGCCGGCAGGGCGTGACCACGCAGAAGCAGTCGCCGACCTTCCTGATGGTGGTGCACCTGACTTCGCCGCAAGGCAAGTACGACACCCTGTACCTGCGCAACTACGCGCGCCTGCACGTCAAGGATGCGCTGGCGCGTATTCCGGGCGTGGGTGACGCGCAGATCTTCGGTGGCGGCGACTACGCCATGCGTGCCTGGCTGGATCCGGACAAGGTGGCCTCGCGCGGCCTGACCGCCAGCGACGTGGTGCGTGCCATGCGCGAGCAGAACGTGCAGGTTTCGGCCGGCCAGCTCGGCGCCGAACCGCTGCCGGACAGCAAGTTCCTGACCCTGATCAATGCCCAGGGCCGGCTGAAGACCGAAAAGGAATTCGGCGACATCGTGCTCAAGAGCGGCACCGATGGCGAGATCGTGCGCCTGTCCGACGTGGCCCGCCTGGAACTGGGTGCGGGCGACTACACCCTGCGCTCGCAGCTGGACGGCAAGAACGCGGTGGGTATCGGTATCTTCCAGTCGCCGGGTGCCAACGCGCTGGAAATCCGCGATCAGGTCATCTCGACGATGGACGAGATGCAGAAGACCATGCCGGCCGATGTGAAGTACGAAGCGGTGTATGACACCACCATCTTCGTGCGCGACTCGATCAAGGCCGTGGTCTCCACGCTGCTGGAAGCGATCGCCCTGGTGGTGCTGGTCGTGATCCTGTTCCTGCAGACCTGGCGTGCGTCGATCATTCCGTTGATCGCGGTGCCGGTGTCGGTGGTGGGTACGTTCGCCGCGCTGTACCTGCTGGGCTTCTCGATCAATACGCTGAGCCTGTTCGGCCTGGTTCTGGCGATCGGCATCGTGGTCGACGACGCGATCGTGGTGGTGGAGAACGTCGAGCGCAACATCGAGGAAGGCCTGTCGCCCACCGCGGCGGCACACCAGGCCATGCGCGAGGTGTCCGGCCCGATCGTGGCGATCGCGCTGGTGCTGTGTGCAGTGTTCGTGCCGATGGCGTTCCTGTCCGGTGTCACCGGCCAGTTCTACAAGCAGTTCGCGGTCACCATCGCCATTTCCACGGTGATCTCGGCGATCAACTCGCTGACCCTGTCGCCGGCCCTGGCCGCGCGCCTGCTGAAGGCCCATGGTGCACCGAAGGACGGCCCGAGCCGCCTGATCGACCGCCTGTTCGGCTGGGTGTTCCGTCCGTTCAACCGCTTCTTCAAGTCCAGCTCGGAGAAATACGAGCGTGGCGTGGCCCGCATCCTCGGCCGCCGCGGTGCGGTGTTCGTGGTCTACGCGATCCTGCTGGTCGGTACCGGCGTGATCTTCAAGCTGGTGCCGCCGGGCTTCATTCCGACCCAGGACAAGCTGTATCTGATCGCCGGTGTGAAGCTGCCGGAAGGTTCGTCGATCGCCCGCACCGATGAAATGCTGCGCAAGGTCGCCAAGATCGCCCAGGAAACCGATGGCGTCGCTCACACCATCTCGTTCCCCGGTCTGAACGCGCTGCAGTTCACCAATACGCCGAACACCGGTGTGGCGTTCATCCCGCTCAAGCCGTTCGCCGAGCGCCATGGCCGCACCGCGGCGCAGATCAATGCCGAGATCAACCAGAAGATTGCCGGCCTGCAGGAAGGCTTCGCGTTCGCGATGATGCCGCCGCCGATCCTCGGCCTGGGCAATGGCAACGGCTACCAGATGTTCATCGAGGACCGTGGCAACCTGGGTTACGGCGCGCTGCAGAATGCAGTGCAGGCCATGCAGGGCACCGTCGCGCAGACCCCGGGCATGGCCTTCCCGATTTCCAGCTACCAGGCCAACGTGCCGCAGCTCGATGCCGAGGTGGACCGCGTCAAGGCCAAGGCACAGGGCGTGCAGCTCACCGAGCTGTTCGACACGTTGCAGACCTACCTGGGTTCGGCCTACGTCAACGACTTCAACCAGTTCGGCCGCACCTGGCAGGTGATCGCCCAGGCCGATGGTCCGTACCGCGAGACGGTCGAGGACATCGGCAAGCTGCGTACCCGCAACGACCGCGGCGAGATGGTGCCGATCGGTTCGATGGTCACCATCAAGCAGACCTTCGGCCCGGACCCGGTGCTGCGCTTCAATGGCTATCCGGCGGCTGACCTGGCCGGTGAAGCCGACCCGCGCCTGCTGTCCTCCGCCGAGGCGATGAACAAGCTGACCGAGATCGCCGGCAAGGTGCTGCCGGTGGGCATGACCACCGAATGGACCGACCTGAGCTACCAGCAGGCAACCCAGGGCAAGGCCGCCTTCATCGTGTTCCCGGTGGCGATCATGCTGGCCTTCCTGGTGCTGGCCGCGCTGTACGAGAGCTGGTCGCTGCCGCTGGCGGTGATCCTGATCGTGCCGATGACCCTGCTGTCCGCGCTGTTCGGCGTGTGGTTGACCGGTGGTGACAACAACGTGTTCGTGCAGGTCGGCCTGGTGGTGCTGATGGGCCTGGCGTGCAAGAACGCGATCCTGATCGTCGAGTTCGCCAGAGAGCTGGAGATGGGCGGCAAGGGCATCGTTGAAGCGGCATTGGAAGCCTGCCGCCTGCGTCTGCGCCCGATCGTGATGACCTCCATCGCGTTCATCGCCGGCACCGTGCCGCTGGTGTTGTCGCACGGTGCAGGCGCCGAAGTGCGCTCGGTGACCGGTATCACCGTGTTCGCCGGCATGTTGGGCGTGACCCTGTTCGGCCTGTTCCTTACCCCGGTGTTCTACGTGGCCCTGCGCAAGTTCGTCACCCGCAACGGTGGTGGACAGCTGGTGCAGCACGGCGAGCCGACCATCCACCACTGATATGGAACTCCGCCGCCGGTCGTTGGCCGGCGGCCACTCTTCCCACAGACAAGGCATGCATCCATGAACACCCATCAGAACAAGATCGCGCTGGTCACCGGCGCCACCCGTGGCATCGGCCTGGAAACTGTGCGCCAGCTGGCCCAGGCTGGCGTGCACACGCTGCTGGCCGGTCGCAAGCGTGAGACCGCCGTGGAGCTGGCACTGAAGCTGCAGGCTGAAGGCCTGCCGGTCGAAGCCCTGCAACTGGACGTGACCGACGCGGCCAGCATCGCCGAAGCGGTCGAGCAGGTGCGCCAGCGCCATGGTCGTCTCGACATCCTGGTCAACAACGCCGGCATCATGATCGAGAACCCGGCGCAGGCACCGTCGGAACAGTCACTCGATACCTGGAAGCGCACTTTCGACACCAACGTGTATGCGCTGGTGGCGGTCACCCAGGCCTTCCTGCCGCTGGTCAAGCAGGCCAAGTCCGGGCGCATCGTCAACGTATCGAGCATGCTCGGCTCGCAGACCCTGCACGCCGACCCGGCGTCGGGCATCTACGATTTCAAGATCCCGGCCTACAATGCCTCCAAGGCGGCGGTGAACAGCTGGACCTTGAGTCTGGCCTACGAACTGCGCAATACCCCGATCAAGGTCAACACCGTGCATCCGGGTTACGTGAAGACCGACATGAACGGCGGCAACGGCGAAATCGAAATCAGCGAAGGCGCACGTTCCAGCGTGGAAATGGCGTTGATCGGTGAATCCGGCGCCAGCGGCAGCTTCACCTACCTGGGCGAGGTGCTGCCATGGTGATCCGCACGTTGGCGGTGGCCGTCTCCAGCCTGGTGCTGGCAGGCTGTGTCAGCGTCGGCCCCAACTACAAGGCGCCGATGCAGGAGCCGGTGGTCCTCCAGAGCGCACAGCAGCCGGTGTTCAGTACCGCTTCGCCGGTCGCCAGCTGGTGGGCGCAGTTCGATGATCCGGTGCTGGAACAGCTGGTGCACGGCGCACTGTCGGACAACCTGGACCTTCGCGTGGCCGTGGCCCGCGTCAGCCAGGCCCGCGCGGTGTTCGTGGAAAGCCGCCTCGACCAGGCTCCGCACGTCACCGCTGGCGGCAGCTATGACCGCCGCAAGCAACCCGATCCGCAGCTGGGTGGGCAGCGGGTGTTCAGTGAAAGCTACCAGCTCGGCTTCGACGCCGGCTGGGAGCTGGATCTGTTCGGCCGCAAGCGCCGTGCCGCTGAAGCCGCACGCGCCGACCTCGGTGCCGAGCAGGCCAACCTGGCCGATGCGCAGGTCCTGATCGCCGCTGAAGTGGCACGCAACTACTTCGAGCTGCGTGGTACGCAGAAGCGCATCGCGGTGGCCCAGCACACGCTGGAAAACCTGCGCGATACGCAGAAGCTGACCGAGGCGCGCTGGCAGCTGGGCGCAGGCAGCGAGCTGGATGTGCAGAGCAGCCGTGCACGGCTGAAGGCGATCGAGGCTGACATCCCGTTGCTGGAAGTGGCCGAGGCGCAGTCGCGCAACCGGCTGGCCGTGCTGCTCGGCCAGCGCCCGGAAGTGCTGACTGACATGCTCGCGCCGCACGACGTACCGGCCTTCGCCAAGGCACTGCCGCTGGGCGATACCCGCGAACTGCTGCGCCAGCGTGCCGACGTGCGCGTGGCCGAGCGTCGCCTGGCGGCTGCGACCGCACGCGTGGGCGTGGCCACGGCGGACCTGTTCCCGCGGTTGTCGCTGTCCGGCTTCGTCGGGTTCCTCGGTGGCGATGCCAGCGGCCTGGTCAATGGCAACAACAAGGCCTGGTCGCTGACCCCATCGCTGAGCTGGGCGGCATTCGACTTCGGCACCGTGCGTGCACGCCTGCGTGCCAGCAAGGCTGAAGCCGAAGGCGTGGCCGCGCAATATGAGCAGGCGGTACTGCTGGCCCTGGAAGACACCGAGAACGCACTGACCCGCTATTCCAAGCAGCAGGCACGGTTGGCGATCGTGGTCGAGCAGGCGCAGGCGGCACGGCGTGCCGAATCGCTGGCGCAGATCCGCTATCGCGAGGGCTCGGAGGACTTCCTGACCCTGCTGGATGCGCAGCGCACGCAGCTGGCAGCCGATGATGCGTTGGCGGCGGCCGAGTCCGAGGTCAACGTCAGCGTGGTGGGCGTGTACAAGGCGCTGGGCGGCTGGGGGCAATCACCGCAGCAACCGAGCGTGGCGCAGGTGCCCTGACGCCGGGGGGGACGGAGGCCGTGGCGTCCGTCCCTTTGCTCTTTCAGGGCCACTGATTGGCCGGCACCTCGCGCTCGCGCATGCGCACGATGCAGAAGCGATGGCCGGTCGGTGCTTCCATCACCCACCAGCGCTTGACGAAGCCTATCCGTCGTGCGCCGAGCTTCTCCAGGCGGTCGGCCTCGGCATCGATGTCGTCGCTCTCGATGTCCAGATGCACCCGTGACGGGTGATCGACCCGCTGGACTTCAACGTCCAGGCCCGCCGGTGCGCCCAGCAGGTCGGCATACTCGGCGCCCCCTTCGGCACGCGCCGCCTGTGCCTGCAGACCGAGCGCGGCGGCCCAGAAACGGGCGCCTTCGTCGGCGGGAAGGTCCTGGCAGTCGATGATGAATCCAGCCAGCCGGCTCTGGTGTGCCATGTGCTGCTCCGCAGGTTCGAGGGGTACGCGGCAGGGTAGCGCGGTGCATTTCGCGTACGTCTTCACCTTGGTGACGTTTCTGACTCTGCCGGATTGCGGGCTCGCCGTGTAACTAGTGGGTCAGGCACTCGGGAGGACAGGCAATGGCGGACGGAAGGCGGGATACCCAACGGATGTTGTTCGGCGATCCGGGTCCACCGGGTGCGGGTCTGTCAGTGGCGGTCGTGGTGCTGCTGGTGCTGGCGACGATGGCCGCAGCGGTCGGTTTCCTGCGCCTGCAGGATTCGATGCTGGGGCTGGGCCTGATCGGCGTCGCCGTGTTCCTGGCGATAGGGGCCCGCATCTGCCAGGCGCGCGATCAGCATCAGGCCCTGTATCGCCTGCTGTCGCGGCAGCCGCCGCTGTAGCTGCGGCTGCCGTGCGGGGTCAGTGCTTCGGCCAGTCCAGTTCGACCACCAGCGGGAAATGATCCGATGGCAGCACGCCATCGATGCGGCGGTCATCGGTCAGGAAGCTGCGCGCGTGGAAACCGCGCACCAGCACCCAGTCCAGCTGCGCGGTGGCCTTGCCAGTGAAATCGTGGAAGGTCAGTCGCGGGCCCTGCGGTGTCTTCACCTGGGCACGGGTGTCGTGCAGTACGCGGGTGAATGCCTTGTAGGTGTCGCCGCCGGGTTCGCTGTTGAAGTCACCGGTCAGCACCACCGGCAGGTCGGCCGCCAGGCCGGCCACGCGCCTGCCGATCAGCTCGGCACCCTTCACCCGGCGTGGTTCGTCCTCGTCGCGGTAGGGCAGGTGGGTATCCATGAAATAGAAGCGTCGGCCGTCATCGATGCGGCGGAACAGCGCCCAGGTGACCATGCGTGGATACAGGTTGCCCCAGGTAATGCTGCCGGGCACATCGGGCGTATCAGACAGCCAGAAGTTGCCTGATTCCTCGATCGCCAGCACCTTGCTGTCGTAGAACACGCCCATGTGCTCGTCGCCGCTGCCGCCGCGGCGGCCCTCGCCGAACCAGCGGTATCCGGGCAGGTGCTGGGCAAGGTAATCGGCCTGCTCCTGCACCAGCTCCTGGGTACCGATCACCGCTGGGTGCGCGTCGAGGATGACCTTCACCATCGCATCGCGACGGTCGGGCCAGCGCTTGCCGGGTTCGGTATCGGCCGGGGTGCGCACATTGAACGACATCACCTTCAACGGCGCAGGGGCTGCGGCCCAGGCGCTGGTCAGAGGCAGGGCAAGCGCCAGCAGCGCAGACAGCGCGGGGCGACGGAAACGCGACAACATCGTGGAATCCCTCCATTCCATGAAAACGGTTTCACAGAGCATGCCACGAATGCGAGGGCAGCGTTATGCAGGGATGGGTGGCTCGCGGATGCCGGGCGGGCGATGAACGCCCCGCCCGGTGGACCGCGCACCGGCGATCACGGGTCGTAGCTCATCCCGTCGCCTGCCTTCTGCAATCGCGCAGATGCACAGGGCGTATGCCGCACGCTGATCAGGCAGCAGGAAGTGCCTCCATCCTGATCAATCTTCAATCTCGCCACGGCGGCCTGCCGCGCGCACTGCCTGCGCGGTGGTGGCCACGCCCAGTCGTTGCCGCGCTCGCCGCAGGTGGTTCTCAACGGTGCGCGCAGACAGACCCAGCGTGGCCGCTATCTCTGCCTGGCGCCGTCCAGCGGCGACCCAGCGCAGCACCTCGCGTTCGCG
This sequence comes from Stenotrophomonas sp. FR012, assembly GCF_047520565.2. Lineage (NCBI taxonomy): Bacteria > Pseudomonadati > Pseudomonadota > Gammaproteobacteria > Lysobacterales > Lysobacteraceae > Stenotrophomonas > Stenotrophomonas sp. FR012. The sequence goes on from NZ_JAXBQL020000012.1 coordinate 47,908, forward strand.
TGCGCTCAGCGCGCCCGCGCGGATGTCGGCCGGCGCTTCGGCAAGCCGCCGCGCCGCGCGGAAGACTGACGTGCCGACCATTTCAAGCAGCAGGCGCGCGCTGGCGGACGCATCAATCGAGGTGCCGGCGAAACTGACCGCACCCTCCAGACCGGTCGGGCCGAACACCGGCACCTGCAACCCATGCAGGCCATCGCCGCGAGGCTGCTTCACCACCTGGTAGCGCTCGCCACGCACACCGTGGCGCTTGCTCCAGAAGAACGGCGCATTGCTGTCCAGCACATGGCGGTTGACCGGACAGGCGTGCAGGTAGCGGGCGAGTCCGCTATCGCTGCCGTCGCCGAACCAGTCACCTTCAATCCAGTACACACGCTGTGCGTCGCGCTCCAGCCCGGTTCCGGTGGCAAACACCAACAGGCGGTCGTAGCCCAATGGTGAGGCGGCGGCGCGCAGCACGCCGCCCACCGCCGGCAATGACCGCGCCTGTTCCAGTTCCAGCAGCGCGGGCACCAGCGCAGGCATTGGCTCAGCGCCCCGCCAGCGCATCGAGCAGCGTACGCGCGGCCAGCTTGCCCAACGCGTTGCCGGCCAGCGGACTGTCGCCGGTCAGCAGCAGGCGATCCTGCAGTACGCTGCCATCGATGCCCTCATTGACGATCTGCACCCCCTGCTGGGCCAGCCGTTCACCGAAGAACCAACGCAGCTGCCCGGGCATGTAGCCGATCCCCGGTGTCTGCCGGTCCATTGCGTCGGGGAAGGCACAGATGCGGTAGCCACGGAACAGCGAGGCACCCTCGGCGTCGTCGACGCCCGCCGCCAGCAGCGCCGCCGGGCCATGGCAGAGGGTGATGATGTGGCGCTGCTCGGCCATGGCCCATTGCAGCGCGGCCTTCACCGCCGCGCTCTCCGGCAGGCCGATCAACGCGCCGTGCCCACCGGGAATGAAGACGGCGGCGTAGTCCGAATCGGCGCCCAGGCCGGCCACCACCTGGTCCAGCTGCAACGGCTGGCGGAAGCGTTCCTGGTAGCGTTCGTACAGGGCGCCGATCTCGCTGTCCTCGTGTGGGAAGGCCCACCATTCGAACTTGACCGGGTTGCCGGACAGCGTCGCCACGTCGATGTCGAAGCCGGCCTTGTCCAGGTGGTACATCGGCAGCAGGGTTTCCACCGGATGGTTGCCGGTGGAGAACAGGTGGCCATTGGCGGTCGGCAGATAGCGCTCGTCGGCGGCGATCATCAGCACCTTCCAGCGGCCATCGCGGCGCGCATCCGGATAGTCGGCGCCGGACAGGTCGCTCTTGGGCGAGGTGAACTGCGAGAGCGAATACGGCGACGGGAAGAAGGCATCGCGCTCGGCCGGATCGGGGCTGGGCTGGCGGCTGGGCTCTTGCGTGTTCATGCAGACCTCCGTTGGGGGAAAGTGAGCCCAGCATAGGAGGCCGGATGCGCAGGCGCGATGAGGGATTCCCCTCAATCGGCCGCAACCAGGATGCTGCAGTGCGCCACCCGGCCGGTTGGACAGCGGGATTATGTCGTGTTATCTAGCCGGTGCCGGGATAATCCCGGCATAACCACACAGCAAGCAAAGGAATGAAAATGAAAAGATTCGCCCGAGCATTGCGCGTCACTCTGAATATTCATCCGAACGAAAAGAGCAGCGTGTGGAATACCTGGCCTCTGTGGGTCGAATTCTGATCCTGCGGGCCAAACCCGCGATTGAGCGGTAGCAAGACGAAGGGACTCGTCTTTCGAGTCCCTTCCTGCCGGAGACGCACTGCATGCAAGGGATGTCGAATGAAGGCAGCGCCATTGCTGCCGAGCGCCTGGCTGCGCGCGTGGAGCGCGAAGGGCCTGTGCTGAAACTGGAAACCGGCGGTATCGGGGTGTTCTGCCCGGAACTGGCCGGCAAGGTCGACAAGGAGAATTCCGAGCACCTGTTCGTGGTCGAGTCGCTGGCCGACCTGTTCCGCCGGCACGAACGCGTGCGCTGGACCGAAGTGCGCAGCCTGATTGCCACGCGCAGTGCTGAACTCACCAGTGCACAGACTCTGGAGGCGTTGCAGTCGCGCATGCGGCAGGCATTGGACGCACTGTGCGGGCGCGAGCTGGATGCCACGCCAGCCGTGTGGAAGGTGATGGCGCATCCGCTGGTGCCACTGGTGATCGATGGGCTCGACGCGCGCGGCACTGCGGCCATCGAACGCGCCCTGCATCTGCGCTACACCACCCAGGTCGAGCAGGTCATCCATCGGCGCCACCTGCTGCGCAACTTCCTCATCGGCCGTGCCGAATCACGGGCGATCGCCGCCGAACTCAAGCGCCGGGTCCGCAGCGGACGTTCGGCGCTGGACTACGCGCAGTCATTGCTGAGCCTGCGAGAGCGCATCGGCCTGGACAAGGTCACCTACTTGGTCACCGTGCAGCTGATCGCCATTTCCGGCGTGCCCGGCATGATGGCCGCCTGCCTGCTGTTGGCGATGCAGATGCATCCACACTGGCGCCAGCGCATCGAGGAGGAATTCGCGCCGCTCTCGGATGCGGAGATCCATGCGCTGCCGATGGCCAGGATTCCCTGCACGATGCGCTTCCTGAAGGAAGTGATGCGGCTGTACTCCACGCCCTTCAACAACCGCCGGGTGGCCGCCTGCGATCTGCAGGTGGAAGGGCAGGCCATCGCCGAAGGCACAGTGTTCGAGTTGAGTTCGTTCATCCAGCACCGCTCGGCGAAGTACTGGGATGACCCGCTGCAGTTCGATCCCGATCGCTGGTTGCCCGAACGGCGCAAGCGTACCGCCGGCATCTATGTGCCTTATGGCTTCCCCACGCGTTCCTGCGTGGGATCGGCGGTCGGCAATGCACAGCTGGTACTGCTGTGCGCGCTGCTGGCACGCGAGTTCCGCTTCACCCCCAGCGCCGACTATCGGCCCGAGGTGCGCATGGAGGGCTTTGCGATTCCGGCGGCGCTGCATGGCACGTTCTCGCGGCGCACGGCCGGTGCCTGATCTGTCGGGACGGCGGCTTACTTTCCCGTTCGCCCGTGTGCCTGCATGTCCTCATGCAGGATCCGCCGCAGCTCGACGATGGCCGGCGTAGCTTCCTGCACGCTGTGTCCGGACACGATCACCTTCTCCGAATCCGCGTGCGGCAGGTGCGAACTCCAGTAGGGCACCAGCCCGTCATCAGTCTTCTCAAGTGGGCCATCGGCCTTGGCGCGGGCGATGATCGAGTGGTAGTGCACCTTCGGTGACATCGGCAGGTCAGCCACGGCGCGGACGAACGGGTCGTCCTTGTCCAGGTTCTGGATGCTGTTCATCTGGTAGCCGTGCTTGCCGTCATTGCGGTCGATCTGGCCGTCGTTGGCGATGGTGGCGACGTCTTCCAGCACGGTCAGTGGCAACCGCACCAGCCGGCCGATCCACCGGCCGAGGCGGGTGCCCGCCACGTCGGTACCGCGATGCGGCGTGGCGATGAACACCACGCGGGACACTTCCGGTTCTGGCAGGAAGGTCAGCACCGGTGCGCCTTTGGTGCGCAGCAGTTCGCGCTGGGCGGGCGTCATCTGCGCGGTGGCCAGCAGGGTGTCGACCAGGTGGTCGCCGGAGGAGGAGATCATCAACCGTGCGATCACCCCGCCCATGCTGTGCCCCACCAGCACCATGTCATGCGAGGCCTGCGCCTTGCCGCTGGGGTCGAAGTGCTTGAACACTTCAGTCAGCGTGTGGCGCATCGCATCGTGGCTCATCGCGATGGGCATGTTGGTCGGGTAATAGAACTGCCAGACCTGGAACTCCCGGCGGATCTCGTCGTCGCGCAGCAGTTCGTTGGCCACGTTGACCCAGGCTTCCGGACTGCTGGCCAGGCCGTGGATCATCAGCAGCACGCGGCGGTTCGGGTCGTAGGGCTGCATCATGTACAGATGCGGCGTGTCGATGCCGCCCTTGCCACCGAACAGCGTGCGCAACGACTGTCGGCTGAAGTTGGAGCGGGCCAGCCACAGCGCATAGCCGGCAGTGAAGTTGGCCGCCAGTGGCACCTGCTGGCCGTGCAGGGTCACTTCCGAAACCTGGTAGGGATCGTGGATCTCCAGCTCCGGCTCGTCATCGTGCAGCACCTCCCACAGGTTGTTCCCCGAGAAGCGCAGCAGCACCGTCATCGATGGCGAGGGCATCTCGCTCCAGCTCTGCGTGGCCGAAGTGCTGGCCTGCGTTGCCTGCGCCGCTGCCCGAGGCGTGGTGGCCGTGCTGCCGGCCGGGTCGTCCATCACCGCCACCAGCTCGGCACCGAAGCCATCGCGGCGATGCACGCTGCGCAGCGTACCGGTGAACGACAGCGAGGCGGCGGGTACCAGCTCGCTGGGGGTACGCTGGTCCAGCGCCGATGCTTGGTCTGAAGGGGCCAGCACGAAGGTCCAGCGGCCCAGCTGGAAATGGCTGGCCTGGCCGTGCACGCGGCCGGTGGCATACGCGTTGTACAGCTGCACCGAGGCTTCCTGCACCGCCAGGTTGTAGTAGTCGCGCACCTGGGTCTGGCGGTCTTCGAAACCACGCTGGTTGGCGGTGCGCTCGGTGAAGAACAGATAGGCATAGGCCTGGCGCGCGACCTGCATCCACGCATCGAGGCGTGGCTGGAAGTCGGCATCCAGCTCGGTGACTGCGGTCTTGGCGCGGCCGGATGCCGAGTACTCGCGCTTTGGCGCCGGCAGGGTCATCGCATACTGCAGCCACAACTCGGCCAGGCTGGAGCGCTTGTCTTCCTCGCGCACCACGATGCTGCTTTCCATGGCCTCGATGCAGGGCAGGCCGGGCTTGGCACAGACGCCCTCATCGAGCCCGGCCACGCGCAGGGTCTCAATGGTCGCCGCGCTGAGCTTGCCGGAGGTCAGGATGTCACCGCGCTTGAGCGCGATGTACTGGCCGGGCGTGACCGAGGCAACCTGCACCGACGGCCCGAACTGGCGCAGCGTCGCGCAGCCGCCCAGGGTGAGCAGCACGGTGATGATGAGGGTCGTGCGGCCGATGAAGCCCAAGCCCGTGGTAGCCATGCGATCCTCCTGCGCGGTGGCGCCACTCTAGCGGCCGGCCTGTCAAAGCGGAATAGACCTGACGGTCGGTTTGCGCCTGGCCGCTTGGGGCGATTCAGCCATTTCCGTGTGACACTGCGGCGAATGGAAAGGACACGGTGATCGCGATGGCCTGGCTGGAAACCCGCATTCCCCCGCCCGTGGTAATGCTGCTGTTCGCCGCTGCGGGCTTTGCAGCACGCTGGCTGTGGCAGGGTTTGCACCTTCGGGTACCGATGCCTGTTCTGCTGGCCGGGGTGACGGTGACGTTGGGTGTCGTGCTCAACCTGCTGCCCAAGGTCTCTTTCCGGCGCGCCGGTACCACCGTCAATCCTCTGCGACCTTCGGCGTCGAGCGCGCTGGTTACCAGCGGAATCTACCGCCGCACCCGAAATCCGATGTATCTCGGCCAGGCGCTGGTCCTGTTTGGTGCCATGGTGTACCTGCAGAACCTGATCGCGCTGCTGGTGGTGCCGCTGTTCGTGGCGTACATCACTTGGCTGCAGATCTTGCCGGAGGAGCGGGCACTGATGGCCCGCTTTCCCGAGGCGTACGCGCAGTACCGTCATCGCGTGCCACGCTGGCTGTAGCGTCGGCTACGCCATCAGTGGCTGATCTGGCACTTCACCGCCGCCGAATAGCCCTCGTAGTCGTCGCCTGCGATCACGTGCAGGGTGTGGTGCTTGTCGATGCGCTTCACGTACGAAGGTTCTTCGGTATTGGCATGCTCGTTGACCTCGGTCACCGACCAGTCCCTGGCCAGGCGCTTGGCGTCGACACCGTTCAGGTACACGAAGAGGCCTTTCTCGCCTTCGGCCACAGTCACATCGGCACTGTTGACCGTGCCGCCAAACAGCGCGACCGGCTTGTCCTCCGGCTCGAAGGTGCCGCCCGGCTTCTTGGCCAGGCCGGCCGCCTGCAGGGCATCGATGGCGTCGGCCGCACTGAAATCCGAGCCCGCCTTGCAGGCCAGCAGCGCTTCCAGCGTGGCGGTGCCGGGCGGCGCGATGGCCGGGGCTGCGGCGTGCGTGGCTGGGGCGGCGGCGAGCGCGGTGAGGAACAGGGCGAGCGTGGTTGTGGCGATTTTCATTGCAGATCCTTCTGGCGGTCGCGGATGGAGGAACTGTTGTGTTGGCGGTGTCATCCCGATTATGCGCCACACGTCCTGCGCGACGTGCAGGCACAAAAAAGCCGGAACCCCAGTTGACGGGAGATCCGGCTTCTTGCGGCCTCGACAGGCCATACAGATGGTGGAGGTGGGCGGAATTGAACCGCCGTCCGAAGGCACTCCATCCCCAGCACTACATGCTTAGCTCACCGTTGGATCTCGTCCCCGAACAGCACGGTGCGCAAAGCGCATCCGGGAACCAGCCTGTTGTGTTCTAGTGCCGGACTGACAGGCAGCCGTCCAGCGCGATTCCATGATAGTGACTCTACACCGCGAGCATGGACACAAGCGGTTTCGAGGCTTAGGCCTTAAGCGGCCAGAGCGTAGTTGTCGTCGTTGGCAACTAGAGTTTTGCAGCTGGATTTACGAGGAAAGCTACCCCCTCGGCATGCGCCAGGCGACTTCACAACCCCCGTCGAAACCAATGCACCCCCGGTTTCTTCAAGTTCTGCAAGGTACAAGGCCTGCTTTCGTGTCGCCACGGCCAGTGCCTGCCCAACGCTGCCAATGCTACGCCAAAACAGCTGAACAGTCACCGGGGCAATCCACAACATGTTGTAGAGCCAGCGGCATAGCGGATTGGTAACGTCATGGGCACGAATTTGCGACACACTGAAGACGACCATCCGAGCCAGGACAGACACGGAGACTGTGGGTGACCGAGGCAAGCCAACAACGCAGCCTGCGACAGCTGGTCGGACCCGTCGGGGCCGACTACCAGCGACGGGCATTGCCCCCTGGCTGGGTCTGGGCCGTGCTGGGCGCGCTGCTGGCGGCCACCTGCCTGACCGAACTGCCGGCCACAGCGGCCGCAGCACTGGTCGCCAGTGCGGTGGTGGTGCACTGGTCGCAGCGCGGTCGCATCCATTGGCTGGGCTGGCGCCTGCCGGGCCTGGCGGTGTTGGCGGCCCTGCTGTGGGGGCCGGAAGTGCTGTCGCAGTGGTTCGAGCACGGGCTGGCCGTGGTCCTGATGTCGCTGGCCAGCCTCAGCATCGGCGTGCATGTGTGGCAGTCGCGGCAGATGGCGCAGCAGCTCCAGGGCGCGGCCGATTCGATGGATGACGCCCAGTTGCTGGCCCTGCTGCCGGCCGACGCAGCCCAGCTGGCGCAGCGGTGGCGCGCCGGCGATGACCGGCATGCGCCCGAACTGGCGGTGGTGATGCATCTGGCTGTGATGCAGGCCGCGCTGGCACCGCGCATGCGCGGGCAGGGCGTGCTGGCGGGGTGACCGGCAGGCAACTCCAGCGCCGACACGACTACGACCCCGACAACGCCTTGCGCAGGTAGATCCGCTCGTGACCGGGTGGGCAATCGGGCAGTCGCCCATACACGGTGTAGCCCTGCCGCAGGTAGAAGGCTTCGGCCTGCCAGTCGAAGGTATCCAGCATCACGTTGCGGGCGCCAAGCTGGCGCGCGGCGGCTTCTGCTTCCGCCAGCAGGCGCTGGCCGATGCCTTGCCCGCGCAGTTCCGGATCCACCCACAGCACATGTACCTGCAGCCAGCCGGCACAGACGTCGGCCAGCACGCCGCCGCGCAGCCTGCCGTGCTCGTCATGCCAGGCCAGGCGGACTGGGGTCTCATCGAACGCATCGCCGCCGTGGGCCTGGTTGAAGGCCAGCAGGCGCGCGCACAACGTGCGCGTTTCATCGGCGCTGGCAGTCGCCATGGCGCCGACGGGAGTGATCATGCGTCGCGGTTGCCGCGACGCATCACGCGCTGCTTCTCGATCGCCCAGTCGCGGTCCTTGGCGGCATCGCGCTTGTCGTGGGTCTGCTTGCCCTTGGCCAGCGCGACTTCGAGCTTGATCTTGTTCTTGCTCCAGTACATCGCAGTGGGCACGATCGTGTAGCCATCGCGCTCGACCTTGCCGATCAGCTTGTCGATCTCGTTCCGGTGCAGCAGCAGCTTGCGCTCGCGCCGGTCATTGGCCACCACGTGGGTGGAGGCCTGGATCAACGGGGTGATCTGTGCACCGATCAGGTAGATCTCGCCGCGCTTCACATAGGCGTAGGCATCGATGATGTTGCCACGGCCTGCGCGGATCGACTTGACCTCCCAGCCCTGCAGGGCGAGGCCGGCCTCGAAGCGCTCTTCGATGTGGTATTCGTGGCGGGCACGCTTGTTCAACGCGATGGTTTTGTTGGCCGTCGCGCTCTTTGCTTTATCCTTGCCGCTGTTCTTGCTCATTTCCGTATTGTCTCCGATTCGGGCCCGCCCGGTCGATTGCCGAAACGTCCTGTATTCATGCCTACTATCCGCCGCAGCGCCCTGGTCGAACATTCGGCCGCGCGCATGTTCGACCTGGTCAACGACGTCCAGGCCTATCCGCGCCGTTTCCGCTGGTGCTCTGCTGCCCAGATCGTTGAGGAGGGCGAGGACCGCCTGGTGGCGCGACTGGACCTGGGCCTGGGCTCGTTCAGCACATGGTTCCAGACCGAGAACACCCTGCAGCGCCCGCACAGCATTGATATGCAGCTGCGCGATGGCCCGTTCAAGCAGCTGCACGGCCGCTGGGAATTCCATGCGCTGGCCGAGGATGCCTGCAAGGTCACCCTGACCCTGGAGTTCGAACCCAGCTCGCGCCTGCTCGGTCCGGCGCTGGCGATCGGCTTCCAGGGGCTGGCCGATCGCATGGTCAACGATTTCGTCCGCGTCGCCGACGAGGGCTGAGCGATGATCGAGGTCGAGGTGGTGCTGGCCTGGCCGCAGCGGGTGCTGTCGCGCCGCTTGCAGCTGGAAGAAGGCGCGACTGTGGCCGACGCCATTGCCGCCGCCGCGCTGGAAGGCAGTGCCGATTGCCCCGCCGTCGCCGTTCATGGTGTGCTGGCTCGCCCGCAGCAGGCACTGCTGGAAGGTGATCGCATCGAGTTGCTGCGCCCGTTGCTGGCCGACCCCAAGGACAACCGCCGGCGTCGCGCACTCGGCGGTTGATTCCGGCAGCCGTACCTGCGGACGGGCAGGGGGCTCAGCGGCCCTTCTTCTTCTTGTCCTTCGGCAGGTTGCGGCCGAACTGGCGCACGGTCTGCTGGGCCAGGGCCTTGTCGTTGCCCGGGAAGTAATCGCCTTCCCAGCGGGTCACGGTGTCATTCTCGAAGAACACCACGAAGTTCTTCACTTCGGTACGACCCAGGCGGTTCACGCGCTGGCTGGAGGTGTAGTCCCAACGCTGGGCGTGGAACGGGTCGGGAATGGACGGGGTGCCCAGCAGCGCGGTGACCTGCTGCTTGCTCTGCCCGACCTGCAGCTTGGCCACGGCATCTTCCCGGATCAGGTTGCCCTGATAGATGGGTTGCTTGTAGATGATGCCGCACCCGGTGGTGGACAGGGCGACGGCGGCGACCAACAGGAGATTGCGCATCGGGACTGGCGGTTGGGGAAATCAAACCGATGATACACTCCCGGCGTGCCACCGCGACCCAATCCGAGGCAGCTGGCGCTAAATCGCCAATGAACGGAGACCTATGGAAACCCACGACCTGCGTAAAGTCGGCCTGAAGGTGACCCATCCGCGGATGCGGATCCTGGCGCTGCTCGAGCAGCGCAATGCCCAGCACCACATGACCGCCGAAGACATCTACCGCCAGCTGCTGGAGCACGGCGACGAGATCGGCCTGGCCACGGTGTACCGGGTGCTGACCCAGTTCGAGGCCGCCGGCCTCGTGCTCAAGCACAATTTCGAGGGCGGCCAGGCGGTCTACGAACTGGACCGTGGCGGCCACCACGACCACATGGTCGACGTGGACAGTGGCAAGATCATCGAGTTCGAAAGCCACGAGATCGAGGAACTGCAGCGCAAGATCGCGGCAGACCATGGCTACGAGCTGGAAGAGCACTCGCTGGTGCTGTACGTGCGCAAGAAGCGCAAGTAATCCGTTCCGGCCAGCTGGATGCGACGAAACCCCGGGCCTGCCCGGGGTTTTTCGTTGATGCGGTCAGAGCCCTTTCCGTTCAGGTAAGGGATCCGACCCCTTGCGGCCCAGCAGGATCTCCAGGTCCACCGCCTCAGCCATGGTCCGGTTGCCGGCATCACCCGGGTGGAGGTGGTCGCCGGAGTCGTAGGCCACGGCCATCCGTGAGGGATCGGCCGGGTCGCGCAGCGCCGCGTCCAGGTCGATCACCGCGTCGAACGGGCTGTCCGTGCGCAGCCAGGCATTGAGCTGGCGGCGCAGGGTGTCCTTGTCCGGTTGGTAGTAGTCGTCCAGCGGCGTGCCGGGCAAGGCGCCAGCGAACGGTGGCAAGGTAGCGCCCACGATCCGCACACCTCGGCGGCGGGCCTGTTCTGCCAGCGCGCGATACCCCGCCTGCAGCTCGCTCAGCGTGGGCCGGGCCTGGTTGCGGGCGAATGCGGTACCTGGCCAGCTGATGTCATTGATGCCGATCAGCACGATCACACTGGATACCGCAGGCTGGTCCAGCGCGTCGCGCCGGAAGCGGACCAGGGCGGATTCACCCATGCCGTCGCGCAGCAGCCGCCCCCCGGAAATGCCGGCGTTCACCACGGCTATGCCCCGCGCTGCCAGGCGCGCGGCCAGATGATCGGTCCAGCGCTGGTCCTGGTCGAGGCTGGCGGTGGCACCGTCGGTGATCGAATCCCCGATCACCACCACGCTGCGCGCGTCGGCGTCGGCCTCGACGTCAATTCCGGTCAGCAGCAGGCGGGCGGTGGTGCTGCTGGCTGCGCTCAGGGCCTGGGCCCGGCTCTGGTCGCCGGGGGCGATCCAACTGGTCTGGCGGCCTTCCCAATGGAACGTCTGAACGGTTGCCGGCCCCGGCACAAAGACGCTGACCTGCAATGCCTGGCGGTCATCCGTGGCCAGCGGGAGCGGATCGCTCAGCTGTTCCTGACCGGGCCCGATCAACACCCCGGGCTGGCCGCCGAAGCTGAGCGGTTGCGGGATGGCGCCCGCGCGTGCGGCCACGCTGGCCGCCCCGATCCGCAGCGGCCGGGTGCCGTAGGCATTGCTCAGCCGCACCCGCAGCCGCGGGCCGCCCAGGCTGACACGCACCGTCTGGCGGAAGGTCTGGTCCTGCAGCGTGGCCGGGACCAGGGTCGGGAACAGGAAATCCGCGTTCCAGACCGGCTGCGGGCTGGCCTGCCAGCTGGCGACCCAGTGCGGGGCGGATGCGGCACTGGCGGCGCCGGACACGGCGAGCAGGGCGGTGGTGGTGAGCTGGCTCAAGCGGTTCATCGGGCAGTCCCGAGTGGAGGGACCGCCATGGTGATTCCGTGCTTATCTGTGAACTAGACTGCGCACGGACAATCATCTGTGAACTGGATTCATCGCCATGGCGCGACCCGACATCAACCGATCCGGCGAACTGGAAGTGTTCGTGCGGGTGATCGAGACCGGTGGCTTTTCCGCTGCGGCCCGCACGCTGGACATGACGCCGTCGGCGGTGAGCAAGCTGGTGGCGCGGCTGGAGCAACGGCTGGGCACGCGCCTGCTGCAACGCTCCACCCGCCAGCTGCAGCTGACCCCGGAAGGCTGCGCGTTCTACGAGCGTGGCCTGCGCGTGCTGGCCGACCTGGAGGAGGCCGAGCGTTGTGCCAGCGCCCATGCCGAGCCGCGCGGGCGGCTACGGGTCAACTCCAACGTGCCGTTTGGCCGCCATTTCCTGTTGCCGCTGCTGCCGGCGTTTCTTGAGCGTAACCCGCAGGTGGGCGTGGACCTGACCCTCAACGACGAGGTGATCGACCTGCTGGAGCAGCGCACCGATGTGGCAGTGCGGGCCGGGCCGCTGAAGAGCTCCAGTCTGGTGGCGCGACGGCTGGGCGCGACGCGGATGATGATCGTGGCTGCACCGGCCTACGCGCAGCGGCACGGGCTGCCACGCACTGCCGAGGAGCTGCAGTCGCACAACCGGCTGGACATCGGCCATGCCCGTGCGATGCAGGGGTGGCCGTTGCTGCAGGAGGGGCGCGAGCGGATGCTGCTGCCCAGTGGCAATGCCCGCGCCAGCAACGGCGATGCGCTGCGCCAGCTGGTGCTGGGCGGGCTGGGCATGGCGCGGCTGGCGGCATTCCAGGTGCAGGAGGACATTGCTGCCGGGCGCTTGCTGCCGGTGCTGGAAGAGGCCAATCCCGGTGACCTGGAAGAGGTGCACGCGGTGTTCCTCGGGCAGGGCGGTTACCTGCCGCTGCGGGTGCGCGCGTTCCTCGATTTCCTGGTGGAGAACGTGGATCTGGCGCGGCCGTTGGGGTGATACGGGTAGTGCCGGCCGCTGGCCGGCAACCTCACGATCATCGTCCACCGGTGTTGGGTTGCCGGCCAGCGGCCGGCACTACCGTGCGGGTGGGTTGTAGATCCACGCCATGCGTGGATAACCGTGAACAGGCCTCAGGCCTGCAGCAGCTTGCGGGCGGCGGCGCGCGCTTCCTTGCTCACTTCCACGCCGCCGAGCATGCGCGCCAGCTCTTCCTCGCGCGCCTTGTTGTCCAGCTTTTCCACTGCGCTCTGGGTCATGCCTTCCACCGGGGCCTTGCTGACCCGGTAATGGGCGTGGCCCTTGGAGGCGACCTGCGGCAGGTGGGTCACGCACAGCACCTGGCGCTTCTCGCCGAGCGCGCGCAGCTTCTGGCCGACGATGTCAGCCACCGCGCCGCCGATGCCGGAGTCGACCTCGTCAAACACCATGGTCGGCACCGCATCCAGGTCCAGCGCGGCCACTTCGATGGCCAGCGAAATACGTGACAGTTCACCGCCCGAGGCCACCTTGCGCAGGGCGCGCGGCGGTTGGCCGGCGTTGGCCGCCACCAGGAACTCGACGCGCTCGGCACCCTGCGGGTCGGGCTTGCCGCTGTCCTGTGGCTCCAGTTCGATCAGGAACTGGCCGCCGCCCATGCCGAGCTCGGCGATGATGCCGGTGGTGGTGGCCGAAAGTTCGGCAGCAGCGCTGCGGCGGCTGGCGGTCAGCACTTCAGCCTGTACGCGCCAGGCGGCGGCGGCCTTGTCGATCTCGCCGGCCAGGCGCTGCAGGCGCTCGTCGGCGCCACGCAGCTGCTCCACTTCGGCATGCATGCGCTCGCGCTGTGCGCCCAGTTCGTCCATCGGCACGCGGTGCTTGCGGGCCAGGTCGTGCAGGCGGCCGAGGCGGCGCTCGTTCTCCTCGAACTGTTCCGGGTCGGCATCCAGATCGTCGTGCACGCGATCAAGCAGCGACAGGGCTTCGTGCAGCTGGATCGAGGCGTTCTCGATCAGGCCGTCCACTTCGCCCAGGCGCGGGTCGTGCTCGATCAGGCGCGACAGCTCGTGGCGCACCTGCTGCAGCAGGTCCAGCGCAGAGCTGCCGTCATCGCCGTTGAGCTGGTTGCTGGCTGCCTGGCAGGCGCTCAGCAGGGCGCTGGCGTGGGCCTGGCGACGGTGGCTGGCGCCAAGCGCGGCAATCGATTCCGGCTCAAGGTCCTCGCGGTCCAGTTCGCGCAGCTGGTGCTCCAGGAAGCCGATCCGGTCACTGACGTCGCCCTGTTGCGACAACGCCAGCGATTCATCGACCAGTGCCTGCCAGGCCGCGGCGGCGTGGCGCACCTGGCGGCGCTCGTTCTCGTTGCCGGCATAGGCATCCAGCAGGGCCAGCTGCGACGGGCGCGCCAGCAGCGCCTGCTGTTCATGCTGGCCGTGGATCTCCACCAGCAGCGAGGCCAGGTCGCCCAGCTGTGCCAGCGTCACCGGGCGGCCATTGATCCAGGCCCGCGAGCCGCCGTCGGCGCGGATCACGCGGCGCAGCTGGCATTGGTCCTCGTCGTCCAGCTCGTTGTCGGCCAGCCACTGGCGGGCGGCCTGCAGCTGCTCCAGCGCGAACTCGGCGGAAAGCTCGGCGCGTGCGGCACCATGGCGGACCACGCCGCTGTCAGCGCGCAGGCCGGACAGGAAGCCCAGTGCGTCGACCATCAGCGACTTGCCGGCGCCAGTCTCGCCTGAAACCACGGTCATGCCTGGCCCGAACTCCAGTTCGGTGGCGCGGACGACGGCGAAATCCTTGATCGAAAGATGTCTGAGCATGGGTAAGGGGGTATCAGCAGCCGCGCAACGCTAGCACGCGGGCGCGGGAGGTCCAATGACTTGCCAAGGCGATGCGCCGCCATTATCTAGTGTCCGTGTCTCACAGGTTGATTCCATGCACGGTTCTCCCGACCAGCTTGCCCCGCGTGCGCGCCATCTGCTGCGCACGCTGATCGCGCGTTACATCCAGGACGGTGAGCCGGTCGGCTCGCAGACGCTGGCGCGCGTGGCCGGCCTGGAGGTCAGCCCGGCCACCATCCGCAACATCCTGGGCGACCTGGAGGATCTGGGCCTGCTGGCCTCGCCACATACCTCGGCCGGCCGCGTCCCGACCGCGCATGGCTATCGGGTGTTCGTCGACAGCCTGCTGCAGATGCAGCCGCCGGGCGAGGGCGAGCTGGCCCGGTTGCGTCAGGAGCTGGCCGGCGGCGGCAGTACCCAGGCCCTGCTCGGCAGCGCCTCGGAGCTGCTGTCGGCGATGAGCCACTTCGTCGGCGTGGTCAGCGCGCCGCGGCGTGAGCAGTTCGCCTTCCGCCAGATCGATTTCGTGGCGCTGGACGGGCGCCGGGTGCTGGCGATCCTGGTATTTGCCGACAGCGAGGTGCAGAACCGGGTGATCGAGACCCGGCAGGAGTTTGCGCCAGGCCAGCTGGAGCAGGTCGCCAACTACCTCAATGCGCATTTCGCCGGCCTGCCGATGGCCGAGATCCGTACCCGCCTGCTGCTGGAGCTGCGCGACGCCCGGTCCGAACTGGAGCAGTTGCTGGCCCACAGCATCGAACTGGCCGAGCAGGCCCTGCAGCCGGCGGCCGACGACATGCTGGTGGCCGGGCAGACCCGCTTGATGGGCGTGCAGGACCTGTCCGACCTGGAGCGCCTGCGCGAACTGTTCGAGCTGTTCTCCAGCAAGCGCGAGATCCTGCAGCTGCTGGAGCGGACCATCCAGGCGCCGGGGGTGCGCATCTTCATCGGCGAAGAGACCGGAATGATGCCGCTGCAGGGCGTCTCGCTGGTCACCGCCCCTTATACCGCCAATGGCCAGGTGCTGGGCGTGCTGGGCGTGATCGGTCCCAAGCGGATGGCCTACGACCGGGTGATCCCGCTGGTCCAGGCCACCGCCGATGTGCTTGGCGCGGCCTTTTCACCGGCCGGACGCACGCCGGGAACATCCGACGCTTGAAACGCAGCATCCCGCCCACACTAGGGTGGGTGGAGGCGGAGAGTGACCGCCAGGGACCCAGACATGAACCACGAACATCCAGATATCGAATCCCAGCAGAGTGCCGCCGATGCGGCTGCCACCGCCGGCGTCAACGACGAAGTCGAGCGCCTGCGCGCCGAAGTCGAGCAGGTCAAGGCCGATGCGCTGCGTGAGCGCGCCGACCTGGAAAACCAGCGCAAGCGTGTTGCCCGTGACATCGAGCAGGCCCGCAAGTTCGCCAACGAGAAGCTGCTGGGCGAGCTGCTGCCGGTGTTCGACAGCCTGGATGCCGGCCTGAAGGCCGCCGGCGACGACCCGCACCCGCTGCGCGAAGGCCTGGAGCTGACCTACAAGCAGCTGCTGAAGGTCGCCGCCGACAACGGCCTGGCGCTGCTGGATCCGATCGGCCAGCCGTTCAACCCGGAACACCACCAGGCCATCAGCCAGGTGCCGACCCCGGGCGCTGCCCCGGGCAGCGTGGTGACCGTGTTCCAGAAGGGCTACCTGCTCAACGAGCGCCTGCTGCGGCCGGCGCTGGTGGTGGTGGCCGCCGACTGATCCGGCAGGGCCGGGCGGCGGACAGACCCGTCACCCGACCCGACGCTGAACGCGCCGGATCGTCGGAAACACAGCGTTCGGGAGGTGGCTTGAATGTTCCACGGGCCTCCCCCACATCGTATTCATCCACCGGCCGAACGGCCGGACTGACCCCAACAAGCATCCTCAGGAGTCTCCCCCATGGGCAAGATCATTGGTATCGACCTCGGCACCACCAACTCGTGCGTGGCGATCATGGACGGCGGCAAGGCCCGCGTCATCGAGAATTCGGAAGGCGATCGCACCACCCCGTCGATCGTCGCTTACACCAAGGACGGCGAAGTCCTGGTCGGTGCCTCGGCCAAGCGCCAGGCCGTGACCAACCCGAAGAACACCTTCTACGCGGTGAAGCGCCTGATCGGCCGCAAGTTCACCGACGGTGAGGTGCAGAAGGACATTGCCCACGTCCCGTACAGCATCCTGGCCCATGACAATGGCGACGCCTGGGTCGCCACCAGCGACGGCAAGAAGATGGCCCCGCAGGAAATCTCGGCCAAGGTGCTGGAGAAGATGAAGAAGACCGCCGAGGACTTCCTCGGTGAGAAGGTCACCGAAGCGGTCATCACCGTGCCGGCCTACTTCAACGACAGCCAGCGCCAGGCGACCAAGGACGCCGGCCGCATCGCCGGCCTGGACGTCAAGCGCATCATCAACGAGCCGACCGCGGCTGCGCTGGCCTACGGCCTGGACAAGGGCGACAACAAGGATCGCAAGATCGTGGTGTACGACCTGGGCGGCGGCACCTTCGACGTCTCGGTGATCGAGATCGCCAACGTCGACGGTGAGAAGCAGTTCGAAGTGCTGGCCACCAACGGCGACACCTTCCTGGGTGGCGAAGACTTCGACAACCGCGTCATCGAGTACCTGGTTGAAGAGTTCAACAAGGACCAGGGCATCGACCTGCGCAAGGATCCGCTGGCCCTGCAGCGCCTGAAGGATGCTGCCGAGCGCGCCAAGATCGAGCTGTCCAGCGCCCAGCAGACCGAAGTGAACCTGCCGTACGTCACCGCTGACGCGTCGGGTCCGAAGCACCTGAACATCAAGCTGACCCGCGCCAAGCTGGAAGCACTGGTGGACGACCTGATCAAGAAGTCGATCGAGCCGTGCCGCGTCGCCCTGAACGATGCCGGCCTGCGTTCGAGCGACATCAGCGAAGTGATCCTGGTCGGCGGCCAGACCCGCATGCCGAAGGTGCAGCAGGCGGTGACCGAGTTCTTCGGCAAGGAACCGCGCAAGGACGTCAACCCGGACGAAGCCGTGGCACTGGGTGCGGCGATCCAGGGCGGCGTGCTGGGCGGCGACGTCAAGGACGTGCTGCTGCTGGACGTGACCCCGCTGTCGCTGGGTATCGAAACCATGGGTGGCGTGTTCACCAAGATCATCGAGAAGAACACCACCATCCCGACCAAGGCCTCGCAGGTGTTCTCCACCGCCGAGGACAACCAGTCGGCCGTGACCGTGCACGTGCTGCAGGGTGAGCGCGAACAGGCCCGCTTCAACAAGTCGCTGGCCAAGTTCGACCTGTCCGGCATCGAGCCGGCCCCGCGCGGCCTGCCGCAGGTGGAAGTGTCCTTCGACATCGACGCCAACGGCATCCTGCACGTGTCGGCCAAGGACAAGAAGACCAACAAGGAACAGAAGGTCGAGATCAAGGCCGGTTCGGGCCTGTCCGAAGAGGAGATCGCGCGCATGGTCGCCGACGCGGAAGCCAACCGCGAAGAAGACAAGAAGTTCCAGGAACTGGTGCAGGCCCGCAACCAGGCCGACGCCCTGATCCACGGCACCCGCAGCGCCATCACCGAGCACGGCAGCAAGGTCGGCGGCGATGTCATCGGCAAGGTCGAGGCGGCGCTGGCTGACCTGGAAACCGCGATGAAGGGCGACGACAAGGCACAGATCGAAGCCAAGTCGAAGGCACTGGAAGAAGCTGGCCAGTCGCTGTTCGCCGCTGCTTCGGCCGACCAGGGCGGTGCCCCGGGTGCCGACGCCGGCAATGCCGGCAAGGCGCAGGACGACGTGGTCGACGCTGAGTTCACCGAAGTCAAGGACGACAAGAAGTCCTGATCCGGACCGACGCGGGACGCTGGCCACCAGCGTCCCGTTGTCGCATCAGGGTCCTGACCGCCTACCGGCGTGTCGGGGCGCCCGACGCAAGAGCGGACCTGGTTCCGCTCTTCCGCTTTGACGAATCCCGACGTTCCGGAACCCGATTCACGATATGAGCAAGCGCGATTACTACGAAGTGCTGGGCGTTGCCCGCACCGCCACCGACGAAGAGCTGAAGAAGGCCTACCGTCGCTGCGCGATGAAGTTCCACCCGGACCGCAACCCGGGTGATGCGGCGGCCGAAGCCTCCTTCAAGGAGTGCAAGGAAGCCTACGAAGTGCTGTCCGACGGCAACAAGCGCCGCATGTACGACAGCCACGGCCACGCCGCGTTCGAGCATGGCATGGGTGGTGCTGGTCCGGGCGGCCCGGACATGAACGATATCTTCGGCGATATCTTCGGCAACATTTTTGGCGGTGGCGGCGGTGGTCCGCGCCAGGCCCGTCGCGGCGCCGACATCGGCTACGTGATGGAACTGGACCTGGAAGAGGCCGTGCGCGGCGTCGAGCGCCGGATCGAGATCCCGACCCTGGCCGAATGCGGCGACTGCGATGGCAGTGGCTCCGAAGACGGCAAGGTCGAGACCTGCAACGTGTGCCATGGCCGTGGTCAGGTGCGCATCCAGCGCGGCATCTTCGCCATGCAGCAGGCCTGCCACAACTGCGGCGGCCGTGGCCAGATCATCGCCAAGCCCTGCAAGACCTGCCACGGCAACGGCCGTGTCGAGGAAGACAAGGTGCTGTCGGTGAAGGTGCCGGCCGGCGTCGACACCGGCGACCGCATCCGCCTGCAGGGCGAGGGCGAGGCCGGCCCGGCCGGCACGCCGCCGGGTGATCTGTACGTGGAAGTGCGCGTGCGCGAGCATGCCATCTTCCAGCGCGATGGCGACGACCTGCACTGCGAAGTGCCGATCCGCATCTCGCAGGCGGCGCTGGGCGACACCGTGCGCGTGGCCACCCTCGGCGGCGAAGCGGAGATCCGTATCCCGGCCGAGACCCAGACCGGCAAGCTGTTCCGCCTGCGCGGCAAGGGCGTGCGTTCGGTGCGCAGCCGCAGCGAAGGCGACCTGTACTGCCGCGTGGTGGTGGAGACGCCGGTGAACCTCACCAACGAGCAGCGCAAGCTGCTGGAACAGTTCGAAGCCACCTTCGTCGGCGAGGAAGCGCGCAAGCATTCGCCGAAATCGGCCACTTTCATCGACGGCGTGAAGGGCTTCTGGGACCGGATGACGTCCTGAGTTTTTCAACCGAAGCGTTAAGCGGAAGCGCCGGGCCATGCCCGGCGTTCTCGTTTGCGATCCGCGATGGTTTCCGCCGGGCATGCGCCGCGATGGTGGATCCACGCCATGCGTGGATGCCGTTACCGGAAAAACGCCGCAGGTGTCTGCCCCAGCTGGCGCTTGAACATGCTGGTGAACGCGCTGGGGCTGTCGTAGCCCGTCGCCAGCGCGACATCGATGACCTTGTCACCGACCGCCAGCCGTTCCATCGCGGCCAGCAGCCGTGCCTGCTGCCGCCACTGCCCGAAGGTCATGCCCAGCTCGGTGGCGAAGCGCCGCTGGATGGTTTTCACGTCCACCTCCAGCGCCTGTGCCCAGTCGTGCAGTGTGGCGTCGTCGCCGGGGTGCTTCTGCAGGTGCTGGCAGATCCGCTGCAGGCGAGGGTCGCTTGGCGCAGGCAGGTGCAACGGCAGCACGTCCATGCGGTGCAGTTCGTCCAGCAGCAGGCGCACCACGCGGCCATCGCGGCTGTCCTCGATGTGCTCGCCCTTGACCAGCGTGGCGGCCTGCAGCAGCTCGCGCAGCAGGGGCGAGACCTGCACCGCGAACGGCTCGGCTGGCAGGTGCAAGGCGAACGACGGATCGATGTACAGGCTGCGCATGTGCACGGCGGCGATGCAGTCCACCGCGTGCACCATGCCGGCCGGCATCCAGATCGCGCGGTTCGAGGGCACCACCCAGCGGCCGACTTCCGAGCGCACCACCATCAGGCCGGAGATGGCGTAGACGAGCTGGTGGCGCTGGTGCTTGTGACCAGGGATGTGGGTACCTACCGGGTACTGGGTGACCCGATAGGTGACCGGGCGATGCAGTGGAACCTCCCGCCAGGGCGCGGCCGGATCGACGTCACTGACAATGTCCTTTTTGCGATAGGGCATGACCTGAACGCGGCAGAAGGGAAAGAGGGGCAACCGTAGCATGCGGGGCTCGCCCCCAACCTGACTGCGTCCATGTCGACCCTGGCTTCTCCCGTAACGACCTCACGCCCGGCGGCTCCCGGCGTGCTGGCCGCCATTTCCACCTCGCACGTCGTCAACGACATGATGCAGTCGCTGATCCTGGCCATCTATCCGGTGATCAAGGGCGGCTTCAATCTCAGCTTCACCCAGATCGGCCTGATCACGCTGACCTACCAGCTCACTGCGTCGATCTTCCAGCCGTTGATCGGTGTAGCCACCGACCGCCGCCCGGCACCGTATTCGCTACCGATCGGCATGGCCTCGACCTTGTGCGGCATGCTGCTGCTCGGCTTCGCGCCGAACTACGCGATGGTGCTGCTGGCAGCGGCAATGGTCGGCATCGGCTCGGCGATCTTCCATCCGGAGGCCTCGCGCATCGCGCGGCTCGCCTCGGGCGGCCGTCATGGCTTCGCACAGTCGGTGTTCCAGGTGGGGGGCAATTTCGGTACCGCGTTGGGCCCGCTGATTGCGGCGGCAGTGATCGTGCCGTACGGCCAGCATGCCGCGTCGTGGTTCGCAGGCGCGGCCCTGATTGGCATCGCATTGCTGACCTATGTTGGCCGCTGGTACGCGTTCCATCTGGGCACGCCGCGCCCGGCCAGTACCGCCTCGATGGCGCCGCGCCATCCACCACGCACGGTGGCCAAGGTGCTGGCGATCCTGCTGGTGCTGATCTTCAGCAAGTACTTCTACATGGCCAGCATCGGCAGCTACTTCACCTTCTACCTGATCCACCATTTCGGCATTCCGGTGGCGCAGGCGCAGCTGCACCTGTTCGCGTTCCTGGTGGCGTCCGCCGCTGGCGGCTTCCTCGGCGGCCCGTTGGGTGACCGGATCGGCCGCAAGCCGATCATCTGGACCTCGATCCTCGGCGTGGCGCCGTTCGCGCTGATGCTGCCGCATGCCGACCTGTTGTGGACGACGGTGCTGGCGGTGCTGATCGGCTTCGTGCTGTCTTCGGCGTTCTCGGCGATCGTGGTCTATGCGCAGGAGATGATGCCGCACCGCATCGGCATGGTGTCCGGCTTGTTCTTCGGTTTCGCGTTCGGTATGGGCGGGCTGGGTGCCGCCGTGCTCGGCCTGCTGGCGGACAGGACCAGCATCGAGTACGTCTACCAGCTGACCGCGTTCCTGCCGTTGCTGGGCATCGTGGCGGCGTGGTTGCCGCCGTCGCGGCCTGCTGCTCACTGAGGGGGTTTGGTTTGCAGGGCTTGCAGCCCTGCACCCGCAGAGGCAACGGCAACAGCCGAAGCGCGCTATCCGTGGATTGGCGGGGTGGGTCCGGTGGCGGGGGCCGCTGCAAGTACGTCCATGTAAGCTCGGTCGCCGCATCCATGCGGCTCACGCCCCCGCCACCGGACCCACCCCGCCTTCGACGGTTTTCCGCGATCTGTTGGAACAGCGTCCGGCACTGGTAGGTGTCGACCTTGGTCGACACGGTAGACCCATGCCATGCGTGGATGAATTCATTCGATATCTGACAGATGTGTCGACCAAGGTCGACACCTACCAACAGACATCCGGAATCTGTCAAAGGCGGGGCGGTGTGGGTGGGCAGGACCGTTGGCGCCATGGATGGCGCCATCGAGCCCCCATGGATGGGTTTACGGCGTGTCCTGACCACCCACACCGCCCCGCCACCCCACGGATAGCTCGCTTTTGCCGTTGCCGTTGCCGTTGCCGTTGCTTGCAGCTTCGGCAGGTGCAGGGCTGCAAGCCCTGCCGAACACTCCACCGGGCGTAGAATGCGGCCATGAGCGAATCCCTTGATAACCACCTGGTCCACGGCCGCCGCCAGCGGCCGGATGGCCCGTCGCCGATCGATGTCATCTCGGTCCAGTCGCAACTTGTCTACGGCCACGCCGGCAACAGTGCAGCCGTACCGCCGATGCGCGCGCTGGGCGTGCGCGTGGCGGAAATCCCGACCGTGCTGCTGAGCAATGCGCCTTTCTACGACACCACGCGTGGCCGCGTGCTGCCCGCTGACTGGTTCGCCGACCTGCTGCTGGGCAGCCACGAGCGTGGCCTGCCACAACGGGCGAAGATGCTGGTCTCCGGCTACTTCGGCAGCACCGCCAACGGTGCCGCCTTCGCAGACTGGCTGGACGACATCCTGCCGGGCTGCCCGCAGCTGCGCTATTGCCTGGACCCGGTGATTGGCGACACGCACACCGGCCCCTACGTGGAACCCGGGCTGGAAGCGATCTTCGCCGAGCGCCTGTTGCCGCATGCCTGGCTGGTGACGCCGAACGCATTCGAACTGAATCGCCTGACCGGCATGCCGGCGCTGGCCGAGGCCGATGCCATCGCCGCCGCGCGCACGCTGCTGGATCGCGGCCCGCATTGGGTGATCGCGCACAGCGTGGGCGGCACCCCGGGTGAACTGGTGACCCTGGCCGTCGGCCGCGAGGAAACCTGGCGCTGGACCTCGCCGCTGCTGCCGGTGGACGTGGCGGGTACCGGCGATGTGCTGATGTCGCTGGTGGTGTCGTTCCTGCTGCGCGGCGAATCGATGCAGCAGGCGATTTCGCGTGCGATTGCCGGCACCCATGCGGCGCTGGAGGCGACCCTGGACAACGGCTTCGAGGAATTCGACGTGGTCGCCGCCGCGCCGGCGGCGCTGGCCGAAGGCACGCGCTTCCGCGCCGAACGCGTGGCATGAGCGGCCTGGACCCACGCACGCCGCGCACGGTCGGCATCATCGGCAGCGCTGGCGCCTACGGGCGCTGGCTGACCCGCTTCTTCCAGCAGCACCTGCAGCTGCAGGTGATCGGCCACGATCCGGCCGACCCGGGTTCGCACACGCCGGAACACCTGCTGGCGCAGGCCGATGTGCTGGTGTTCTCGGCACCGATCCGGCACACCCCGGCGTTGATCGCCGAGTACGTGCGGCAATCGGCGGGCCGCGAGCAGGGCAAGCTGTGGCTGGATGTGACCTCGGTAAAGGAGGCGCCGGTGCAGGCGATGCTGGCGTCGCAGGCCGAAGTGGTCGGCCTGCACCCGATGACCGCGCCACCCAAGGCGCCGACCCTGAAGGGGCGGGTGATGGTGGTCTGCGAAGCGCGGCTACAGCTCTGGCAGGCGTGGGTCGATACGCTGTGCGCCGCGCTGCAGGCCGAGTGCGTGCGGGCCACGCCGCAGCACCACGACCAGATGATGGCGCTGGTGCAGGCGATGGTGCATGCCACCCATCTGGCCCAGGCCGGCGTGTTGCGCCAGTACCAGCCGCAGCTGGGCGATCTGGCCGCGATGATGCCGTACCGTTCGGCATCGTTCGAGCTGGATACGGCGATCATTTCGCGCATCCTGTCGCTCAACCCGGCGATCTACGAAGACATCCAGTTCGGCAACCCGTATGTGGCGCCGATGCTGGAGCGGCTGGTGGGCCAGCTGCAGGCCCTGCAGGCGCAGGTCGGGCAGGGGGACGACGGTGCACGTGATGCCTTCCGCGAGCAGCTCCTGTCGGCCAATCGCAGTGCTTTCGGTGAGCAGGCGCTGGCGGACGGTAACTATACGTTCGAACGCGTAGGCTATCTGCTGGCCGATCTGACCGAGCGCAACGCGCTGTCGGTGCACCTGCCGGAAGACCGGCCCGGCTCGCTGCGCGAGCTGCTGAACGTGTTCGAGCAGCATCGCATCAGCCTGGCCTCGATCCATTCCTCACGTACGCCCGGCGGCGAAGTGCACTTCCGCATCGGGTTCATCGCCGGCAGTGATCCGGCCGCGATCACCCGGGCGGCCGCGGAAGTGGACGCCAGCGGCATCGGGCGGGTGCTCGGCTGACCACATTCATCCACAGGCGGTGTGGATGGATCCTGAGCAAACGTGTGGATAACCTCGCTCAGCCCTTGCAGGCAAAGGCTGTCAAGATGCCTGGTGAAAAATTGGCCACGCTTTTCTGTAGGGTCGAACCATGCTCGGGCGCTTTTGGCCAAAAGCGTGTAGATCAAGGTCGAAACCTGCCAGAGCGGAGGATGGAGATCCGGTAGCGCGAGCGCGGAGCAGCACGAATGCGGTAGCGCCGGGCCGTGCCCGGCGAACCTCAAATCGTCAACCGCAGTTCACCACCACTGGTGGTGAACTCACGCCCATTGCGCACCAGCTGGCGCCCGTCATCCAGCTCATAGCGCGGCGTGGCTTCGGAGTGGTGCCCGCTGCCGTTCGCCTCGGGCTTGAATTCGATGATGATGTGGCTTTCGCCATTACTGTCGACGGCGGGGAACTGACGGAACGACATCGCGTACCTCCTTCAGCGGATGCTGCGGGTGCGCGGCCAGCTTGGTCTTGCCGATGTTAGCCGGCCGTCATCAATCGATGAACTGCAGTCGTGCCAGTTCAGCGTACAGTCCGCCTTCGGCCAGCAGCTGCGCATGGGTACCTTCGGCGACGATACGGCCCTGGTCCATCACCACGATGCGGTCGGCCTTGAGCACGGTGGCCAGGCGGTGGGCGATGACCAGCGTGGTGCGACCGGCCATCAGCCGCTCAAGTGCCTGCTGCACGCCATGCTCGCTCTGCGCATCCAGTGCGCTGGTGGCCTCATCGAGCAGCAGGATCGGCGCATCCTTCAGCAACGCGCGGGCGATCGCCACGCGCTGCTGCTGGCCACCGGACAGGCGTGCGCCGCGCTCGCCCAGTTCACTGTCGTAGCCTTGCGGCAATGCCCGCAGGAAGCCATCGGCCTCTGCTGCACGTGCGGCGTCCTCGACCTCGGCGTCGCTGGCCTGCAGCCTGCCGTAGCGGATGTTGTCGCGTGCACTGGCTGCGAACAGCGTCGGCTGCTGCGGTACCAGTGCCAGCTGCGCGCGCAGCTCGGCCGGATCGACCTGGCGCACGTCGATGCCATCCACGCAGATGCGGCCGCTGGCCGGATCGTGGAAGCGCAGCAGCATCGACAGCACCGTGCTCTTGCCCGCGCCCGACGGGCCGACCAGGGCCACCGTCTCGCCCGGGCGGACATGCAGGTTGAAGTGGTCCAGCGCGGCCTGGTCCGGGCGCTGCGGGTAGTGGAACACCACGTCGTCGAACTGGATTTCGCCGCGTAGCGGTTGCGGCAGTGCGTGCGGTTGCGCCGGCGCACGGATCTCGATGTCTTCCTGCAGCAGCTCGCCGATACGGCCCATGCCACCGGCCGCACGCTGCAGCTCGTTCCACACTTCGGCCAGGGCGCCCACCGAGCCGCCGCCGATCAGCGCGTACAACACGAACTGGCCCAGCGTGCCGGCACTGAGGCGGCCGTCGATGACATCGTGCGCGCCCAGCCACAGCACGCCAACGATGGCGCCAAACACCAACAGGATGGCACTGGCGGTAACCAGCGATTGCGCACCGATGCGCCGGCGTGCGGCACCGATGGCATCGCCCAGCGCCTTGTCAAAGCGCCCGCGCTCATAGGGCTCGCGCGCATGCGCCTGCACCGTGCGCACGGCGCCCAGCGTCTCGCTGGCCAGGCTGTTGGCATCGGCGATGCGGTCCTGGCTGCTGCGCGCAACCGTACGCAGCTTGCGCGCGCCGACGATGATCGGCAGCACCGCCAGCGGGATGCCGAGCAGTGACCACGCGGCCAGCCGAGGGCTGGTGACGAACAGCATCGCCAGGCTGCCGACCACGGTTACGCTGCTGCGCAGGGCGACCGACATGGTCGAGCCGACCACGCTGCGCAGCAGTTCGCTGTCGGCGGTCAGGCGCGAGACCAGTTCGCCGCTGCGGCTGCGGTCGTGGAAACCGGCGCCGAGCTGGATCAGGTGTGCATACAGGCGGCTGCGCAGGTCGGCGACGACCTTCTCGCCCAGCAGCGACACGAAGAAGAACCGTGCGGCCGTCGCCAGTGCCAGCACCACCGCCACCAGCATCAGCAGGGCGAAGGCACGGTTGATCTGGCCACCGCTGGTGAAGCCGTGGTCGATCATCTGCTTCACGGCGGGGGGCAGGCTCAGCGTGGCGGCCGAAGAGACCGCCAGGGCAAGCAGCCAGGCGGTGAACAACCCGCTGTGGCGGCGCACGAACGGCCACAACGTCCGCAGGCTGCCAAGGCGGCGCAGCGGCGGGGTCGAGGCAGGGGCGTCGTCCTTGTCAGTCATCCTGGTTGTCGTCTTGTATGCGGATACGGTCACGGGTGGCGTCGCGCAGGCGGATTTTCAATGCATCGACCTGATCGGCCGGCAATTCGGCCCGCAGGCACACGCCGTTGGCATCGAACTGTTCATCGAGTTTCCCGGCGCCGAAGGCGGGCAGGGTGGCGTGCAGGATGCCCAGGTCCTCGAAGCCGGCCAGCAGCTGCAGCCGGGCCATCGCCACCAGGGGCAGGCGGGGGGCGGTGCGCAGGCACTCGGCGGCAGCGCCACCGTAGGCGCGCACCAGTCCACCGGCGCCCAGCTTGATGCCGCCGAACCAGCGCGTCACCACCACCATCACACGGTCGAAACCCTGGCCATCGATTGCCGCCAGGATCGGTCGTCCGGCCGTTCCAGCGGGCTCGCCATCATCGCTGGAGCGGTAGTCCCGGCCGTACCGGTAGGCCCAGCAGTTGTGGGTCGCGTCGGCTGCTGCAACCTGCTGCAGGATCGCCATGGCCGCTGCGGCGCTGTCGATCGGCGCAGCATGGGCGATGAAACGACTGTGTTTGACTTCCAGCGTGTGGCTGACAGGCTGGGCGAGGGTATCGAGCATTCCCGTCATTCTACGGGGTCGCCGGAGGTCACGTTCTGCTTCAGTCGTCCAGCAACGGGCGCAGGTCGCGCGGCAGGCGGGCTTCCGGATACTGCTGCACGTAGCGCTCCAGGCTGGCGCGGGCCAGATCGCGCTGGCCGTCGTCGCGTCGCGCGCGGATCTTCTGCAGCCACTGCCGGCGCGGCAGTCGCGCGTCGGCGTCCACCTCGGCCTGCACGGCATCCGCGCTCAGGCCCGCGTCGCTGCCGCGGCGCATGATGCCCGGTGCGGAACGGCTGGGCGCCTCACGCTTCATCGAGGTGATCTCCACCCGATCCAGCGCCTGCGTCCGCTCGGCCTCGGCGGCATTGGTTGCCGGTGCTGCGGCCGTGCGTGCTTTCATTGCCCCGGACGCTGCTGGCGCGAATGCCGGTGCGGGTGCGGGTGCCGAGTAGGCGGCCGGTGCAGGTGGCGCTGGCGGTGCTGCAGCCGGAGCGGGCGGGAGCGCCGCAAAGGAGGTGTCGGCGGCCGCATCTGTGGCCACGGACCGTGCAGCCTGGGCCGGCGCTTCAGCGGTCTTGGCCGGCGCAGGCTTGTGCGCACGCGCGATGGCCGGTGCCGGGGCAGCGGAAACAGGGGCGGACTCGGGTGCTGCCGGAGCAGCGGCTGGTTCCGCAACCGCCACTGCGCTGTCGGCTGAACCACTTCCAGCGGCCTGATCGGCAGCCGCGACGTCTTCTGCCGCAGCCGGTGCTGCGGCAACAGCAGTCTCGCCCGCCGGAACCGGTGGCGGTTCAGGACGCAGCTGCCAGGCGATGCCAATGGCGAACACCATCGAAGCGGCGATGCCGAACACCGCTGGCCAACGCGGGCCTGTGCGCTGCTTGCGCGGCGCCTCGGGAGAGGCAACAACATCGGTACCCGGAGCGTCAACCGCGGCACGTGCCGCGGCCAGGATGGCGGCGTCCAGTGCGGCCGGTGGTGCCTGCTCGGCGCGACGGCCGAGCAGCCGGGCCAGCTCGCGTTCTTCCGGCGTCAGCGGTTCGTCTCGGTTCATGCGTTCAATCCCGCACGCAGCTTGTCCATCGCATAGCGCAGCCGCGATTTCACGGTTTCCCGGCCTACGCCGGTGATCTGGCCGATCTCCTCCAGGCTCAGTTCCTGATCCAGCCGCAGTTGCAGCACTTCGCGCTGCTCCGGCGGCAATTGCTCCATCGCCAGCTGGATGCGGCGACGTTGTTCGAATTCGGAAAGTTCGGCTTCCGGGGTCTGCCCGTCCTCGATCGCGGCCAGGCGCAGGTCGGCGTCGGCCGGTGCGGCAGGGCGATGGCGGGCGGCGCGCCAATGGTCGTTCAGGCGGTTGTGGGCGATGCGGAACAGCCAAGTGCTGAACGCTGCTTCGGGCTGCCACCCGGCACGGGCGCTGATCACCCGCTGCCAGACGTCCTGGAAGATCTCCTCGGCCAGCGCGTTGTCGCGCAGTTGGCGCAGCAGGAAACCGAACAGTCGCTTGCGATGGCGCGCATACAGGCTTTCGAACGCGCGCAGGTCGCCGCCGGCCCAGGCCAGCATCAAGGCTTCATCGGTTGGCAGTGCGCTGGCTTCCACGGCGTACAGGGTAAGGCCTGCAGGCGATGGCGCATAGCCGGTGGCAGGGGCGGGCAGGGCGAGGGTCATGGCTCGGAAGGGGCTGCAGACAGCAGGAAAAACGTACGGGCGCACGATTCGGGGTTTACGGGCTTCCATTGCCCCCCGGGTGGCGCGCTATGCTCGTCGGCTCAGGGGAGGCGACGCATCGACGGCGCCAAGAGATTGTCATTTGTCCACGCATGCTGAACCGGCGGAAGAGCCACCACACGAGGCCGTGCTGAGCACGGCGCTGGTGCGCGCGTTGCATGCGCTTTTGCCGGAAACGGCCTTGGTCCGCGTCGGCTGGGACGACCCGCAGCTCGGGCGTGGTCAGGGCGGATGGCCGGCCGACGGGGCGGCAGGCGCGTTCACTGCGCCGGGCATCGGCGAGGGCTCCCATGGCTGGGAACATGACGGTGCACGCCTGCAGTTGTCGGTGGAAGGCGCCGTGCCTTCTGCGGCGTGGTGGGGGCTGGCCCGTCAGGCCATGGAACTGGCACTGCAGCGTGGCCGCCAGGCCGGGCAGATCAAGGCGCTGGAGGAAGCTGAACGGTTGCAGCAGGCGCTGTTCCAGATCGCCGATCTGGCCGGCGCCGATCTGGAAATGTCGGAGATGCTGCGTCACGTGCACGGCGTGCTCGGCACGCTGATGTATGCCGAGAACTGCTACATCGTTGAATACGATGATGTGCGTGACCAGATCCGCTTCCTGTACTTCGCCGACCAGGTCGACGATTTCGTCGCCGACCCGACGCAGAGCCATGACGCCGCCGAGATGCCGCGCAGCTTGACCGTCGCGCTGCTGCGCCATGGCAAGCCGCTCAGCGGACCCTCGCGCGAACTGCTGGCGCGCGTGGTCGAGCAGGAGCACGACCCGCAGCGTGGCCCCGAAAGCCTGGACTGGCTGGGTGTGCCGATGCTGCGCGATGGCCGGGTATGCGGCGCGATCGTGGTGCAGAGCTATGAGCTGGCGGCCCGTTATGGCGAGGCCGAGCGGGCGTTGCTGGGCTTTGTCGCGCAGCACGTGCAGACTGCGATGGATCGGCGCCAGGCGCAGGTCCGGCTGGAGCAACAGGTGGAGCGGCGTACGCTGGAACTGCAGCGCGCCAACCACAGCCTGCAGGATGAAGTGGCGGAGCGCCGGCGCGCCGAGCAACTGCAGACCGCGCTGTACAACATTGCCGAAATGGCGATGTCGGCCGACAGCCTGGCCCAGTTCTACGGGCAGGTGCATGGCGTGGTCGGGCGCCTGCTCGATGCGCGCAACTTCTATATCGCGCTGGTGAACGGAAGCGGCAACGGCCTGGACTTCGTCTATTCGGTGGACGAGCACAATGCCAGCCGTGCACCTCGTCCGTTCAGTCGCGGCCTGACCGAATACGTGGTGCGCAACCGGCGGCCCCTACTGGCCTCACGCGCCCAGATCGATGCGCTGCTGGCCAGTGGCGAGGTGCGTGAATCCGGCGCGCGCTCGCATTGCTGGCTGGGCGTGCCGCTGCTGCGCGATGACGAGGTGGTCGGTGCGATCGTGGTGCAGAGTTACAGCGAGAACAGTACGTTCAGCGTGCACGATCAGCGGCTGTTGACGTTCGTTGCGCAGAACATCGGAACCGGGTTGGCGCGCCAGCGCGACCAGCAACGGCTGCGTTTGGCGCATGCCGAACTGGAAAAGCGCGTGGAGGAACGCACGCGTGAGCTGGCCGAGGTCAACGAGAAGTTGCTCGGCCAGATCGGCGAGCGCCTGCGGGCCGAGCAACGCCTGACCCATCAGGCCATGCACGATGCGCTGACCGGCCTGCCCAACCGGCTGCACCTGCTCGATCGCCTGCAGGATGCGCTGGCGCTGGCCAGGCGCGAGGGTGGGCCGGTGTTCGCCGTGCTGTTCCTCGACCTGGATCGCTTCAAGCTGGTCAACGACAGCATCGGCCACGCCGCGGGTGACCGCATGCTGGTGGAGGTGGCCAAGCGCATCGTATCGATGGCCGGTGCCGATGATGTGGTGGCACGGCTGGGCGGTGATGAATTCGCGGTACTGCTGCAATGCCCGCAGGGCCTGGCACAGGCACTGGATTTCGGCCAGCGCCTGCTGCTGGCACTGCAGGAGTCGATGTGGATCGCCGGCCGCGAACTGTTCCCGTCCGGCAGCCTGGGCATCGCGCTGTGGAATCCGCGCTACCGTACCGGCGAGGAGCTGCTGCGTGATGCGGACGCGGCGATGTACCGGGCCAAGGCGCAGGGCCATGACCGCTGCGCGATCTTCGACGAGGACATGCGTGAACAGGCCATGCGCAGCCTCGACCTGGAAGCCGATCTGCGCCGCGCGATCAACAACCGTGATTTCGTTCCGTTCTTCCAGCCGATCGTGCGCCTGTCCGATGGCGAAGTGGTGGGACATGAGGCATTGCTCCGCTGGCAGCACGAGCGTCGTGGCCTGCTGTTGCCCGGCGCGTTCCTGGAGCTGGGAGAGGAAAGCGGCCTGATCGAACAGGTCGACTGGCTGATCTACGAGCAGGTCATCGCGCGCCTGGCCGAAGGTGGGCAGAGCTATGTCTCGGTGAACGTTTCGCCGCGCCATTTCCGCTCGGCCGAGTTCAGCGACCGCCTATTCGGCCTGCTCGACGCGTGTGGCGCCGATCCGCGCCGGCTGCGGCTGGAGATTACCGAGGTCGCGCTGCTGGACGATGCGCCGCACACGCTGCGCATCCTGCAGGGCCTGCGCGAGCGTGGCATCCAGGTGCAGCTGGACGACTTTGGTACCGGCTTCTCTGCGCTGTCCTACCTGCACCGATTCCCGATCAGTACATTGAAGATCGACCAGAGTTTCATCGCCGGCCTGCACGGGCCGGAAGTGCAGAGCACGCGCGCGCTGGTCGAAGGCGTGCTGTCACTGGCCCGCACCCTGGGCATCGAAACCATTGGCGAAGGCATCGAGACCGAGGCGCAGCGGCAGACACTGCGCGAACTCGGTTGCGACTATGGCCAGGGATACCTGCTGGGCCGTCCCGCACCGTGGGCACGGACGCTGGCGTGAGCCACCGCGACGGTTCGCTTCAGCGCAGAGCCGAGCGACGTTTCTCGTCGATCCACTTCGAGGCCTGGGCCGGCTGGTAGTTCTGCATCCACACCAGCATTTCCTCGATGTCCGAGCCGTACCAGAGGTCCTGGCGCTGGTCCGGATGCAGGAAACGCTCTTCCACCATGCGGTCGATCATGCCGATCAGCGGCGCGTAGAAACCTTCCACATCGAGGAACGCGCACGGCTTGTTGCCGATGCCCAGCTGGCGCCAGGTCAGCATCTCGAAGATCTCTTCCATGGTGCCGAAGCCACCGGGCAGGGCAACGAAGCCATCGGCGAGGTCGAACATGCGCGACTTGCGCTCATGCATCGAGCCGACGATCTCCAGTTCGGTCAGGCCGCGGTGGGCCACTTCCCAGTCGGCCAGCTGGCGCGGGATCACGCCGGTCACCTCGCCGCCAGCGGCGAGCACGGCGTTGGCCACGGTACCCATCAGGCCAACGTTGCCGCCGCCATACACCAGGCGCAGGCCATCGCGGGCAATGCGGTCGCCCAGTGCAATGGCGCGTTCGGTATAGGCCGGCTTGCTGCCAGCGTTGGAACCACAGTACACACAGATCGATTTCATGGATCTTCCTGTCTCTTGGCCGGAAACGAAAACGCCCCGTCGCCGACCGCAGGGCGGTCAGAGACGGGGTGTCAGTGGATTATGAGGCCTTGACAGGCCTTCTGTAGCGCCGAGCCGCGCCGCGTTTAACCGGCGGTGCCATTGCACCACCTCGCATCGCAATGCGCGCGGAGCCCTCCGTTCCGGGGGATGGTTCCGGGCTCGGCTGCCCTTCGTTCAGATCACGGCAAAGGCGTCAGCCAAGCAAGGCGATGCCGGTCGTCCTGACCATCACCCTTCGGGCCGTCGCCAGCGACGTTGGCAGCGGCTCCTGCCGCTGCCTCCGGTTCTACCAAAGCGATGGCTTACGCCGCCGCGGCCTGCTCGCGGCGCGGGCCTTCACGCAGGGCACGGCCCACCATGGCCACCAGCAGGTCCAGCTCCTGGCTGTCCATGCCGAAGTGCGGGGTGAAGCGCAGCGAGTTCTCACCACCGTGAATCACGTTGATGCCGTGCTGGCGCAGCCATTCCTCGGTGGAGTTGGCGCCATAACACTTGAACTGCGGGGCCAGCTCGCACGAGAACAGCAGCCCGGTGCCCTGCACCTTGGTGATCAGGCCGCCCAGCTCGCTCTTGAGCTGTTCCAGCTTGCGCACGGCCTCGGCACCGCGCTCGGCGATGTTGGCGCGTACCTGTGGGGTCAGCTGTGCCAGGGTGGCGCAGGCGACGTCCAGCGCACGCGGGTTGCTGGTCATGGTGTTGCCGTAGATGCCCTTGCGGTACAGCTGCGCAGCATGCTCGGTCACCGCCAGCACCGACAGCGGGTACTGCGCGGCGTTGAGCGCCTTGGAATAGGTCTCCATGTCCGGCGGGTCAAGGCCTTCAAAGCCCGGGTAATCGACCACCGACAGCACGCCATGCGCGCGCAGGCCGGCCTGGATCGAGTCGAGCAGCAGCAGGCTGCCATGCGCACGGGTCAGCTCACGGGCAACGGCATAGAACGACGGCGGCACCGAACGGCCCGGGTCGCCTTCGCCCATCACCGGCTCCAGGAATACGGCTTCGATGAACCATTGGTTGCGTGCAGCATCCTCGAACACCTTGCGCAGGCCGGCCTCGTCGTAAGGCGCCACGGTGATCACCGAGTCCTCGCCACGGTAGCTGGCCAGGTGCTGCATGTAGCTCTTGCGGCTGGAATCCGAATAGAGGGCAGGGCGGTCGGTACGGCCATGGAAGCTGCCCTTGACCACCACGCGCTTGATCGTAGCGCCGGCGTGACGTGCGCCAGGATCGGTCTGCAGCTTGGCGTTGACGTCGGCGATGCGCGCGGCCAGGCCGACGGCTTCGGAGCCGGAATTCAGGCACATGAAACGGGCGAACGGGCAGCCGCCACGGCGGTGGCCGATCTCGGCGCGCAGGGCGGTGATGAAGCGCTGCTGCGACAGGCTGGGGGTCATGATGTTGGCCATCACCTGTGGGCGCGCCATGGCCTCCAGCACGGCGTCCGGGGTGTGCCCGAAGCCGAGCATGCCGTAGCCGCCGGCGTCGTACAGCACGGCGCCCTTCAGGGTGACCACCCATGGGCCGCGCGCGGCCAGCGCCACGTACGGGGTCACCGCGTCATCGGCATAGAAATTGACGAATCCGTCCTGCATCGCGTCGATCTGTGCCTGTTCGTCCTGTGCCAGCAGCGGCCCCAGGTCGGCCTGCACGCGCGCGAATTCCTCGGCGGCGGCGTCCACTGCGGCGATCAGCTGCGGGTGGTTGGCGGACAGGGCGGTCAGGGTGGCATCGTCCAGGCCGGTAGTGAGGCGGGTGCCGGGCTGGTTGCGCAGGGGGGCGAGGCGTTCGATGAAGCTCATTGCAGATCTCCTGAAACAATGGGTCGCACGGGCCATCAAAAGCAAAACGCGCGTCATCACGCGCGCTTGGGGCAGGCTCGTGCAGCGGACTTCCGGTTCGATGCTAGCACTTGTTTTTTTGCGCGATAACCCCGCAGAAACCTGCTGCATAGCAGCATTTTGCGCGACGTTCGCCGCGAAGTGCGCCGGCTCGCAGACGCTGGACGTACAATGCGCGCCATTGTCGACCTGTTGCCGCCCACCGCCTTGAAGAAGTCCGATTTCCACTACGACCTGCCGGCTGAACTGATCGCGCAGGCTCCCCTGGCCGAACGCTCCGCCAGCCGCCTGCTGCTGGTACCGCCGGCACCTGCCGCCTTCACCGACCTGCAGGTGCGTGACCTGCCGTCGCTGCTGCAGCCGGGCGACCTGCTGGTGTTCAACGACACCCGGGTGATTCCGGCGCGCCTGTTCGGGCAGAAGGCCAGCGGCGGCCGCGTGGAGATCCTGATCGAGCGCCTGCTCGGCGGTCAGCAGGCGCGTGCGCAGGTCGGCGCCAGCAAGTCGCCGAAGGCCGGCAGTCGCATCGCGCTGGATGCCGGTGGCGAAGCCGAGGTGCTGGGCCGCGATGGCGAGTTCTACGTGCTGCAGTTCCATGTGCCGGAGTCGCTGGAGCAGTGGCTGCTGCATGCCGGCCGCCTGCCGTTGCCGCCCTACATCCAGCGCGAGCCGGGCGTGGACGACCGCGAGCGGTACCAGACCGTGTTCGCGCGCGAGGTAGGCGCGGTGGCGGCACCGACCGCCGGCCTGCATTTCGACGAGCCGCTGCTGGCGGCGCTGAAGGACAAGGGCGTGGAGTTCGGCCACGTCACCCTGCATGTGGGTGCGGGCACCTTCCAGCCGGTGCGCGCCGATGACCTGAAGGACCACGTTATGCACCGCGAGTGGCTGAACGTCGGCGCCGAACTGGTGCAGCAGGTGCGGCGCACGCGCGCCGGCGGCGGCCGGGTGATCGGCGTCGGCACCACCGTGGTGCGCGCGCTGGAAAGCGCGATGCGCGATGGCGAGCTGCTGCCGTTCGCCGGCGAGACCCAGATCTTCATCACCCCGGGCTACCGCATCCGCAGCGTCGACGCGATGGTGACCAATTTCCACCTGCCGGAAAGCACGCTGCTGATGATGATCTCGGCGTTTGCAGGCAAGGACCGCGTGTTCGAGGCCTACCGGCACGCGATCGAGCAGCGCTACCGCTTCTTCAGCTACGGCGACGCAATGCTGCTGTTCCCGCAGGCGGAGTAGGGGCTGACCTCTGCTTGCTTGTGGTGGGTGCGCACCGTTGGTGCGCACTTGCAGGTGCCTGGAGACCAGGAAAGCCACGCATGGCGTGGCTCTACTGCCGTGCCGTTCAGGCCTGAATGGGCGGTCGAGCCGGTTTTGGGAGACAATGAGCAACTATTTGCCCGAATGACCGCTCCATGTCCCGACTGCAGTTCCAGCTCCAGACCCGCGATGGCCGTGCCCGCCGTGGCCGCCTGACCTTCCCGCGTGGCACGGTGGAAACGCCGGCCTTCATGCCGGTGGGGACCTATGGCTCGGTCAAGGGCATCCTGCCGGACCAGGTGCGGGCGCTGGGCGCCGAGATCATCCTCGGCAACACCTTCCACCTGTACCTGCGCCCCGGCCTGGACATCATCGCCGACCACGGCGGGCTGCACGGCTTCTGCCGCTGGGATGGCCCGATCCTGACCGACTCCGGTGGTTTCCAGGTGTTCTCGCTGGCCCATCGACGCAAGATCACCGAGCAGGGCGTGACCTTTGCCTCGCCCACCGACGGCGCCCGGGTGTTCCTCGGTCCCGAGGAGAGCATGAAGATCCAGAAGGTGCTCGATTCGGACATCGTGATGATCTTCGACGAGTGCACCCCGTACCCGGCCACCGAAGACGTTGCCCGCCGTTCCATGGAGCTGAGCCTGCGCTGGGCCCAGCGCAGCCGCAACGCGCATGACGAGCTGGGCAACGACGCGGCCTTGTTCGGCATCGTCCAGGGGGGCGTGCACACCGACCTGCGCAGCCGCTCGGCCGACGCCCTGCAGGCGATCGGCTTCGACGGCTACGCCATCGGCGGCCTGGCCGTGGGCGAGCCGGAGCACGAGCGCAACGCCATGCTCGACCACCTGGATCCGGAGCTGCCGGGCGACCGCCCGCGTTACCTGATGGGCGTGGGCCGGCCGGAGGACCTGGTCGAGGGCGTGGCACGCGGCGTGGACATGTTCGACTGCGTGATGCCGACCCGTAATGCGCGCAACGGCCACTATTTCACCTCGTTCGGCACCGTTCGCATCCGCAATTCCCAGTACGCGCGGGACATGGACCCGATCGAGCCGGGCTGCGGCTGCGTGGCCTGCACCGGCGGTTACACCCGGTCCTACCTGCGCCACCTGGACCGCTGCAACGAGATGCTGGCGCCGATGCTGGGCACCCTGCACAACCTGTTCTATTACGAAAAGCTCATGGCCGACATCCGTGCCGCGATCGAGGCGGGAACCTTCCTGGCCTTCCGCGAGTCCTTCTACGCGGCACGCGGAGCGGTGGCCCCGCCGCTGTAACCCCGACGCCCCCTGCCGAACGGCCCAAGGACGAACGCCCGGGGCCGTGGCATACTTCAAGGCTGACCCAGATCCGCGGTCGACACCCCCGCCCCTAAGGGACGGGAGCGCCGCCCAACCAAAGGACCAACGATGAACCTGCTTGCTTTCCTGATTCCCGCCGCCCACGCCCAGGCCGCCGGCGGCCAACCGCAGGGCATGGGCCTGACCACGCTGCTGTTCCCGATCATCCTGATCGCCATCATGTACTTCCTGATGATCCGCCCGCAGATGAAGCGGCAGAAGGAGCACAAGGCCATGCTGGAGAAGATCAAGCGCGGCGATGAAGTGCTGACCAACGGCGGCATCGCCGGCAAGGTCACCGATATCGGCGACCACTTCATCACCGTCGAAGTGGCCGACAACGTGCGCATCCGCGTGCAGAAGGGTGCTGTCGGCAGCGTGCTGCCGACCGGCACCCTGGATTCGGCCAAGTAAGCCACTCCCTTTCCGAAGCACAACCGCGGCGCCGGGGATGGCGCCGCGCGGGACCCAAGCAATGCTCGAATTTCCACGCTGGAAGTACGTCGTCATCCTGATCGTACTGGCGCTCAGCGCGCTGTATGCGCTGCCCAACATCTACCAGAAGGACCCGGCCATCCAGATCACCGCCAACCGTGGCGGGCAGATCGACGATGCGCTGCGCGACCGTGTGCTGGCCGACCTGAAAAAGGCCGGCATCGCCACCATCGGTGCCGAAAAGGAAGGGGAAAGCCTGATCGTCCGCCTGTCGGACCTGAAGTCGCAGTCCGCTGCCAGCGACGCCCTGCGTGACACCGTCGGCGAGAAGTACACCGTGGCGCTGAACCTGGCTTCGACCGTGCCGGACTGGCTGGCCAACCTCGGCGGTCGCCCGATGGTGCTGGGCCTGGACCTGCAGGGCGGCGTGCATTTCGTGCTGCAGGTCGACCAGAAGGCTGCCCTCGACAAGCGCCTGGATGCCTATACCGAAGACGTGCGCAGCACCCTGCGTGACGCGCGCATCGCCTACCAGTCGGTGGAACGCCGCGCCGACAACAGCATCGTGGCCAACCTGAGCCCGTCCGCCGGTGACGACGCCGCGCAGCGCGCCCGTGCCGCCCTGGTCAAGGCACAGCCGACGCTCGGCTATGACGTCAGCGGCAACCGCATCACGGTCACCGTGCCGGAGACCGAGATCACGCAGATCGCCAACGGCGCCATCGAGCAGAACATCAACACCCTGCGCAACCGCGTGAACCAGCTCGGCGTGGCCGAGCCGATCATCCAGCGCCAGGGTGCCGACCGTGTGGTCGTGCAGCTGCCGGGCGTGCAGGACACCGCCGAAGCCAAGCGCATGATCGGCGCCACCGCCACCCTGGAGTACCGCGCGGTGGTCGAGGGCAATGCGCAGGACGCCATCAATTCCGGCCGCATCCCGCCGGAAGCGAAGGTCTACCAGCAGCGTGACGGCCGCGGCCCGATCCTGCTGAACAAGCGCGTGATCGTCACCGGTGACCAGATGGTCGGCGCGCAGGCGGTGACCGATTCGAACAGTGGCTCCCCGGCGGTCAGCGTGACGCTGAACAACGTCGGTGGCCAGCGCATGTTCGACTTCACCAGCGCCAACGTGAACAAGCCGATGGCGGTGGTCTACACCGAGCGCGTGCCGACCGTGACCGTCGTCGACGGCCAGGAAGTGCGTGGCTTCAAGGTCAACGAGGAAGTGATCTCGGTGGCCAACATCAACGGCGTGTTCGGCAAGAACTTCCAGACCACCGGCCTGCAGAAGAAGGAAGCCGAAGACCTGGCCAAGCTGCTGAAGTCGGGTTCGCTGGCTGCGCCGATGGACTTCGTCGAGGAGCGCGTGGTCGGCCCGAGCCTCGGCGCCGAGAACGTCAAGAACGGCATGCGCGCGGTGGTGTTCGCGTTCCTGTTCACCCTGGTGTTCTTCAGCGTGTACTACCGCATGTTCGGTGTGATCACCTCGGCAGCGATGCTGTTCAACCTGCTGATCGTAGTGGCGGTGATGTCGCTGTTCGGTGCCACCATGACCCTGCCGGGCTTTGCCGGCCTGGCGTTGTCGGTCGGCCTGTCGGTGGACGCCAACGTGCTGATCAACGAGCGTATCCGTGAAGAGCTGCGAGCCGGTGTGCCGGGCAAGACGGCGATCGTGACCGGTTACGAGCGTGCCTCGGGCACCATCCTCGACGCCAACCTGACCGGCCTGATCGTCGGCGTGGCGCTGTTTGCATTCGGTACCGGTCCGCTGAAGGGCTTCGCGCTGACCATGATCATCGGTATTTTCGCCTCCATGTTCACCGCGATCACCGTGTCGCGTGCGCTGGCGACGCTGATCTACGGCCGTCGCAAGAAGCTCCAGAACGTGGCCATCTGACGGGACGACACGCACAATGAAACTGTTTCCGCTGCACATCCTCCCGAACGACACCAAGATCGACTTCATGCGCTGGCGCCATGTCGCCATGGCAGTCACCATCGTGGTGTTCCTGGCCTCGGTCGCCATCATCGGCATCAAGGGCTTCAACTACGCGCTGGACTTCACCGGCGGCACCCTGATCGAAGCCCGCTTCGACAAGGCGGTGGATGTTGAGCAGGTCCGCACCAAGCTCGAGCAGAGTGGCTTCGAAGGCGCCCAGGTGCAGAGCGTGGGTGGCAACACCGACCTGCTGATCCGCCTGGCCCCGCACGGCGAGCATGCTCCGGGTACCGGCGACGCCGCCCACGAGGACAAGGCCACGGCCGCTGCCGTGGTGAAGGCGTTGTCCACTGCCGACAACCAGGCCACCGTGCTCCGCAACGAGTTCGTGGGCCCGCAGATCGGCAAGGACCTGGCGATGAATGGCCTGTATGCCACCATCTTCATGCTGGCCGGCTTCCTGATCTACATCGCAGTGCGCTTCGAGTGGAAGTTCGCGGTCACCGCCAGCATCGTGGCGATGTTCGACCTGATCGTGACGGTCGCTTACGTGTCCCTGCTGGGCCGTGAGTTCGACCTGACCGTGCTGGCCGGCCTGCTGTCGGTGATGGGCTTTGCGATCAACGACATCATCGTGGTCTTCGACCGCGTCCGTGAGAACTTCCGCAGCCTGCGCGTGGATTCGATGGAAGTGCTGAACCGTTCGATCAACCAGACGCTGTCGCGTACGGTGATCACTGCGGTGATGTTCTTCCTGTCCGCGCTTGCCCTGTACCTGTACGGCGGCAGCTCGATGGAGGGCCTGGCCGAGACGCATATGATCGGTGCGGTGATCGTGGTGCTGTCCTCGATCTTGGTGGCAGTGCCGATGCTGACGATCGGTTTCCTGCGCGTCAGCAAGCAGGACCTGCTGCCGAAGGCGAAGGACGTTGAGGCCCTGGCCCGTCGCCCGTAAGCGTTCGCGCTGCACGCAACCCACAGAGAACCCCGCGCAAGCGGGGTTTTTTGTGTTGCAGGGCTTGCAGCCCTGCACCCACGGTAGTGGGGGGGGGGGGGGGGGG